>JALHMT010000005.1 GCA_022843905.1 Rubrivivax sp.
CGCAGCGAAGCGCTGGCCCGGGACAGGGCTGTCGAAGTGCAGCGTCTGGCGGCTCTGGAGCAGCAGGTCCAGCGCCAAGTGGCGGCACAGGAGAGCGCCCGCATCGAGGCAGCGCGGCATGAAGCGGTGCGGCAGGAGGCAGCCCGTCTGGAGGTGGCACGGCAAGCGGCCGCGCGCCAGGAAGCGGCGCGCCAGGAGGCGGTGCGGCTGGAAGTGGCACGACAGGAGGCAGCGCGTCAGGAGGCTGCCCGTCAGGAGGCAGCGCGTCAGGAGGCTGCCCGTCAGGAGGCTGCCCGTCAGGAGGCAGCGCGGCAGGAGGCTGCACGTCAGGAGGCTGCACGTCAGGAGGCCGCGCGTCAGGAGGCTGCCCGTCAGGAGGCTGCGCGGCAGGAGTTGGCACGACAGGAGGCTGCGCGGCAGGAAGCAGTGCGACAAGAGGTCGCAAGGCAAGAGGCAGCGCGGCAGGAAATCGCGAGACAAGATGCCGCGCGAGCCGATGTCGCCCGCCAGGAAACCGAGCGCCGCGAAGCCGTTCGCCGCGCGATGGGGCGCCAACTCGACGAAGAAGCCGCGCGGCGCGACGCAGCGGCCCAGGCGGCAAACCGTCCGGACACGCTGCTGCCTTCGGCAAGCAGTCTGCGCCGCGGCCGGCTGTTCGGGCGCAGCGACGCCAATGCGGAACTCGTCCAGTACGCCGAAGCCTGGGCCCGCAGGATCCAGCTCAACATGCCGCCCGAACAGGTGCTGGAGCTGTCGCGGCGTCCGCACACCGCCCCCCTGGTGACCGTGGCCCTGCGCAGCGACGGGACGGTCGAGTCGGTGACCTTCGTGCTGTCCAGCGGCGTGGCCGAGATCGACGAGGCGATCCGGCGCGTGGTGCAAGGCCTGGCACCCTATCCGGCGTTCGCACCGGGGCTGGCACGTGAGTTCGACGTGGTCGAGATTCGACGTACCTGGCAGTTCGACAGTGCGGTCCGCCTGTTCTGAGCTCGCCGCCGGCAGGGCGCCTGGGCATCCGGCGACCATGCTGCGCTCGTCCTGATTAGGGATTGCCGCTGCCGCGCAGCGGCCTACCATGCAGACTGACGTTTCGCCACTTGTCCTGCGATAGGAGCTGCACCATGGCCGACACCCTCTACTTCTGGCAAGGCGGTCGCAAGATCGCCGTCGAGAAGGACCCCAGCGCGATCACCATCCAGGCCGCCAGCGAAGGGGCGGCCCAGGCCGCCGCCGACCGCGCCGGCGTGCAGCTGCGCCGCATGCGCGCCGCGTCGCCGCAGCTGGTGCGTGCCGATGTGGCGCACGACCGTGAAGAGTCCGTCGACAAGCTGCGAGCGCAGCACAACGTGGTGCACCACGTCTACCGCGAACCGGCCCGGCCCGACGGCAGCGAGTTCCTCATCACCGAGAGCTTCTTCGTCAAGTTCAAGGAGGGAGCCTCGCCGCAGAGCATCGACGACTATCTGGCGCGGGAAAGCCTGGTGCTGGAGCGCGACATGGGTCACAACACCTTCCTGGTGCGTGTCACCGATGCCACAGGCAAGAACGCCATCCGCGCTGCCAACGCAGCCCATGACCTGCAGGAGGTCGAGTTTGCCGAACCGAACCTGGTGCGTCCCCTGCAGCGCTTCTTCATCCCGCCCGACGAGCTGTTCGCCTCGCAGTGGCACCTGCACGCGCCCGCTGCAGGCAACCAGCTGGCGGCCGGGGCCGGGATCTTCGCGCCCGAGGCCTGGGACGTCACGCGCGGCCGGCGCGACATCGTCATCGCCGTGGCCGACGATGGCTTCGACATGACTCACCCCGACTTCCAGGGCAGCGGCAAGGTGGTGGCCAGCCTGAACGCGACCTTGCGCGCCACCGGCAACAGCGCGGCCATCGACTGGGACGCCAACGTGCAGCCGCGTGCGGGCGACTACCACGGCACGCCCTGCCTGGGGGTGGCGGTGGCCGAGGGCAACGGCAGCGGCGTGGTGGGCGTGGCGCCCGGCTGCGCGCTGGTGGCGGTTCGCTTTCCGCTGCAGGCCATGAGCGATGCCCACTTCATCAGCATGTTCCAGAAGGTGTCGCCGCTGGCCGACGTGATCTCCTGTTCGTGGGGCGTGGGTCCGGCCAATGCTCCGATGAGCACGGCGCTGCGCGATGCCATGGCCCAGCTGGCGCGCAGTGGCGGGCGGCGCGGCAAGGGCCTGCTGTTCTGCATCGCGGCAGGCAACAACAACTGCCCCGTGCAGGACCTCGACAACACCCAGACCTACCGCTATCGCACGCAGTTCGGCCTGCGCAGCTACAGCGGCCCGATCGACCGCTGGGTGGCCGCGCATCCCGACGCCATCACCGTCAGCGCCAGCACTTCACGCAAGACGCGCTCGGCCTATTCATCCTGGGGGCGGCAGATCAGCGTCTGCGCGCCGTCGGACAACTGGGACGACCTGGGCCAGGTCAGCACGCCCGGTCGCGGCATCGTCACCACCGACAACGAGGGTTTCGGCGCCGGCTCCGACTTCACGCCAGGCTCCCGCTTCACCGACCAGTTCGGCGGCACCTCGAGCGCCACGCCCACCGTCGCCGGTGTCTGCGGCCTGGTGCTGTCGACCGACGCCAGCCTGACGGCCCTGCAGGTGCGGGACATCCTGCGCCGCACCGCCGACAAGGATCTGTCGATGGAGACCGACACCCCCGTCAATCGACCCGGCGCCTTCGACGCTGAAGGTTTCAGCCTGTGGTTCGGCTACGGCAAGGTCAACGCCGCCAAGGCGGTGGCCGCCGCGCGGGGCTCGGTCGCGCAACAGCAGACGGTGGACCTGAGGGTCACGCCTGACCTGCTCATTCCCGATCTCGGCACGCCGGTGTTCAGCGCCATCGACATCGACCAGTCGGGACAGGTGCAGGAACTGCGTGTGCTGGTGAACATCGCGCACACCTACATCGGCGACCTGCGCGTGGACCTGCTGGCGCCGGACGGCACCTCGGTGTCGCTGCACAACCAGACCGGCGGCGGCGCCGACAACCTGGTGCGCACGTACACCGTGAGCAACAAGCCCGCGCTGCGCGGACTGCTGGGCAAGCCCGTGCGCGGGCGATGGCAGCTGCGCGTGGCCGACACCTTCCGGCTCGACGAAGGGCGCTTGCGGAACTGGCGCATCGTGGCAAAGGTCTCGGCGCCATAGCGCCGGCCGCCCAGGCGGCACCAGTTCGCACGCGGCGTGTGAATGCGTCACAGCCGGCGCGCCCGGTCCCATCGAGGATGCAGGCATGGCGACATCGTTCGCTGCCGCAGCCGCAGGAGCCGTCATGAGGATCTGGAGAGACATCATCAGCCGTCAGGCCTGGAACAACGTCGTCCTGCCCAAGGCGGACGGCTCGACGGCCAGCCATTCGCCCGTGGGCGCCGTGGCGAACCTCCGTGCGGTGTTCGAGCGCAGCCTGTCCAGCAAGGATGCTGCGCTGCGGCGCATCACGATGAAGATCGAGTCCTACCACTCGATCGACAAGACGGTCTACAGGAACATCGACAGCCGCATTGCCGCGCTGAAGGAGATCTCGGCGCTGGCCCATGACTTCATGCGGGTGTTCAAGGTCGACGCAGCGGCCGCTGCCGACCGCAGCGGGGCCACCAAGAACAAGTTCTTCAACTCCTATCGCAGCTCCGATCCAGCCTCGTTCACCTTCGACCGTCACATGCTGAGCCTGGCGCGGCGGTCCCTGCGCAAGGCGGCTTATCTGAAGACCTTGAAGGCCTATTACGCCGTCGGTGGTGGCGGCTACGCCTATCGTTCGCCGCAGTCGCTGCTGGCCTTGTTCAACGCGCCACAGGAACGCACGAACGAGTTCGTCGGCCTCAACCCGCACGTGAGGCTGGAGCAGCTCGACCCGGTGCACCGCAGCAACTTCGAGGGAGACGACGAAGGCAGCTGCGGCTACGCCTTCGAGCTCTGGGCCAAGGACCCGCGCCAGGACAAGCCCTTCTTCATGTGGCTGGAGTCCAGCATGGTGTGCGTGGCCGATGACAAGTCCACCGCCGACGCGCAGAGCGTGCCCTACGAGCGCATGGACCAGCGCCGCAGATCCAGCATCTCGCAGCAGCGCATCGTGCTCTTTCCCGCCCCGTTGAAGGCCTTCGACATGGACCAACCGAACATAGCGCCGACGCTGTGTTCCACGGCCAACTACCAGTGCGCCAGCGCCAAGGATCCCCTGAAGGGCTTCGGGCAGGGCATGGCGGCGTACGTCTGGACCGAGGAAGGTGAACTGTTCATCGCACAGCACGGCGAGCACATCTTCCACCACTCCAGTTTCGTATCGGGTCGCCGTGTGCGATGCGCCGGCATGATCAAGATCGACCAGGGCAGCGTCGCGGCGATCAGCAACAACTCCGGCCACTACAAGCCGTCGCAACGGCACCTGGCCAATCTGGTGCGGTTCCTGCAAGGTGCCGGGGCGTTCACACCCACTGCGGTCGTCAAGTGCCAGGCGGGCTCGGGCCGTGACTACAGCGGTTCGCCCGCCGGGTTCCTGGCAGGCTGAGGCGTGATGCCTGCAGGCCGCGAGCCGGATCGGCCTTGACCTGAGGCAAGTTCTCCCGGGAAACCGCGCCGGGTAGTTCTTCCGGACGATGCCGCTCCGCGGCGCCATCGTCCCATTGCCGCGTCCGTCCTGCCCGACGGACGGATGTTCGCCGCGGCGGCATCGCGGGACAGTCTCGTCATCGCATCGACGAGCCCGTCCCATGGTCTCCCCTTCCGCTTCGAACGCCCCCATTCCCCGCCAGGCCTGGTCGGTGCTCATCGTCAGCACGATCGCCTTCACCGTGTGCTTCATGGTGTGGATGATGTTCGGCGTCATCGGCATTCCGCTGAAGAAGACGCTGGGCCTCAGCGCCACCGAGTTCGGCCTGCTCACCGCCACGCCGGTGCTCACCGGCTCGCTCATCCGCGTGCCGCTGGGCATCTGGACCGACAAGTACGGCGGCCGCATCGTGATGACGGTGCTGATGGCCGCCACCGTGCCGGCGATCTGGCTGATGAGCTACGCCACGGCCTACTGGCACTTCCTGGTCATCGGCCTGTTCGTGGGCCTCGCCGGCGGTTCGTTCTCGGTCGGCACGCCCTACGTGGCGCGCTGGTTTCCGAAGAGCCGGCAAGGCATGGCGATGGGCGTCTACGGGGCGGGTAATTCGGGCTCGGCCGTCAACAAGTTCGCCGCGCCGGTGCTGCTGGCCATCGGTGGCTGGACGCTGGTGCCGCAGGTCTATGCCGCCGTGATGCTGGGCGCGGTCATCCTGTTCTGGCTGGGCAGCAGCAGCGATCCCAGGCACCTGGTGTCTTCGAACGTGAAGTTCAGCGATCAGCTGAAGATGCTGAGGGACCCCAAGGTGCTCAAGTACTGCCAGTACTACAGCATCGTCTTCGGCGGTTACGTGGCGCTGGCGCTGTGGATGGTGCAGTACTACGTGGGCGAGTTCGGCCTGTCGATCCAGGCCGCCGCACTGCTGGCGGCCTGCTTCAGCCTGCCTGGCGGCGTGCTGCGCGCTTTCGGCGGCATCCTGTCCGACAGGTACGGCGCGCACCAGGTCACCTGGTGGGTGCTGTGGGTGAGCTGGATCTGCCTGTTCCTGCTGAGCTATCCGCAGACCGACTTCACCATCCTCACCGTCGACGGCCCGCGCAGCTTCCACGTCGGCCTGAACGTCTACGTCTTCACTGCGCTGATGTTCATCCTGGGCATCGCCTGGGCCTTCGGCAAGGCCAGCGTCTTCAAGTACATCGGCGACGACTACCCGGACAACATCGGCACGGTCAGCGGCATCGTCGGCCTGGCCGGCGGCCTCGGCGGCTTCGTGCTGCCCATCATGTTCGGCGCGCTGATGGACCTCACCGGCGTGCGTTCCAGCGCCTTCATGTTGATGTACGGCGTGGTCTGGGTCTCGTTGATCTGGATGTACTGGACCGAGGTGCGCAAGACCGAGGTGATGGGCGCCAACGCACCCGCCTCGCCGCTGTCGCGCAGCTTCGTGCGCTGAAGGCCCGAGGAGAACCCCATGAGCACTTCCACGACCACCGCCAAGCCCGTCCCGACCCCCGCCGGCACCGGACCCGACATCGCCGACTGGCGCCCCGAGGACGAGACGTTCTGGGAGTCCACCGGCAGGAGGATCGCCTACCGCAATCTCTGGATCTCGGTGCCCGCGCTGCTGTGCGGCTTCGCGGTCTGGGGCATGTGGGGAATCATCACCGTGCAGATGCTCAACCTGGGCTTTCCCTTCACCCAGGCCGAGCTGTTCACGCTGACCGCCATCGCCGGCATCTCGGGTGCCACCATGCGCATCCCGGCCTCGTTCCTGATCCGCCTGGCCGGCGGCCGCAACACCATCTTCCTGACCACGGCCATGTTGCTGGCGCCGGCCATCGGCACCGGCATCGTGCTGCAGAACCCCGACTGGCCCTTGTGGTCCTTCCAGCTCATGGCGCTGTGGTCGGGCGTGGGCGGCGGCAACTTCGCCAGCTCGATGTCCAACATCAGCAGCTACTTTCCCAAGCGGCTGCAGGGCACGGCGCTGGGTCTGAACGCGGGGCTGGGCAACTTCGGCGTGACGACGATGCAGATCGTCATTCCGCTGGTGATGACGGTGGGCCTCTTCGGCGGCGTCCTGGGCAGCTGGGGCGGCGAGCCCATGACGCTGGTGAAGGACAGCGGATGGATCTTCGGGAAGATCGCCGCGGGCACGCCCACCTGGATCCAGAACGCCGGGTTCGCCTGGGTGCTGTCGCTGGTGCCGCTGGCCCTGCTGTGCTGGTGGGGCATGAACAACCTGAAGACCGTGTCGCCGGCGACGGGCAGCCCGCTGGTGGCCTTCGCCAAGATCACCTACCTGTACACGCTGGCCTTCGTGCCCGCCATCTTCATGCTCTGGCTGTACCTGCCTGCGCCGACCGGCCTGGGCGTGCTGAGCATGTGGGTGGCGATCCCGCTGGACGTGATGCTGGCGCTGGCGGTGATGAAGCTGGCGGCCTTCGGCGAGATGAAGGAAGGCGTGAAGAAGCAGTTCGCCATCTTCCGCAACCGCCACACCTGGTCGATGACGGCCCTGTACATCGTCACCTTCGGCTCCTTCATCGGATTCTCGATGGCGCTGCCGCTGGCCATCACGGTGATCTTCGGCTTCCAGCACGTGCCCGACGCCAACGGCGTGATGACGCACACGCTGAAGAACCCGAACGCGCCCTCGGCGTTGACCTACGCCTGGATCGGCCCCTTCATCGGCGCGGCGATCCGCCCGGTGGGCGGCTGGATCTCGGACAAGGTGGGCGGCTCCATCGTCACGCAGGTGATCTCGGTGGTGATGGCCGGCGCCTCGGTGGCGGTGGGCTACGTGATGATGCAGGCCTACGGCTCGGCCGCGCCGGAGCAGTACTTCCCGCTGTTCCTGGGCCTGTTCATGCTGCTGTTCCTGGCCAGCGGCATCGGCAACGGGAGCACCTTCCGCACCATCGGCGTGATCTTCGATCGCAGCCAGGCCGGCCCGGTGCTGGGCTGGACCTCGGCCATCGCCGCCTATGGCGCCTTCGTGGCGCCGGTGGTGATCGGCGCGCAGATCAAGGCCGGCACGCCGCAGCACGCGATGTACGGCTTCGCCGTGTTCTATGCCGCCTGCCTGGTGTTGAACTGGTGGTTCTACCTGCGTGCCAACGCCTCCGTGAAGAACCCCTGAGGCCTGGTCGAGACCAGACCATCACGCCAGCCCTTGCCATGAGTGGAACGTCGACCCTCCCGCACTGGAACCCCGACGACCGCGGCCGCTGGGACGGTGCAGCGCGCGCGCTTGCGCGGCGCAACCTCTGGCTGTCGGTGCCGGCGCTGGCCGTGGCCTTCGCGGTGTGGATGCTGTGGTCGGCGGTGGTGGTGCACCTGCCCGCGGCCGGTTTCCGCTACAGCACCAACCAGCTGTTCTGGCTGACGGCGCTGCCGGCCTTGTGCGGTGCCACGCTGCGCCTGTTCTACGCCTTTGCCGTGCCCCTGATCGGCGGCCGCCGCTTCACCACGCTGGCCACGGCCAGCCTGCTGCTGCCGGCCGTCGGCATCGGCCTGGCGGTGCAGGACCCCAGCACGCCCTACGAGTGGATGGTGGTGCTGGCCCTGCTGTGCGGCCTGGGCGGCGGCAACTTCGCCAGCGCGATGGCTCACGTCGGCTTCTTCTATCCGGCTGCGCGCCAGGGCCATGCCCAGGGCCTGGCTGCAGCACTCGGGCAACTGGGCGTGGCCCTGGTGCAGATGCTGGTGCCGCTGGTCATCGCGCTCGGCCTCTTCGGCGTGCTGGGGGGGCCGGCGCAGCAGACCACGCAGGGCCCGATGTGGCTGCAGAACGCCGCCTTCGTCTGGGTTCCGCTGATCCTGGCCAGCACCGCGGCCGCCTGGTTCGGCATGAACGATCTCGTCGGCACCCGCATCGGCTTGGCCGAGCAGGCGGCGGTCTTCGCCAACAGGCACAACTGGCAGATGTGCTGGCTGTACCTGGGCAGCTTCGGCAGCTTCATCGGTTTTTCTGCCAGCCTGCCAATGCTGGCGCAGAGCCAGTTCCATCGAGCGGAGGCGCTGCATCTGCTGTGGATCGGGCCGCTCGTCGGTGCCGTGCTGCGACCGCTGGGCGGCTGGCTGGCCGATCGCCAGGGTGGCGCGCGGGTGACCTTCTGGTCCTTCGCGGCGATGGCCTTGGCTGCGACCGGGGCGCTGCTGTGCCTGCCCGAGGTCGGCGCCGCGCAGGAGCCGATGTCGGGCGGCCATTTCGGCGGCTTCCTGGCGGCCTTCGGGCTCCTGTTCGCTGCGGCCGGCCTGGGCAATGGCAGCAGCTTTCACATGATCACCAGCCTGTTCGTGGCCGAGCGGCTGCGGCATGCCGGGGGCCTGCCTTCGGCTCAGGCGCTGGCGGTGGTCGCAGGCCAGGTCGAAGCGGCCGGCGTGCTGGGCTTCGCCAGCGCCGTGGGCGCCTACGGCGGCTTCTTCATCCCCAAGAGCCTGGGCTCGTCGCTGGCCATGACCGGCAGTGCCGCCGCTGCGCTGGAGCTGTTCATCTTCTTCTATCTCTCCTGCATGGCGTTGACCTGGTGGAGCTACAGCCGCCGCAACGCAGCCCACCCCTGCTGACCTGCCTGCGCGCAGATCGACTTCCTAGGACGACACCATGAGCCACTTTCTCGACCGATTGAGCCACTTCTCGCTGCCCAAGGAGGCCTTCTCCGGTGACCTCGGTCGCACCACCGGCGAAGACCGCACCTGGGAGGACGCCTACCGCAACCGCTGGGCGCACGACAAGATCGTGCGCAGCACGCACGGCGTGAACTGCACCGGCAGCTGCAGCTGGAAGATCTACGTCAAGGGCGGCATCGTCACCTGGGAGACGCAGCAGACCGACTACCCGCGCACGCGCTGGGACATGCCCAACCACGAGCCGCGCGGCTGCGCCCGGGGCGCCAGCTACAGCTGGTACCTGTACAGCGC
Organism: Rubrivivax sp.; assembly: GCA_022843905.1. Lineage (GTDB taxonomy): Bacteria > Pseudomonadota > Gammaproteobacteria > Burkholderiales > Burkholderiaceae_C > Rubrivivax. The sequence goes on from JALHMT010000005.1 coordinate 9,496, forward strand.
CAACCGCGTGAAGTACCCGATGGTGCGCGGCCGCCTGCTCGAGCGCTGGCGCGCGGCGATGGAGACAGCAAGGAGCCCGGTGGACGCCTGGGCCACCATCGTCGAGAACCCCGAGGCACGGCGCGACTACCAGCAGGTGCGCGGCATGGGCGGCTTCGTTCGCAGCAGCTGGGACGAGGTGAACCAGATCATCGCCGCGTCGAATGTCTACACGATCAAGAAGCACGGCCCCGACCGCGTCATCGGCTTCTCGCCGATCCCGGCCATGAGCATGGTCAGCTATGCCGCCGGCAGCCGCTACCTGAGCCTGATCGGCGGCGTCTGCATGAGCTTCTACGACTGGTACTGCGACCTGCCGCCGGCCAGCCCGCAGGTGTGGGGCGAACAGACCGACGTGCCCGAATCGGCCGACTGGTACAACAGCTCCTACATCATCGCCTGGGGCAGCAACGTGCCGCAGACGCGCACGCCCGATGCGCACTTCTTCACCGAGGTGCGCTACAAGGGGGCGAAGACGGTGGCGGTGACGCCCGACTATTCCGAAGTCGCGAAGCTGGCGGACATCTGGCTGCACCCCAAGCAGGGCACCGACGCGGCGCTGGCGATGGCGATGGGCCACGTGGCGCTGAACGAGTTCTACTTCAAGCAGCGCAGCCCGTACTTCGACCACTACGCGCGCCGCTACACCGACCTGCCGCTGCTGGTGATGTTGAAGGAGCACACGCTGCCCGACGGCACCAAGACCCTGGTGCCCGACCGCTACCTGCGCGCCAGCGACTTCAACGGCAAGCTGGGGCAGGACAACAACCCCGAGTGGAAGACGGTGGCCTTCGACATCGATGGCCGGGCCGTGCTGCCCAACGGCAGCATCGGATTCCGCTGGACACCCGAGGGTGGTGTCGACGAGGGCAAGTGGAACCTGGAGAACAAGGAAGCGCGCCATGGCGGCGAGGTGAAGCTGAAGCTGTCGGTGCTGGAAGACGGCGTGCAGGCGCACGAGGTCGTCGGCGTCGGCCTGCCCTACTTCGGAGGCGTGACGACCCCGCATTTCAAGTCCAACGTGCAGAACGGCGACATCAACTTCGTCAGGGTGCCGGCCGTGCGGCTGCGCCTGGGCAAGGAAGGCGATCACCGCGAGGCCCTGGTGGCCACGGTGTTCGACCTGCAGGTGGCGCAGTACGGCATCGACCGCGGCCTGGGCTCCGGCGCGAGCTCGTATGACGACGATGCCGCCTACACACCGGCCTGGGCCGAGAGCATCACCGGCACGCCGCGCGACCAGATCATCACCGTGGCGCGCCAGTTCGCCGAGAACGCCCACAAGACCCAGGGCAGGTCGATGATCATCATCGGCGCGGCGATGAACCACTGGTACCACGCCGACATGAACTACCGTGGCGTCATCAACCTGCTGATGATGTGTGGCTGCATCGGCCAGAGCGGCGGCGGCTGGGCGCACTACGTGGGCCAGGAGAAGCTGCGCCCGCAGACCGGCTGGACTCCGCTGGCCTTCGCGCTGGACTGGATCCGCCCGCCGCGACAGATGAACAGCACCAGCTTCTTCTACGCCCACACCGACCAGTGGCGATACGAGAAGCTGGGCATGGAAGAGATCGTCTCACCCACGCTGAGCGAGGCCGACAAGGCGATGTATGCCGGCAGCATGATCGACTACAACGTGCGTGCCGAGCGCATGGGCTGGTTGCCCAGCGCGCCGCAGCTCAAGACGAATCCGCTGCAGGTGGTCAAGGACGCCACCGCCGCCGGCATGGCGCCCAGGGACTATGTGGTCAAGGCCCTGAAGGACGGCACCGTGCAGATGAGCTGCGAGGACCCGGATGCCCCGCAGAACTGGCCGCGCGTGCTGTTCGTCTGGCGCAGCAACCTGCTGGGCTCGTCGGGCAAGGGCCACGAGTACTTCTGCAAGCACCTGCTGGGCACCGAGAACGGCATCCAGGGCAAGGACCTGGGGGTCGACGAGGCCAAGCCCAGCGAAGTGGTCTGGCACGCGGACGCGCCGGTCGGCAAGCTCGACCTGGTGGTGACACTCGACTTCCGCATGAGCACCACCTGCCTGTACAGCGACATCGTGCTGCCCACGGCCAGCTGGTACGAGAAGAACGACCTCAACACCAGCGACATGCACCCCTTCATCCACCCGCTGTCCGCGGCGGTGGATCCGGTGTGGCAGAGCCGCAGCGACTGGGAGATCTACAAGGGCTTCGCGAAGACCTTCAGCGAGGTCTGCGTCGGCCACCTGGGGGTCGAGCGCGAGGTGGTGCTCACGCCCATCATGCACGACACCGCCGGCGAGCTGGCCCAGCCTTTCGACGTGAAGGAATGGAAGAAGGGCCAGTGCGAGCTGATCCCCGGCAAGACCGCGCCGCAGATCACCGTGGTGGAACGCGACTACCCCAACGTGTTCAAGCGCTTCACCGCACTCGGCCCCTTGATGGACAAGCTCGGCAATGGTGGCAAGGGCATAGGCTGGAAGACCGGGACCGAGGTCGAGCAGCTGGGCCAGCTCAACGGCAAGACGCTGGTCGAGGGCGTCACCCAGGGCATGCCCAAGATCGTCACCGACATCGACGCCTGCGAGGTCATCCTGCAGCTCGCCCCCGAGACCAACGGACACGTCGCGGTGAAGGCCTGGAAGGCGCTGGGCAAGCAGACCGGGCGTGACCATACGCACCTGGCGCTCTACCGCGAGGACGAGAAGATCCGCTATCGCGACGTGCAGGCGCAGCCGCGCAAGATCATCAGCAGCCCGACCTGGAGCGGCATCGAGAGCGAGACCGTCAGCTACAACGCCGGCTACACCAATGTGCACGAGCTGATCCCCTGGCGCACCCTGTCCGGACGGCAGCAGTTCTACCTGGACCACCCCTGGGTGATCGCCTTCGGCGAGGGCTTCAGCAGCTACCGGCCGCCGGTGGACCTGAAGACCACGGCCGGCATCCACGACATCAAGCCGAACGGACACAAGGAGATCCTGCTCAACTTCATCACGCCGCACCAGAAGTGGGGCATCCACAGCACCTACAGCGACAACCTGATGATGCTGACGCTCAACCGCGGCGGCCCGGTGGTGTGGCTCAGCGAGGACGACGCGAAGCGCTCGGGCATCGAGGACAACGACTGGGTCGAGGTCTTCAACATCAACGGCGCCATCGCGGCGCGTGCCGTGGTCAGCCAGCGCGTGAACCCCGGCATGCTGCTGATGTACCACGCGCAGGAAAAGATCATCAACACGCCCGGGTCGCAGATCACCGGCGTGCGCGGCGGCATCCACAACAGCGTGACGCGCATCGTGCTGAAGCCGACCCACATGATCGGCGGCTACGCGCAGTTCAGCTACGGCTTCAACTACTACGGAACCATCGGCACCAACCGCGACGAGTTCGTGGTGGTGCGCAAGATGGCCAAGGTCGACTGGCTGGACACGCCCGCCGACAACCACCTCGCCACCGCCTACCAGGCCCAGGGTGAGAACCCATGAGCGCCGACAGCCGCCTCGTCCCCCTCTCCCGCCTGCGGGAGAGGGCCGGGGTGAGGGCCACGCCCCAGCCCCTTCCCACCCTCACCCCCACCCTCTCCCGCCTTGCGGGAGAGGGAGCAAGACAAGGAGACATCGCATGAAGGTCCGCGCACAGATCGGCATGGTGCTGAACCTGGACAAGTGCATCGGCTGCCACACCTGCAGCGTGACCTGCAAGAACGTGTGGACCAGCCGCCCCGGCGTGGAATACGCGTGGTTCAACAACGTGGAGACCAAACCCGGCATCGGCTACCCCAAGGAGTGGGAGAACCAGGACAAGTGGAACGGCGGCTGGATCCGCAAGGGCAACGGCAGCATCGAACCGCGCCAGGGCGGCCGCTGGAAGCTGCTGATGAAGATCTTCGCCAACCCCAACCTGCCGCAGATCGACGACTACTACGAACCCTTCACATTCGACTACGACCACCTGCAGTCGGCGCCCGAGATGCAGCACGCGCCCACCGCACGGCCGCGCAGCCTGATCACCGGCAAGCGCATGGAGAAGATCGTCTGGGGCCCGAACTGGGAGGAGATCCTGGGCGGCGAGTTCTCCAAGCGTTCGAAGGACAAGAACTTCGACGACATCCAGAAGGACATCTACGGCCAGTTCGAGAACACCTTCATGATGTACCTGCCCAGGCTGTGCGAGCACTGCCTGAACCCGGCGTGCGTCGCGAGCTGTCCTTCGGGCTCCATCTACAAGCGCGAGGAAGACGGCATCGTCCTGATCGACCAGGACAAGTGCCGCGGCTGGCGCATGTGCGTGAGCGGCTGCCCCTACAAGAAGATCTACTACAACTGGAAGAGCGGCAAGGCCGAGAAGTGCATCTTCTGCTACCCGCGCATCGAAGCCGGGCAGCCGACGGTGTGCAGCGAGACCTGCGTGGGCCGCATCCGCTACCTGGGTGTGCTGCTGTACGACGCCGACCGCATCCAGGAAGCGGCCAGCGTCGAGCACGACAAGGACCTGTACCAGGCGCAGCTCGACATCTTCCTCGACCCGAACGACCCGAAGGTCATCGAGCAGGCCCGGCTCGACGGCATCCCCGACCATTGGATGGACGCGGCCCGCAACAGCCCCGTCTACAAGATGGCGGTGGAGTGGAAGGTGGCCCTGCCGCTGCACCCGGAGTACCGCACGCTTCCCATGGTGTGGTACGTGCCGCCGCTGTCGCCCATCACGGCCGCCGCGAACGCGGGCCACGTGGGCACCAACGGCGAGATCCCCGACGTCAACCAGCTGCGCATCCCGGTCAAGTACCTGGCCAACCTGCTGACCGCCGGCGACACCTTCCCGGTGGTGCGAGCGCTGGAGCGCCTGCTGGCCATGCGCGCCTACCAGCGCGCCAAGCACGTGGACGGCGAGGCCAACCACGCCGCCATCGACCAGGTGAAGCTGAGCGTGAACGAGGTCGAGGAGATGTACCGCGTGATGGCCATCGCCAACTACGAGGACCGCTTCGTCATTCCCACCACGCACCGCGAGTACGCCGAGAACGCCTTCAACGTGCGCGGCGGTTGCGGCTTCAGCTTCGGCAACGGCTGCTCCGAAGGCGACTCCGAGACCAGCCTGTTCGGCAGCGAGAAGAAGCGCACCATCCCCATCAAGGCCTCGGCATGAGCAAGCCCGTCACCTTGACCTTGCGGGTGCTGTCGCACCTGCTGGGCTACCCCGACGCGGCGCTGCGTTCGCACCTGGGGGAGTTGCAGGACGCACTGCATGCCGAGCGTGCGCTGGGCGCTTCCCGGCTGGCCGAGATCGACGCGCTCATCAGCCGTCTGGGCCGGCGCCGACCACTGGACGTGGAGGCCGACCACGTCGAACTCTTCGACCGCGGCCGGGGCACCGCGCTGCACCTCTTCGAGCATGTGCATGGCGACAGCCGCGACCGCGGCCCGGCCATGGTGGACCTGTGCAAGACCTACGAGGCTGCCGGCCTGTTCCTGGCGCCGGGCGAGCTGCCCGACCACCTCACGGTGGTGCTGCAGTACGCGTCGACGCAGCCGCCCGCGCAGGCCAAGGCCTTCCTGGGCGAGATCGCGCACATCCTGCAGGTCATCTTCAGCGCGCTGCTGCGGCGTGAGGCCGCACACGCGTGCGTGCTGGCCGCGCTGCTGGATCTCGCCGGCGAGAAGGCGCAGGCCGTGGCCGTGCCGCTGGAGCCGGCATTGGACGAGAGCTGGGCCGAGCCGATGGCCTTCGACGGTTGTTCGACCCAGGGCCAGGCCCGTCCCGGGCAGCCGCAACCCATTCAGATCGTCAGGCCGCCGTCCGCCCGGGTGGCCGGCGCCCACCCCACCCCTGGAGTGCAAGCATGAACACCCCCAGCACCCTTCACAACTTCTTCTTCAACGTCTACCCCTACATCTGCCTGTCGGTCTTCCTGATGGGCAGCCTGGCGCGCTTCGACCGCGACCAGTACACCTGGAAGAGCGACTCGTCGCAGATGCTGCGCGCGGGCCAGCTGCGCTGGGGCAGCAACCTCTTCCACGTCGGCATCCTGTTCCTGTTCTTCGGGCACCTCATCGGCCTGCTCACGCCGCACTGGTTCTACGAAGGGTTCCTGGGTGCCGACGTCAAGCAGCGCCTGGCCATCTACGCGGGCGGCATCGCCGGCGCCATCTGCTTCGTGGGACTGAGCCTGCTGCTGCACCGGCGCATCTTCGATCCACGCATCCGGCTGACCAGCCACCGCACCGACCTGGCCGTGCTGGTGATCCTGTGGGTGCAGCTCACGCTGGGCCTGATCACGCTGCCGTATTCGTACTCGCACTCGGACGGCAGTGCGATGCTGATCCTGGCCGAGTGGGCGCAGCGCATCGTCACCTTCCAGCCCGACGCCGCCGCCCTGGTCGTGATGGACTGGCCCTACAAGGTGCACCTCGTGCTGGGCATGACCATCTTCCTGCTGTTCCCTTTCAGCCGGCTGGTGCACGTGTGGAGCGGCTTCGCGTCGGTGGGCTACCTGTTCCGGCCCTACCAGCTGGTGCGCTCGAGGCGCCTGAACCTTCCCGCGGACACGCCGCGCCCCCCGCGCACCCCTTGATCGCCGAGGACATCTCATGACCATCTTCACCGATCTGACCGCCACCGCGGTGGCCCGGCCCGCGACGCCGAGCATCAACGGCATCGAACTGGCAGCGGCCGATGAAGTGCTCCACGCCGACACCTTGCGCCAGCGCGCCTGCAGCGAACTGCTGCGCCAGGCGGCGATCGCTGCCGGCCTGTTGTCTCGCGACGACCCCGCCCCCGAGGCCGGCGCGCTCAGCGAAGCCGCCAGTGACGCCATCGAGCGCCTGCTCGATACCGAACTGAGCTTGCCCGAGCCCTCGGAAGAAGCCTGTCGACGCCACCACGCCGCGCACGCCGGCCACTACGCGGTGGGCGAGCGGGTGCACGCGCGCCACGTGCTTTTCGCTGTGACGCCGGGCCTGGACGTGAACGCCCTGCGCCAGCGTGCCGAAGCCTGTCTGGTCGACCTGCGCGGCCGTCATGGCGCCGAGGCCGGCGAGGCCGACCGTTTCCCCGGCGTCGCAGCGCAGACCTCCAACTGTCCCAGCGCTGCCGACGGCGGCGACCTGGGCTGGTTGAATCGCGACGACTGCGCGCCCGAGTTCGCGCGCGAACTGTTCGGCCAGCGCGAAGTGGGTGTGCTGCCGCGCCTGGTGCACAGCCGTTTCGGCCTGCACGTGGTGGAAGTGCTGGCGCGCGAGCCCGGCCGCGTGCCGGCCTTCGAGGCGGTGGCGTCAGCTGTGGCCCAGCGCCTGCGGCAGCAGAGCTTCACCACGGCGCTGCGCCAGTACCTGCAGTTGCTGGCCGGCGCGGCCAGCGTGGTCGGCGTGGACCTGGACGCGGCCACCACGCCGCTGGTCCAGTAGTCAGCAGCGCGGAGCCTGGCGTCCATGCCCGACGAACTCCTGGCGCGGCTGCGGCGCTTCCACGACGACGCCTTTCCGCAGTACCGCTCGACCTTCCGGCTGCTGGTGGACGACGGACAGCACCCGACCACGCTGTTCATCGGCTGCTCCGACTCGCGCCTGGTGCCCTACCTGCTGACCGGCACCGGCCCGGGGGAGCTGTTCCTGGTGCGCAACGTGGGCGCCTTCGTGCCGCCCTACGACGGCTCGGCCGGGTTCCACGGCACCGCAGCGGCCATCGAGTTCGCCGTGCTCAACCTGCAGGTCACGCGCATCATCGTCTGCGGGCACAGCCACTGCGGCGGCATCCGGGCGCTGTATGGCGGCGTGCCCGAGGCCGCGCGCAACCTGGCGCAGTGGCTGGAACTGGGGCGAGAAGCGGCGCTGCCGGTGGCCGAGCCCGGCCCCGAAGTGCTTCGCCGTACGGAACAGCGCGCCGTGGTGCTGCAGCTCGAAAGGCTGATGGACTACCCCATGGTGCGCGAGCGTGTCGAAGCCCGCCAGCTCACGCTGCACGGCTGGCACTACGTCATCGAAGACGGCGAGGTGCACGTGTTCGACGTGCAGCGCGGCGCCTTCGTCGCGGCCTCGTCGTCAGAGCACGCCGGCACCGGGCCCTACGCCCCCTACGACGACGCCGGGCCGCCGGCCGGCACGTCGGCCCTCAGCGCACCTGCACCGCCAGCCCCTGGCGATCGAACGGTATGAACCGGGCCAACTCGCCGCTGCGCACGTTCTCCACCATGCGCTCCAGCGCGCTGGCCACCGCGCTGTCGGCCGGCGCCTGGCCGTCGCTGCCCGACAGCGCCGCCGCGAACACCAGCACCCAGGGCTGCTCGAATACCGTCGCCTCGGCGGCGAGCGATTCGAAGCTCTTCAGTTCCGCCGGGTCCTTGTCGACGCACATCAGCGGCGACAGCTCGCCCGACTCGCCGTCCTCGAACCTCTCGCGCTGTTCCGGGGTGGCGTGTTCAGGCAGCGTGGCGCCGGCAAAGACCAGCAGCAGGCGCTGGGGCTGGCTCTGCTGGCGCGCAGCCTGCAGCAGTTCGTCGAAGGTGGTGATGTTCATGCCTGGATTGAACGCCAGGACCCTGACGCGGGGCCAGCAAAGCCGCACACCGCCCTTCGACCATCAGGGCCTGCCGGTTGCTGCACCCTGCAGTCGGCCCCTGCCCAGCGCATCGCCGGCGAGGTCCGCCTGATGAACAAGGCTTCGCCCATCACCCTGCACGCCGCACCCTCGGCCGGCTTCGACGAGCCCTTCGAGATGCTTCAGGCCTGCCACGAGCGCGTCGAGCGCATGCTCGGCCTGCTGGAGCGCCTGGCCGCGCACCTGCTCGATCACGGCGCCGAGGCGACCGCGCAGCGTGCCGCGGTGGACGTGATGCGCTATTTCGACGTGGCCGGCCCGGCCCATCACGAGGACGAGGAGCGGCATCTCTTCCCGCGGCTGCTGGCGCAGGGGTCCGCTGAACTGCAGCAGGTCGTCGGGCAGATGCAGCATGACCACCGGACGATGACGATGGCGTGGGCCGGGGTTCGCAGGGATCTCCAGGCCGTCGTGGCTGCCGCCTGGCCGCCCGCCGGAGGGGCCGACGCGGCATGGGCCCGCTGGAGCGCCTTCGCCGCGCAGTACCGAGAGCACATCGCGATCGAGGAAACGCAGGTCTACCCGGGCGTTCGTCCGCTGATCGATGAGCCGACACTGGCAGATATGGGCGACGAGATGGCCAGACGACGGGGCGTACGTTGATCGGTGGCCTGCGGCCTCTACGCAACGGCGTCTCCCCGGCTTACAGTCCGTCGGTGCGCCACCGCTGGTCACTGTCCACCAAGCTCGGCACCATCGGCGGCGCGCTGCTGCTGGTGGCGCTGATCTCCATCGGCCTCACCTTGTGGGTGACCTGGCAGCTGTCGGGCGGTGCCGCGTCCGTCAACGAGGCCGGTCGCATGCGCATGCAGACCTGGCGTCTGGCGCAGACGCTGCAAAGCGGCGACACGGCACGCGTGCAGGCGCTGATGGCGGAGTTCGACCGCAGCGTGGCAGTGCTGAGCACGGGCGACCCCGCGCGGCCGCTCTTCGTGCCGCGAGACCAGCACTCGCAGGCGGCGTTTGCCGACGTGCGTGCCGACTGGCAGGCGCTGCGTGCCGCCTGGACTGCACTGCAGCGCCCCTCGGCGGCCGAGGTGGCGCAGCAGGCGGATGCCTTCGTCGCGCGCATCGATGCCTTCGTCTCCGCCATCGAGACGCAGTTGGCGAGGCTGACCGCCGTGCTCAACGCGTTCCAGTTCGCCCTGGTGGCCCTGGCCATCGCCAGCGCCGTCACGCTTCTGTATGCCGGCTACCTGTTTGTCTTCAACCCGCTGTCTCGGCTGCAGGGTGGCCTCGAGCGGGTCGAGAAGGGCGATCTCGCGGCGCGCGTGGAAGTCGACTCCGACGATGAATTCGGTGCGCTGGCGACGGGCTTCAACCGGATGGCGGAAACCCTTCAGGGCCTGTACCAGAACCTCGAGGCCAAGGTGCAGGAGAAGACGCTGAGACTGGAGACCGAATACGCGCGACTGGCGGCGCTCTACGAAGCCGCGGCCTTCGTCGCCAGCGCCACCACGCTGGACGAACTGGCGCAGGGCTTCGCGCGCCAGGTGCGCCGCGTGGCGCGTGCCGACGCGTCGGCGGTGCGCTGGAGCGACGAGTCGAACCGCCGCTACCTGATGCTGGCCTCCGACGGCCTGCCCGCTGCCGTGGCCGAGGAAGAACAGTGCGTGCCGACGGGCCATTGCCTCTGTGGCCAGCCGCAGGGCCAGGCGCGCACGCGCGTGATCCCCATCGTGGCCGGCGGGCACTCCGATCGCCTGGGTCACTGCGAGCGGGCCGGCTTCCAGACCGTGGTCGGCGTGCCGGTTCGGCTTCACGAGCGGCTGGTCGGCGAGCTGAACCTGTTCTACCGCACGCCCACCCAGCTGGCCGACGACGACAGCGCGCTGCTGGAAACGCTGGCCAGCCACCTGGCGGCGGCCATCGAAAGCCTGCGCGCCGGCGCCCTGGAACGCGAGACCGCGGTGGCGCAGGAGCGCGGCCTGCTCGCGCGCGAACTGCACGACTCCATCGCGCAGGGCCTGGCCTTCCTGAAGATCCAGGTGAGCCTGCTGCGCGGTGCGCTGCAGCGCGGCGACGCCGTGCAGATCGAGCGCACCGTGGCGGAACTGGACACCGGCGTCAACGAAAGCCTGTCCGACGTGCGCGAGCTGCTGATGCACTTCCGCACGCGCACCAACACCGAGGACATCGCACCGGCGCTTCGCACCACGCTGCAGAAGTTCGAGCACCAGACCGGCTTGATCACGCACCTGCAGATCGACGGTGATGGCCTGCCGCTGGCCGCCGACGTCCAGGTCCAGGTGCTGCATGTCGTGCAGGAGGCGTTGTCCAATGTGCGCAAGCACGCGGGGGCGCGCGAAGTCTGGGTGGAAGTGAGGCAGACGCCTCGGTGGCGTGTCGAAGTGCGTGACGACGGCCTCGGCTTCGACGCCGGCGGCCCGGCCGGCGACGAGACGCACGTCGGGCTTCGCATCATGAGCGAACGTGCGCAACGCATCGGGGCCACCGTGCAGGTCGATTCGGTGCCGGGCTCGGGCACTTGTGTGGTGCTGACGCTGCCCGAGCGTCAGCGCCTTGCGGCATGAGTGCTGCAGCCGCCATCCGCGTGCTGGTGGTCGACGACCACACGCTGTTCCGTCGCGGCCTCGTGGCGCTGCTCGCCGTCGATGCACGCTTCCAGGTCGTGGCCGAGGCTGCCGACGCCGGTGACGCCCTGCGCCGCGCCGCCGAGACGCAGCCCGATGTGGTGCTGCTGGACAACCACCTGCCCGGCGTGAAGGGCGTCGATGCGCTGGCCGGCCTGCGCGAGGTGGCGCCGCGCGCACGTGTGCTGATGCTCACGGTGAGCGAGGACGAACGCGACCTGGCCGCGGCGCTGCGCGGCGGCGCGCAGGGCTACCTGCTGAAGACGGTGGACAGCGACGTGCTGGCCTCGACCATCGTGCGCGCGATGGCCGGCGAGTCGGTGGTCAGCCCGGAGATGACGAGCAAGCTGGTGGCCGCCTTCCAGTCGATGAAGGCCGAGCCGGCGGCGCCCGACGCGAACGATCAGTCTGCCACGCCGCTGTCGCCGCGCGAGGAACAGATCCTGGCGCACATCGCGCGCGGCGCCAGCAACAAGGAGATCGCGCGTGCACTCGACATCGCCGAGACGACGGTGAAGATCCACGTGCAGCACATCCTGCGCAAGCTGGGGCTCAGCTCGCGCGTGCAGGCGGCCGTCTATGCAACAGGGCGCAAGGCCTGAAGGCCTGGGGTTCGACGTCGGCGGCCGTCGCAGCCCGACGCACGCGGCCGATCACATCGGCGCGTCGTCCCCGGGCGGCGCGGCCTCGGCGCGGCGGATGCGTACCGCGGCCTTCTTGACGGGCACCGCCGCGGGGGCGTCTGCCGCCGCCGGCGCTGCGGCGTCGACGAAGGCCTGCGTGGCATCGCCAGCTGCGGTGGTCTGCCTGCCAGCGGCGGACTCCTGCGCCGGCTCCTCGTCCTTGATGACCCGGCTGTACGGGGCCAGGATCTGCACCAGTTGTCCGTAGACCTTGGGGCAGCCCGCCACGACCTCGCGCTGGTACAGGTAGTCGCTTTCGCCGGTGAAGTTGCCGATCAGGCCGCCGGCCTCGGTGATGATCAGCGAGCCTGCGGCCACGTCCCAGGGGTTCAGGCCGGTCTCGAAGAAGCCGTCGTAGTAGCCGGCGGCCACGTAGCAGAGGTCCAGTGCGGCGGCACCCGGGCGGCGCAGGCCGGCGCAGCTCTGCATCACGTCCTCGAACATCTTCAGGTAGCGCTTGAAGTTGTCGCCCTTGCGGAAGGGGAAGCCGGTGCCGATCAGCGAGTCGGACAGCCGCGTGCGCTTGGACACGCGCAGCCGGCGGTCGTTCAGGAAGGCGCCGCGCCCGCGCGATGCGTAGAACATGTCGTTGCGCGTGGGGTCGTAGACGACGGCCTGGTGCACCTGGTGGCGGTGCGCCAGCGCGATCGACACGGCATACACCGGGAATCCGTGCAGGAAGTTGGTGGTGCCGTCCAGCGGATCGATGATCCAGGTGAACTCGCTGTCCTTGGCGCCGCGGCTGCGCCCGGACTCCTCGGCCAGGATGCCGTGGCCCGGATAGGCTTCCAGCAGCACGTCGATGATGGCCTGTTCCGCCGCCTGATCGACTTCGCTGACGAAGTCGTTGGGCCCCTTCTGCCCGACCTTGATGATGTCGAGGTCGAGGGCCGCCCGGTTGATGATCGATCCCGCCGCACGGGCCGCCTTGATGGCGATGTTCAGCATGGGATGGAGCGCTTGGGACATGACGGACCTTGGTCTGGGGGAGGGCGGGGCGGCGGCGATGAAAAGAGCGCTGCAGCGACAATTGCGACATGACGCCGCTGCAGCAGAGCCCCCGAGTTTACCCGCGACCCCGTCCGCCGCGCTGATGAGCGACACCACCCGATTCGTGCTGGTGCACACGAGCCATGCCGGCAACGTGGGCGCGGCGGCGCGCGCCATGAAGGTGATGGGCTTTGCCGACCTGGTGCTGGTGCAGCCGCGCTGGCCCGACGTGCTGCAGCGCGAGGAGACGCTGGCCCGGGCCAGCGGCGCCGGCGACGTGCTGGCCGGCGCACGCACGGTGGACACGCTGGCCGAGGCGCTGGACGGCATCAGCTGGGCCTGCGCCACGGCGATGACGCCGCGCGACTTCGGCCCGCCCACCTTCGCCCCGCGCGAACACTTCGCGACGCTGGCCACCAGCCCGCATCGCGTGGCCTTCGTCTTCGGACCGGAACGCACGGGTCTGTCCAACGAGGACGTCTACCGCTGCCACGCCTGCCTGAGCGTGCCCACGCACCCCGACTACGGCTCGCTCAACCTGGCGCAGGCGGTGCAGCTCATCGCCTACGACTGGCGCCAGGCGATCGGCGGCTTCGGCGTGTCGGCACGCACCTCCGATCCATCGCTGGCCGATGGCGCTGCCATCGAAGGCCTGCTGCAGCACTGGAAGACCACGCTGGAGGCCATCGGCTTCCTCGATCCCGCCGCGCCGCGCAAGCTGATGCCGCGCCTGAACCAGCTGCTCAATCGCGCCCAGCTCACGCACGAAGAGGTGCACATCCTGCGCGGAATCGCCCGCGCGGCTACACTGAAATCACCTCGTTGACTCGGGAATGACCCGAGTTCGGCGTCCAGATGGTCCGGAGCCCCCATGTTCAGCCGACTGCGTGAAGACATCGCCTGCATCCTCGAGCGCGACCCCGCCGCGCGCTCGACGTGGGAGGTGCTCACCTGTTACCCGGGCCTGCACGCGCTGGTGCTGCACCGTCGCGCCCACTGGTTCTGGCAGCGCGGCTGGCGCTGGGCCGGGCGGTTCACCTCGCACGTCGCGCGCTTTCTCACCGGCATCGAGATCCACCCGGGTGCCACCATCGGCCGCCGCGTCTTCATCGACCACGGCATGGGCGTGGTGGTGGGCGAGACCGCCGAGATCGGCGACGAATGCACCATCTACCAGGGCGTGACGCTCGGTGGCACCTCCTTGTCGAAGGGCGCCAAGCGGCACCCGACGCTGGGCCGCGGCGTCATCGTCGGGGCCAACTCGCAGGTGCTGGGCGGCTTCACGGTGGGCGACGGTGCGCGCATCGGTTCCAGCGCGGTGGTCGTCAAGCCGGTGCCGCCGGGTGCCACCGCGGTGGGCAACCCGGCGCGCATCATCCAGCGCGACCTGGAGGCCGCGCGCGAGGCTGCTGCGGCCAAGATGGGCTTCTCGGCCTACGGCGTCACGCAGGGCGACGATCCGGTGTCACAGGCCATGAAGGGCCTCATCGACAACGCGTCGGGCCAGGAGCACCAGATCATGCTGCTGTGGCAGGCCATCGAAAAACTGTCGTCCCGCGCGCGCGAGCTGCCGGCCGGCGACTGTGTGCCGCAGGACGCGCAGACCACCGAGACTTTCGACGCCGAGCGCCTGAACCGCCTGGTCAAGTAGGCCGGCTCAGGCTCCAGGCCTGGCAGGCCGCAGCGCCGACTTCGGCCTGAAGGCCTTGCACATCGCCTCGTCGGTCTCGATGTACGGTCCGCCGATGAGGTCCACGCAGTAGGGCACCGCCGCGAAGATGCCGTGCACCGGCGGCGTGGCCTGCGGCAGGCCCTGCAGCGTCTCGGCGATCGACTTCGGCTGCCCGGGCAGGTTGATGATCAGCGCCTTGCCGCGGATCACCGCCACCTGGCGCGACAGGATGGCCGTGGGCACGAAGGCCAGGCTGATCTGGCGCATCTGTTCGCCGAAGCCGGGCATCACCTTGTCGGCGACGTCGATGGTGGCTTCGGGGGTGACGTCGCGTGGCGCCGGGCCGGTGCCGCCGGTGGTCAGCACCAGATGGCAACCCACCTCGTCGACCAGTTCGCACAGCGCGGCGCTGATGCGCGACATCTCGTCGGGGATCAGCCGCGTCTGCCACTCGATGGGATTGCGCACCGCGCGGCCCAGCCAGTCCTGCAGGGCAGGGATGCCCTTGTCCTCGTACACGCCGCTGGAGGCGCGGTCACTCACCGAGACCACGCCGATGCGCACGGGTTCGAAATCAACGCTCATGTCTTGGCCTCGATCAGCATGGGCTTGAGGAACTGGAACAGGTCGCGGTAGCTGCGCGGCTGGCGCGCTTCGGCGGCCAGGCCGGCGGCGTCGCGACGCGCGGCGCGCACCAGGCTGCGCAGCTGCTGCGTGTCGGTCTCGGGGTGGTCCACGAGCCAACGCGTCATCGCGTCGTCGTCGGCGATGAGGGCGTTGCGCCACATCTCGGTCTCGTGCAGCAGCAGCGTCTCGCGCGCCGAACCCAGCGTGGCTTCGGCCACGGCTTCGCGCAGCGCGGCTTCGTCGGCACTGCGCATGAGCTTGCCGACGTACTGCATCTGCCGGCGGCGGCCTTCATGCGAGCGCGTCTTGCGGTACATCTCGATCGCATCGCGCAGCGACTCGGGCATGTCGATCTTCGCCAGCCGTTCGTCGGACAGCGCGGCCACGGCCAGGCCCAGGTCCTGCAGGTCGTGCGACTGCTGCTTGAGCCGGGTCTTGCTGGGGCGGGAGGCATCGTCGGTCTCGTCGCCGTAGTGGGCGTCGATACCCCGGTGCGGAGCGGCGCGCTTGGTCATGGTCTGGGGTCTGCGCTGAGGGCGTTGAGTGCGGCCGGTATCATAGTCCGCACCCCTGTCGACGCCCCTTCGTGCCGCCCGCCGCGGCGCGATCCACCCCGAGCTCCCTTGCCCATGACCCGACCCCGCACCGATCACGGCTTCGCCTACAGCCGCGAGACCTTCCAGCAACTCGTCGACGACACGCTCGCGCTGGCGAAGAAGATGGGGGCCAGCGACGCCGGCGCCGAGGTCTCCGAAGGCGTGGGGCTGTCGGTCTCGGTGCGCATGGGCGAACTCGAGAACGTGGAACGCAACCGCGACAAGTCGCTGGGCGTGAGCGTCTACCTGGGCCAGAGCCGCGGCAACGCGAGCACCTCCGACTTCTCGGCCGCAGCGCTCAGGCAGACGGTGCAGGCGGCCTACGACATCGCACGCTTCACCGCCGCCGACCCGGCCGCCGGTCTGCCCGACGCCGAGGACCTGGCCTCGCCCGAGGACGTGGCGCGAGACCTCGACCTCTTCCATCCCTGGCTGATCGACGCGGCGCAGGCTGCCGAGGTGGCGGGCCGCTGCGAGGCTGCGGCCTTGTCCACCAGCAAGCGCATCACCAACAGCGAGGGCGGCGGATGCTCGGCACAGCAGTCGCACTTCTGGGCCGGCAACACGCGCGGCTTCCGGGGTGGTTATGCCAGTTCGCGCCACTACCTGTCGGCCGCACCCATCGCCGGGCGCGGTCGCGGCATGCAGCGCGACGCCTGGTACAGCTCGATGCGCGACGCCGCCGAGATGTCGTCGCCGGAATCCGTCGGCCGCTATGCCGCAGAACGCGCACTGGCGCGGCTGAACTCCCGTCGCGTGCCCACCGGCGAGGTGCCGGTGCTGTTCGAGGCGCCGGTGGCCTCGGGCCTGCTGGGCTCTCTCGTCGGTGCCACCTCGGGCGGTGCGCTGTACCGAAAGGCCAGCTTCCTGTTGGACAGCCTCGGCCAGCCCGTGCTGGCGCCGCACGTGGACGTGCGCGAAGACCCGCATGTGCGCAAGGGCAAGGGCAGCGCGCCCTTCGACGACGAAGGCGTGCGCACCCGGGCCCGACAGGTGATCGAGGCCGGTGTGGTGCAGGGCTACTTCCTGTCGAGCTACTCGGCGCGCAAGCTGGGCATGCGCACCACCGGGCATGCGGGCGGCGCGCAGAACCTGTGGATGACCAGCCGCCTGACGAAGGCCGGCGACGACCTCGACACCATGCTGCGCCGCCTGGGCCGCGGCTTGTTCGTCACCGAACTGATGGGGCAGGGCGTGAATGCCGTCACCGGCGACTATTCGCGCGGCGCGGCGGGCTTCTGGGTCGAAGGCGGCCAGATCGCCTTCCCGGTGCACGAAGTGACCATCGCCGGCAACCTGCGCGACATGTTCAGGGGCATCGTCGCCATCGGGGCCGATGTCTACAACCAGGGGTCGCGCTCCGTCGGTTCCGTCCTGATCGACCACATGAAACTGGCTGGCGAGTGAGGGGTCCGGGATCGGGCTTACCCTGATTTCAGCATTCGTTTAGCTTCGTTGATCACACTGTCGGCAGCGCGGACAGGGCGTGTGGCTGAGCCCTGGCCGAGCGGGTAAACCCGCCCGGGCCAGGACGGTCCGATCCCTAGAATTCCGCGTCGTTCTTTCATCCAAACCCTCTGATCCTTGCAGGAGATCCATCCATGGAACGTCGTTCCTTCGTACAAGGCGCAGGCCTTGCTGGCATCCTGGCCACCGGCATGGCCCCGGCCGTGGTCCACGCCCAGGCCAATCTGCGCTGGCGTCTGACGTCGGGCTTCCCGAAGGCGCTCGACACCATCTACGGGGCGGCCGACACCTTCTCGAAGAAGGTCAAGGACATGACCGGCGGCAAGTTCGAGATCTCCGTGCACGCTGCCGGTGAACTGGTGCCCATGCCCGGCCTCGTCGACGCGGTGCAGAACGGCACCGTGGAGATGGGCCACACCGCGCCCTACTACTATTTCGGCAAGAACGACGCCTTCGCACTCGGCTGCGCCATCCCCTTCGGCCTGAACAGCCGCCAGATGACGGCCTGGCAGTACGACGGCAATGGCCTGAAGCTGATGCGCGAGTTCTATTCGAACTACGGCTTCACCAGTTTCCCCATGGGCAACACCGGCGCCCAGATGGGCGGCTGGTACCGCAAGGAGATCAAGACCGTTGCCGACATGAAGGGCCTGAAGTTCCGCGTTGGCGGCTTTGCCGGCAAGGTCACGGGTCGCCTGGGCACGGTGTCTCAGAACATTCCGGGCGGCGAGATCTACCAGGCGCTGGAGAAGGGCACCATCGACGCCGCCGAATGGGTCGGCCCCTATGACGACCAGAAGCTGGGCTTCAACAAGGTCGCCCCGATCTATCACTACCCCGGCTGGTGGGAAGGTGGTCCGCAGCTCGACCTGTACGTCAACCAGAAGGCTTTCGACGGCCTCAGCGCCGAGTACAAGGCCATCATCGAAAGCGCTGCTGCCTATGCGCACACCGAGATGCAGGCCAAGTACGACTCGCGCAACCCTGCAGCCCTGAAGCAGTTGGTGGCCGGCAAGACGCGTTTGGTGGCCTTCCCGAAGCCGGTGCTCGATGCCGCCTTCAAGGAAGCCATGGCGCTCTACAGCGAGATCAGCGCGTCGAACCCCGCGTTCAAGAAGATCTACGACGACTACAGCAACTTCCGTCGCGAATCCAATCTGTGGTTCCGCTTCACCGAAGCGCGTTTCGACAGCTACATGCAGAGCGTCAAGCTCTGAGTCGCGACACGCCATGAGAAGGGCCCCGCACTGCGGGGCCCTTTTTTCTTGGGGTTTCGACCCCGCCAGAAAGGCAAGGGCCGGCTGCTGCCGGCCCCCGGTGGCTCAGGGCTTGTTGCCGCCGGCCGAGTCCTTCTTCATCGACTCTTCCAGCGCCTTCATGGGATCGTCTTCGGCGGCTGCGGCTTCGCCGCCCGGCTCGCTGGCGGAGCCCTCCGGCGCCGACGCCTCACCCTCGGGCACGGCGGCCTCTTCCTCGGTCGGCAGGCCCATGGTCTCCAGTGCCTTGTCGGCGTCGATCAGCTCGACCTTGTCCATGCCGCCGGTGACCAGTTCCGGAAAGGCGATCACCGCTGCCACCATCATCAGCTGAAGGATGATGAAGGCGATCGAGCCCTTGTAGATCTGCACCGTGGTGACGGCGGGAATCAGCTGCCCGGTGATGCGGTCCTGGTAGTCCTTCTTCGCGGCCACGCTGCGCAGGTAGAACAGCGCGAAGCCGAAAGGCGGTGTGAGGAACGAGGTCTGCAGGTTCATTGCCAGGATCACGCCGAACCAGATCAGGTCGATGCCCATCTTGTCGGCCACCGGGGCCAGGATGGGCACCACGATGAAGGCGATCTCGAAGAAGTCGATGAACATGCCCAGGATGAACACCAGCAGGTTCACCACCAGCAGGAAGCCGAGCTGGCCGCCGGGCAGCTTGTCGAACAGGTGTTCGACCCAGATGTGACCGTCGGCGGCGTTGAAGGTGAAGCTGAAGACGGTCGAGCCGATCAGGATGAACATCACGAAGACCGAGAGCTTGGCCGTGCTGTCCAGCGCCTGCTTCAACAGGCCGAAGCCCAGGCGACCCCGTGCCACCGACATCAACAGCGCGCCCAAGGCACCCATCGCGCCGCCCTCGGTGGGCGTGGCCACGCCCAGGAAGATGGTGCCCAGCACCAGGAAGATCAGCACCAGCGGCGGGATCAGCACGAAGGTGACCTGCTCAGCCAGCTTGGACAGCAGGCCGAAGCGCATCACGCGGTTGGCGATGGCCAGGCCCAGCGCCAGGAACGAGGCGACGGTCATCGACAGGATGAAGCGCTCGTCGCCGGGCGCCGGCAGCTCGCGTTCGATCAGGGGGTTGATGACCTGCTGGTGAACGCTGGACCAGGCCAGGCCGGCCAGGGCGCACACGACCACCAGCACCAGCAGCGAACGGTGTCCGCTGGAGCCGCTGCTTTCCCGGTAGATGCGTGCCTCGAGCGGCAGCGCGGGCACCCACTTGGGCTTGATGAAGGCCACTGCGGCGATGAACAGCAGGTACAGGCTGATGAGCAGCAGGGCGGGGATCAGCGCGCCGGCGTACATGTCGCCCACCGAGCGGCCGAGCTGGTCGGCCAGCACGATGAGCACCAGCGACGGCGGGACGGCCTGCGCCAGCGTGCCGCTGGCCGTGATGGTGCCGGTGGCGATGGTGCGGTTGTAGCCGTAGCGCAGCATGATGGGCAAGGAAATCAGGCCCATGCTGATGACGGCCGCGGCCACCACGCCGGTGGTGGCGGCCAGCAGGGCGCCCACCAGCACCACGGCCACTGCCAGGCCGCCGCGCAGCGGCCCGAACACCTGGCCCACCGTCTCCAGCAGGTCCTCGGCCATGCCCGAGCGTTCGAGGATGATCCCCATGAAGGTGAAGAAAGGGATGGCCAGCAGCGTGTCGTTCTGCATGATGCCCATCACGCGCAGGGGCAGGGCCTGGAACATGTTGCTGGGGAACAGCCCTGCTTCCATGCCGATGAAGCCGAAGAGCAGGCCGGTGGCCGCCAGGCCGAAGGCCACCGGGATGCCGGTGAGCAGGAAACCGAGCAGGCCCGCGAACATGAGCGGGACGAAGTTCTGTGCGATGAAGGCGGTCATGTCACTGCCCCTTGGCGGTCTTGGCGGCCAGCAGCGCGGCTTCGCGGCGGGCGGCTTCTTCGGCCAGGGCTTCGGCGAACTTCTGCTCCGCGAGCTTGTCTTCGAAGTCGGTGAAGGGCTCCTTGCGATGGCCGGTCAGGAAGGCGATGCGCTTGGTCAGCTCCGACAGGCACTGCAGCGCCAGCAGCGAGAAGCCCACCGGAATCAACAGCATCACCGGCCAGCGGATGAGGCCGCCGGCGTTCTGGCTCATCTCGCCCGACACCCAGGCCCGCTCGAACACCGGCCACGACAGGGTGACGAGGATCAGCGACAGCGGAATCGTGAACACGACGATGCCCAGGATGTCGATGATGGCGTTGGTGCGCTTGCTGAGCTTGCCGGCGATGAAGTCGATGCGCACGTGCGCGTTCTTCAGGAACACATAGCCGGCCCCGAGCATGAAGACGCCGGCGAAGAGGTACCACTGGATCTCGAGGAAGGCGTTCGAGCCGATGTCGAAGGCCTTGCGCATGATGGCGTTGCCGGCGCTGATGAGGACCGCGGCAAGGATTAGCCACATGATGAACTTGCCGATCCACTCGTTGAGCGTGTCGATCAGCTGCGAGAGCTTGAGCATTGCAGGCACTGGGGGTCTCCGTCTTCTTTGCGCGGGGCGCCGGGCGCGCTGCGCAGGATTCTAGGAAGCAGCACCGCAGCGGCGGCGCGGGTTTGCCATCGTTCCGGGCGCGACTGTAGGCGGCAGCGCTGAAAGCCGCCTGAACGGAGCCGGGGCCGGTACCCGGCGCTGGCCAACGGCAGCGGCTCGGCGCTGCGCCGGGCTCAGGCCAGGCTCAGGGCGGCCTTCGTCAGGCGTTCGGAGCGGGCGCCCGAGCGGCAGAAGGCGAGCAGGGGGCGCGGCAGCGTCCGCAGCAGTTCGGCGAACTTCGCGATCTCTTCGGGCGACTGGTAGCCGCCTGCCACCGGCAGGTGCCGGTATTGGAGGCCGGCGGCCAGCGCTGCGGCTTCGATCTCCGCGTTCGTCGGCTGGTCGGGGCCGTGCTCGAAGTCGGGGCGGTTGTTGACCACGCTCCTGAACCCGGCCGCGGCGGCCTCGGCCATCGCGGCGGGTGTGAGCTGGGGCGCGACGCAGATGTCCTGCGTCACGGCGCGTGCAGGCAAGGGGTTCATGCGGGACCTTCCTGGATCAGGCCTTGTTGAGGGCTTGTTTGACCGCAGCAGAAACCATGCCCATGTCGGCCTGGCCGGCGAAGCGCGACTTGGCCGCACCCATGACCTTGCCCATGTCGCCGGGCCCGGCGGCCCCCAGTTCGGCCACCAGCGCCTGCACGCCCTGCGCGATCTGCTCGGCCGAGAGCCGCTGCGGCAGGTAGGCCTCGAGCACTTGCAGTTCGGCCGTCTCCTTGTCGACGAGGTCGGTGCGGGCGGCCAGGGCGAACGCGGCGATGGAATCCTTGCGCTGCTTGATGAGCTTGTCGACGATGGCGACGACGGCAGCATCGTCCAGCACCACGCGCTCGTCGACCTCCTTCTGCTTGCATGCGGCCAGCAGCATGCGGATGGTCGACAGGCGGGCGCTGTCCTTGGCCCGCATGGCAGTCTTCATGTCCTCGGTGACGCGGTCTTTCAGGCTCATCGTCTTGCTCCAGAAACGACAAAACCCGCAACGGCGCACCGTGCGGGCTCGGCAGGGCGGATCACCCGGGGGTCAGTACATCTTCTTGGGCAACTGCATGCTGCGCACCCGCTTGAAGTGGCGCTTGACCGCCGCCGCCTTCTTGCGCTTGCGCTCTGCCGTGGGCTTCTCGTAGAACTCGCGCGCGCGCAGTTCGGTCAGCAGGCCGATTTTTTCGATGGTGCGCTTGAAACGTCGCAGGGCGACGTCGAACGGCTCGTTCTCTTTGACGCGGATGGTGGTCATGTAGGGTGAGGTCCAGAAGATAGCGCTCGGTGTCCGGCCCGTCGGTGGCAGCTCGGCGGCTTCGGCCTGTGGTGCCCTTGGGGGGACCGGGGGCCTGGCCTGGGGCTGCTCGGGGCGCTGGATCGACACGCACGTTGCCAGCAAAGAGCGCGATTCTAGCCCGGAAACCAAGCGTGCGCCAAGGGCCCCCATCGGTGCGGGCGCACGGGAGACCGGGACGGCTCGAGCCGGTGGCTGCGGAAACGTCCCCTGACCTCCACCGGCGGCTCGCCGCGGCGCTGTCGCACATGTCACACATTGGTGCACCCGAGGGCGGCGACAGGCCCGAAGCGTGGCGCCCGATGCACCGACACTGTCGTTCCTGCGCACGACTTCTTGATCTCCGGTGCCCGGAGGTCCAATATCGACGTGAAGCCGTGGCGCGAACTGGCTGCAGGAACCCCATTGCATGAGAGCATTCGCCGAGTGAGCAACGACGCCCCTTCGATCATCACGCCGGAAGTCGGCGCTGCGCTGGCGAACTTATGGCCCGTGGTGCTTTCGCACCGTGGCGACATGCTGGCCGTCAAGGACGTGGAGACCGGCCGCTACGTCTGGGTCGACGAAGGTCTTGCGGCTTTTGTCGGGCGGGCTCCTGCCGAGGTGGCCGGCAACAGCGACGCCGACCTCTTCGACGTCTCCTTGGCCACGATGTTCCGCGCCGCCGAGAAGACTGCCCTGTCGCAGGGCAAGGCGCTGCGCAGCGATCACGCCTTCGAGTGGAAGGGCGAGCGGCACGACTTCTCGGTGCTTCGCTGCCTGGTGGCGGGGCAGCCGGGCGCATCGCGCTGGCTTTGCAGCGTCTGGACCGACCAACGCCCCGCCCAGCGCAAGGCTGCGCAGCTCACCATCGCCCTGCAGCAACTCGAGCAGCAGCAGCGTGCCAACGAACAGCTTCGTCGCGAACTGGCCGACCAGACCATGCGCGACCAGTCCTCCGGCTTGCATGCGCGCGGGCACTTCGAAGAGCAGTTGCGCCGCGAACTGGACCTGTCGACGCGAGAGCACCGCGAGTTCGCGGTGGTCTTCATCGAGATCGATCCGCCCACGGCCGAGGTCGCCGCCCTGGGCGAACCGGCTCAGGAGCGCATCTTCGAGGCTCTCGGCCGCCTGCTGCGCAGCGGCACGCGCGCCATGGACGCCTCCTGCCGCTGGGAGGCGCGGCGCTTCTCGGTGTTGCTGTCGGGCGTGGGCCTGGCCACCGCCCACTCCCGCATGGAAGGCTTGCGACGCCAGTGCGCCACGCAGATCGTGCTGCTGGGCGGTCAGGAACTGCGGTTTTCCGTTTCGATGGGCGTCGCCAGCTTCCCGCACACTGCCAGCGAGAAGGACCCGCTTCTGGCTTCCTGCGAAGCAGCCCTGGACGAGGCGCGGCGGCGCGGCGGCAACCAGGTCACCCTCGCGGCCATCCGGCTCGACGCTGCCTGAACCGCGTCCGGCGGGCCGCCCCGGCCTGCCTCAGCCGGTCGTCGCCTTGTAGGCCATGTAGCCGGCCATCAGGAACAGCAACAGGGCGAAGAGCCGCTTCAGGCCCTTCACGTCGCTGTTGTGCGCCACCCTTGCTCCCAGTGGAGCCATCGTCACGCTGGCCAGCGCGATGACCAGCAGGGCCGGCAGATACAGGTAGCCGACGGCCCCGGGCAGCGCCGGCGGCACGTCGCGGCCGCCGATCACGTAGCCCAGGGTATTGGCGATGGCGATCGGAAAGCCGAGCGCGGCGCTGGTGCCCACCGCCTGGCGAATGTGCACGTTGCACCACATCATGAACGGCACCGACATGAAGGCGCCGCCGGCACCGACCAGGCCCGAAATGAAGCCGATGCCGCCCCCCACGGCCGTCTGGCCGACGACGCCCGGCATCACGCGGCTGGGCTTGGGCTTGCGGTCCAGGAGCATCTGCACGGCCGAGAACACGTTGAAGGCGGCGAAGAACAGCGCCAGCCCCTGGCCCTTGATGGCAGCGAAGGCGGCCGCCCCGGAGAGCAGACCGCCGATCGCGATGCCCGGGGCCAGCGTCTTGACGAGGTCCCAGCGCACGGCCTGCCGCTGGTGGTGGGCCCGCACGCTGGACAGCGAGGTGAAGATGATGGTGGCCATGGCCGTGGCAATGGACATCTTCACCGCCATGCCCGGCTCGACGCCGCGGCTGGAGAAGATGAAGGTCAGGAACGGCACCATCATCATGCCGCCGCCCACGCCCAGCAGCCCCGCCAGGAAGCCCGTGACGAGGCCGAGCGTCAGGAGTTCGGCCACCAGGACCCAGCCGATGTCGAGTGCGGGCATGGCGTTCAGTCCTGCAGCAGGCGCAGGACGGCGCGCCACTCGGTGTCAGTGACGGGCGTGATCGACAGGCGGTTGCCGGGTTGCAGCGTTCGCAGGGTCTGCAGCGACGGCGCGGCGCGCAGGGCCGCCAGCGACAGCAGCCGCGTCTTGCGCACGAAACTCACGTCGATCTGCAGCCAGCGCGGCTTGTCGGGCGTCGACTTGGCATCGTGGTAGGGCGACGCCGGGTCGAACTGCGTGCCGTCGGGCACGGGGCCGCCGGCGATGCGCGCCAGACCGGCGATGCCGGGCTCGGGGCAGGACGAGTGATAGAAGAGCACGTCGTCACCCAGGCGCATCTCGTCGCGCATGAAGTTGCGCGCCTGGTAGTTGCGCACGCCGGTCCAGGGCAGGGTGCCGGCCGGTGCATCGCGGAGGTCGTCGATCGAGCACTCGTCAGGCTCGCTCTTCATCAGCCAATGACGAGGCATGGTGGTGGGTGGGTGTGGGGGGTGTCCGCCGCGCTCCGTGAGCCGCATTCCTGAACCCTCAGGGAAGTTCAGGTGGGCGAGGTCAGCAAGGCTTCGGGTTCATCTGACGCGAGACGCTCACACCAGCCAAGCGATGTTCCAAGCCCGTGCTCGATGAGCATCGGTTCAAGGAAATATAAGACTCACGCAAACACGACGG
This sequence comes from Rubrivivax sp., assembly GCA_022843905.1. Classification (GTDB taxonomy): domain Bacteria; phylum Pseudomonadota; class Gammaproteobacteria; order Burkholderiales; family Burkholderiaceae_C; genus Rubrivivax. Next base: position 34,762 of record JALHMT010000005.1, read on the forward strand.
ACGAGTCCATTCTAGACCTGCGAATCGCCCCTTGCGTTGCGCCGGAAATCACAGAAGGTGACCGTCGCTGTCGAGCACGGCGTCGATGCGCCGCAGCAGCGATGCGACGTCGACCTGTTCGTCGGCAGGGGCCGATGCGCCGCGGGGTGGCGCGGGCGCCGGCATCTGGCCGCGCAGATCGGCCAGCTGGTAGGCCAGATTCAGTGCCGCCAGCACGGCGATGCGCTCGCGGGCCTTGACCTTTCCCGAATCGCGGATGGTGCTCATCTCGCGGTCGACCTGCGCTACTGCCGCCTGCAGCAGCGCTTCGCCGCCTTCGGGGCAGCCGAGCACGTAGCCCTGGCCGAGGATGGTGACTTCCACCTGCTTCAAGGCCGGCTCCCGGTGTCGCTGTCTTCGGCGGGAAGCCGGGCCAGCAGCGCGTCGATGCGCGAGCGCGCCGCCGCCAGGCGCGAGCGCAGGCTGTCGCGCTCGGCGGTGACGGCGCCGAGCTGCTGCTCCATCAGCACACTGGTGCGCTTGAGTTCCTCGTGCCGCAGCACCAGGCGCTCGATGCGTTCTGCAAGGTCGTGGAGCGATGGCATGTTGGTTCGACTCCTCCCCGGGACGCATTCTAGGCGGCGGCCTGCCGTTCGACGCGGCGGCCCAGGTCGCAGAACGGGCGGACGGCACAGCTTGCGCAATCGGGCGACCGGGCCTTGCAGACGTAGCGGCCGTGCAGGATCAGCCAGTGATGCGCGTGCACGAGGTAGCGTTCGGGAATCCGCTTCAGCAGCGCCAGTTCGACCTCCAGCGGGTTGCGGCCCGGGCCCAGGCCGGTGCGGTTGGACACGCGGAAGATGTGCGTGTCGACCGCCATCGTCGGCTCGCCGAAGGCCACGTTGAGCACGACGTTGGCCGTCTTCCGTCCGACGCCGGGCAGGGCCTGCAAGGCCTCGCGAGAACGCGGGATCTCGCCGCCGTGCTGATCGACGAGGATGCGGCAGGTCAGCAGCAGGTTGTTCGCCTTCGTCCGGTACAGGCCGATGGTGCGGATCAGTCCGGTCACGCGCTCCAGGCCCAGGTCGAGCATGCGCTGCGGCGTGGGCGCCAGCGCGAACAGCTCTCGCGTGGCCTTGTTGACGCTGACGTCGGTGGCCTGGGCCGACAGCAGCACGGCCGCCAGCAGTTCGAAGGTGTTGGTGTATCGCAGCTCGGTCTGCGGGCTGGGGTTGGCGCGCGCGAGTGTCGCGAAGAACGGGTCGATGTCCTCGTGCTTCACTTGCCGGCGCTTTCCGGGTCTCGCCTGGCCTTGGCGCGTGCAAGCGCGGCTTCGATGACCTGGCGCTTGCGCTCCAGGATGTCCGGGTCGGTATGGTGCGAGTGCTCGTCCAGGTTTTCCAGCTTGGACTGCGCCTTCGCGGCCAGCCGCTCGTCGTTCTCTTGCTGCTCGCGCTGCACGCGCAGTTGATGGAAGGCGTAGCGGTCTCGCGCCTCGACGGCCAGCGATTCGCTCCAGGCCTGCCAGCCGCTGCGGCCGGGGGTCACCGGCACCATGGCGATGCAGTCCACGGGGCAGGCCGGCACGCAAAGTTCGCAGCCGGTGCACTGTGCGTCGACGACCGTGTGCATCACCTTGGACGCGCCGACGATGCAGTCGACCGGACAGGCCTTGATGCACAGCGTGCAGCCGATGCACCAGGCTTCGTCGATGACGGCCAGGCCGCGCGGGCCTTCGGCGCCGCGGTCCAGGTCCAGGGGCAGCACCGGGCGGCCGGCCACGGCCGAAAGCCGCTGGATGCCTTCGGCACCGCCCGGCGGACAACGGTTGATGTCGGCCTCGCCGCCGGCGATGGCCGCTGCGTAGCTTCGGCAGTCAGGGTAGCCGCAGCGCGTGCATTGCGTCTGGGGCAACACCGCGTCGAGGGCGTCGACGAGAGACAGGATCAAGGCGGTGGCGGGCACCGCGTGATTATCACTTCGACGGTCGTGCCGAGGCCTTGGCGTGGCGGGCCGTGGGCTTCGAGGTCGGCTTGGCCGATGTCCTGGCGTTCGACTTGGCGGTCGACCTGCTCTTGGCATCAGGTGTCGGCTTCGGACTCGACTTGGCGGTCGACCTCGCTTCTTGACCTGCCGACTGCTTGACGGCAGGGCGGGCTGCTGCTTCGGCGACCGGCCTGGCCACGGGCTGGGCCGGGGACTTCCCCGCGGGGGCCGCGACGGCCTCGGCGACAGCACGTGGCGGCGCAGCGTATCGCGCGATGAAGGCCTTGACTTCCGGGTAGACCCGCTCGCGCCATCGGCGGCCCGAGAAGATGCCGTAGTGGCCGGCGCCCATGGCGTCGTAGTGGAACTGGCGCCCCTTGGGAATGCCCGAGCAGAGTTCGTGCGCGGCGCGCGTCTGCCCGGCGCCGGAGATGTCGTCGAGCTCGCCCTCGATGGTCAGCAGGGCGGTCTGCGTGATGTCCTGCGGGCGCACCTGCTGACCGCTGACGAACCAGGTGCCGTTGACCAGGGCGAAGTCCTGGAACACGGTCTTGATGGTGTCCAGGTAGTACTCGGCCGGCATGTCGAGGACGGCGTTGTACTCGTCGTAGAACTGACGGTGGGATTCCGCGTTGTCGTCGTCGCCGCGGATCAGGTCGCGGAAGTAGTCGTAGTGCGAGCTGAGGTGGCGGTCCGGGTTCATCGCCACGAAGCCGGTGTGCTGCAGGAAGCCGGGATAGACGCGGCGGCCGGCGCCCGGGAAGTTCGGAGGCACGCGGTAGATGACGTTGTTCTCGAACCAGCTGTAGCTCTTGTTCATCGCCAGGTTGTTGACGGCGGTGGGACTGCGGCGCGCGTCGATCGGCCCGCCCATCATCGTCATGGTGCGCGGCGTCACTTCGCCGGCGCTGGCCATCAGCGAGACGGCGGCGAGCACCGGCACCGTCGGCTGGCAGACCGAAATGACGTGCACGTCGGGACCGATGTGGCGGATGAACTCCTGAACGTAGTGCACGTAGTCGTCGAGATGGAAGCTGCCGTCGTCGAGCGGCACCATGCGCGCGTCGGTCCAGTCGGTGATGAAGACCTTGTGGTCCTGCAGCAGGCTCTTGACGGTATCGCGCAGCAGCGTCGAGTGGTGGCCCGACAGCGGCGCCACGACGAGCACGTTGGGCTGCGACTTCATGATGCCCAGCGCCTTGGGGTCGTCGGTGAAGCGCTTGAAGCGCAGCAGCCGGCAGAAGGGCTTGGTGATGGCTATCTGTTCCTGCACCGCGACATCGACACCGCCGACCTGGGCGGTCTGGATGTCGAAGGCCGGCTTTTCGTAGTCCTTGGCCAGGCGGTGCATGAGGTCGAAGCTGGCCGACACGCGCTGCGACATGGGCATGTGCGAAAACGGCGACAGCGGGTGGTTGTAGAGCTTGGCAGTCGCGCTGGCGAACTCCGAGAACGGCGCCATCAGCGCGCGTTGGGTTTCGTACATCTGGTACAGCATGCTCATCTCCGTTGCGGCAGGGGCCGCGGTGTCGCCATGGTGCAGTCGGCACGCCTGGGGCAGGCTGACAGCAGCGCACTTTTTGTGCAGTGCAGCAAATATACGACGGTTCGTCACATCGTGCCCGCTCCACCGAGGATCGGCCAGCGAAAAAACACGTAGTTGGACCCCGCATTTGGCCGACCAGGCAAGAGGCCCTGTCGCATGTGCGACAGGGCCTCGGGGCATACGGCGATCCCGGTGGGGCCCGGGGGGGTCAAGCCACCTTGGCGATCGCGGCGACCACGGCGTCGATGTTGCGGCTGTTGAGCGCCGCCACGCAGATGCGGCCGGAATCCAGGCCGTAGACGCCGAACTCGCTGCGCAGGCGCTGCATCTGCTCTTTCGTCAGACCCGAGTAGCTGAACATGCCCTTCTGGCGCAGCACGAAGCTCATGTCGCGCTTCACACCGGCCTGCTCCAGCCTGGTGACCAGCGTCTGGCGCATGCTGCGGATGCGGTCACGCATGCTGCCGAGTTCGTCTTCCCACTGAGCACGCAAGGCAGGCGTGCCGAGCACCGTGGCCACCAGCTGCGCGCCGAAGGTCGGCGGGTTGGAGTAGTTGGTGCGGATGACGATCTTCAGCTGCGACAGCACACGAGCGCACTCCTCCTTGCTGCTGCACACGACGCTCAGCGCCCCCACGCGTTCGCCGTAGAGCGAGAAGCTCTTGGAGAACGAGGTCGAGACGAAGAAGCCGACACCGGCGGCCATGAACTTGGCGATCACCGCGCCATCCTCGGCGATGCCGTCGCCGAAGCCCTGGTAGGCCATGTCCAGGAAGGGCACCAGGCCCTGCGCCCGGATGACGCCCACCACCTCGTCCCACTGGGCGGGCGTGAGGTCGTAGCCGGTCGGGTTGTGGCAGCAGGCATGCAGCACGACCACGGTGCCCGCCGCTGCGGTGCGCAGCGCGGCCAGCATGTCCGGGAAGCGGATGTCCTGCGCCGCTTCGTCGTAATAGGGGTAGATCTCGACCGTGAAGCCGGCATTGGTGAACAGCGCGCGATGGTTCTCCCAGCTCGGGTCGCTGATCAGCACCCGCGCGGCCGGATTCAGGCGCTTGAGGAAATCGGCGCCGACCTTCAGGCCGCCGGTGCCTCCCAGGGCCTGCACCGTGGCCACGCGGCCCGAGCTCACCGCTTCGCTGTCGGCGCCGAAGACGAGGCCCTGCACGGCCTTGTCGTAGGCCGCGATGCCGTCGATGGGCAGATAGCCCTTGGGCTTGGCCGCTTCCAGCAGTTGTTTCTCGGCCGCCGCCACGCAGCGCAGCACCGGCAGCTTGCCGCTGTCGTCGAAGTAGACCCCGACGCCCAGGTTGACCTTGGCCGGGTTGGTGTCGGCGTTGAACTGCTCGCTGAGACCGAGGATGGGGTCGCGGGGGGCCAGTTCGACGGCCGAAAAAAGGGAGCTTGCGGCGGACATGGGAGGCTTTCGATGGGGCGACGACTGCAGGGCGGCCACGACGGGCGGTGCGCAGTCGCCGCGGCTGCGATACGCTAGAAGGTTCCTTGCGCTGCCGTGGGCTGCGCGAGCCCGATTCTAAAGGCGCCTCAGGGTTCACCCCATGACCGATCTCGTAGAAGCCGCTGCCGAGCCGGTGCAGGGCGAACTCGTCTCCTTTCCCGGCTCGCCCTACCAGTTGCTGCAGCCCTTTCCCCCTGCCGGCGACCAGCCCGCGGCCATCGAGCAACTGGTGGCGGGCATCGAGGACGGCCTCAGCTTCCAGACGCTGCTGGGCGTGACGGGCTCGGGCAAGACCTTCACGATGGCCAACGTGATCGCCCGCACCGGGCGGCCGGCCATCGTCTTCGCGCCGAACAAGACCCTGGCCGCGCAGCTCTACAGCGAGTTCCGCGACTTCTTTCCGAAGAACGCCGTCGAGTACTTCGTCAGCTACTACGACTATTACCAGCCCGAGGCCTACGTGCCGCAGCGCGACCTGTTCATCGAGAAGGACAGTGCGATCAACGAGCACATCGAGCAGATGCGGCTGTCGGCCACGAAGAGCCTGCTGGAGCGCCGAGACGTCATCATCGTGGCCAGCGTCAGCGCCATCTACGGCATCGGCAACCCGGCCGATTACCACCGGATGGTGATGACGCTGCGGGTGGGCGACAAGCTGGGGCAGCGCGACGTCATCGCGCACCTCATCCGCATGCAGTACACGCGCAACGAGATCGACTTCTCGCGCGGCGCCTTCCGCGTGCGAGGCGACACCATCGACGTCTTTCCCGCCGAGCACAGCGAACTGGCGCTGCGCATCGAACTGTTCGACGACGAGATCGAGTCGCTGCAGTTGCTGGACCCGCTGACGGGCCGCGTGCGTCAGAAGATCCCGCGCTTCACGGTCTACCCGTCGAGCCACTACGTGACGCCGCGCGACCGCGTGGTGGCGGCCATCGAGACCATCAAGGAGGAACTTCGCACGCGGCTGGACGAACTGGTGAAGAGCGGCAAGCTGGTCGAAGCGCAGCGCCTGGAGCAGCGCACGCGGTTCGACCTGGAAATGCTGCAGGAAGTGGGTCACTGCAAGGGCATCGAGAACTACACGCGGCACCTGTCGGGCGCGCAGCCCGGGGATCCGCCGCCCACCCTGGTGGACTACCTCGCCGAGGATGCGCTGATGTTCCTGGACGAGAGCCACGTGCTGATCGGCCAGTTCGGCGGCATGTACAACGGCGACCGCGCGCGCAAGACGACGCTGGTGGAGTACGGTTTCCGCCTGCCCAGCGCGCTGGACAACCGGCCGCTGAAGTTCGAGGAGTTCGAGCGCAAGATGCGCCAGGCGGTCTTCGTCTCCGCCACGCCGGCGGCCTACGAGCAGGCACACGCCGGGCAGGTGGTCGAGCAGGTGGTGCGGCCGACCGGTCTGGTCGACCCCGAGGTGGAGGTGCGCCCCGCGGGCAGCCAGGTCGACGACGTGCTGCAGGAGATCCGCATCCGCGTGACGGCCAACGAGCGCGTGCTGATCACCACGCTGACCAAGCGCATGGCCGAACAGCTCACCGATTACCTCAGCGACAACGGCGTCAAGGTGCGCTACCTGCACAGCGATGTCGACACCGTCGAGCGGGTGGAGATCCTGCGCGATCTGCGCCTGGGCACCTTCGACGTCCTGGTGGGCATCAACCTGCTGCGGGAAGGCCTGGACCTGCCGGAAGTCAGCCTGGTGGCCATCCTGGATGCCGACAAGGAAGGTTTCCTGCGCGCCGAGCGCAGCCTCATCCAGACCATCGGCCGCGCGGCGCGCAACCTGCACGGCCGGGCCATCCTGTACGCCGACCGCATCACCGACTCGATGCGCCGCGCAATGGACGAGACCGAACGTCGGCGCACCAAGCAGATCGCTCACAATCTGGCCGAAGGCATCACGCCGCGCAGCGTCAACAAGCGCATCCGCGACATGATCGACGGTGCCGTCTCCGACAAGACCGCGCGGGACGACCTGAAGGCCGCGAAGGCAGCGGCCGAGGTCGAGGCGATGTCGGAAAAGGACCTTGGCAAGCGCATCAAGACGCTGGAGAAGCAGATGCTGGATCACGCCCGCAACCTCGAATTCGAGAAGGCCGCTCGCATCCGCGACCAGCTTGCGCTGCTGCGCGAGCAGGCCTTCGGGGCCGCCACGCACGACAGCAACGTCGTGCCGCTGGTGCCGCCGCCTGCCGCTGCGGGTCGCTCATGATCGCCAGGCTGAAGGCGCTGCTCGGACGCGGCGATCCCGACCCGCGCGCCGCCGAAGCGAAGGCCCCGACCCGCGTGCTGTTCGTGTGCATGGGCAACATCTGCCGCTCGCCGAGTGCCGAAGGCGTGCTCCGCGCGCGACTGGCCGCCGCCGGCATGCAGGGCCTGGTGGGGGTGGAATCCGCTGGCACGCATGCCATGCGTGGCAGCGAACCCGACCCGCGCGCCACACAGGTGGCGCTCAAGCGCGGCTACGACCTGGCCCGGTTGCGCGCACGCCAGGTGGTGCCTGAGGACTTCGACCGTTTCGACCGCATCCTGGCGATGGACGACGACAACCTCGGATGGTTGAAGGCCAAGTTGCCAGCCGGAGCGCGTTGCCAGCCCGAACTGTTGATGCGCTACTCGCGGCGCTTCGCGGACGTGTCGCAGGTGCCCGATCCCTACTACGGTGCACCCGACGGTTTCGACCGCGTGCTCGACCTGCTGGAGGATGCCTGTGACGGCGTCATCGCTTCGCTGGCGCGCCCTGACGGCCCCTGGTCGCCTGGTGCCGGTAGAACTTGACCAAAACACTCGGCTTCTATATACTTGAGCAATTCAGTCGGGTTCACCTCTTGCCAGCGATGGTGGGGTGGCCGCCCGGCCGACCCTCAGTTCAAACCAGTGGAGATTGACATGAGACTCACCACGAAGGGCCGGTTCGCAGTGACTGCGATGATCGATCTCGCCTTGCGCTCGGGCTCCGGCCCGGTCGCGCTGGCGGCCATCAGCCAGCGCCAGCAGATCTCGCTGTCCTATCTCGAGCAGCTTTTCGGCAAGCTGCGCCGCCATGAGCTGGTCGAGAGCACCCGCGGGCCGGGCGGCGGCTACTCCCTGGGGCGCGGCGCGGCCGAGATCACGGTGGCCGACATCATCGTGGCGGTTGACGAGCCGATCGACGCGACGGGCTGTGCCGGCAAGGAAAACTGCATGGGCGACGAAGTCGGCCGCTGCATGACGCACGACCTGTGGGCCAGCCTGAACGCCAAGATGATCGAGTACCTCGATTCCATTTCGCTGAAGAAGCTGGTCGACGAACAACTGGCCCGCGGGGTATCGATCGAGGAGGCGCCGGTCAAGCGGGCGATTTCGACGCAGCCGGTGGTCAAGCCGATCAAGATCACGGCGCCGAACTCGGTGTTCGCGCTGGGCAGCGCGCTCACGAAGTAGAAGAGGCGCCGACGGGCCGCCTGGTGCGGCCGGTCACGTCGCAAGGTCGACATTCGCCGCACCATCCCGTGCATTTCAACGTGGTTCGTTCATGACTCCCCACTTTCCCATCTACATGGATTACGGTGCCACCACGCCGTGCGACCCCCGCGTCGTCGACGCGATGATCCCCTGGCTGCGCGAACACTTCGGCAATCCGGCATCGCGCAGCCACGCCTGGGGCTGGGAGGCCGAAGAGGCCGTCGAGAAGGCGCGAGCCCAGGTGGCCGAGCTGCTCGGTGCCGATCCGCGCGAGATCGTCTGGACCTCGGGCGCCACCGAGTCGAACAACCTCGCCATCAAGGGCGCCGCCCACTTCTACAGCACGCGGGGCAAGCACCTGATCACGGTGAAGACCGAGCACAAGGCCGTGCTCGACACCATGCGCGAGCTCGAGCGTCAGGGTTTCGAGGTGACCTACCTCGACGTGCAGGAAAACGGCCTGCTCGACCTCGACCGCTTCAAGGACGCGCTGCGCCCCGACACCATCCTCGCCTCGGTGATGATGGTGAACAACGAGATCGGCGTGATCCAGGACATGCACGCCATCGGCCAGCTGTGCCGTGAGCGCGGCATCGTCTTCCACGTCGATGGCGCGCAGGCCACCGGCAAGGTCGCCATCGACATGAGCACGCTGCCGGTCGACCTGCTGAGTCTGGCCTCGCACAAGACCTACGGCCCCAAGGGCATTGGCGCGCTGTACGTGCGCCGCAAGCCGCGCGTCCGGCTGGAAGCGCAGATGCATGGCGGCGGACACGAGCGCGGCATGCGCTCGGGCACGCTGCCCACGCACCAGTGCGTGGGCATGGGCGAGGCCTTCCGCATCGCCCGCCTGGAGATGGGCGCCGAGAACGAGCGCGTTCGCATGCTGCAGCGCCGCCTGCTCGACGGCATCGGCTCCATCGAACAGGTCTTCATCAACGGCGACCTCGAGCGCCGCGTGCCGCACAACGTCAACGCCTCGTTCAATTTCGTCGAGGGCGAGTCGCTGATCATGGGCGTCAAGGGCATCGCGGTGTCCTCGGGTTCGGCCTGCACCTCGGCCAGCCTGGAGCCCAGCTACGTGCTGCGCGCGCTGGGCCGCAGTGACGAGCTCGCGCACTCCAGCCTGCGCATGACCATCGGCCGCTTCACGACCGAGCAGGACATCGACTACGCCGTCGGTACCCTGCAGGACCGCGTGGCCAAGCTTCGCGACCTCTCACCCCTGTGGGAGATGTTCAAGGACGGGGTCGACCTGAAGTCGATCCAGTGGGCCGCGCACTGACAGCGGCCGACCGACAGCTTCAAACCGACAGCACCAGGAGAGATCACATGGCATACAGCGAAAAGGTCGTCGAGCACTACGAGAACCCGCGCAACGTCGGCTCCTTCGACAAGGGCGACGACAGCGTCGGCACCGGCATGGTCGGTGCCCCGGCCTGCGGCGACGTGATGAAGCTGCAGATCAAGGTCAATCCCGAGACCGGGCTGATCGAGGACGCGCGCTTCAAGACCTACGGCTGCGGCTCGGCCATCGCGTCGAGCTCGCTGGTCACCGAGTGGGTCAAGGGCAAGACGCTCGACCAGGCGATGACGATCAAGAACACGCAGATCGCCGAGGAGCTCGCGCTGCCGCCGGTGAAGATCCACTGCTCGATCCTGGCCGAAGATGCCATCAAGGCTGCCGTCCAGGACTACAAGGCCAAGCACGGGTCGACCGAAGTCGCGGCCCAGGCCTCGCACTGATCGCGCTGACGAACGACATCATGGCTGTCACTCTCACCGAATCGGCGGCGCGTCACGTCACCCGCTACCTCAGCCGCCGCGGCAAGGGCGTCGGCGTGCGGCTGGGGGTGAAGACCACCGGCTGCTCCGGGCTGGCCTACAAGCTCGAATACGCCGATGACTTCACCCCTGAAGACGTCGTCTTCGAAGACCACGGCGTGAAGGTGCTCGTCGATCCCAAGAGCCTGCCCTACATCGACGGCACCGAACTCGACTTCGTGCGCGAAGGCCTCAACGAGGGATTCAAGTTCCACAACCCGCGCGAGAAGGATCGCTGCGGCTGCGGAGAATCCTTCAGGGTCTGACGCCGTCAGCGGCGCCTCGCGGAGCGCGGCCGTCGAGCCGCGTTCGTCATTTCAAGCCTCACATGCCAGCCGCCTTCATCATCCGCCCCGCACGACCCGACCATCCGCAGGTGGTGGCGATGCTGTCGGCACTCGATGCCTACCTGGCGACGCTCTACGAGCCGGAGGCCAATCACATCATGTCGGTGCAGGAACTGCTGGACCCCGCGGTGCGCTTCCTGGCGGCGTGGGAAGGCGACAGCGTGGTCGGCTGCGGCGCCCTGCGCTTCATGTCGGGCGAGCCTGAGGCCGGAGGTCTGCGCTATGCCGAGATCAAGCGCATGTACGTCAGTCCCGCGCACCGTGGCCGGGGCATCGCCGCGGCCCTGCTGCGACAACTCGAAGCCGCCGCGGCGGCGGACGGCGTGACGCTGGCCCTGCTGGAGACCGGCGAGGCGCAGACCGAGGCCGTGCGGCTGTACGAGCGCTGCGGCTACCGTCGCCGCGATGCCTTCGGCGGCTATCCCGACAACGGGTTGTCGCTGTTCTACGGCAAGGCGCTGCCTTGAAGATCGACGACGACGACTTCACGCTGTTCGGCCTGCCGCCGAAACACGCCCTCGACCGCGCCGGGCTCGACCAGCGCTGGCGTGAACTGCAGGCCGAGGTGCATCCAGACCGCTTTTCGACGCAGGGCGCCTCGGCGCAGCGCGTGGCCATGCAATGGGCCGTGCGCGTCAACGAGGCCTACCAGCGCCTGAAGGACCCGCTGCGACGCGCGGCCTACCTGTGCGAACTGCGCGGCGCGCCCATAGACGCCGAGCGCAACACGGCGATGCCCGCGGCCTTCCTGATGCAGCAGATGGAGTGGCGCGAGGCGCTTGAAGAGGCGCGTACCGCCGAGACGGTGGCAGGCATCGAGGCCGATGTGCGTCGTGCCGAGGCCGCCATGCTGGCCGAAGCGCAGCGGCAGCTCGATGCCGATGGCGGCGAGACCGCACTGGCCGCGGCCCAGGTGCGCGCACTGATGTTCGTCAGCCGCTTCCGCCAGGACATCGAACGCCGCCTGGACATGCTCGACCCCGCGCGCTGACCACCCCCCGGAACAAGAACCCGAAGACATCACGATGGCTCTCCTGCAGATCTCGGAACCCGGCCAGTCGCCCGACCCGCACCAGCGGCGCCTGGCGGTCGGCATCGACCTGGGCACCACGCACTCGCTGGTGGCCTCGGTGCGCCACGGCGTGCCCGAGTGCCTGCCCGACGAGCAGGGCCGGGTGCTGCTGCCGTCGGTGGTGCGCTACCTCGAAGGCGGCCGTCGACAGATCGGCACGGGCGCGCGGGATGCGCAGGCCGAAGATGCCGAGAACACCATCGTCTCGGCCAAGCGCTTCATGGGTCGCCGGCTGGGCGACATCGCCGGCCACGAAAGGCTGCCCTACCGCTTCGTCGACCTGCCCGGCATGGTGGGCCTGCAGACCCGCGACGGCGTCAAGAGCCCTGTCGAGGTCTCGGCCGAGATCCTGGCCAGCTTGCGCCAGCGTGCCGAAGACACGCTGGGCGACGACCTCTTCGGCGCCGTCATCACCGTGCCGGCCTACTTCGACGATGCGCAGCGGCAGGCCACCAAGGACGCCGCGCAGCTGGCCGGGCTGAACGTGCTGCGCCTGATCAGCGAGCCGACGGCCGCCGCGGTGGCCTACGGGCTGGACCACGCCAGCGAAGGCCTCTATGCCGTCTATGACCTGGGTGGCGGCACCTTCGACATCTCCCTGCTGCGCCTGCAGAAGGGCGTGTTCGAGGTGGTGGCCACTGGTGGCGATGCCGCGCTGGGCGGCGACGACATCGACCATGCCCTGGCCGACTGGGCGCTGGCCCAGGCCGGCATGCGGGCCCTTTCGCCGCACGACAAGCGCGCCGCGCTGGTGGCTGCGCGTGCCACCAAGGAAGCGCTGAGCCAGGCGGACGAGGCCGACTTCGCCGCGGCGCTGGGCGCCGGGGTGAAGCTGCGCGTCAGCCGGGCGCAACTCGAAGCCCTGGCCCGTCCACTGGTCGACCGCAGCCTGGCCGCCGTGCGCAAGGTGCTGCGCGACGCACGCGTGGCAAAGGACGAGGTGCAGGGCGTGGTGCTGGTGGGCGGCTCGACGCGCATGCCGCTGGTGCGTCAGGCCGTGGGCGAGCTGTTCGGCCGCCAGCCGCTGACCGACGTCAACCCCGACGAGGTGGTGGCCATCGGTGCAGCGCTGCAGGCCAACGCGCTGGCCGGCAACGCCAAGGACGGCGAGCTGCTGCTGCTGGACGTCATCGCGCTGTCGCTGGGGCTCGAGACCATGGGTGGCCTGGTCGAGCGCGTGATCGAGCGCAACACCACCATTCCGGTGGCGCAGGCGCAGGAATTCACGACCTTCAAGGACGGCCAGACGGCGATGGCCATCCACGTGCTGCAGGGCGAGCGCGACCTGGTGAGCGAGTGCCGCTCGCTGGCGCGTTTCGAGCTGCGCGGCATTCCGCCGATGGTGGCCGGCGCCGCACGAATCCGCGTCACCTTCCAGGTCGACGCCGATGGCCTGCTGAGCGTCTCGGCCCGCGAGCTGACCTCGGGCGTGGAAGCCTCGGTGGTGGTCAAGCCCAGCTACGGCCTGGCCGACGACCAGATCGCGCAGATGCTGAAGGACGGCTTCGCGCACGCCGAAGACGACATGGCGGCACGTTCGCTGCGCGAAGCGCAGGTCGATGCCGAGCGCATGGTGCTGGCCACGCGCGCCGCACTGGCGGCCGATGGCGCGCTGCTCTCGGTCGAAGAACGCGGGGCGATCGACGCGCTGGTCGAGGCCACCTCGAAGGCCGGGCAGGGCACCGACACCGCCGCCATCGAGGCCGCCGTCGAGGCCCTTGCCGAAGGCACCGAGGCCTTCGCGGCCGCTCGCATGAACCAGGGCATCCGCCAGGCACTGGCCGGCCGCCGAGTCGAAGAGGTCTGAGGAAATCCGATGCCCGTGATCCGCATCCTGCCGAACGCCGAACTCTGTCCGCAAGGCGACACCATCGAGGCGCCCGCCGGCACCTCGGTGTGCGAAGCCCTGCTCGAGAACGGCATCGCCATCGAACATGCCTGCGAGATGAGCTGTGCCTGCACCACCTGCCATGTCGTGGTGAAGGAAGGCTTCGCCTCGCTGGGCGAGATGGACGAGAGCGAGGAAGACCTGCTCGACCGTGCCTGGGGCCTCACGCCCACCTCGCGCCTGTCCTGCCAGGCCATCCTGTCCGACAAGGACGTGGTGATCGAGATCCCGAAGTACACCATCAACCACGCACGCGAGAACCACTGAGCCGGCGGCCTGGCCGGCGGCGCGCCATGTCGTCGCCGATCAGCCCTTCTTCAGGGCCCGTGCCGCTTCGGTCACCAGCGCCGGGCCGCGGTAGATGATGCCGGTGTACATCTGGATCAGGTCGGCACCGGCCTCGATCTTCGAACGCGCCGTGGCGGCGTCCATCACGCCACCCACGCCGATGATGGGCACGGCCGCACCCATCGCCTGGCGCAGCTGGCGGATCACCCGGTTGCTGGGCTCGAGCACCGGCGAGCCGCTCAGGCCGCCGCTCTGATCGCCGTCCTTCAAGCCCTTGACCGCCTCGCGCGAGATCGTGGTGTTGGTGGCGATCACCCCGTCCATGGCCTGTCGCTTCACGGTGGCCGCGAGCACCTCGACCTGGGCTTCGTCCAGGTCGGGCGCGATCTTCAGGAACATCGGCACGTCTCGCCCGTGCGTCGCGGCAAGCTGGCGGCGGCGGATCTGCAGCGCGGAGAGCAGCGCGTCGAGCGCCTCGTCGCTCTGCAGCGCCCGCAGGTTCTTCGTGTTGGGGCTGGAGACGTTGACTGCCACGTAGTCGGCATGGGGATACACGCCGTCCAGGCACAGCAGGTAGTCGTCGACGGCGCGTTCGTTGGGCGTGGCGCCGTTCTTTCCGATGTTCAGGCCCAGCAGCCCGCCGCTGCTGCGAAAGCTCCTCGCGCGCGCCACGTTGACGAGAAAGGCGTCGAGCCCCTCGTTGTTGAAGCCCAGGCGGTTGATCAGCGCGTTGGCCTCGGGCAGGCGGAAGATGCGCGGCCGCGGGTTGCCCGGCTGGGGCTTGGGCGTCACGGTGCCGACTTCGATGAAGCCGAAGCCCATCGCACCGAGGCCGTCGATGCAGCGGCCGTTCTTGTCGAGACCGGCAGCCAGTCCCACCCGGTTGGGAAAGCGCAGGCCCGCCAGCGTCACCGGGTCGTCGACGCGGGCTTGCTGCCACAGGCACTGCGCCGGGGTGTTCTGCAGGCGGGCGATGCTGCCCAGGGTCAGTTCGTGGGCCTGTTCGGCGTCCAGGCCGAACAGAAAGGGGCGCGTCAGCGCATAGGGAATCAGGGCCATGGGCCAGCATTGTCTCAGGCACTCCGTCGACCGGTGCGCCGGGTGCCTGGCGGCCCTGTCTGGGCCGCCGTGGCGCGGCCCATAATGCTCCGATGACGCAAGATCAACTCAAGGCACTGGTCGGCCGTGCCGCCCTGGCCCACGTGCCGGCGGGGGCCGTGATCGGCGTGGGCACGGGCTCCACGGTCAACCACTTCATCGACGCGCTGGCCGAGCGCAAGGGCCTGATCGCCGGCGCCGTGTCCAGCTCGGTGAAGAGCACCGAACGGCTGCGGGCTCACGGCATCCTGGTGCTGGACGCCGAAGCCGTCGGCTCGCTGCCGGTCTACATCGACGGTGCCGACGAGATCGATCCGCACGGCTTCATGATCAAGGGTGGCGGTGCTGCGCTGACACGCGAGAAGATCGTCGCCGATCTGGCCGAGCGCTTCGTGTGCATCGCCGACGAGTCGAAACTGGTGCCGGTGCTGGGCCGTTTTCCCTTGCCTGTGGAGGTCATTGCGATGGCGTTGCCGCAGGTCTCCAGGCGCTTCGCCGCCCTGGGCGGCCGTGCCGTGCCGCGTGCCGGTGTGCTGACCGACAACGGCCATCCGCTGCTCGACGTGCATGGTCTGCAGATTGCCGACCCGTTGGCGCTGGAGACCGACATCAACCAGTGGCCCGGTGTCGTGACCGTGGGCATCTTTGCACGCCATCGCGCGCAAACCTGCCTGCTGGGCGGCGCCGAAGGCGTGCGTACCCTCACCTTCTGATCCAATCACTTCCCTCCTCCTCTCAAGGACACCCTGTGGCAAAACCCAACTACTCTTTCGAAAAGCGCCAACGCGAACTCGCCAAGAAGCGCAAGAAGGAAGAGAAGGCCCAGCGCAAGTCCAGCCCGGACCAGCGCGGACCCGACGGTGAACCGGGTGACGCCGGTGAGCCCGGTCAGGACGCCGCCCCGCCGGACACGGCCGACGGCGGCAAGCCGCCGACGCCCTGAGCCGCCGGTCTCACGGTTCCCGTCGAACCCTGCGCACCTGCCAGCGTGCCGGGTCGATGGCCTCGGCCAGATCGTTCTCCAGCGGCAGCGGCTCGCCGTCGATCAGCGCGGCCAGCCACGCCGCCGCCAGGGGGGCCAGCGTGAGCCCCCGCGCTCCGAAGGCCGTGGCCACGTGCAGGCCCGGCAGTCTAGGCACCAGTCGGACCTGATCGTGCCGGCCTGCCGGCCAGTCGACCATCGCCATCGGCACCGGGCCGACGATGGGCAGGCGGTCGGCGGCCTGCAGCCGCCAGCCGACACGGCCTTCCAGGCCGCCTGCCTTCAGCACCGAAGGGCCGCTGAATCCCTGCAGTCCCGTCAGGCGTTCGAAGCGTTCGAGGTTGCGCAGATGGTCGCTGTCGCGCACCGGGTCGTCGTCCTCGCCCTCGCTCGATGTCGCCCCGCACAGCATGTCGCCGCCCGGCAAGGGCAGGGCATAGCCGTCACCGGCCACCGGGATGGCCAACGGCATGACCGTTCCCGGCACCCCGCGCCAGACGGTCACCTGGCCGCGGATCCGCTGCATCGGCCACGCGTCAGCGCCCCGCGCGCCTGCGAGCGAGAGCGCCTGCGCAGCATGCGCCAGCACGACGACAGCCGACTCGGCCAGCACGGTTTGGTGTGGATCGAGCAGTTGCCAGCCCCCGCGGGATCGTTTCAGCTGCGCCACGTCGATGCCGCCCATGAAGCGCACCCCGGGTGTCTGCAACAGGTGGCGCACCAGCGCCGGTGGCGCGATCCATCCGCCGCCGGGGTACCACCAGGCGGCGTGTGACAGGGGCACGCCGGCCCTGGCGCGCGCCTGGGCTGCGGACAGCGCCTGCACGTAGTCGGCCGGCAGCCCCTGAGCGACGAGGGTCGCGCTCATGCTCGTGGCCGCGTCAGGCCGGCGCACAAGTCGCAGCAGGCCACGGACCTGGCCGGGCACCTGGCCGCCGTCGATCCAGGGCTGCAGGCGCCGCTGGGCCAGCAGCGCGGCGGCACGGAACAGCCGCGAATAGGAACCGTCGCCCTCGTGCACCGTGCCATGGAACAGCCCGGCCGGATTGCCCGAGGTCTCCGTCGCCGGCTCGCTGTGCCGCTCCAGCACGGTGACCTGCCAGCCGAGTGCGGCAAGCTCGTGCGCCACCCAGGCGCCGGCCAGCCCAGCGCCCACGACGACGGCGCTGCGCTGTTCGGCCGTCGAAGCGGACGCCCCGGTATTGCCGGGCAACGCGCCGCGCGCCTGGAAGCGGGGCGCGAAGCGCCCCGTCGTGATCTCGCCCCGGCCGCCGACGCCCGGCGCGGTCTTCACGTCGAAGCCCACCGAGGCCAGCGCGTCACGAACGGCCGGTGCCGTGTTCCAGGTGGCGACGGTGGCGCCGGCCGCAGCGCGCCGCCCGAGGGCCTTGATCAGGCGCGCATCCCACATCGCCGGGTTCCTGGCGGGCGCGAACCCGTCGAGGAACAGGGCGTCGAACTGCAGCGCCAGTTGAGGCAGCATCTGCGCCACGTCGCCCCAGCCCAGCAGCAGCCTGACGCGCCCCTGCTCGAACGCCAGCGGGTGCAGGTTGGGGGTGAGCGGCGGCCAGGCGCTCAGCAGCTGGGCCACCAGCGCACAAGGCCCCCTGAGGCTGGCTGCAGCCTCCACGCGGGCCAGATCATCGCGCGTGGGCGGGTGGCGGTCGATCGAAACGAAGACCAGTCGCTCGCAGCGCTGCGGGTCGTCACGCCACGCCTGCCAGGTCGCCAGAAAGTTGTTGCCCAGACCGAAGCCGGTCTCCAGCACGACGAAACGATGCCGCCCCGCCCAGCGTGCCGGCAAGCCGTTGCCTTGCAGGTAGACCTGCCGTGCCTGTTCGCCGGCGCCAGCGCGCGGGGCATAGACGTCGTCGAAGTCTGGCGCACGCACCACGCCGTCGCCGTCGAGCTGCAGTCGTGCCGGGCGGATGGGCTGCGTCTTCACGACGCCGTCAGCCGCGGTTCCGGCCGCGCCCTGCCAGCCAGTGCAGCAGCGGCTCGCGAACGGCTGCCAGGCCGCGATAGTCGAGCACGGCGGGGCTCATGCTGGCCAGCGCGTCGTGCAGCGCCATGGCGCGACCGGGGGGCTCGGTGGCCTCGGTCAGCGCCTGCAGCTCGACCAGGATGGTGAACACGGCCTGCGCCGAGCCGGGCAGCGGGATGAAAGTCTGCCGCTCGGTGCGCAGCCAGCTTCGTTGCCCGATCGTCGTCAGGTCGACGCCGGTCCATCGTGCGGGGTCGACGCGTTCCGGGTGTGCGTGCAGCCGCGTGTGCGGCGTCAGGGTCCAGACGAAACGTTCCCAACGTTCGGGGCCGATCGCCATGCGCACCAGGGCGTCGCTGGCCCGCAGCAGCAACGTGTTGTCGGCCACCGGCGCGTGCACTTCGGCGAAGTGGCGGCCGACCTTGTCCTCAGGTGCCCAGAAGGAGGGCAGGGCCACGGCCAGCCAGGGGATGGTGGCGTTGCCGCCGTCGACCACGGCGAAGTCCTCGGCGAAGGCCAGGCTCAGCAGGCCGGTCAGGCGCCATTCGGGCGGCAGCTGGCGCAGGCAGCGAGCCAGCTCGTCGCCGAGGCCGAAACGGCCGCGCTGCAACTCGATCACCTGCGCCGTGGCGTTCACGCTCACGCCCAGATGACGCGCATGGGCCGTGCGGCCGTCCCAGTCCCAGGCCTGCGGGTGTTCACGGGCCGCATGTTCCGCCAGGCCGGTCAGGGCAGGCCCGGGGTCGAAACCCGGCACCTTCAGCAAGGCCTGCGACGAGAACGCCGACAGCACCGCCAGCTTCTCGCGCTGATGGCGTCCGCCGGCAGCCAGCGGCGTGAGCTGCGGCGTGCCCGTCGCCAGGCGGCGCAGTCCGGGCTGCATGCGGAAGGGCGCCTGGATGGCGGCGTCGAAATCGAAGGCCATGGTCTGGATGATGCCTGCACAGGGCGGATCCGGTGGGCCGGAAACGGCGAGGGCACCGCCTGGGTGCCCTCGATGCCCGGCCGTCGACGCGGCCCTGCGTTGAACGTCGCGAGATCAGACCCGCTTGCGGTACTCGTGCGTTCGGGTGTCGATCTCGACCTTGTCGCCGTTCTCGACGAAGATCGGCACGCTGATCTCGAACCCGGTGCCCACCAGCTTGGCCGGCTTCAGCACCTTGCCCGAGGTGTCGCCCTTGACGGCGGGGTCGGTGGTGATCTCGCGCACCACGGTGGTGGGCAGTTCCACCGAGATGGCCTTGCCATCGTAGAACACCACTTCCACCTGCATGTTGTCTTCGAGGTAGTTGATGGCGTCGCCCATGTTCTCGGCTTCGACCTCGAACTGGTTGTACTCGGCGTCCATGAACGCGTACATCGGGTCGGCGAAGTAGGAGTAGGTGCACTCCTTCTTGTCCAGCACGATCTGGTCCATCTTGTCGTCGGCCTTGAAAACCACTTCGGCGCCGGCGCCGTTGAGCAGGTTCTTCATCTTCATGCGGACGGTCGCGGCACCGCGGCCGCCGCGGCTGTATTCCGTCCTGAGCACGACCATCGGGTCTTTGCCCTGCATGATGACGTTGCCGGCGCGAATTTCCTGAGCGAGTTTCATGACTGGATTCCGTGGAAGGACCTGCGCACGGCGCTTCACTTGCGTGAGCGGGCTGCAATGACAGCCTGGACGCCCATCGAAGATGCGGATGGTGCGCCGCGCAAAGCCCCTGATTCTATCAGGCTCGGGTCGTTGCCGGCCCGCTCGTGGCAGCCCGGTGCTCGTGAACGAAGTCCAGCAGGCGGCTCGTCAGGTCCTGCTGCACCAGCAGGCGCGCCTTCCAGCGCTGGCAGGCCGCTTGCCAGGCGCCGGGGTCCGGCAGCGTCAGCGGACCCGACTGCAGGCCGTTCCAGACCCGCCAGGCGTCAGCCAGGCCGGGCAGGCCGCCGGCACCGAAGAGGTCCAGGAAGGCTGCCAGCTTGGCATGGTGGGCGCCGTCGTGCTGGGGGTAGATGTGCCACAGGAAGGGGCGTGCGGCCCACATCGCGCGCACGAAGGAGTCCTCGCCGCGCACCAGGTTGATGTCGCCGCTCCACAGCAGGCGGTCGAAGTCGCCCTGGTCCAGCCAGGGCAGCGGCTGGATGCGCACGCCCGGGGGCAGGGTGCAGAGCGTCGCAGCCTCGGTGGCCGCCCCGGGCGTCGGCAGCAGCAGGACGGGGGGCGCGCCGGGAGCGGCCACTGCCTGCAGCAGCCAGGGCACCGGCGCGCCCGGGTAGCAGAACAGCGTCAACACGCGTTCGCCCGGAGCCAGGGTGATGCCTCTTGCGGCCAGCCAGGCCCGGCGATCGAAGGCCGATTGCGCCGCAGGCAGCCCGGCTTCGCGGATCAGGCCGCCGGTGGCAACGCTGAAGCCCGGGTAGAAGAACCATTTGGCCAGCCCCCGCCCCGGCCCCGCCATCTGCGGCGACATCAGCCCGTGCGAGCGCTCGACGTAGGCTTCGGCGCTCAGGTACTCGAGGTTGATCCAGACCGGCGCTGACGCCCTGCCAGCCATGCGGGCGACGAACGAAGCGGGTGGGTCGCACCCGAAGGCTTCGACGACCACATCGCCAGGCAGGCCCTGGGCCTCGCAGTCGGACCAACGGCGCACGTCGACGCCGAAGGCGCCCCGCGGCGCCATCCAGGCCAGGGCGCTGGCGTCGTCCAGCCACAGCCTCACGGCCTCGCCGCGCGAAGCCAGATCGGCGGCCAGGCGCCAGCACACGCCGACGTCCCCGTAGTTGTCGATCACCCGGCAGAACAGGTCCCAGCGCATCGGCGGATTATCGGAGGCGGCAGAATCCTGCGCATGAGTGAAGACCGTGCAGACGAGGTCCCGGCCGCCGATGCGGCCCAGGCGGCTCGCCAGCGCCTGCTGGCCGAAGTCGCGGCGCTGCCCGGCATGCCGGGCGTGTACCGCTACTTCGATCAACTGGGCGGCGTGCTCTACGTGGGCAAGGCGCGCAACCTGAAGAAGCGGGTGTCCAGCTACTTCCACAAGGACCACGGCGGCACCCGCATCGGCAGCATGGTGAGCCGCATCGTCCGCATGGAAACCACGGTGGTGCGCAGCGAGGCCGAGGCCCTGCTGCTCGAGAACAACCTCATCAAGACGCTCAGTCCACGCTTCAACATCCTGTTCCGCGACGACAAGAGCTACCCCTACCTGAAGCTGGTGACGCACCCGTTCCCGCGCGTGGCCTACTTCCGCGGCGCAGTCGACCGCAAGCATCGCTACTTCGGCCCGTATCCGAACGCCTGGGCGGTGAAGGAGACGATCCAGCTCATCCAGAAGGTGTTCCGCCTGCGCACCTGCGAGGACACCGTCTACAACAACCGCTCACGGCCCTGCCTGCTCTACCAGATCCACCGCTGCTCGGCGCCCTGCGTGGGCTTCGTCGGCGCCGCGGACTATGCGCGCGACGTCAGTGATGCCGAGCGCTTCCTGCTCGGCGGCGCCGAGGAGGTGATCCAGGATCTGCAGTCGCACATGATGGCCAGCGCCGAAGCGCTGGACTTCGAGAAGGCCGCCGAGGTGCGCGATCGCATCGGTGCGCTGTCGCGTGTGCTGCACCAGCAGTCGGTGGAGGTCAGCAGCCTCTCGGCCAGCGACAAGGACGTCGACGTGATCGCCGTCAAGGTGGGCGGCGGCCGGGCCTGCGTCAACCTGGCCATGGTGCGCGGCGGGCGGCACCTGGGCGACCGCGCCTCGTTCCCGACCCACGTCGACGACGGCGCGGCCATCAACGCCGAGGGACGGGCCGCCGAAGCGGCCGAAGTCGGCGACGACGCGCCGGCCGTGCGACAGAGCGCCGAGGCCGCGGTGCTCGAAGCCTTCATCGCGCAGCACTACGTGGGCCAGGCCGTGCCGCCGCAGCTGGTGCTCAGCCACGCCGTCGACGAGTCGCTCATCGAGGCGCTGTCGGAGATGGCCGGCGTGCGTGTGCGCGTGCAGCACCAGCCGCGCGAGCAGCGTCGGCTCTGGCTCGAGATGGCGGCCAAGGGCGCCGAGCTGGCGCTGGCCCGACTGCTGGCCGAAGAGGGCTCGCAGCGCGAACGCACGCGAGCACTGGTCGACGCGCTGGACCTCGACATCGCCGACCCCGACCAGCTGCGCATCGAGTGCTTCGACATCAGCCACACGGCCGGAGAAGCGACACAGGCCTCGTGCGTTGTGTATGAGAACCACCAAATGCGCAACGAACAGTACCGGCGCTTCAACATCCAGGGCATCACCGGCGGAGACGACTACGCCGCGATGCGCCAGGTGCTGACACGCCGCTATGCGCGCTTCGCGCAAGCCGCCGTCAAGGAAGCCGAGCCGGTGGCACAGGCGCCGGAGGAGGCGCCGGCCGACGCTGAAGAATCCCTTGCCCGTACGCCTCGCAAGGCCTCGTCGGCGCGCCTGCCCGACCTCGTGCTGGTCGACGGCGGGCGGGGGCAGGTCTCGATGGCGCGTGAGGTCTTCGGCGAACTGGGGCTGGACGTCTCGCTGATCGTGGGCGTGGAAAAGGGCGAAGGCCGCAAAGTCGGTCTGGAGGAACTGGTCTTCGCCGACGGCCGGGAGAAGGTCTGGCTGGGGCATGATTCGGCCGCCCTGATGCTGGTGGCGCAGATCCGCGACGAAGCCCACCGTTTTGCCATCACCGGCATGCGGGCCCGCCGGGCCAGCGTGCGCACGGGTGGCAGCCGGCTGGAGGACATCCCCGGTGTCGGTCCGAAGAAGAGGGCGCGCCTGCTGCAGCGTTTCGGCGGCGTGCGAGGAGTG
Source organism: Rubrivivax sp. (assembly GCA_022843905.1). Lineage (GTDB taxonomy): Bacteria > Pseudomonadota > Gammaproteobacteria > Burkholderiales > Burkholderiaceae_C > Rubrivivax. The sequence continues at coordinate 57,446 of JALHMT010000005.1, forward strand.
AGCAGTGCGGGCATCGACGATCTGGCCAGCGTCGAAGGCATCTCGCGGGAACTGGCCGAGGAAATCTATCGTGCCCTCCATTGAACATCAGCAGCGCAGCGGTGGCCGTGACGAGGCGGCCTCGCTGAGGGGCCGCGTGGCCCTGGCCTCGCTGTTCGCGCTGGCCCTGGCCGGTTGCGCGCGGGTGCCGGGCTTCGGCGGTGCGAGCCCTGCGCCCGCCCCCGGACCAGCAGCCGCACCCCCACCCGCGCCAGCGCAGGCGACTGGCGGCCGGCCAGCCCCTGCACCTTCACCCGCGCCTTCGCCCCCACGCCCGGCCGCGACCACCGCTCGCAACTGGGACGACTACCGCCGCCTTGCCGCCGAGCGCATCGTGGCGGCCAATCCCGGCGCCACGTATGCCGGCCGCCCGCCCGAACCCCTGCTGGCCATCCCGGTGCTCGAGATCGAACTCAATGCCGACGGCAGCGTGCGTCGCATCGAGGTGCTGCGCCAGCCGGGCCAGGCACGCGACACCACGCAACTGGCCATCGACGCCGTGCGCCGTGCGGCGCCCTTCGGCGACGTGTCGCGGCTGCCGCGGCCATGGAAGTTCGCTGAGGTCTTCCTGTTCGACGACAACCGTCGCTTCAAGCTGCGCACGCTGGACCAGTGACGAACATCTTGCGGCGTGCACCGACCGCAAGGCGCCAAGTCCGGCAGAATCGGGCGATGTTCCTCACGATCCCCACGCTGCTCACCTGGGCGCGCATCGCAGCCATACCGTTGATCGTCGGGGTCTACTACCTTCCCATCGACGGTGCCCTGCGCAATCTGGTGGCCACGGTGATGTTCGTGTCCTTCGCCGCCACCGACTGGCTCGACGGCTGGCTGGCGCGCAAGCTGAACCAGACTTCGGCCTTCGGCGCCTTCCTCGACCCGGTGGCAGACAAGTTCCTCATCTGCGCCGCGCTGCTGATGCTGCTGCAGCTGGACCGCATCAACGCGGTGATCGCCCTCATCATCATCGGCCGCGAGATCGCCATCTCTGCGCTGCGCGAATGGATGGCCACCATCGGTGCCGCGCGCAGCGTGGCGGTTCACATGCTGGGCAAGCTGAAGACCATGGTGCAGATGGTCGCCATTCCCTTCCTGCTCTACGACAACGCACTGTTCGGCGTGATCGACACCCGGCTGTGGGGCACGGTGCTGATCATCGTGGCCGCAGTGCTGACGGTCTGGTCGATGGTGTACTACCTGCGCAAGGCGATCCCGGAGATCCGCGCCAAGGCCCGATGACCCCGGCGCCCGTGCAGGCGCCGGCCACGGGCTGGCTGCGTGCCGCTCCACTGGTCTTCGTGCTCATCTGGAGCACCGGCTTCGTCGTCGCCCGCTACGGCATGCCGCACGCGCCGCCGATGGGCTTCCTGGCCATCCGCTATGCGCTGTCGGTGGCGGCTTTCCTGTTGTGGATAGGGCTGGCGCGTGCACCCTGGCCGCAGACGCGCAGCCAGTGGCTGCACTTGTCGGTCACCGGGGTCTTCATGCATGCGGGCTACCTGGGCGGGGTCTGGCTGGCCGTCAAGGGCGGGCTGGGCGCCGGCATGACGGCTCTGATCGTCGGCCTGCAGCCGGTGCTCACGGCGGTGTGGCTGTCGGCGCTGGGCCGATCGCAGCGCGTGGCGTTGACGCAATGGCTGGGCCTGGTGCTGGGCTTCCTCGGATTGCTGCTGGTGGTGTGGGACCGGCTGGGGGCCGGCGAGGTCAGCGCCGCCAACCTGGCCTGGGGCGCGCTGGCGCTGGGCAGCATCACCATCGGCACGCTCTACCAGAAACGCTTCCTGCAGGCCTGCGACGTGCGCACCGCCAACACCGTGCAGCTGGCGGCGGCGTTCGTCGTGACGCTGCCCTTCGCGTTGATGGAGCAGGGCGGCATGAATTGGCACCCCGAGCTGATCGGCGCCATGGCCTGGTCGGTGCTGGTGCTCACCCTGGGCGGCAGTTCACTGCTGTACATGCTGCTGCAGCGCGGCGCGGCGATGACCGTGACGAGCCTGATGTACCTGGTGCCGCCCACCACGGCCCTGATGGCCTGGTTCCTGTTCCGTGAAGCACTGACCCCATTCATCCTCACCGGCCTGGCCCTCACCGCGATCGGCGTGTGGCTGGTCGTGAGGGAACGAAGAACCTGAAACAAGGAGTCACCCATGAGCACCCATCGCATTGCCGTCATCGCCGGCGACGGCATCGGCCAGGAAGTCATGCCCGAGGGCCTGCGTGCGCTCGACGCCGCGGCGCGCCGCTTCGGCATCTCGCTGCAGATCGACGAGTTCGACTTCGCCAACTGCGAGTATTTCGCGCGCCACGGCAAGATGATGCCGGACGACTGGAAGGACCGCATCGGCGGTCACGAGGCCATCTTCTTCGGCGCCGTCGGCTGGCCGGCCACGGTGCCTGACCATGTGTCGCTGTGGGGCTCGCTGCTGAAGTTCAGGCGCGAGTTCGACCAGTTCGTGAACCTGCGCCCGGCGCGCCTGATGCCCGGCATCCGCTCGCCGCTGGTCGACCGCCAGGGCCAGCCCCTGGCGCCCGGCGCCATCGACATGTGGATCGTGCGCGAGAACACCGAAGGCGAATACTCCAGCATCGGCGGGCGCATGTACGAGGGCACCGAGCGCGAGGTCGTGATGCAGCAGACGGTGATGTCGCGCCACGGCGTCGATCGTGTGCTGGCCTTCGCCTTCGACCTCGCCCAGTCGCGACCGCGCCGCAAGCTGACTTCGGCCACCAAGAGCAACGGCATCTCGATCACCATGCCCTACTGGGACGAGCGCGTGCAGGCCATGTCCAGGCGCTACCCGGACGTGAGTGTCGACCAGTTCCACATCGACATCCTCACGGCGCACTTCGTGCAGCGGCCTCAGCACTTCGACGTGGTCGTGGCGAGCAACCTGTTCGGCGACATCCTCTCCGACCTGGGCCCGGCCTGCACCGGCACCATCGGCATCGCCCCGTCGGCCAACCTGAACCCGACGCGTCAATGGCCTTCGCTGTTCGAGCCGGTGCACGGATCGGCCCCCGACATCGCCGGACGCGCCCTGGCCAACCCGATCGGACAGGTGTGGTCGGCGGCGATGATGCTCGACTTCCTGGGCCATCGCGACGCGCACGACGCCGTGCTGGCCGCCATCGAAGCCGTGCTCTCCGATCCGCATGCGCCCCGCACGGCGGACCTGGGCGGCAGGGCGTCGACCTCCGACATGGGGCGAGTGATGGCCGAAGCCATCAGGGATGGCGGCGCCGGTCGTGCCTGACCGCCAGGGGCGCACGTGAAGAGAGATGGATGTTCAGCGCCGGCTGCTGCGTCTTGTCAAGCGTGCAAGCACCTTGTCCATCCTTACTCGCACCCCCTCGTTCCAGCGACTCCTGCGCATAGAATTCGCCTCCGCCCCTTGACACTGCCCAGGGCCACGGCTGTAATGAATTCGCCGCGGGAGGGGAGCGACGTGCGGCCGCACCCGGCACACAATCCAATAGATCGAGACACCTTCAAGAGGGGGTACCCACGTGAACAAGTCGGAACTGATCGAACACATTGCCAAGCAGGCGGACATCTCCAAGGCTGCGGCCGCCCGTGCTCTGGAAGCGATCATCGGGGGCGTCAAGACGACGCTCAAGAAGAACGGTAGTGTGACGATCGCCGGTTTCGGCACCTTCGCCGTCACCAAGCGGGCTTCGCGCACGGGGCGCAACCCGCGCACCGGTGCGGCCATCAAGATCAAGGCCGCGAAGGTCCCCAAGTTCCGTCCGGGCAAGGCGCTGAAGGACCATCTCAACTGAAACGACTGACGGGACGAGCGCTGGCACCGGCGCAGTCTCCATCAACGTGCGGGTGCTTAGCTCAGCTGGTAGAGCGGCGCCCTTACAAGGCGTAGGTCGGCGGTTCGAACCCGTCAGCACCCACCACCGCGTCCGCGGATAGAATCGCACGTCTTTCACCTCCCGGCCAGGGCGTCGTGCGACGCCCGTGCTGGCCGATCAAGGCGAACCCCCGGTTCGCCTTCGTCGTTTTCATGGCCACCGCAGTTCGAGGCGGCCCCGTCGACCACAGGCAGGTTCCATGTTCGATTTCGTTCGCACCCACACACGGCTCATGCTCGGGCTGCTGCTGTTGCTGATCATTCCATCCTTCGTCTTCTTCGGCGTCGAAGGCTATGCCAGGTTCATGGACGAATCGAGCGTCACGGTCGCCGAGGTCGATGGGCGCAAGATTTCGCGTGCCGAGTGGGATGCGATGCACCAGCGCGGCATCGAGCGGCTGCGCCAGCAGATGCCCAACATCGACGTGCGCATGCTCGACACGCCCCAGATGAAGCGCGACACGCTGGACAACATCGTGCGCGAACGTGTGCTGCTGACGGCCGCCGACAAGCTGGTGCTGTTCCCCGGCGACGCCCGCCTGCAGCGCCTGTTCGTCACCGACCCGCAGATGGCGGGCATCCGCAATCCCGATGGCAGCGTCAACCGCGACCTGCTGGCAGCGCAAGGCATGAGCTCCGACATGCTTGCCGCGCAGTTGCGTCAGGAGTACGGCATGAAGCAGGTGCTGGCCGGCATCGGCGGCACGGCCATCGCGCCCGCGGCGGCGGCTTCTGCGTCCTTGGGTCCCTTGCTGCAACGCCGCGAACTGCAGCTGCAGCGTTTCGATCCCGCCGCCTATGCTGCCAAGGTGGCGCCCACCGATGCGGAGCTCGAGGCTTACCACAAGGCCAATGAGTCGGAGTTCAAGGCCCCCGAGTCCGCTGCGATCGAGTATGTCGTGCTCAACCTCGACGTGCTGAGCAAGGACCTCACCATCACGGACGAGGACCTCCGCAAGTACTACACCGAGAATGCCAGCCGCTACACGGCCGCCGAAGAGCGACGAGCCAGTCACATCCTGATCCTGGCCGACAAGGACGCTCCGGCGGCCGACAAGCAGGCGGCAAAGGCGCGCGCGCAGGCGCTGCTGGACGAGGTTCGCAAGAGCCCGGCCAGTTTCGCCGAAGTGGCACGCAAGAATTCGCAGGACACGGGCAGTGCGGTGCAGGGCGGAGACCTCGACTTCTTCGGACGCGGCGCGATGGTCAAGCCCTTCGAGGATGCCGTCTTCGCGATGAAGCAGGGCGAGATCAGCAACGTCGTCGAGTCCGACTTCGGCTATCACGTCATCCAGCTGACCGCCACCCGCGGCGGCGAGAAGAAGCCCTTCGAGGCGGTCAAGCCCGAGATCGAAGCCGAGGTGCGACGCAGCCTGGCGCAGAAGCGCTATGCCGAAGCCGCCGAGCAGTTCAGCAACCTCGTCTACGAGCAGTCGGACAGCCTGCAGCCGGTGATCGACAAGCTCAAGCTCCAGAAGCAGACCGCCAGCGTCGAGCGCGCGCCGGCCCCGGGTGCTGCAGGCGCGCTGGCTTCGCAGAAGTTCCTCGAGGCGGTCTTCTCCAACGACGTCTCACGCAACAAGCGCAACACCGAAGCGGTGGAGATCGGCCCCAACCAGCTGGCCGCAGCGCGCGTCGTGCAGTACACGCCTGCGCGCACCCTGCCGCTGGCGGAAGTCAAGGATCGGGTGCGCCAGCGCGTGCTGTCGGTGCAGTCGGCCGAACTGGCTCGCAAGGACGGTCTGGCCCGCCTGGAGGCCGTGAAGGCCGCGCCGGCGGAAGCGCTGCCGCAGACTGCCGTGGTGTCGCGTGCCCAGCCGCAAGGTCTGCCGCGGCCCGTGCTCGACGCCGTGCTGCGCGCCGACGCGAGCAAGCTGCCTTCGGTGGTGGGTGTCGACCTGGGCGAGCAGGGCTACGTGGTGGTCAAGGTCACCCAGGTGCTGCCGCGCGAAGCGGCGCCTGGCGGCGACGCGCCGCTGCTGGCCCAGTACGCGCAGGCCTGGGGCGATGCCGAGACGCAGGCCTACCTCGAGGCGCTGAAGAAGCGCTTCAAGGTCAAGGTCAATGAAAAGGTGGCCGCGGCTGCAGCGGCCTCGGCGCCGGCACAGTAGCGCGCGCGCCGGCTATACTTCGAGATTCAGCGGTGGCTGTAGCTCAGTTGGTAGAGTCCCAGATTGTGATTCTGGTCGTCGTGGGTTCGAGTCCCATCAGCCACCCCAGGCAACACCGGGCACAGCCCCTCCAGCGGCCCCTCATCGACAGGTGAGGGGCCGCTGTCGTTTTGCATTATCTTGAACCGAGAGCGCCGACCCATGTGCCGGACCGATGGGTCGAAACGCCGGCGACTTGAGGGGTGTTGCGCCGTCGGCCTGGGCACGCCATGCACCACGATGCCCGGTGGATGCCCTACGGTCCGAGTTGCCGTGACGGCGCGAGGTCCACGGCTGCAGTGCTAGTGGCTTGTGGGCCGCGCTCGCAGGGCTTAGCCTGTTGCGCATCTTGATCCCGACGTCATTGGAGAAACATCATGTTCCTGCGCAACGCTTGGTATGTCGCCGCCATGGAGCGCGAGCTCGGTACGGCGCCGCTGGCCGTGCGCGTGCTGGACGAAGCCATCGTGCTGTACCGGCAGGCCGATGGCACGCCCGTGGCGCTGGAAGACGCCTGCCCCCACCGCAAGCTGCCGCTGTCGATGGGTCGCATCCAGGGCAATGACATCGAGTGCGGCTACCACGGCCTGACCTTCGATGGCAGCGGCCGCTGCGTCCGTGTGCCGGGTGCCGACCGCATCCCGCAGGCCGCACGGGTTCGTTCCTACCCGCTGCAGCAGCGCTACGGGCTGCTGTGGATCTGGATGGGCGATGCCGGCCGGGCCGACGCGGACACCCTCTTCGAGGTGGCGCATTGGGGCGACCCAGCCTGGGGCGTCAACGAAGGAGACGCCATGACCATGGCGTGCAACTACCTCTACATCACCGACAACCTGCTCGACCCGTCGCACGTGTCGTGGGTGCACCAGACCTCGTTCGCCAGCGCCGCCTGTGAAGACACGCCCCTGGAGATCACCGAGGCCGATGCTGGCGTCACCGTGTGGCGCTGGATGAAGGGCGGCGAGCCGGCACCCTTCTACGCGCCCTTTCTCAAGTTCCAGGGCCTCGTCGACCGCAAGCAGCACTACGAGGTGCGCTACCCCTGCCTGGCACTGGCCAAGGCCGTCTTTGCGCCGGCCGGCACGGGCGGCGAAGGCCGCGCCTTGCCGCCCGAGACCTTCGTCATGGACAGCTACAACTTCATGACCCCGATCGACGAGAACACCACGCGCTACTACTGGTTCCAGATGCGCAACTTCGCACCGGGTGATGCGGAGGTCTCTCGGCGGTTTTCCGCGTCCGTGCGGGCGGCCTTCGAGGAAGACAAGGCCGTGCTCGAGCGCGTGCACCGCGGCATGGCCAACCGCCGGACGCCGCATATCAACCTGAAGATCGATACCGGTCCGTTGCGCTTCCGGCGCCGGCTGGCGCAGTTGATCGATGCCGAGGCCGCTTCGGCGGAGGCCTTGCCGACCGACAGCCCGGCAGCTGCGGCGGGCTGAACGGCCACGGCCGCTGCGAAGCCGGCCGGTTCCTGCCGGTAGCGTCCGTCCGGGGGCCATGGGCGCAGGCAGCGGACGCCGCCCACCACCGGGAGCCGGTGGTGTCGGATGTTGACGTGCCGTGGTTCGCCGCCTGGCCTGGTCAGCCCGCGGTCATGCACCCGTCAGCAGGGCGCCCAGGTAGTCGCGCACCGGCGCCTGCCGGGTCAGCTCTTCCAGCGAGTGGGCAAACTGCAGGCGGCTCACGCGCTGGGCGTCCTTCTGCACGAAGATGAACTGCTCGCAGATCTCGGCGAGGATGTCCAGGTGCACGGGCTCGTTCGGGTGCAGGCACAGGAACACCAGCTTGCCCTGGCGCCGCAGTTGCCGAAAGAAGTCGAGCATGAAGCCGATGTAGCCGTCCTGGGTGTTGAACTGAGGCTCGTCGAAGAGGTGAAGCACCGCACGCTCCGGGCCCGCGCGGTCCAGCATGAAGTTCGGTCGCGTGCGCTGGAAGCTGCGCAGCTGGTAGGACTGGTGGTAGTGCAGCGCCATCCGGTCCCGTTCCGCATAGCGAACCCGGTGGATGTCCTGGCCCGCTACGCGCACGCAGCCCTGGTTGGGCTGGTTCCCGCCGGTGATGAGCTCGAACAGCGTCGTCTTGCCGGCGCCGTTGGCGCCCATGACGCCGATCACGCTGGGGCCGTCGACCTGGAAGTCGGCCTGCAGCTCGAACGTGGTGTGGCGTTGCGGCCAGCCGCGCGTGTAGCGCTTGACCAGACCGTCCACGTGCAGAAGCGGCGTTGCCATTCAGATCCCCAGCCAGCGGCGTTGTTCCGCCTTGTCTTCACGCATCGACGCCGCCGAGCACTCGTGCACGATGCGTCCGCCTTGCATCACGCAGATGCGGTCCGCCACGCCCAGCGCGCAGGACTGCTCGGCGACGCTGGAGGCGCCCGGCCCGCGTTCGCTACTGCGCAGCGAACCAGAGCAAGGTCAGCACGTCGAAGTAGCGCCGGGTTTCCAGCAGCAGCTCCGTGTCCGACACCTGGCGCACGTGCGGAAAGAACGACTTGGCGTAGGCGTCGCTGGCCTTGTTGAAGCGCAGCTTGAAGACGAAGTCCTCGGGCAGCTTCAGGCGGGCCGGGGCCGGGCCGCTCGCTGCGCGCTGAACGCCTGCCTGGATCCGCTGCGCGGCTTCCTGGGGCAGGATGGACAGCACCGAGGCGCCGAAGCCTTCCAGCGTGGCCACGGTCTGCAGGCCGTCGATCAGGCTCGACGCCTCGTTGCAGAGCTGCTGGTCGCCCGACAGGAACACCAGCGGCACGCCCACGCTGGCGGCGGCGTAGGCGTAGATCAGGAACTCCGAGGCGGTCTGGCCGTTGAGTTCCACGCGTGCGAAGGCGCGGCTCGAAAACGTGTGCGCCAGCGGATTGCCACCACAGCCGCCGGCCGAGTGGTAGCCGATGAAGGCGGCTGCGTCGAAGCTCTCGTCGATGCCCTGCACCATCGCGAAGGGGTGGCCGCTCCAGCCGCGGATGAGTTTCAGGGACTTGCCCGCCGGTGCACACAGCTTGTGCGGATCGATGTTCCTCGCCGTCCAGTGCGCGTCCTTGACGACGATCGATTCGACACCGGCAGCGTAGGCGCCTGCGCAGGCCGCGGCCACCTCGGCCGTCATCTGGTCACGGAAGGGCGCGTACTCGGCCGGGTGGTCCTTGTCGACCTCCACCGGTGCGCTGATGCAGGCCACGCCTTCGATGTCGGCACTGACGTAGAGCTTCTTCATGGTCTTCTCCGGCCAGGCGGGGAGGGTGCCCCGCTGCATCATGTCTTCAGTTGTCGGATCCGGTCGCGCAGGCCGGCGTCCATCGTTCGCAACGGTGTGCCGCTGCGTTGGCGGATCTCGTAGCGGATCCGCCCCGTGGCCAGTAGGCCGGTGCCGTGCGCGGGCCGTAGCGCGAAGTGCAAGCTGAAGCCGTCGTCCTGCAGCGCTTCGAGGCCGACGTCGACGGCGACTTCTTCGTCGTAGGCGGGCGACCGGTGGATCGAGACGTCGCAGGCACTTTCGCGCAGCTCACCGTCCCGCGCCGTCAGCACCCGCAGGTCGACATCGAGCCGGCGAAGCGCCTGCGCAGCCGCCTCGCCGAAGAAGTTGACGTAGCCGGCCAGCGCCAGCTCGCCGTGTGCGTTGCACTCGGCATAGCGCACACGGGCGCGGAAATCTGCAGCGGGTGTGGGTGAGCTCACGACAGCCTCCTGCTCATCGGGACGTGGGGTCGAATGATGCCTGGCGCATCATGCACCCGGCGAGGCGGGCGCCACGGCCAGCTCCGTGGCGCGCATCGCCAGCGCCTTGCGGTCGATCTTGTTGGTGCCTGCCAGTGGCATCTGCTCGATGAACCACACGCGGCGCGGGTGCAGGTGCGGCGCGGCCAGGGCCAGCACGTGCTCCTGCAGTTCCTTCTCGGTCGGGCGGGTGCCCGGCCTGGGCACCACGAAGGCCACCGGGATGTGGCCGCGGCGCTCGTCGGCCAGGGGCAGCACGCAGACCTCCAGCACGTCGGGATGGCGCTCCAGCAGACGCTCCACCTGGCCCGGGTACACGTTCTCGCCGCTGCAGACGAACATGTCGTCGGCGCGGCCGACGAAGTAGTACCAGCCCTCGGCGTCGCGCCGCATGATGTCGCCGGTGTGGATCCAGCCCTCGCGCAGCTTCTCGGCGGTGAGCTCGGGGCGGTTCTGGTAGCCGTTCATTCGCGTGGCGCAATGCACTTCCAGCACGCCCGCGGCCTCGGCACCGGTCACTTCCAGGCCCTCGCCGTCGACGAGGCGCAGCCGCGCGTGCGGCTGTGCATGGCCCACCGACATGAACGGCCGCGGCTGCCCTTGCGGGTGCGCGCCGAAGTAGCCCGCGCCGGTCTCGGTGGTGCCGTAGCTGTTGATCACCGCCGCCGCGGGGAACAGCGCCTGCACCTGGCTCAGCACCGTGGCCGACAGCGGTGCGGAGCCGATGACCACCAGCTTCACGTTGCCGAAGTCGGCCTGCGCCAGCGCCTGCCGCTGCTGCGCCACCATCGCCGTCATCGTCGGCACGCCCGACAGCACGCTCACGCGGTGCTCGCTGATCGCTCGGATGTAGCCCGTCGCATCGAAGCGCGGCATCAGCACGAAGGCGCCGTGCAGCATGAAGATGTGCGTGGTGTTGACCGTCGCGTTCATGTGGAACAAGGGCGCGGCCACGATGCACGGGCCGCTGTCCAGGCACTGGCGCATGAAGTCGGTGGCGTAGCCGGCGGCGATCAGCACCTGGCTGCGGTGCGACAGCAGCACGCCCTTGGGCCGGCCGGTGGAGCCGCTGGTGTACAGCACCATGGCCACCTCGGCCTCGCCGGGCACCACGGCCGTGAAGGGGCCCGGGTCGGCCAGCGCGTCGAAGGCCTCGCCCTGCAGCGGCAGCACCGGCAGCGTGCCGGCCGCTGCACCCGGCAGCGCCATCGCCACGGGCAGCAGGTCGGCATCGGCCAGCACCACGCGCAGCGCCGAGTCGTCGGCCATGTAGGCCAGCGTCTCGGCGCCGGCGCGCGGGTTCACCGGCACGCTCACCAGGCCGGCGCGCATGGTGGCCAGCATCACGGCCAGTGCATGCACGCTGTTGGCGCCCATCACGCCCACGCGGTCGCCGCGCACCAGGCCGCGCGCCAGCAGGCCGCGCGCCAGCGCGTTGATCAGGTCGTCGAGCTCGCCGTAGTTCCAGCGCCGCAGCAGGCTGCCGTCAGCCAGCAGCTCGATGACGGCCAAGACCTCGCGCCCGCGAGAGGCGTCCAGCGTCATGCCCAGGTTGAAGGCCAGGTCGGTGCGTTGGTCCAGCGGGGTCATGCCTGGGCCTCCAGGAAGAAGGTGCCGCGGCCCGTGGCCACCAGGCGGCCCGCGGTGTCGAGCACGTCCACGTCGACCACGCCCATCGTGCGCCCGGCGCGGCGCACGCTCGCCTGCTCCTCGGTGTCCACGCTCGGCCCGCGGATGGCGGCGAACAGGATGAAGGGCGAGGTGTCGCACTGTGCCTGCAGCGTGGCGACGGCATCGGACGGCTGGGATGGAGCGGTGGTGTTCATGGTCGGAGCATTCACGGCGTCACCACGATCTTGCCGAACACCTCGCGCTCTTCCATCAGGCGCTCGGCCTCGCGGATGTCTTCCAGCGGCAGCACCTTGTCGATGACCGGCTTCATGCGCCCGCTGCGCGCCAGCTCCAGCAGCGAGACGATGTCTTCGCGGCGCCAGCCGTTGCTGCCCATCAGCTTGAGCTCGAAGGTCCAGACGTAGCGCACGTCGATGTGTTCGTCGTAGCCGGCGGTGGCGCCGCAGGTCAGCAGCCGCCCGCCCACCTTGAGACAGCGGATGCCCTCCTGCCAGCTGTTGCCACCGGTGAAGTTGACGACCACGTCCACGCCGCCGGTGCCGCTGATGCGCGGCTTGCCCACCAGCGCGTGCACGGCGTCCATCACCTTCTGCTCACGGTAGTTCACCACGTGGTCGGCGCCCAGGGCCTTCAGGCGCTCGGCCTTGTCGGCGCTGCCGGCGCAGGCGATGACGCGGGCGCCCGCCAGCCTGGCCAGCATCACGCAGGCCGTGCCCACGCCGCCGCTGGCGCCCAGCACCACCACGGTCTCGCCGGCCTTCACCTGGCCGATGGTGACCATCATGCGGTGCGCGGTGGCATAGGCCAGCGGCAGGCTGGCGGCCACCTCGAAGCTCACGTCGTCGGGCAGCTGCACCAGTTGCTGCGCCCAGGCCAGGCAGTACTCGGCGCGGCCGCCGTCATACATCTCGCCGATCATGCCCTTGGGCGCACCCTCGCCAGCCACCGGCAGCGGGTCGACCAGCACGCGGTCACCCACCGCCCAGCCGCTGATGCCCGGGCCGACTTCGGCGACTTCGCCGGCGATGTCCGAGCCGATGACGATGGGCAGCGGCACCTTGATGCCGGGCATGCTGCGGCGGGTGAAGATGTCGTGGTAGTTCAGCGAGCAGGCGCGCACGCGCAGCAGCACGAAGCCGGGCTTGACGGCCGGCCGCGGCCAGGCGGGTTCGAACACGGTCTGCTCGGGGCCGCCGTGGGCGTGCACGATGGCGGCTCTCATGGTGGAAGTCATGGGTGGGTGTCCGTGAGATTCAGAAGGGGTCTGCCAGCGCCCCGGCGCGGGCCATGGCGGCGTGCAGTTCGTCGGGCACTGCGCCGGTGTCCATCCAGCGCGCCACCTGGGCCTGCGCGTCGGCGCAGTCCAGGCCCTGCCCGCGGCGCCAGTCGGCGTCGAAGCAGCTGGTCTGGTAGCGGCGGCCGTCGTCGCACAGCAAGGTGACGATGGAGCCGGCCCGGCCCTCGGCCTGCATCCGGCTGGCGCACCACAGCGCGGCGATCAGGTTGGTGCCGGTGCTGCCGCCCACCGGCCGCCCCAGCCGCTCGCTCAGAGCCAGCATGGCCGCCAGGCTCCAGCGGTCGGGCACCTTGAGCATGGCGTCCATGGTGTCGGGCAGGAACGAAGGCTCCACGCGCGGGCGGCCGATGCCTTCGATGCGCGAGCCGCGGGCCAGCGTGAGGGCCGGGTCGCGGTTGCGGTAGTGCTCGAAGAGCACGCTGTGCTCGGCGTCGACGCCGCACACGAGGGTGTCGTGCCGGCAGTAGCGCACGTAGCGGCCCAGCGTGGCCAGCGTGCCGCCGGTGCCGGCGCTGGCCACCAGCCAGTGCGGCACGGGGTGGGGCTCGTGGCGCAGCTGCTGGAAGATGCTGTCGGCGATGTTGTTGTTGGCGCGCCAGTCGGTGGCGCGCTCGGCGTGGGTGAACTGGTCCATGTAGTGGCCGCCGGTCTCGCGCGCGATGCGCTCGCTCTCGGCGTACACCTGCTTCGGGTCGTCCACCAGGTGGCAGCGCCCGCCCTGGAAGGCGATGGCCTCCACCTTGGCCGGGCTGGTGGTGCGCGGCATCACGGCCACGAAGGGCAGGCCCAGCAGCCGCGCGAAGTAGGCCTCGCTGATGGCGGTGCTGCCGCTGCTGGCTTCCACCACCGTGCTGCCCTCGTGCAGCCAGCCGTTGCACAGCGCGTGCAGGAACAGGCTGCGCGCCAGCCGGTGCTTCAGGCTGCCGGTGGGGTGGCTGCTCTCGTCCTTGAGGTACAGGTCCACGCCCGGCAGGCCGGGCAGGGCCAGCGGCAGCAGGTGGGTGTCGGCCGAGCGCTGGAAGTCGGCCTCGATGCGGCGGATGGCCTGGCGCACCCAGGTGCGGCGGTGCTCCTGCAACTCGCTCATGAAGGCGCGCCGCTCTTCAGTGCCCGAACACGACACGGTAGTGCGTGCACAGCGCATCCCAGGTGCGTCGGCTTTCGCGCGCGGTGCCGGCCGGCGTGCCGCCGCAGGCCAGGAAGATGCCCAGCAGCGAATGCAGCAGCGCCGGACAGAAGCTGGTCACGGTGTTGGGCAGCGGCGTGATGTGGCCGGTGTCCTGCAGGCACAGGTGCTGGAACGGGTGCCCGAAGCCCTGCGCGCGCAGCCGGTTGACGATGAGGTCGCTGCCCCAGGCGCTGGGCCACATCTGGTCGTCCACGCCGCTGATCAGCAGCACCGGGCAGCGTGCGCGCTCGATGGGCAGCGCCGCGGTGGCGCGGGTCTCGGGGTCGTTGAGCGTGGCGAAGTAGCCGGGTGTGGCGGCGTAGCCGTTGGGCTCGCTTTCGCCCAGGCGCTTCATCTCGTCGAACGACGGTGAGTCACCGGGCTTGCAGTGCGGCACCGGCTGGCCGCGGAAGGTGAAGCTGGGCCCGCCCATGCCCTTGGCCGGGTCCCAGCCCATGCTGGTCGTGTACATCGGCACGATGCCCACCACGCCCTGGATCTGCTCGGGCAGGTGACTGGCCAGCGTGATCACCAGCTCGCCCCCGCGCGACGCGCCCTGGATGCCGATGCGCTCGCAGCCCAGCGCGCGCCGCGCCCAGGCAAAGCCTTCCTCGAAGTACTCCAGCGGGATGCCGGCGATGAAACCCGGCAGGTCCTCGTAGGCGAAGTAGGCCAGGCTCACCACGTCGTAGCCCAGCGACGCCAGCACCGGCGCGTAGCCCAGTTCCAGCCCGCCGCCCGAGCCGGTGAAGCTGAAGATGCAGCCGCGCGCGCGGCCATCGGGCAGCCGGCGTTCCTTCCAGCGCAGCACCTGGCCGCGCAGCCGGCCGTCGCGCAGCGGCAGTACCTCGATGCCGTCCACCAGGCGCTGCAGCGTCACCGTGGTGGCGGCGCAAGGGGCGGGCTGACCTTCCACGGTGGCTTGCAGCTCGAACACGTGCGACTTCATCGGCGCGATGTGCGGCTGGCCGAGCTTGTGCGCCTTCTCGGTGGCGCCCAGCATGAAGCGGCGGTCGCTCACCGGCTCGGGCCGCAGGCTCCAGAACAGGCCGGCGGGGTCGATGCCGGTGAAGTGGCCTTCCTCGGCCGGGGCGTCCTCCAGATCGATGCGCCCGGCGGCATCAGCCACGAAGACGGCGCGGGAGGTCCAGGCCACGCCGGCGTCGTCGACCAGGCGCGACGACAGCCACACGCGCTGGCCCGGCACGAAGCCGGCGGCGACGATGCCGATGGGTGTGGGCTGCAGCGCCACGGCGGGCGTGGCGGTGAGGGTGGGCTCGCTCATGCAGGGTTCTCCTTGGGGGGCAGCGGTGGGCGCGGGGCGGCTAGACCTTGTGCAGCCAGCGCAGCCCGCGGCTGTAGGCGGCGAACACGGCGCTGCCGTGGGTCTCGTCGTCGAGGATGTCGCAGCGCACGCGCGTGCCCCAGCGCTGCGCCACGATGGCGGCCATCTCGCGCGTCTCGGCCACGATGTCGGGGATGCCGCGCATCACATCGAGGTAGTCCTTCCAGAGATCGGCGTCCATGTAGCGGTGCCAGGTGGTGCTGAAGCCCGCGGTGGTTTCCTGGTCACCCGCAGCCAGGTAGACCGAGACGTTCAGCGTCCGCTCCACCGCCGCGAACTCGCGCGCACGCTCGAACAGGTAGGGCCGCTTCCACCAGAACGAAGAGCCCACCGCCAGGTACCGCCGGCATCGGCCCGGCCGCGTCAGCAGGCAGTAGGTGGCGAACAGGCCGCCCAGCGAATGGCCGGCCAGCGTCCACTCGGCAGGATTCACGCCCACCTCGGCCTGCACGAAGGGCATCAGCTCGTCGTGCACGAAGGCGGCAAAGGCCTCGGCGCTGCCCGAGGGCGGCGCGGACGCGCCGAGCATCTGGCCGTAGGGCGCGTCCCACTCGGGCCAGGGCACGGGCGTCAGGTCGCGATTGCGCGCCACCACGGCCGGGATGGCGTTGTCCAGTGGGTAACCGATGGCCACCACCACGGCCGGCGGCACCTCGCCCATGCCCAGGTAGCCGGCCACCGACGACATCGCGCCCGTACCCAGGCTGCCGTCGGTGACGACGATGCCGTGCCAGCCCTTCTCTGGCTTGGGCGCCATCGGCATCGGCGTGGTCACGTAGACCAGGAACGGGTGCTCGATGGCATCGCCCTGCACCGTCCAGAGTTCGGTGCGGGCGATGGTGTTGCTGGGTTCGCGCTTCAGGATCTTCATGCTTGCTGTCCTTGCGGAGGGGGTGGGGCGTCGATCGACTCGGTGAATTCGCTGATGGCGCCGGCTGCATGTGCAGCCGCCACGGTGATGAGGCCGGCTTGCTCGACGAAGGGCACGCCGCCGTCGCGCAGCGCCTGCCGGCAGGCGTCCAGGCTCGACACGCGGTAGCGCAGCGCCACCGGCCACACGGCAAAGGGCGTGGCCGGCACCGGCACGGCAAAACGCGCGGCCAGAACGGCCGGGCTCAGCAGCTCCAGCCATTCGCCCTGCGGCGTGGGCCACAGGCAGCGCTGCGCGCCGTGTTCGGCCGGCGCGGCGCACAGCATGTCGTTGATGTAGGGCATGTCCACCGCGAAGTCGTCGCTGCAAAAGGTGATGCCCAGCAGCGTGTGCACCGTGTTCGGGTGCGTCTGCCAAGGTTCGTACCAGATGGTGTGCGGCTTGCCGTGGAAGCTGTAGAACAGCGTGCTCCAGCGGCGTGGCGCGGCGCGCCAGTTCAGCATCGAACTGCTGGCGGTGGCGTCGAGGCTGCCGTCGGCCAGCACCACCTCGCGCGCGGAGTTCATGACGGCCGACGGCGTGTGGCCCCGCGCGATCAGTCGCTCGCGGTCGGCGGCCAGGTCGGTGCAGCTCAGCGAGAGCATCGACAGACCGTCGCCACCAGGGTCGCCCTCGAAGCGCGCCTGCATGAACTCGCGCATCGCCGGGTCGGCGTATTTGTGGAAGTCGCCCAGCAGCTCGAAGTAGTTGCCGTGGAACTGGATGATGTGGTTGGCCGTGCCCAGGTTGTGGTGCACGGCGCGTGGCATCACCGCAAAGCCCAGGCGGCGGTAGGCCGCGGCGGCGGCGTCGAGGTCGCGCACCGAGACGATGACGTGGTCGAGGTGGCGCTTCATGACGCGGTCTCCGAGGGTGTGGCCGCTGAAGGCTGGGCCATCACCACCGGCGGCATCGCCGCATAGGCCTGCGCGATGCGCGCCTTGCCGGCGGCCAGCGCGTCGGGCCCGATGTAGTGCGCGCCGGCCAGCACTGCGTGCACGCGGCGCGTGTGGTGGATGTCGTCCAGCGGGTTGCCGTCCAGCAGCACCAGGTCGCCGATGCCGCCCACGGCCACCAGACCGTCTTCGGCGGCGCCGCCGTGGTACTCGGCCGCGCGGCGCGTGCTGGCGTGCAGGGCCTCGTGCGGCATCAGGCCGCACTGCTGGGTGAGGTGCACCAGTTCCTCGTGCAGCGAGTAGCCGGCCACCACGTAGGGGTTGGGGTAGTCGGTGCCGGTCAGCACACGCACGCCGGCGCGGTGGGCGGCGGCCACGGCCAGGCAGCTCAGCCGGTAGGTCTCGTCGAAGAGGTATTGCTTCTCGGGGTTGGCCGCCATCATCTTCATCATCGGGCTGTCGCGGTGGAACACCGTCTGGTGGAAGGTCGGCATGTGCTGCTGGTCCACCGACACCAGCGGCCGCCGGCCGCCCAGCGCCTCGACCCGCTCGCTCACCACCACGGTGCCCTGCAGCCAGGTGCCGTGCTCGGCCATCACGCGCGCCAGGCGTTCCAGGCGGGCCGGGTCGTGCCGCTCGGGGCCGCGCTCGTTGTAGAAGAGTTCGGCGCTGTGCGCGATGCCCTGCTGGCCGCGCCGCACGGCGGCTTCCACGCCCACCGTCACCGGCACGTGGCCCATCACGCGCACACCGCGGCGCTGCAGCACCTGCATCAGGCCTTCGTAGCCCTCGGCCGGCAGGTGGCTGTAGGGCTTGGCGAAGTCGTAGCCCAGGTCGGCGATCAGCTCGCCGGCCTGGCGGCCGCCTTCCAGGTCGGCCACGGCGTAGCTCATCAGCGGGGTGTGGATCAGCGGCGCGCCATCGATCAACGGGCTCCCGACCGACAGGCGCGGGCCGGCCAGCTGACCGCTGCGCACGCTGTCGCGCATCCACAGCGTGTCGGGGCAGCCGGCCATCACCTCGATGCGCGTGATGCCGCAGGCCAGCAGCTCCCACAGCTGCAGGGCATAGGGCAGCACGTACCACTGGCCGTCGCCGCCACCCTGCACCATGCCGGCGAAGGCCTGCGCCCAGGGGGCGGTGAAGGGGTGGGCGTGGATGTCCGAGAGTCCGGGCATCAGCGTCTTGCCCGTGGCGTCGACCACCAGCGCGTGCTCGGGCAGCGCGCCACCGGTGGGCTGCACTGCCGCGATGCGGCCGCTCTGCACCCACACGTCAGCCGCTGGCAGGGCTTGCCAGCCGCGCATCGTCAGCACGCGGGCGTTGCGGAACACCAGCACGCGGTCGGCCTCCAGCCGCTGCACCAGGCCGGCGGTGAGTGCCGCGTCGGCAGTGCACATCGCGCTGCGGGTCTTGGGCGTCTGGTCGGAGAAGGAGGGCAATATGGCCGTGTCCGCCGCACCCGGGGCGCTGGCGAGCCAGCCCCGCCGGGCGTCCCGGTCGGGCGAGAACCCGCCCATCAAGTGCAGCGGGCAGCACCACGTGCGCCAGGGCGCGGCGGCGTGCGTGCGTGCGGCGGGGTGCTGAGGCGGTGGCGACAGGGGGGTCATGGCGGTGGGCTCCCGGGGTGGATGAAGTTCAGTCCGCGAACAGCTCGCCGTAGAAGCGCAGCATGCGGTTCAGCGAGGTGCGGCCCGCTTCGGCCGTGGCGCGCGGCTGGCCGCCGCAGGCCAGCGTGATCTTCGCCAGTGGGTGGTACAGCGACGCGCACATCGTCGTGGGCTGGCCCGGCGTCACCAGGTAGTGGCCCACGTTCTCGAAGGCCAGGTGCTCGGCGCGGTGTGCAAGACCGTGGCGGCGCAGGCGGTCGATGACGCGGTCGCCGCCGTAGGCGCTGGGCCACATCGCGTCGTCGCGGCCCGACAGCAGCAGCAGGGGCCCGCTGCAGCGCTCCACAGGGATGCCGCAGCGCGCGTCGGCATCGGCGCTGGCGGCGTCTCGCAGGTAGTCGGGCGCCACGGCGATGCCGTCGGGCGTGTGCACGGCCTTGGGGCCGCTCAG
The DNA here is from genome assembly GCA_022843905.1 of Rubrivivax sp. GTDB lineage: Bacteria > Pseudomonadota > Gammaproteobacteria > Burkholderiales > Burkholderiaceae_C > Rubrivivax. The sequence continues at coordinate 76,514 of JALHMT010000005.1, forward strand.
CGTCACGCGAACGTCGGCATAGGCCAGCGGCTGGCCGTTCAGCACCCAGCTGGGCTGCTCGTGCACGTTGCGCAGGTGGTCGAAGCCGGCCACCACGTTGTGGAAGGGCACCATGGCCACGCCGCCGCAGAACAGGTCGGGCCGCCAGGCCGCCAGCACCAGCGTCAGCTCGCCGCCGCGCGAGCCGCCCTGCACGGCAATGCGCTGCACGCCGAAGTGCTGCCGCATCCACAGCGCGGCCTGCTCGAAGTACGCCAGGTCGATGTGCTGCATCAGCTCGGGCCGGCCCGGCCACGCGAAGGTGGCCGCACTCAGCACCGGGATGCCGTGCGAGGCCAGAAGCGGCGCCCAGCTGTTCTCGACGCCGCCGCCCGAGCCGGTGAGCGACAGCACCGCACCGCGGGCGGGCACCGCCCCGGGCGCGGGGTGGAAGGCCAGGCCGCGCACGGGGCTCTCGGACAGCTCCTGCACGCGCACGCCGGGGCCCAGGCGCGTCTGGCTGAAGCTGCCTTCGGCCAGCACGCGGCTGCCGTCGCGCACGCGCAGCGTGTGCAGGCGTGGCTGCAGCTTGTCGCCGCCGGGCTGGCCGACCATGTGCATGTAGCTGCGGCCCTGCGCCATGAAGGCCGTGCGGTCGCGGAAGTCGGCAACGCCGTCCGGGGCCATGGACCACAGCAGCCCGTCGCGGCTCGTGCCCAGGTAGCTGCCGCGGCGGCTGGGGGCGTCGGCGGTGTCGACCGCGCCTGCGGCATCGGCGCTCAGCTCGGCCGTGGCCCGCCAGCGCTGGCCGACGTCGTCGATGTGCTCGAGTTCGAGCGTGACGAGCTGCCCCGGCGCAAGGCCGCTGGCGCGAAAGGGCACCCACTCGCTGTACAGGTAGGGCTCGGGGCGCAGGTGGAGTGCAACGGTCATGGCGCTCAGCTCTTGAAGTGGGCAGTGGCGCCGCGCGCATGCGCCGCCAGGCGCGCATAGCGGCCTTGCAGCCGCCACAGCGCGAGCACCCCGAGGGCCAGCGTCACGGCAGCGACGATGACCATGGCATGCAACAGGCCGCGCGGGTCGGCCGCGCCGAAGCGGTCCGACAGCCAGCCCACGGCTGGCGCCTGCACCCCGCGCAGCGGCAGCGCCACCAGCGGGAACAGCGCGATCGACCGGCTCAGCAGCGTCGGCGGCGACATCTGCTGAAGCAACGCGGGCGCCTGCGACACGCCGATCACCAGGCAGGTCATGGCCAGGCCGCCCAGCAGCAACAGCATGCCCGCCGACGATGCCCAGGCCATCGCCACCACCAGGGGCAACGCGCCCAGACCGCCCAGCCAGACGAGACGGAAGTTGCCCACCGGGTTGTCGCGGTTGGCCGGGCGCGTCACCCACACCAGGCCGGCTGCGGTGCCCACGGCACTGGCCAGCGTGACGACGAGCCCGAAGTCCAGCCCCGCCCCGCCCACCGTGCTGCCGAAGCTGCGGCCCAGGATGGCCGGGGTCCACAGCATCAGCTGGAACCAGCCCAGCGTGATGAGCGACAGCGAGGCCTGCACCATCACCAGCGACAGCCCATGCTCGCGCAGGTAACGCCCGAACTGGTGATGCGATGGTGACGGCGGCGCCACCGTACCGAGGCTCGCCCCCTGCGCAGCGTTCGACGCCGGGCTGGCCGGCTGCAGGCGCACGCCCAGGAGCATCAGCACCACGGGCAGGCCCAGCAGCGCGGTGACAAAGAACATCAGTCGCCAGGCCGGCGTGCCTTCGGGCCAGGGCAGGCGCGGCCCGTGGGCCACCAGCGCCTCGTACACCGCCCCGCCGGCCACCAGCGCCAGCCCGCTGCCCAGCACCAGCGTGGCGTACACGGCGGCGTTGGCCACCGGCAGTTGCCGCGCCGGCACCACCTGCGGCGTGAGCGCGTAGACGATGGGCAGCAGCGCCGCCTCGCCGATGGCCAGCCCCACCAGGGCCCACATCAGGCCGTCGAAGCCCCGGCTGAGGCCGCCGCCGTACGTGGCCGCCGACCACACCACCACGCACAAGGCCAGCACCCAGCGCCTGTCCCAGCGGTCGGCCAGCCAGCCGATCGGCCAGGCCGCCAGGGCCCCGAGGGTCAGCACGGTCAGGCCGTGCAGTTGACCGAGCTGCAGGTCGCTCAGGCGCAGCTCGGCACGGATCGGCTCCACCAGCAGCGTCTGGATCTGCAGGTTGGTGGACAGCAGCAGCACTGCCAGCAGCGCGCCCAGCCCGAACAGCGAGCGCGCCGTCCAGGCGCCTGCAGGGCGCGCCGAAGGCAAGACAGAGGCTGTACTTTGCGTCGCCATCGGGGATGACGAATCCGGCGCCGGCGGCACAGAACTCGTTGGGTATGTGTGTTGCTGCCAACGCTACCGACTTTCTGAAGAGTTGACAATGGGTTAACTCGATGCAACAGTCGAGCCACGCTCCGCAGCCGCCCGATCGAGTGGGGACAGGCTGCGGATTTGCCCCGATCCGTCGCTGTCATCCCGGTCTCCACAACTCAACCCCGAGGAGTCTCCATGTCCCGCATCCGCTCCCACCGTCGGTCTTCTTACGTCCGTTCGGCGCCGCGCCTGTCCCCATTGAGCGCTTGCCTGGCGGCCGCGTTGGGGGTGCCGCTGGGGGCGGCAGCGCAGCAGGCGCCGGCGGCCAACACCGGCGTCGAGACGGTCACCGTCACGGCCACCAAGCGCACCGAAGCGCTGCAGGCCGTGCCGCTGTCGGTGAAGGCCATCACGGGTGACGAACTCGAGCGTCGCGGGGTGTCCAGCCTCGAAGAGGCCTTGCCTGGCGAGCCGAGCGTCGTGTTCAGCAAGGCGGGCACGCCGCTGTCGCGCAGCATCGCCATCCGCGGGGTTTCGGACGGTGCGGCCGTCGGCCTGACGCAGTCCACCGTGGCCATGTACATTGACGACATCCCCACCAGCGTGGTGCAGGGCAACGGCAACATCGACCTGGGCCTGTTCGACATCGAGAACGTGCTCGTCATCCGTGGCCCGCGCTCCACGCTGTACGGCTCGGCCTCGCTGGGCGGCACCATCAAGATCACCACCCGCAACCCCAGCCTGAAGGCCATGGAGTCCTACGCGCGTCTGGGCGTGTCGAAGACCAACGGCGCGGGCGACTGGAACAACGAAGCCGTGGCAGGCGTCTCGGTGCCGCTGGTGAAGGACGTCGTGGCCCTGGGGCTGACGGCCTACCGCACCGAGCAGGCGGGCGTGATCGATGCCGGTGCCCTGGGCAAGGACGTCGACAAGGTGGTCACCAGCGGTGCGCGCATCGCCCTGTTCGCGCAGCCGACGTCGCGCCTCAGCGTGAGCGGCCGCCTCTACGTGCAGGACCTGAAGCAGGACTCATCGTCGGTCTACGACGTCGGCACCGATCTGCAGATCGGCAGCAAGGCCGTGCTCGAGCCGCAAAGCGACAAGCTGCAGGCCGCCAACCTGTCGGTCACCTACAAGATGCCGGGCTTCGACATCGTGTCGGCCAGTTCGTACTTCGACAAGAAGGCGCGCTATGTCAGTGATCTGACGGGTTCCTTCGGGCCGTTCAATGCCGCCTTTGGGTTGCCCGCCGATACGAAGTGGGTGCTTTTCGGAGGGTTCGACTCCAAGGTGGTGGCCCAAGAACTGCGCCTTGTGTCGTCCGAAGTGAAGAACGGGATCACCTGGTCGGCCGGAGCCTTCTGGTCGAACGAAAAGACTTCGAACTTCGGTGACACGCCCGTGGCCTTCCTGGGCAACGCGTTCGGCAGCAACACTGCCGTCGACCGCACCCAGACAGCTTTGTTCGGCGAGCTTGGGTACAAGTTCGCCAACGGCATGGCCGTGAATGCGGGCCTGCGACGCACCAGCTACGAGAGCGACGACCAGGTCAACCTGACGCAGTTCGGCGCCACCACGGTAAACAACGCCGTCATCAAGGAAACGCCGATCACGCCCCACGCGTCGCTGAGCTGGAGCGACACGCGCAGCACCTACTACGTGCAGGCCTCCAAGGGCTTCCGGCTGGGCAAGACCAACTTCCCGCTGGCCATTCCGCCCGGTGTCACCTTCGTCGTGCCACCTTTCGCCACCTCGGACAGCCTGTGGACCTATGAAGCCGGCGCCAAGCTTTCGCTGGCCGACAACCGCATCAACCTGAACGCCGCGGTCTACAGCACGAAGTGGAAGAACCCGCAGCTGACCCTGGCCTCCCCGCCCGCGGTGGGAGGCTTCACCTATGTCGATTCACTGGGCCGCCTGAATCCTGGGGCTTCGGTGGACGTGCAGGGCTTCGAGGTTGAACTGGTGGCGCGGCCCACGGCCGCGCTGCGGCTGGCAGCCGGTGTCGGCTACACCGACAGCACCTTCAGCCGCGATGTGGTGGGGCTGGACGCCTTTGGCGGCGTCACCCCCGGCGGCACGCGCAGCGCGGGCATTCCGCGCGTCACGGCCAATGCCTCCGTGCGCTATGACTTCTCCATCGCGGGCAGGCCTTCCAACGTCGGATTCAATCTGCAGCACGTGGGCGGCTACCAGAGCAGCTACACGCCGGCCACCCGGCGAACGCTGGGCGACTACACCGCCATGGACCTGCGCTTGGGCATGGACATCGGCGAGCTGACGCTGACGGCCTTCGTCAACAACCTGACCGACGAGCGGCCGCTGCTGTCGTCCACCGTGTTCGGGCCTGAGACCGTGTCCACGATGCGGCCGCGCACCATCGGCGTGGTGGGTACGTACAGGTTCTGAAGCCGCAGGCGGTCGGGGAAGGCATGCGGGCGGCACGGCTTAGCATGCGGGTGATGAGCGACCACGACCGCCCCGAACCCGCCGACGACGAAGCCGACGACGGCCACCCCCGCGTGAGCCACCTGCGCCACACCCTGGCGCGGCGGCTGCGCACCCACCGCATGCACCAGCAGATGACGGCCTCGGCGCTGGCGCAGACGGTAGGCATCAGCAAGGCCATGCTGTCGAAGATCGAGAGCGCCGAGCGCATGCCCTCGGTGCCGGTGCTGCTGGCGCTGGCGGAAGGGCTGGGCATCGGCCTTGCCGACCTGTTCGGCGGGCCGGCGGCGTCGATGGAGCCGGAATTCGTGGCGCGCGGGCAGGAGCCGGTGCTGCCCGGTGGCGATCCGCACGACGGCATCCAGATCACGCTGCTGGGAACGATGGAGCTGCCCGGCATCCAGATCAGGCTGGTGCGGATGCGGGCGGAGCCCGGGTGCACGTTTCCCAAGCCCGTGCAGTTCGACGGCTTCTGGATCGACCACGTCATCCGCGGCGAACTGGTGATGCAGATCGGCGAGCGCCGCTACCACCTGCGGCCGGGCGATTCGCTCACCTACCGCGGGGAGGTGCCGCACGAGATCGTCGACATGCCCAGCGGGCCGCTGGAGGTGCTGGCGGTGGAAGGCTGGCTCACCTCGGCGGGCATGAACCCTGGGCAGGTGGGCAAGGGCACGCGCGGCATTCCTTGAGGTTCTGCTGCCTGGGTGCTGTCGCCTGTTGGCCCTGGCTTGCGCAAGCCCAGGCCGTTGCCCTTCAGCCCGCCGCGGCAAACGCCGCCACGGCCTCGTCGAGATCAGCGTCGGTGTGCGCCGCACTCAGCTGGGTGCGGATGCGCGCCCGGCCCCGCGGCACCACCGGGTAGGAAAACGCCACCGCGTGCACGCCGGCGTGGTGCAGCTGCTGCGCCAGCGCCTTGGCCGCATGCTCGTCGCCCAGCAGCACCGGCACGATGGGGTGGCCGCTGCCGATGAGGGTGTGGCCCTGCGCCTGCAGCGCGGCACGGAAGCGGGCCGCGTGCGCCTGCACGCGACGCACGGCGGCGTCCGAGCGCTCCAGCAGATCGAGTGCGGCCAGCGCCGCGCCCACCAGCGGCGGCGCCAGCGTGTTCGAGAACAGGTAGGGCCGCGAGCGCTGGCGCAGCAGCTCGGCCACGGGCCGGCTGCAGGCGGTGAAGCCGCCCGAGGCCCCGCCCAGCGCCTTGCCGAAGGTGCCGGTGACGAGGTCGACACGGCCGAAGACGCCGCAGTGCGCCGCCGTGCCGCGGCCGTGCGGGCCGATCACGCCGGTGGCGTGGCAGTCGTCCACGCCCAGCAGCGCGCCGTGCTCGTCGCACAGGCGGCGCATCTCGGCCAGCTGCGCGATGCGCCCGTCCATCGAGAACACGCCGTCGGTGAACACCAGCACCGTGCGCGCGCCGCCGGCGCGGGCTTCCTGCAGGCAGCGCCGCAGGTCGTCCATGTCGTCGTGGCGGTAGCGCCAGCGGCGCGCCTTGCACAGGCGGATGCCGTCGATGATGGAGGCGTGGTTCAGCTCGTCGCTGATCACCGCGTCGGCCTCGTCCAGCAGCGGCTCGAACAGGCCGCCGTTGGCGTCGAAGGCGGCGGCGTAGAGCACGGCGTCTTCGGTGCCCACGAAGGCGGCGATGCGCGCCTCGAGCTGCTTGTGCAGGTCCTGCGTGCCGCAGATGAAGCGCACCGAGGCCAGGCCCAGACCGTGGCTGCGCAGCGCGGCCGCGGCCGCGTCTAGCAGGCGCGCGTCGCTGGCCAGACCCAGGTAGTTGTTGGAGCACAGGTTGATGAGCTCGCGCCCATCGGCCAGGCGGATGCGCGCGCCCTGCATGCCGGTGATGACCTGCTCGCCCTTGTAGGCGCCGGCATCGCGCAGGCCCTGCAGTTCGGCCGCGATGCGGGCGGCGAAGGCAGGGTCGGTCATCGCGGGTTCCTGCCGGGTGGCGCCGTGCCCCCGTTCACGCGGCCTCGAACACCGTGACCACGCCGCAGGCCTGGGCGGCCGGCACCACGAGCGCGCCACCCACGGCCGCCACGGCCAGCCCCGCGCCGCGCAGGTACTGCTCGCAGGGCGCGATCGAGCCCACGCGGTAGTGCAGCGCCAGCGGCAGCGCACCCAGGCCGGCCAGGCCCTGAACTGGCATGGCTGCGCCATAGCGGGCCCGTGCGGCGGCCGGCGTGATGACCTCGCTGACCTCGCCACGCGGGCCGAGGAAGCGGAAGCCGTCCACCGTGCGGTCGGTCTCGGCGCGGCCGTACAGGCTGCGGAAGTAGGGCAGGTCCAGCGCCGGGTCTTCCGACTGGAATACGCAGCGGATCACCTGCTGCGCGCCGTTGGCGTGGCGGACGTGGCCGTCGACGAAGATCGTCTCGGGCCGGGCGTGGTGCGAGACGAAGAGCGAGAGGTAGCGGTGCTGCTCGCGCCAGCAGTACATGCACGAGCTCTGCGTCTCGTCCTCGCGCCCGTCAGGGTGCACCATGCGACGCCGCGCGTTGGTGATGCCGCCAGGGTTCAGGCCGGCGGCCCGCAGGCGCGCCTGGTCGTCCAGCAGGCTGGCACTGTCCAGGCTGACATGGCACAGCCCGGGCCCGGCCTGCAGGCGCGGGCGGTAGGCGTCCTGGAACTCGGCCGGCGCCTGGTCGAGCGTGAACAGCTCCAGGTAGGTGTAGTGCAGGTGGATCACCGCGTTCTTCGAACCGACGCTCAGGTGCCGCGCGATCGGCCGTACGTGGAAGCCCAGGCGCTCGTAGTCGGCCACGGCCGGTTCCAGCGGCTCGACGAGGATGACGAAGTGGTCGAGGGTCTTGGGTGACATGTCGCTCCTTCGGGTTCTGGTCACGCCGCGGTCTCCGGGTGCTTCGGCACCGGCATCGCGTCGTACAGCGCCCGCACGCGGTCCAGGCCTCGGTCGATGCCGTCGCGCGTGAGCAGCGCATCACCCATCAGCACGGCTTCGACCTGGCGCGTGGCGGCGATGTCGTGCAGTGGATTCCCGCGCAGCAGCAGCAGTTCGGCGCGCTGGCCGGGCTCGACGGTGCCGGACTCGGCATCGTTCATGTGCGCGGCCGCGTTGACGGTGGCGGCGCGCAGCGCATCCAGCGGGCTCAGGCCCACGTCCTGCACCAGCACCTGCAGTTCGTCGTGCGCGCTGTGGTTGCCGGCGGCGTTGCTGCTGGGGATGTCGGTGCCGGTGACCAGCCGCACGCCCTCGGCCTGCAGCGCGCGCAGCATGTTCAGCGTGTGGGCGATGCAGTCGCGGCCCTGGTACTGCATCTGCGGGTCCTGTCCGAAGGCCTTGAGGAAGGGCGAAGCCGGGTGCATCAGCCAGCGCAGCACGGGGTCGAGCAGGTCGTGCAGCGGGTAGGCCTCGGGGCCGACCTGGCCGATGTCGTACTCGAAGGCGCGCGAGACGCAGAAAGTCGTCTGCACCGTCACGCCCAGTTCGGCGCACAGCTTCGCGCGCCGCTGCAGCAGGCCCAGGTTGGCGCGGCTCTCGGGCGGGTCGTTGTAGAACAGCTCGAAGGTGTGGGCCACGCCGCGCTGGCCGCGCAGCAGCGCCTCTTCCACGCGCACCTCGGCCGGGATGTGGCCGGTGCGCTCCACGCCCAGCGCATTGCACTCGGCGCTGAAGGCCACATAGGCCTCGTAGGGCATGCGGGTGTAGGGCTTGGCGAAGTCGTAGCCGGCCTCCTGCACCATGCGCGCGGCGGTGCGGCCGCCGGCGGCGTCGCTCACCTGCCAGGTGATGGTGGGCGACCAGACGGCCGGGTAGCCGTCGATCACCGGCGAGGCCACGCGCATGCGCGGCCCGCGCAGTCGGCCGCTGCGCAGCGATTCGCGCAGCGCCAGGTACTCGGGCGTGCCGGCCATCACCTGGATGCGCGTGATGCCGCCAGCCAGGTACAGGAACATCTGCAGGTCGTAGGGCAGCGTCATCACGTCGGCGCTGACGCCCAGCATGGTGCCCCACATCTGTGCCGAGGTGGTCGTGCCCGGGTGCGTGTGCATGTCGGCCAGGCCGGGCAGCAGTGTCAGTCCGTTGGCGTCGATGCGCAGCGCGCCTTCGGGCACGGCGGCACCCGTGGCCTGCACGGCCAGGATGCGGCCGTCGCGCACCAGCACGTCGTGCGCCGGCAGCGCCTTGGCGCCGCGCATCGGGAGGACCGTGGCGCCCTGGATCACCAGCAGCCGGCCCGGCGCCACGGTGTCGTAGAGGTCGCGCGTGGCCTCGTCGCCGCGCGTGGCGAAGGGCGAGAGCGTGTGCACGGTGCCGTCGACGAAGCTGGGCACGGGGCCGGCGGGCGCGGCGGTCTCGGGGGTCTCCGTGGTGGCCCCCATGCCCATAGGCAGCGCCCAGGCCATGTGCATCGGGCAGCAGAAACCGCGCCAGCGGCCGGGGCGCTGCAGCAGAGCGGGCGGGTTGGGCGGGGTGGGCAGGCGGGTGGGGTGCATGGAGGTCTCCCTGGAAGAAGCAGCGAAGGGGTCGAAGCGGAGCAGGCGGCGGCTCGGCTGGGGCGGCGCGTCAGGCTGCGCTGGCGGCCATGGCCCGGGCCAGTTCGTCGGCCGGGTGCCACACACCGGCGGCCACCACGCCCACCGGCTGGCGCAGCGCCTTCAGACTGGCGGTGGGGTCGGCGCGCAGCACCAGCACGTCGGCCTGCAAGCCCGTGGCCAGCGTGCCGAGTTCGCCCTGCAGACCCAGAAAACGCGCCGCGTCCACCGTGGCCGCGCGCAGCGCCCGGCGGGGCGTGAGGCCGGCCTCGACGTACAGGTCGAGCTCCTGCAGCAGCGACTCGCCGGGCAACAGCCCGCAGCCGGGGCAGTCACTGCCGGCCATCAGCGGCGCGCCGGCGCGGTCCAGCGCCGAGAGCAGCTCGTAGCGGCGGTAGCGGCCGGACTCGATGGCCTGCAGGAACTCGGGCTTGAACACCGAGCGTGTGGTGTCGGCGTGCAGTTCCTCGTATAGCCACGTCGGCAGCCAGTGCGGGCGGGGCGGTGGCTCTGCGGGCGGCGGCGTGGTGATGGCCTGCTCGATCACCAGCGTGGGCACGTTCCAGGTGCCGGCCTCGGCCGTGCGCTCGGCCACCTCACGGATGCGGGCCGGCGTGGTGTGCAACCAGCCGACGAAGCGCGCGCCGTCGGGCGCGGTCCGGGTGTCGAGCGCGAAGTCGTAGGAGCGGAAGTGCTCGATGGAGTCCTGCCGGGCCGCCAGCGCGCCGGCCAGGCCCTTGGCGTAGGCCACGTGGCCCACCATCGGCAGGCCCAGCTCGCGGCAGGTGGCGGCGATGGCGTCGTAGACCTCGGCGTCGATGTCGTTGTAGACCTTGATGGCGTCATAGCCGGCGCGGTGCTGCGCCACGACGGCGGCGCGCGCCTCTTCCGGCGTGCGCACCAGCTGCCCGAAGCTGGCCAGCGCCGCGAAGGTGAAGCGCGTTTCCAGGACGGGCCCGGTGGTGTGGATGCGCGGCCCGGCCACCCGGCCTTCGCGCACGGCCTGGCGCAGTTGCAGGTGCCAGGGCGTGCCGGCCATGTTGCGCACGGTGGTCACGCCGTGCAGCAGGTAGACCTGCAGCACCTGCGCGCTGCGGGCCAGCGCGGTGGCTTCGTCGGGGGCAAAGCCTTCGTCCGTGCCCACGCCCATGGGCGTGAGGTGCACGTGCATGTCTGCCAGGCCGGGCATGAGGTGCCAGCCGGTGGCGTCGATGCGCTGCGCGTCGGCCGGCGCCGGCAGTGCTGCGGTGGGGCCCAGGGCCTGGATGCGGCCGTCGCGCACGAGCAGGGTGTGGTCGGGCAGCCGTTCGTCGCCGGCCATGGTGTGGACGGTCGCGTGTTCGAAGGCGAGGGCGGTGGACATGCGGCACACGGGTCACGGAATCGAGAAGCGAAGGGTAGCAAGGATTGACTTTTAGTCAAGTTTTGGTGCGGCTGGTCGTCTCTCGATGCGTCACGGAGATCGCGTCGATCGTCAGTTCGTCTAGGTAGATCTCTGAACCGATGTCGCAGGCGCCTGCCAACGGCGACGCCACGACCACCGGGTGCTGCTGGAGTGCATTGACTTGGAGTGAATATCTGTGTCAGTCTTGCCTGACCGCGCTGCACCGCAGCCTGCTCAGCCTCTCCAGCCCCCAGCGAGCCCGACCGCCATGCCTGTCACTCTCTTCGATCACCTGGTCTACGCCGTTCCGAACCTGCAGGCCGCCAACGACGCGCTGACCGCGGCGCTGGGCTTGAGGCCTGTCTACGGCGGCGAGCATGCGGCGGACTACGGCACCTGCAATGCACTGTTGTCCCTGGGTCCGCAGTGCTACCTCGAGGTGCTGGCCCCGGTGGCAGCCGCGGGCGCCGCGCTGCCGCCCTTTGCCAAGGGTGTGGCGGCACTGCCCGAAGGCGACGTGATCAGCTTCGGCGTGGCCACCTCCGACCTGCCGGCGGTGCAGGCGCGGGCGCTGGCCGCCGGGCTGGCCGTGCGCCCGAGCAAGGCCAACTCGCGCGTTGCGCCGCAAGGCCACACGCTGCGCTGGCAGGGCCTGTACCTCGACCACGACCTGTACCGCGGCCTGGTGCCGTTCTACATCGACTGGATGGACTCGGTGCACCCGTCGGCCACGGCGCCGGCGGGCGCGGTGGTGCAGGACATCGTCGTCGTGCATCCGCAGCCCGAGGGCCTGCGCGCGATCTACGCCGCGCTGGGCATCGGCATCGCCGTGCAGGCCGGCAACCGGCCGGCCCTCGTGGTCACGCTGGTGAACGGGACGCAGCGCTGCACGCTGGTGGGGTCGGGGCGGGGTCTCGGGCTCTGAACGGCGCACGCCGTCGCGGCGCGCGCCCGGGCAGGTCAGTGTCCGATGCTCAGCCGCTCAGGCTTTGCCGATCCAGTTCTCCGTGAGCAACCCGGGCACCCGCTCGAACTCATCGAGGTTGTTGGTGACCAGGGTCAACCCCTCGCTGCGGGCGTGGGCAGCGATGTGCAGGTCGTTGACACCGATCGGCCGGCCCGCCTTCTCGAGTGCGCTGCGGATGGCGCCGTAGTGCTGCGAAGCCTTGGCCGAGTAAGGCAGCACCTCGAGCAGGCTGGCGAACTCTTCGACCACCGCCAGGTTCTGGGCAACCTCGGCACTTTTTTCGGCACCGTGAAAGAGCTCGCTCAAGGTGATGGCGGACATCGCCATGCGGCCGGCGTTCTCGTTGAAGACGCCCATCATCTCGAGCGGCCGCCGCTTGATGACGTAGATGACGATGTTGGTGTCGAGCAGGTACTTCAGCATCGTGTGGACGGAGTCAAAGCGCTTCGCGTTCAGCCTGCTGCTGCGAGGCACGCTCGGCGATGAAGTCCTCTGACACCTGCGGCCCGTTCAAGAAGAACTCGTCCCAGGTGTGGCCGACCGGCGAGATGATGCGGTCGACGCCACGAGCGCGCACCTGGACCTTCTTGACGCCTTCGGGCAGGCGCAGATCGGCTGGCAGGCGCACAGCCTGGGATCGATTGTTGGTGAAGACGGACGTGATGCTCATGAGGGGCAATGGCATGGGATATGGCAATAGTATATGCCAGAACACAACTTTCGGGCGTACTCGACGCCATCCGCCATCCGCCATCGCCTGGCCGCGCACGGCAACCCGCCTGTCTACCTGAGCCTGGACATCGATTGCCTGGACACCGCCTACGATCGATTCGAACTTCCGTTCACTTTCAAACAAGCCCAGAAGCCACTCACTGCTCCAGGCCCATGCCATCAGCGGCAGCCAGGTGCCGTGTACGGCTGGCCCGTGGGCGTGCGCCAGGGTTTGCATCGACACCCTCCCGGCAGGCAGGGTCGCGGCTGCTTCACGGAGCCGCTGCACGATGGATTCCGTCATGTGGCCTCGACGTCGTCCCGCAAGGCAAGGCGGGGACTGAGCAGACCGTCCTGAATGCTCGTCAACACACTCACGGCACGATGGCTGCTGCCGGACGGCGGATCATCACCACCACCAGCGTCACCACCGTCAGAGGAACGACGAAGCTGAGCATGACACCCGAGAATGCCTGCAGCGCGTCGTGCTGCTGCGCGGCCAGGATCAGGTAAGCCACGTAGGCGACGTAGTAACCGAGGAAGATGCCGCCTTCCCAGCGCGCAATCTCACGGCCTGTGATGAAGACCGGCAGGCAAGCGAGCGCCACGGCCAGCATGACCCAGATGTCGAAGGCCAGCAGCGACGGCGCCATGGCCAGGCCGAGGCCACCTGACACCAGGCCCGACAGGCCCAGGCAGCCCAGGATGTTGAAGGTGTTGCTGCCGACGACGTTGCCTACTGCGATGTCGCGCTCGCCCTTGATGGCAGCGGTGATGCTGGTGGCCACCTCGGGCATGCCGGTGCCCGCGGCGACGATGGTCAGGCCAATGATCAAGTCGCTCACGCCCATCGCCTTGGCGAAGTTCACCGAGGCCTGCACGAGGTATTCGGATCCGAACACCAACGCCGCCAGGCCGGCACCGATCAGCAGCAGCTGTGCGGGCAGCCGGTCGTCCCAGGCACTCGCCTCAGCCGGCTTGATCTCGTGGGCGTACTCATCCTTGGCGGCCTGTGTTTCGCGCCGCGACTGCAAAATGAGGAACCCCGTGTACGACACGAGCAGCAGGAAGAGAACGCCACCGTCAAGGAACGACAGTCGGCCGTCCAGCCCCAGCGCCAGCAGCAGCAGGCTCGCGCCGACCATGATCGGCACTTCCTGACGGATCAGCTGGATGTTGACCACCAGCGGCGCGATCAGCGCGCTGATGCCCAGGATGAACAGCACATTGAAGATGTTGCTGCCGACCACGTTGCCGATGGCAATGTCGGTCTTGCCGTCGAGCACGGCACCGACACTCACCGCGACCTCGGGCGCGCTGGTGCCGAAGGCGACGATGGTGAGCCCTACGACGAGCGGGCTGATGCCGAACGACAGCGCCAGCTTGGACGCACCGCGCACGAGAACGTTGGCACCGATGACCAGCAGGATCAGGCCACCGAGAAAAATGAGAATGTTCATGATCTGAAGTTGAAGCTACAAGCGTTCGCCCACCGCAGGCTGCAGCGCCACCTGGGTCACTCAGCGGTCGACCTGGGAGCCGGCTCCGCGATCAGACCCGGGAGCGGCTGCGGCTGCGCTCGGCTCAGCATCGCGGGCTGGGGCTGTTCCGCCCCACGGGCCCCCACAAGACCCGACCTTCGTGCCGAAGTGGTGCCAAGCCCGTGATGCCTGCCAATCAAGCCGACACAGGCTGGCGCGGCTGAGGACCGGAGCCGCCACCACGGCGGCTCCACAGCGCGATGAGCAGGTGCAGACCGGCGCCCAGCAGCACGAGCAGCACGCTGCCGATGCTCCAGATCACCCACGTCGCCACGGTCAAGCCACCCGCCAGCGCGGGTGCGGCCTGCAGCAGGCCGTCGACAAACGGCGCAAAGCCCGCCATCAGCTGGCTGGCCCACTGCGCGATTTCGGGCGGCACCCAGGGGGCCAGCCAATCCGGCACAGCGATGGTGCCGGCGCCCGATGCAGCCCCTGTGAGCGCGCCCGCATTCGAAACCGTCCAGACTGCAACGGCATGCAGCGCCCAGGCAGCCAGCGACCACAGCGCCAGCAGAGCGACGACGAAGAACCAACTGAGGGCGTAGAACATGATCGGACTTTCTCTGGTGTTCGAACGACACCAAGTGTGGAGAATGATCCGGTTCGAACAAACCAGAGTGAGTCGCACTTAAACTTCGGTTTTCCAGAACCGGAGGACGCATGCTGAACTATCGACATCTCCACTACTTCTGGGTCGTCACGAAGGAAGGCGGCTTCGCCCGTGCCGCCGAACGGCTGGACATGGCGGTGCAGACCATTAGCGCACAGGTGCGCGAGTTGGAGAAGGCGTTGGGCCACCAGTTGCTCAAGCCGTCGGGCCGTGGCGTGGCCCTCACCGAGGCAGGCCAGGCCGCCTTCGCACGAGCCGAGGAGATCTTTCAGCTGGGCCAGGGCATTCCTGACGAGGTGCGCGAAGCGGCCAGTGGCAAGGTATCTCGACTCGCGGTCGGGCTCTCCGATGGCATCTCGAAGCTGGCCGCTCATGCGCTGCTGGAGCCCGTGTTGAGCACCCCCAACCTTCGGCTCGTTTGCCACGAGGGCGAGTTCGAACAGCTACTCAGCGAACTGGCGCTGCATCACCTGGACGTGGTGCTGGCCGGTCAGGCCGCACCGCGCAACCCGAACCTGCGCCTGACCAGCGAGCGGCTCGTCCATTCGCCGGTCGAGTGGTACGGACCGGCCCGCCTGGTCGGAAAGCCCGAGCGCGACCGGTTTCCGCAGAGCCTGAACGATTTGCCTGTGCTGCTGCCCACGGGGCACTCGGCCCTGCGCCCGACGCTGGACCACTGGTTCGAGACGCAGGGCCTGCGCCCTCGCATCGTCGGAGAGTTCGAGGACAGCGCCCTGCTGGCGGTGTTCGCGGCTCGCGGGCTTGGCGTGTTCCCGGTCAGCCGACTCGGAGCAGACGACGTCGGCCTGATGCGCGGCCTTCGGCTGCTGGGAAGCAGCGATGGCGTGAAGGAAGAGATCCACGCCATCCGCTCGCGTCGCGGCCAGCACCACCCCCTGGTGACGCAGGTCGTCGCCGCGGCGAGGATTTAGAAGCGTCTCGCTCGACTCCGATCAGGCAGCGTGGCATCGGGCCACCTTCATGGTGCCCGGCTCCTCTCCATCGAAGAGCTTCCAGTGATGACGAACCGCCTCCACCACCAAGGTTTCGCCGTCTGCAAGATGGCCATCGGCCCGCGCCGCCGCCAGGGACAGGCGCAGCACCTTCTTCTGCAGCGCCGGATCGGAGATCTCGGCCATCAATGACGCCAAGGCGCGGTCATCGACGTTGCCCATGAGCGATCCTGTCTCGTACCCACCCGCCAACAGTTCTTCGCACAAGGTGTGGACGATGTGCGGCAGGAACTGGGGTTCCAGACCGATTTCGCGCTCCGCGCCCAACTGCTTGAGGATGTCGAACTCGGAACTGCACACGTGACCGTCGGAGATAAGCACCAGCGCGACGATGCGCGCGGCGGCTTCTGGACTGTTGTGGGGGTAGCTGCGCACGGCGGGCCTCCTATGAAGATGGTGGGTTCGAGCTCAATCGCCCCGGGCGGGGTGCCGGCGATCGGACGCGCGTGTACGACGCTCGGCCGAGATCGGGATGGGCTCGAGCACCGGCGCTTGCTGTGGCACCCACTGCCTGAGATCCTCCTTCAGCAAGCGCAGGCTCTGCTTGATCCTGGCAATGACGAGCGACGAAAAGTGCAAAGAGGGCTTCATGGCGGGTGAGCTCGGAAGTGGTGACGGCTCGGAACATGCATCGGGCCCCACTTCGGAAGAAGCGGCACTTCCGAGACTCCAACTCAGGTATTCACGAACTCGCCAAAGGCATGGTGTGCCCGTTGCGAAGCCGCACTTGCTTCCGGTCCGGCCGGACCTCACTGACCTTGGCGGGCCGGAAAGCCCGGTCGTCGGCCTTGTAGTCCCACTGCTCGATCCGACAGCATCCTGGCGCCGCATCCGCGCCCCAGCGCAGCAGATTGACCGAGTTGGGCATGCCGTCGCGCACCCGGGACGAGACGGCGGTGCCCGCCTGTACGACCCACAGCGGACGAGCCAGGCCTTGCAGCGGCATCACGTAGGGGAGGTGGATGTGACCGCCCATGACGAGGTCGGCGCCGGCTGCAGCCCAAGGCTGCAGAGCGGCCGCATGCCCGCGCAGTCGGTTGGGCTGGTCCTCGGCACGCGTGACGGCTATGGGCTGGTGCACCACGACCACGCGCAGCTGTGCGGGGTCGGCATGCTCCACAAGTCGCGCGACACGGTCGATCTGCGGCGCGGATACCTCACCATCCTTGTGTCGCCAGGGTCGCGTCGTGTTGACGCACACCACCAGGAGTTCCGGAGAGCGGTGCACAGGCTCGAGATCCGTGCCGAACGCCGCGCTGTAGCGCCCATACGGGCTGCGCAGGCGCGCCCACAGATCGAAGAGCGGGATGTCGTGGTTGCCTGGGACGGCCAGCACGGGAGCTCCCAGACGGTCCACGAACGAGCGCGCAGCCCGGAACTGGGTCGGGCGGGCGCGCTGCGTGATGTCGCCCGACAGCACGACCACGTCAGGACGTTGCTCGTGAGCCAGCGTGCGCAGGGCTTCGACGACCGCGCCCTGCTCGGTGCCAAAGTGCGTGTCGGAAATCTGCAGCAGGACGCTCAAGGCGCTGCCCCTTTGGCGCTGGGTCGGGCGTCGTTGCCGACAGCGTCGCGCTGTGGCTTCAGCAGATAGAGCGGTCTGGCGAGCACGTGGAAGTCGAGCGGCGCGCGCATCATCGTCACTTCGCCATCGAAGGCCACTTTCACCCCGCTGCGGCCCTGCGGCAGCGTAGGCCGCACCACCAGGTGCTCGAACTCGAAGCGCTCCACGCCTGCGGCTTCCCCCAGCCTGCCCATGGCGCCATGCAGCATCAGGCCGATCATGGACAGCGTGCCGATAGGCCGCAGCACCAGCGCGGCCATGCTGCCGTCGCCTGGCGTGCCGGCGAGGGTGTCATCGGGCTCCGCGCCGAACTGCTGCAGCTGCAGGCGGTTGTTGCCCACGAAGAGCGTCAAGGTCTGCATGTCGCGCACCTTGCCACCGGTCTCGATGTGCAATCGCAAACGGCGCTGCGCACGCAGCAAAGTCGCGCAGGCAGCCAAGAACGCCACCCAGCGGCTGCGCCCGAAGCGAGCCTTGTAGGCTTCCCGGTCTTCCAGCAACTCGGGATAGAGCCCGAGGCTGGCGTTGACAAGGAACACTCGCTCGTTGATGCCGGCCACTTGAACCGGCGCAGGCGCCGCAAGCAGTAGCAGGCGGACGGCATCGGCCGGGTCTGCGGGTATGCCGTGCGTACGGGCAAAGTAGTTGAATGTGCCCTGCGGCACCACGCCCATGGCGCAGCCTGCGGCGTGTGCAGCCTGCGCCACGGTGTTGAGCGTGCCGTCGCCACCGACGGCGACCACGGCCGTGCGGGTGGCGGCGGCCGTTGTCGCTGCCCGGTGCGACACGCGGGTCAACTCGGCGGGGTTGCAGAACAGCAAGTCACCCCGCCGTCCACCAGCGCGCAGCGCGGCTTCGACGACTTCGCGCTTCGCTTCCGCGTCGCTGCTGCCCGCCGCCGCATTGACGATGAACTGCAGCGCAGACGCGGGGTCGATTTCCGGGAGATCGGCCATGACGCCAGGCGCGCTCAAGACTCTTCCCGCGTCGAACGCTCTGCAAAGCGCGAAGCGCATCGGCCGTCGACGAGCGTACGGGTGAGCAGGTTCGTTTGCGCATCAACCTTTGGGCGCAGCGCCCGTCGGCCGTCCTGGGCCCGCCGTACCAGACACGGCCTGCCCTTGGCATCGGGCTCGATGGGCAGACAGGCCAGCAGGCGCCGATGGCCGTCGAGCGCCACCTTCGCCAGCCGCTTGGCGTTGTCGGTGTGGTTCCTGTCCGGCTTGGCGTCCTTTCGCTTCAGGCCATCCGAGCCGGCCACCCTGAGCCAGTCGCCGGTGAAGGCCGTACCGGAGAGATTGGACTGAACCAGGGAGTCAGGCGCGAACTCCAGGCGGACGGCGTTTTCGGTTCGAGTGTTGGGCATCGGGTGTTTCTCCATAGGGTGCCGTGCCAGATGACCCACGAGCTGCAACGCGTGCCGACCGGAGCCGCCAAACTCCGAATTCTGCGGCCGAAGCCCCGCCCTGTGTTCAGGTTTATCCGATGTTCTCGTTCTTGAAATGCTGCTTTTCCAGAACCACTGGGCGCCCGACATTCCGTCTGTCCCTCAACCTCTGGAGATCCGTGATGCAGGTGCTCTTCAAGTCCCGCCATCCGCAAGCCTCTGACTTGCGCGACCTGACCGAGCGCCGCGTGCGCTTCGTGCTGCGACGCCTGGGCTGGCTCGTGCCACGCGCCGAGGTGCAGATGTCGGACGTGAACGGACCGCGGGGCGGCGTCGACAAGCGCTGCCAGGTGGAACTCCGGACCGATGGCGCCGGGTCGGTGGTCGTCGCCTCCGTGGCGAGCGACTGGCGCACGGCGCTTGACAACGCGCTGGCGCGTGCTGCGCGGTTCGTGATGCGTTTGTGGCGCCGGGGCAGTGACTCCCGCCGCATGCGCCAGCGCTTCATCGGTCACGAACGCTGAAACGGAACGACCTCAGGACTCGACTCCATGAACTCCATGTCGCCCATCCCCTGGACCGCTCGCCCTGCTGTCGGCCGGCCTGATCCTGTACGAGACCAGTCGCATCGTCACCGGTGGCGAAACCAACTGCGTGCTGGCCACCGTCGGGCTGTACGTCTCGATCTTCAACCTGTTCACGAGCCTGCTGAGCCTGTTCGGCTTCGGCAGCTCGGATGAATGAACTCTCACCAGGAACGCCCGATGAAATGCCCCAACTGCACCGACACCCCGCTCGTGATGAGTGATCGCCAGGGCGTCGAGATCGACTACTGCCCGCAATGCCGCGGCGTCTGGCTGGACCGCGGTGAACTCGACAAGCTGATCGAGCGATCGGCAGCGATGACGCCAGCCCCGGCCGTCAACGCGGCCGTGCAGTCGCAGCCGCAATTCGCGGACTCCGACCACGAGCACGGCCGAGGACAGCAGGGCAACCGCAAAAAGTCCTGGCTGAACAACATCTTCGACTGACCAGCGACCCACAGCACCCAAGGGAGACCCATGATGCGCAGCTATCCCGTGAACAGCCCGCAGGCCGCAGCCCGAATCGTCGCACTCACGGTGGTCGCCGATGGCGACATCGGCGACGCTGAGATCCAGTGGCTCGACCGCCTTGCCGTGCACGAGCAGTTGGGCCTGGCGCGGCATGAGCTGCACGCGCTGCTGGACACCTTCTGCGAGGATCTGCTGTCCAGCGACCAGTTGAAGTGGGCCGACGCCTGCCCGGTGGACGAGCGCACGCTGGCGGACCTGATGGGTGAAGTCCAGGATCCCGCGCTGCGGCTGAAGTTGCTGCGCTTGTGTGTCGAAATTGCAGAAGTCGACGCGCAGGTCGACGACGGCGAATCCAGCGTACTGGTCGCCGCCGTCGAGCATTGGGGCTTGTACCACGAGATGTTTCGGCCGTCGTCTCGGAACTGACCGGCTCGCCTTGCCTGAGCAATCCGAGTTGTGGGTCTGTGGGCTTTCGGCGGGCCTGTCGGCAGTGCCCCAGGGAATGCCCATGATCGTGTCGACATCGATGAGGGCTGTTTGAAAGCTGCGCCGCGCTGGGCATCGGCATCGCCGTGCAGGCCGGTATCCGGCCGGCCATCGTGGTCACGCTGGTCTGCGGTTGGCGGGACGGGATGTGGCAAGGGGATATGCCGTGTGTCCAGCGTCGGCCAACCGGCCGTCAGCAGCCGAGCACCGTGCTCAAGCGCACTGGCCGCGATCCACAAGTCCTGGGTCGGGATCGGCTGGCGCTTTGGCCGCAGGCCTGAGAATCACCAGTGCAGCGCTGTTTGCCGACCCCAACCAGGATGGAGACCCGATGACCGACAGTCCTTTTGCCGGCCCTGGCCGATTCTTCAAGGGCAACCTTCACACGCACAGCTCGCTGTCTGACGGCGAACTGCCGCCGCAGGAGGTTTGCCGGCGCTATCGCGACGCCGGCTACGACTTCATCTGCCTGTCGGACCACTTCCTGCCAGCCTATGGCTTCTCGGTCAGCGACACGCGGCCTTACCGTACCGACACCTTCACCACGATCCTGGGCGCGGAGGTTCATGTGCCAGCCACGCGCCTGGGCGAGAAGTGGCACCTGCTGGCCAACGGCCTGCCTCTGGACTTCGCACCGCCGCGCGAGGGCGAAGGCGGGCCGGAACTGGCCCGGCGCTGTGCCGACTCGGGGGCCTTCGTCACCATCGTGCATCCCGAGTGGTATTCGCTCGGCGTCGACGACGCGATGGACATCGATGCGGCGCATGCCGTGGAGGTCTACAACCACACCTCGGCTGTGCGATCTTCGCGAGGTGGCGGGGCGGCCCTGCTGGACCACTTGCTGGCGCAAGGCCGCCGCGTGAACGCCCTGGCCACGGACGATGCCCACTTCCTGGTCGACGACGCCTTCGGCGGCTGGGTGATGGTGAAGGCCGAGCGCAACGACCCTGAACTGCTGGTGCAGGCGCTGAAGGCCGGGCGCTACTACTCCACGCAAGGCCCCTCGATCGAGGACATCCGTCTTGAAGGCGACGACGTGGTGGTGGATTGTTCGCCTGCGTTCGGCGTCTACCTGCTGGGCAAGGGCTCGAGGGTTGACCAGAGCGAGCACCGCGGCCAGACCACGGTCCGGCTGAGCGCTGGCCGCATGGGCAAGGGCGGCTTCATGCGCGTGGCGGTGGTCGATGCCCAGGGCCGCTGCGCCTGGAGCAATCCGTTCTGGCGGCCGGCAGAGTGATCTCGCTGTAGCGATCTTGATCGGCAGGCGGCAAGGCCTGTGGTGCCGGGCGTTCCGACCTGCTCGTCACGACCCATCGCCTTGTCCGGGAACCCTGAGTTGCCTACCATTGGCGCTCAGCAATAAATGAGCCGTGTCCTCCGTGCAAACGTCCGAGGAGACCTCAGACGCGCGTGTCTGGGTCATCGATCTCACCGCCAGCATGGGCTTGACGGCGCTCCGCGGCATCGTTGCCCAACCTGCTGCGAGCGGTCCCTGGCGGGGTCTTCCCATGCCGGGCCTGCCGGGCGATGTGAAGCTGGACTGGCACCGCCCGGCGTCCGCGGTCGATCTCCGGACGACCGGGCCCGCACCGCTCGGGCTGTACATCATCGTCGGGCCCGGTGCTGCCTCGAGCTTGCAGGCCATGCTGCCGGTGCTTGCCGCCACCGCTGCCGAAGAGACGGTCTTCCTGCTGGCACCCAACGCAGTGATGGAGTCGTTCTTCCTGCGGCGGCACACGACCCGGATGACGGCGGCATCCGAGCCGCTGGTGCTGCAACTGCCGACCAGCGATGCGCAGGCCCTGTGGATGATCCTTCTGGAACAGATCGACGGTCTGTTGCGCCGGACCCCCCGCACTCTGCCCCTCACCCAGTCACTCGGTTCAGGAGATCCCACCATGACATCCAATCTGAAGCAGTCGATGGAACAGGCCATGAGCATCGAGGGCGCCGTTGCCGTTGCGCTGGTCGATCAACGCAGCGGAATGTGTCTTGCGCAAGCCGGCGGTGGCATGAACCTCGAACTGGCGGCGGCAGGCAACAGCGAGGTCGTCCGCGCCAAGCTGCGCACCATCGAGGCGCTGGGCCTGCGCAACTCCATCGAGGACATCCTGATCACGCTGCAGCACCAGTACCACCTGATACGGCTGATCCCCTCGAACCCGGGGCTCTTCCTCTACCTGGCGCTTGACCGCCAGCGCGGCAACCTGGCCCTGGCCCGCTACAAGCTCACCGACATCGAGCGCAATCTGAAGGTCTGAGCTTGGGTCGGCTCCCGTGGGCGAAGACGTGTCCCCCGGCCCGGCAAGCCCGTCCCGACGACGGCGACGCTGAGGCGCCTGCCGCGCGCTGCACCGCCCGAACTCAGGGCAGCACGCGTTGCAGCAGGGACATGAGCTGCTCGCGCTCGGCGGCCGTGAGCGGACTCGACAGGCGCTGCTCGTACTCCGCATGGCGCTGGCGCAGCGTCTGCAGGATGGCTCGTCCCGAGACGGTGAGCGTCAGCGAATTGCGGCGGCGGTCGCTCGCCACCGCCGTGCGGCGGATGAAGCCCGATGCTTCCAGCGCGTCGATCAGCTTCATCACGCTGGGCCCTGCCACGTTGAGCCGCCGGGCCAGCATGGTCTGGTCGATGTCGGCTTCGCCGGCAATCACCGACAAGGCCGTCAGCCGCGCAGGCGACAGCTCCAGCGGCCCCAGCATCTCGAAGAACAGACCGTAGGCATGCACCTGTGCGCGCCGCAGCAGGTAGCCCAGCGAGTCCTGGCGCAGGTCGAAGTGGTCCAGCGGGTCGACCGGTGGCTGTGCGCGGCGCAGCCTGGGGGTGGCCTTGCGTGCAGGCCGAGCCGCGCGAATGCCCGGGGCAGCCGTCTCGGTGGCGGCATTCTTGGCGTCGTTCTTGGCGTTGCGCATCGCATCGATTCTAGGAAAGAGGGCCACCTGGCCTGCCGTCGCGGCGCACTGTCTTGCACGCCGCGGCATGACACCCAGGGGCAGCGGTGGTTGCCGGAGATACTAAGCCAGGCTAACATTCTGCCTTCGGACCGCCTGAACGGTTCCTTGCCATGGAGCGCCGCGCATGTTCCCGAAAGACACCTGGTACGTCGCCGCGCTGCCGGCCGACATCGACGGCAGGCCGCTGGGTCGCAAGATCTGCGGCCAGCAGATGGTGTTCTTTCGCGGTCCCGAAGGGCAGGCCACGGCGCTGGAAGATTGGTGTCCGCACCGCGGCGCGCCGCTGTCGCTGGGGCGCGTGGTCGACGGCAAGCTGGTGTGCGGCTACCACGGCCTGGAGATGGGCTGCGACGGCAAGACCGTGGCCATGCCCGGCCAGCGCGTGCGGGGTTTCGCGCCGATCACTGCCTACCCGGTGGTCGAGCGGCATGGCTTCGTGTGGGTGTGGCCAGGTGATGCGAGCAAGGCCGACCCGGCCCTGCTGCCCGACCTGCATTGGGCCGACAGGCCCGACTGGGCCTACGGCGGCGGGCTGTACCACATCGCCTGCGACTACCGGCTGATGGTCGACAACCTGATGGACCTGACGCACGAGACCTACGTGCATGCCGACAGCATCGGCCAGCCCGAGATCGACGAGGCGGCTCCGGTCACCCGGGTCGAGGGCGACCACGTGATCACCAGTCGCGTCATGCACGACATCCCGGCGCCGCCCTTCTGGCGCATGGCGCTGCGCAGCAACGGCCTGGCCGACGACGTGCCTGTCGACCGCTGGCAGATCTGCCACTTCACGCCGCCCAGCCACGTGATGATCGAGGTCGGCGTGGCGCACGCCGGGCACGGCGGCATCGACGCACCGGCCGACAGGAAGGCCGGCAGCATCGTGGTCGACTTCATCACCCCGGAGACCGAGCACAGCATCTGGTACTTCTGGGGCATGGCGCGCAACTTCAGGCCGCAGGACAAGGCCCTGACCGCCCGCATCCGCGAAGGGCAGGGCAAGATCTTCGCCGAAGACCAGCAGATGCTCGAGCTGCAGCAGCGCAACCACCTGCTGCATCCGACGCGCAAGCTGCTGGGCCTGAACACCGACGCCGGCGGCGTGCAGGCGCGGCGCATCCTGGAACGCCTGGTGGCTGCGGAGCAGGCCGGGGCGGCAGCAGCGGCCCCGTCCCCGGCGCAGTCATGAGTACGGCCGCCCCGGACTTGCTGCGGGTGCGCGTCTCGCGCAAGCAAGCGCAGGCCGAAGGCATCAGCAGCTTCGACTTCGTGGCGGCGGACGGCGGGCCGCTGCCCGCCTTCGAGGCCGGCGCGCATGTCGACGTGCACCTGCCGGGCGGACTGGTGCGACAGTATTCGCTGTGCAACCGCCCCGGTCCGACCGGGCGCTACCAGGTGGCGGTGCTGCGAGAACCGAGGTCGCGCGGTGGTTCGCAGGCCATGCACGATCGAGTGCACGAAGGCGACCTGCTGTCCATCGGCGCGCCGCGCAACCGCTTTCCGCTGGTGGCGGGGGCGCAGAGCCACCTGCTGATGGCCGGCGGCATCGGTGTCACGCCCCTGCTGGCCATGGCCGAGGCCCTGCATGCCGGCGGCGAGGCCTTCGAGCTGCACTACGCTGCACGGTCGCTGGCGCGCACCGCCTTTGCCGGGCCGCTGGCGGCCGCGCCCTACGCCTCGAAGGTGCATCTTCATCTTGACGACGGTCCGCCCGGTCAGCGCCTGGACCTGGCGGCCTTGCTGGCGGGCCCGCCGCCGCCGGGCAGACACCTGTACGTCTGCGGGCCGCAGGGCTACATCGAAGCCGTGCTCGGCACGGCGAAGTCCGAGGGCTGGCCCGAAAGCCAACTGCACTGCGAGTACTTCGGCGCCGCGCCTGTGGCAGCGGCGGCCGGCGACGGGCCCTTCGAGGTGCAGGTGGCCAGCAGCGGACGCGTGGTGGTGGTGCCGGTGGGCACCAGCATCACGCAGGCGCTGTCGGACGCCGGCGTCTTCGTGCCCACGTCCTGCGAGCAGGGCATCTGCGGCACCTGCCTCACGCGCGTGCTGGGCGGCACACCGGAGCACCGCGACCAGTACCTCACCCCCGAGGAACAGGCCGCCAACGACGTGTGCCTGCCCTGCTGCGCCCGGGCGCGGACGCCGCGCCTAATTCTGGAGCTGTAGCGTCGGGAGCCGATGTCGCGCGGGGGCCCTGCGCGGCTCAGCAGCAGCCGTCGGCCGGCGGCGTCAGACGGACATAGCGGCCGAACACCGGGTCATCGTCCAGCCGCAGCAGCCGGATGGCGTTTTCCTTCAGCACCAGCGGCATCACCTCGGGACGGATGCCGGACTTCTCGGCGTCGGCGATCCAGCGCTCGGGCGTCAGTGCCGGGAAGTCGGAGCCGAACAGCATCTTCTTCTTCAGCAGGCCGTTGGTGTACTTGATGAGGATCTCGGGGAAGTACTTCGGGCTCCAGCCCGACAGGTCGATCCACACATTGGGCTTGTGGGTGGCCACCGCCAGGGCGTTCTCCTGCCACGGGAAGCTGGGGTGGGCGATGACGATGGGCATGTCGGGGAAGTCGACCGCCACGTCGTCCAGGAACATCGGGTCGCTGTACTTCAGCCGCACGCCGCCGCCGCCGCGCATGCCCGCACCCAGCCCTGTCTGGCCGCTGTGGAAGATGGCCGGCAGGCCGGCCTCGGCGATGGCCTCGTAGACGGCGTGGCAGGCGCGGTCGTTGGGGTAGAACTCCTGCCCCGAGGGGTGGAACTTGAAGCCGCGCACGTGGTGGTCCTTGATGAGCCGGCGCACTTCGCGCGCGCCCATCTTGCCGCGCAGCGGGTCGACGCTGGCGAAGGGAATCAGCACGTCGGCGTGCTTTGCCGCTTCTTCGGCCACCTCTTCGTTGCTGATGCGCACCTGCCCGTTGGCGCGCTCGGTGTCGACGGTGAAGATCACCGCGATCATCTTGCGCTGGCGGTAGAAGTCGGCCGTCTGCGCGATGGTCAGGCGCGGCATCTGCTCCTTGAAGTAGGCGGCCATGGCCTTGTCGAAGGCGTCGGCCACCTCGTCGAAGGCATTGCGCGTGCTGACGGTGGCGTGGGTGTGGATGTCGATGGCGACGATGTCGGCCAGGCGGTCGGCGGTCATGGTTCAGGCCTTGTTCAGGCGTGCATGCAGCACGTGGGGGTGGTTCAGGTCGGCTGCGGCCGAGGCGTAGAGCGCCTGGACCAGGTCGGCGCGGTGCTTCAGCACCATGCGCTGGTTCAACGAGCCCTTGTCGGTGAGCTCGCCGCGGGCGGCCGAAGGCGGCTCGGTCATCAGCAGGGCGCGCAGCACGCGGTTGGAACTGCCCGTGCCGGTGGCGGCCAGGGCGTCCAGCCAGTGCTGTGCCCAGGCCTGCACGGCGGGGTCGGACGCCGACGAGCCGGGGGCCAGGAAGACGAGCAGGCCCAGCGAGTCGCGGCCGTCGCCGGTGACCACCACGTCGTGCACGTGCGGCTGGGCACCAGCCATCGCCCGCGCGCGGATCGCGCTCACGCTGACCCAGGTGCCGCTGATGAGCTTGAAGTCCTCGGCGATGCGGCCGTCGAACCGCAGGCCGCGCGCGCGATCGGCCTCGTCGATGAAGACGGCGGCGTCGCCGCTGCACAGGAAGCCTTCGTCGTCGTAGGTCTCCGCGGCCAGTTCGGGCTGCCGCCAGTAGGCCGGCGTGATGCTGGGGCCGCGGTAGCGCACCTCCAGCTTGTCGCCCACCGGCGCCAGCTTGAGCTCCAGCCCCGGTGCCGGCAGCCCGATGACGCCGGCCTGCCATCCGGGGCGGTGGTGCGACACCGCGAAGGGGGCGGTCTCCGTCATGCCCAGGCCCATCGTCATGGGCACGCGAAAACCCGTGGTCTGCACCGCCAGGCGGTCGAAGCTGCGGATGACGGCATCGGGCATCGCGGCACCGGCGGCGAACACCAGGCGCAGTTCGCGGAAGACGCTGCGTCGCAGCGCTTCGTCGTGCTCCAGGTGCTGCACCAGCACCTCCAGGCCCTTGGGCACCGTGTAGATGGCGGTGGGCGAGATCTCGCGCAGGTTGGCCACCGTCTCGGCCACGCCGTCGGTGGTGGGCTTGCCCTCGTCGATGTACATCGTGCCGCCGTTGCGCAGCACCAGGCCCAGGTTCGAATTGCCGCCGGCGGTGTGGTGCCAGGGCAGCCAGTCCACCAGCACCGGCGGCAGCTGTTCAAGGAAGGGATAACACTGCACGTACATCTGCTGGTTGGCGCAGAGCATGCGGTGTGTGTTGACCACCGCCTTGGGCGCCTTGGTGGAGCCGGAGGTGAAGAGGAACTTGGCCACCGTGTCGCTGCCGACGCGCGCATGCGCTTCGTCCACCGCTGCGCTGGCGGCGGTGGCCTGCAGCGCGTCGAAGGCCAGCACCCGGTGCGCCGCGCCGGCCGGCAGGCGGCCACGGCCCAGCAGCACCGGTACGTCGGCCGGCACGGCCTGGGCGATGGCGCGCGCGAAGGCGTCACCGTCGGCGGCGTAGACCAGCCCCGGCGTCAGCAGCTTCACCGCATGGGCCACGCGCGCCGCCGCGGGGTCGAGCAGCGAGTAAGACGGCGACACCGGTGCCACCGCCACGCCCACGTGCAGCGCCGCCAGGCTCAGCAGCGCGTGCTCGAAGTCGTTGCCCGACAGGATGACCAGGGGCCGCTCGGCCGACAGCCCCAGGTCGAGCAGGGCCTGCCCCAGGCAGCGCACGCGGCGCAGCGTCTGGGCGTAGTCCAGATGCTGCCAGGGGCGACCGGGGGCGCTGCTGCGGCGGGCCAGGAAACTGTGTCCGGGCCGTTCCGTGGCCCAGCGCAGCAGGTGCTCGGTGAAGCGTTGCGGATAGGGCGCCAGCGGCTGCTGCGCCAGCAGCTTGAAGCCACCGTCGGGCAGCGGCGTGACCCGGGCTTCGTAAGGCCCGAAGGCGACAGGGCGGTAGGGTGCGGTGTCGGGGTTCATGTCTCAGCTGCTCCGCTCGACCGGGACCGCGAACCCGCCGATCATCGCTCGGCCGGTGGCCGCGCGCCAGGGGCAGGGCGCCGGGACCTGTTCATCGGGCGGGGGGGAACCATGGGATATGGCAGTCGTGGATGACCTGTTCATTAGTATAGCTAATGAATTGGTGGCCGCCGTCAGCCGGACCCGGCGGCGCCGAGCGCTAGCTTATGGCGCAGGTCCCAGGGCCGATCCTTGTCGCGTGCCGCCAGCTGCGGCTCGCGCCGCGTCATGTCGGGTGCGCAGGAATGACCGAAGATCAGCGAGGAGGCATCGGCCCGCGAAACGCGGTAGCCGGACCTGCCGATCGCCAGCACCGGCCATGTTCTTGTCCTTGGACGAGGGCTTCAGCCCCGGTTCTCGTACACGCCGAGTTTCCTGTGCAGGGGTGACTCGTCGGCGAAGAAGAAGAAGCTGGGCACGTCGGCCGACCGGTTGCTCAGCGTCACCGCGGTGTAGCCGGGTGCGCAGCAGGTGTCGGCCTCGCCCAGGGGGAAGACCTTCCCGTCGATCAGCACCTCGGCCGCGCCTTCGATGAGATGGAACACCATGGCCGGCGAACGCGCCGGCAGTCGCAGGCTCTGGCCCGGCCGCAGCATCTGGGCGTAGAAGCCCAGGATGTTCTGCGCGTCGCCGCCGGTCTCGGGGCTGGTGTAGGTGATCTGCACGCTCTGCAGGTTGGGCTGGTTGCCCGCCAGGGCCACCAGGGCGGCACGCGCCTCCACCCACGGGTAGCGCAGCATCGGGTAGGGCTTGGCGGCCCGCTCGAAGTCCACCGACGGCACCATGCCGCCGCGCGCGTAGACCAGGTCGCCGCGTTCGGGCTTGATGGCCTGGCGCGGCCCGTCGACGTGGTAGCTGGCCTCGAGGTAGTACACCAGCGGCAGGTCCAGCACGTCCAGCCACACCACCGGCTGGTCGCCGTCGTGCCCGTGCTCGTGCCATTGGCCGGTGGGCGTGAGGATGAGGTCACCGCGCTGCATCACGCACTTCTCGCCGCCCACCGTGGTGTAGGCGCTCTCGCCCTCGACGATCAGGCGCACCGCGTTCGGCGTGTGGCGGTGCGCCGGGGCCCATTCACCCGGCAGCAGCAGCTGCATGCCCAGGTACATCGCGGCGCTGGCCTGCATGTTCTCCAGCCCGTGGCCGGGGTTGGCCAGCACCAGCACGCGGCGCTCGGCCTTTTCGATGGGTGTCAGCTCGCCGGCCTGCAGCAGCAGCGGGCGGATCTGCGCATAGGGCCAGCAGGTCGGGCGTGTCCTGCGCGTGGGTACCGTCGGTGGCAGCACGCCGCGCAGGTTGGGCCACAGCGGCACCAGGTTGGATGCCGTCAGTGCCGCACGGTAGGCGGCGGGCAGGTCTTCGAGTCGTCCGAGTTCGTTCATGGCGCATCTCCGGGGTTCATCAGCGAAGGCCGCGCCGCGGGCCTGGCGCGCTCGAGGGGCAGTGGCGAAGCCGATGCAGGGGCGGGTCAGTCCTTCAGGCAGTTCTCGACCTTCCAGCCGTACAACCACTCCATCGCATCGTAGAAGCGTTCGGGTGCGCGGCCCTTCCACAGGTCGTTGCGCACCAGCCGCTCCACGCCCTTGGCGTGGAAGATGCGCCCCATTTCGCGAGCCGACAGCACGATGCGCGCGGTGCGCGCGATGCGCGAGTGCTGGTACAGCTCGAAAGCCTGGTCGAAGCGGTTGCCATGCACGCGCAGCGCCTCGCCCAGCGTGACGGCGTCTTCCAGCGCCATGCAGGCGCCCTGCGCCAGGTACTGCAGCGTCGGGTGCGCCGCGTCGCCCAGCAGTGTCGCGCGGCCGTAGGTCCACCGGCTGATGGGATCGCGGTCGGCGGTGGCCCAGCGCTTCCAGTCGCGGGGCAGGTCGATCAGCTGGCGCGCGCGCGGGCAGATGCCTTCGAAGTAGCTCTGCACCTCTTCGCGGCTGCCCTCGCGCACGCTCCACTCTTCCTTGTCGCGGCTGTGGAAGGTGACGACCACGTTGTACTGTTCGCCCCCGCGCAGCGGGTAGTGCACGAGGTGGCAGTCCGGTCCGACCCAGATGCTGGCGGCGTTCCACTGCAGGTCGGCCGGGAAGTCCTTCTTGTCGACCACCGCACGGTAGACGACGTGGCCCGACACGCGGGCCTCGTCACCCACGTACTGCCGGCGCACGGCCGACTTCACGCCGTCGGCGCCGATCAGCGCCACGCCGCGGTGCGTGCGGCCCTGGGCATCGTGCACGGTGACGCCTTCGTCGTCCTGCTCCACACGCTGCACCGAGCTCGAGGTCAGGACCTCGATGCGTTCCGAGGCCTGTGCACCTTCCAGCAGCGACAGGTGCACGTCGGCGCGGTGGATCACCGCGTAGGGGTTGCCGAAGCGTGTGCGGAAGGCCTCGCCGGTGGGGATGTGGCCGACCCGGGTCTCGTCCAGCGCATCGTGCATCACCATCCCGTCGGTGTAGACGGCGCGGGCGCGGGCCTTGGGGCCGATGCCCAGGGCGTCGAAGGCGGCGAAGGCATTCGGGCCGAGCTGGATGCCGGCGCCGATCTCCCCGAGCTGCGGTGACTGCTCCAGCACCTTGACGTGATGGCCCTGGCGCGTCAGGGCCAGGGCCGCGGCCAGGCCGCCGATGCCGCCGCCGGCCACCAGCACGGGCTGCGATGGGTGGGTCCTCGACATGGCAGGGTCTCCTTCGCGCTTGCAGGATTATCATCAGTATGCTGACGATAAGTGTAGTGACAATCGGGTCGGTGATGACTGGTGCTTACCCTGGTGGCAACCGCCTCCGGCACGTCATTCGGCGCGCACGTTCAGCTGCCGGATCAGCGCGCTCCATCGATTCACTTCGCTGCGGTTGTGCTCGGCAAAGGCCTCGGGCGTTCCGCCCAGCACGGTGGCGCCGGCCTGTTCGAGCGTCCGCCTCAGTTCGGCCTGTGCCATCACCTTGTTCAGTGCGGCGTTCAATCTCTGCACCTGCGCCGGGGGCAGCCCGGGCGGGCCGTACACGCCGAACCAGCCGCTGGCTTCGAAGCCGCGCAATTCGGGCACGCCGCCTTCGCGCACCGTGGGCACCGCGGGCAACAGCGCGGTGCGCGCGGCTGAGGTCACCGCCAGGGGCCGGGCCCGGCCGTCGGTGGCGGGGCCTTGCGACACGACCACGGTGTCGAACATCAGGTGTACCCGGCCGGCCAGGAAGTCGGGCAGGCCCTGCGCGCTGCTGCGATAGGGGATGTGCACGCTGTGTGTGCCGGTCGCGGCCTTGAAGCTCTCGGCGATCAGGTGCGAGATGGTGCCGTTGCCGGAACTTGCGTAGTCCCAGCGTCCGGGCTCGCGGCGCAGCAGGGCCACCAGTTCACCCAGGCTCCGGGCCGGCACCGACGGGTGCACCATCACGACGTGCGGCACGCTGCACAGCAGCACGATGGGCGTGAAGTCGCGCAGCGGGTCGTACGGCGGGTTGGGGTAGAGACTGGGCGCTATGGCGTGGTTGCTCACCGTGCCCCAGGCCAGGGTCAGCCCGTCGGGCGAGGCCCGTGCGACCTCGGCCGCACCGGTCAGGCCACCCACGCCGGGCTTGTTCTCGATCACGATCTCCTGACCGAGTTCCTTCTGCAGCGCCTGCATCACGGGCCGAGCGAGCAGGTCGCTCGTGGCACCGGCAGAGAACGGGATCACCAGCCGGATCCGGCTGCCTTGGGCCCGTGCCCGCGGAGCCGTGCCCGCCACGGCGAGCACGCTTGCGGCATGGCCGAACCACTGACGTCGGGTCGGGCGGGTGGAGGGGTTCATGGGGTCTCCTGCGCGAGGGGTGTGGATGGGGGAGCCGTCGGTCGAGGCGGCCGCGGACGGGTCGGTCAGGGCAGGCCGGCCAAGGCGCCGCGGGCAGCAGCGGGTACGTCATCGAGCCGGGCGCGTGCGAGGTCCACGACCGCCGCCATGGCCTCGGCCTGCAGCGGGTCGTGCCGTTTCAGCAGCCAGACCAGGCGGGCCTGCGGCCGAGCGCTCAGCTCGAGGCACACATTGCGCCAGTACCACGGCAGGGCTTCGTCCAGGGCGACCTGCATCAGCAGCGCCAGCAGGCGCTGCAGCACGACCAGCTCGTGGGCGCCGCCATCGTCGGCCAGCTTCATGCCGATGCCGATCCACAGGCGCACGAGCTCGGGCCGTCGCGGGTCGTAGGCCAGGCGAACGCCCAGGCCGATGCGCTGCCAGCGGGCCATGCGCCGGGCCCGACATGCCGATGCGCCGGCATCCATCAGGCCGCTTCCGCGTCGGCTGGCGCCGCAGCCGGCTCAGCGGTCGGCCCCGGCAGGGGTTCGCATGGGAGGGGGAGTTCCTGGGGCACGTTCAGCCTCGTTCAACAGCCATGTGACCCCGGCGGGGTCAGGTCTGAGCGGGCTGGCGACGGCGGGCTGGCTCGGGGATCGGGGGCGCGATGAGGGCTCGGAGCGCGTGTTGTGGTCGGGGGCCGACATTCGCCGCGGGGTCATCTGCACTTCGCCGCCAGCATAAAACAAATGCGACGCATTCGCAATGAAGTCGCTCGAAGCGGCCTTGCGGCCCGGGCTCTCGGGGCTGACCCTGCCGTGTCGACTTCTCAGGACGGCAGGCGCTGCAGCCGGCGGACGGACTTGTGGTCGACCCAGCCTGCCGTGGCGGCGTCCATCTGCCGGAAGTGCTGCGACGCCAGGTGCGCCTGGAAGGCGGCTTCGTCGTCGTACAGCTCGTACAGGAAGACCAGCGTCGCATCGGCCGGATCGACGCAGACATCGAAGTGATGACAGCCTGTCTCGGTCTCGAGCGACTGCCGCGCGTTGTCCGCGATGGCGCGATGGAAGGCCGTCACGTGCGGCGGCTTGATGCGGAACTCGACGACGACGACCAGCATGGGATGAACCTTTCCTCGGACGGTGCGGTCAGCGCAGCAGCCACACCGGGAACATCGGCAGGGCCTGGACATAGGTCACCAGCGCCAGCACCAGCAGCGACACCGCGAACAGGGGCAGCAGGGCGCGCGAGATCGCCCCGATGCCCACCGCGCCGATCTTCGCTGCCACGAACAGCGTGCCACCCACCGGGGGCGTGTACAGGCCGATGGCCAGGTTGCAGGTCATCACCAGGCCCAGGTGCACCGGGTCGACGCCGTAGACCGGCGCCAGCGGGACGAACAGCGGTGCCGTCAGCACGAGGGCGGGCAAGGGCTCCAGGAAGATGCCCAGCACGAGCAGGAAGACGTTGACCAGCAGCAGGAAGGTCCAGCGGCTGTCGGCGACGCTGCGCGTCCACTCGGTCACCAGGGCCGGTACCTGCTCGACCGTGATGACCCAGGCCAGCGCGGCCGTGGCGCCCACCACGACCATCACCACCGCGCTGGTCAGGAAGGAGCGATAGAGCAGGTCGGGCAGGTCGCGCCAGCCGATCGAGCGGTACCACAGCATCGACACCAGCAGCCCGTAGACCACCGCCACGGCGGCCGACTCGGTGGGCGTGAAGTAGCCGCTCCAGATCCCGCCCAGGATGATCACCGGCATCAGCAACGCCGGCACGGCGCCGAAGAAGGACTCGCGGATCTCCTTGCTGCCCGCGAAACGGCCGCCGCGGTCGCAGCCGGTGGAGATGCCGTACCACACGCAGACCCCCATCAGGCCGATGCCGAAGAGCAGCGCCGGCACGATGCCGGACAGGAACAGGTCGCGCACCGAGACGCCGGCGATGTAGCCGAAGACCAGCAGCGGGATCGAAGGCGGCATGATGATGGCCAGCGTGCCCGCGGTGGCCACCAGGGCGGAGGCGAAGGCGGGTGAGTAGCCCTGCCGGGCCAGCGCCGGGATCATCACCGTGCCGATGGCGGCAGCCCCGGCGATGGCCGACCCCGACACGCCGCCGAACAGCAGGCAGGACGCCACGGTGACGATGCCCAGGCCGCCGGGCAGGAAGCCCAGCAGCGAGCGGGCGAAGCGGATGATGCGTTCGCCCACGCCGCCGCGCGAGAACAGTTCGCCGGCCACGATGAACAGGGGCACCGCGATCAGGATGAAGGGCTCGACCCCGCCGATGAAGGTCAGGAAGATGGTTTCCAGCGGGTGGCTCAGGCCGAAGGACCAGATCGTGGTCACCGTGGTGGCCAGGATGGCCCACACGAGCGGCAAACCGGCCAGGGCCAGGCCGAAGAACACCAGCATGATGAAGACGAGGAGCATGGTGCCGCGCTCTCAGGCCGTGCCGGCGCCCAGCGGCGCGTAGCGTTGCTGTCGCGGCACCCGGCGGGCGATCTGCACCAGGTCCCAGCCCACGAACACCAGCGCGATCGCCGCGCCCACCGGCAGCGACAGGTACTGCACCGCCATCGGCCAGTCCAGCACGGTGAGCACGCTGCCCCAACTGGCGTCGGCCGCCACGCCGCCCTTCCACACCAGCAGCACCAGCACGCCGCCCACCAGCAGCTGGATCACGGCGTCGGCGACCAGGCGCGCCCCGCGCTCGGGCACCAGGTCGATGAGCTCGGTGACGGCCATGTGCGCGTTGCGGCGCACCGCCGCGGCGACGCCGAGGAAGGTGGTCCACACGGTCACCAGTTCGCCGAACTCGGTGGTCCAGGCGATGTCCAGCGCGAAGGCGTGCATCACGACGTTGCAGAACACCACCAGCACCAGGGCGGCGCCGAGCAGCACGATGGCCCAGTCGACGGCGACGCCGAGCCAGCGCAAGGGCGCCGGCGCGGCGGGGCCCGGAGGCAGCAAGGGCATGCGCCTGGCCTACTTGACGCTGTTGCGCACGGCCTCGGCGTCCTTCAGGAACGCGTCGACATCGGCACCGTACTTCTCGCGCGCCTTGGCGTAGACCGGCTGCACCGCCGTGCGGAAGGCTGCCACGTTGGGCCTGGCATTGATCTTCGCCCCCTTGGCGGCCATCTCCTTGAGCTGGTTGTCGTCGTTGCCGGCGATCATCTGGCGGCTGAAGGCGCCGGCGGCCACCGCGGCTTCGGTGACGGCTTTCCGGTCGGCCGGCGACAGCTTCTGCCAGGTCTTCTCGCTGATGGCCAGCGGGATCGGGCTGTAGACGTGGTTGGTGAGCGTGACGTGCGGCGCCACCTCGTAGAACTTGTTGGAGAAGATGGTGTCGACCGGGTTCTCCTGGCCGCTCACGGCGCCCTGCTGGATCGCCAGGTAGACCTCGGGCAGCGGCATGATCTGGATGCTGAAGCCCATGGACTCCAGCGTCCACCGCATCATCTCGTTGGGGAAGGTGCGCAGCTTCCTGCCCTTGGCGTCGTCGGGCGAATTCAGCGCATCGCGCGTGGTCATGCTGCGGAAGCCCGCTTCCCAGGTCGCCAGGAAGCGGAAGCCCTTGGCCGGTGCCTTGGCGAACTGCGCCTGCAGCCACTGGCTCTCGTCGTAGAGCTTCCAGCCCTGCTGATAGCTGTCCACCAGGAAGGGCATCATCGTCAGGTTCAGGCTCGGCACGTGAGGCGCGTAGCTGCCGGTGGACGACACCGTGAAGTCGATGCCGCCGAGCGCGAGCTGCTCGATGTTCTTCGGGTCGTTGCCGAGCTGGCTGCAGCAGAACACCTGCACCTTGTAGCGGCCCTGGGTGAGCTCCTCCACCTTCTTGGCGAACACCTGGGCTGCGGCCTGGCGCGCGCCGCCCTGCTGGTCGGTATGGCTGAACTTGAGCACGGTCTGTGCGCCGGCGGTGCCGACGGCCAGCGTGCAGGCGGCGGCGATCAGGGTGATGCGCTTCATGATGTGTGTCTCCTTCGTGATCTTCAGTCGGGGTGGAACTCGGCCATCACGACACGTCGGCCGCTGGCGTTCGAGTGGTAGATGGCGGCCTGCACCTGCAGGTTGGCCAGGTAGTCGGCCGCGGCGTTTTCCAGCGCGCTGCCGTGTTCGAGGTGCTGCAGCACATGGGCCTGCAGCGCGGTCACGGCGCCGCCGAAGGCGCCTTCGCCGCCGCGGGCATAGGCATGCTGGTTCTCCGGGCGACCCTGCGGCTTCCACCACAGGCGCGCGTCGCCGTCCAGCCGCATGACGCCGGCCTCACCTTCCAGCCACATCTCGCCCATCGTCAGCCGGGGGTTGCTGGCGACGTGCTCGTTGAGCCGGTTGCCGTCGAAGAGGCCGCTGCGCTGATCGTCGAACTCGAAGATCACGAGGCCGGCGTCCTCGCCCGCGATCACCGGGTTGAGGCGGCGCAGTCGTGCCGTCACCGCGCGCACCTCGCCCATCAGGAAGCGGAAGCTGTCGACGAAGTGAACGGCGGTCTCGCGCACCAGCAGCTGCGGCATGCGCTGGAAGTAGGGCTGGCGGTCCATGTAGGCCTGCGGCCCCTGGCCGTCGCCGGGCCGCAGGCGGAAGCTGATGCCGTGCAGGCGTCCGAAGTGGCCGGCGTCGACGAGCCGGCGGCATTCCCGGAACCAGGGCGCGAAGCGGAAGTTCTCGTGCACCACCAGCGGCGTCTGCCTCGCCTGGGCCAGGGCCGCCAGGGCACGCGCCTGGCGCAGGTCGGTGCCGAAGGGCTTCTGGCAGATCACCGGCAGCCGGCGCTGCAGCGCTGCCCGCACCACGCCGTCCTGCGCCTGCGGCGGCAGCACCACGTCGACCAGCGTCGGGCCGGCCGTGTCCAGCATCGCCTGGACGTCGGTGAAGGCGCGCGCGGCACCGAAGCGCCGCGCCAGATCTTCGGCACGCGCGCCTTCGAGATCGGCGATGCCGACCACCGTCGCGCCCAGCTCGCGCCAGGCCTGCAGGTGGAAGGCGGCGAAGTAGCCTGCGCCCACGACGGCCACCCGGTGCGCGGTCACCGGGCAGCCCTCAGCACGGTGTGCACCTGATCGAGCGGGCCGGGGCGGCCGCGCGCGCTCACAGCCGCTCCACCACGGCACGCACGATGTCCGCCGTGCCGCTGTCGCCGCCGAAGTCGCGTGGCAGCACGGCGCGTTCGGCGAAGGCGCGCTGCAGGGCGATCTCGATCGCGCGCGCACCGTCGGCGAGTGCGGTATCCGCGTGTCGCACCGCCAGCCAGTCCAGCATCATGGCCGTGGACAGCAGCATCGCGCTCGGGTTGGCGATGCCCTGGCCGGCAATGTCGGGTGCCGTGCCGTGCGCCGGCTGGAACAGCGCGTGCTGGTCGCCGATGTCGCCGGACGGCGCCATGCCCATGCCGCCCACCAGCGCGGCGATCAGGTCCGACAGGATGTCGCCGAACATGTTCTCGGCCACCAGGACGTCGTAGTCCCAGGGCTTGAGCACCAGGTTCAAGGCCATCGCATCGACATAGGCGTGTTCGGTGCTCACGTCGGGGAAGGCCGCCGCGCGTTCCTTGAACACGCTGCGCCAGAAGGCCATGGACGCGAAGACATTGGCCTTGTCGACGTTGGTGAGGTGGCCCCGCCGGCCCGCGGCCTTGCGCTGGCGGGCGAGCTGCAGCGCGAAGTCGCAGACGCGTGCGGTGCCGCTGTGGGTGATCTGCATGGTGTCGCGGGCGCGCTCGGCGTTGACGTCGCCGCGGCCGCGGGCGTGGAACAGCCCTTCGGTGTTCTCGCGCACGAGGACCAGGTCGATCTGCGCCGCGCGTGGGTCGGCCAGAGGCACTGGCAGGCCCGGCCACGTGCGTATCGGGCGAACACCCGCGTACAGGTCGAGCGCGAAGCGGATGTCCAGCTGCGGGATCACCTCGGTGCCGTCGGCGGTGCGCACCTCGGGCAGGCCCATCGCGCCGAACAGGATGGCGTGTGCGCGTCGGCAGGCTTCCAGCGTCGGCTCGGGCAACGCGACGCCCCGGTCGCGGTAGTGGCCGGCGCCGGCCGGGTGCACGGTGGTCAGGAAGCGTCTGCCGATGCGCTGGCCGACGGCCTGCAGCACGACGAGAGCCGCGTCGGTGACTTCGACGCCGATGCCGTCGCCCGGCAGCACCGCGATGTCGTACTTCGTCATGGCGGCCGCCTTCACATCTGCGCCAGCTTGTAGCGCTCGAAGATCGCCAGCAGCTCGCGGCTGGCGCGCTCGCGGTGCGCGCGGTTCTCGCGCGCCGCGCCTTCGGCATCACCGGCCAGGATGCGTTCGACCAGGGCGCGGTGCTCGCGCGTGCTGTTCACCGGTTTGGGCCGCAGGCGCAGGCTGAACATGCGGGCCCGGTGCGCGCGGTCCCAGTGGTTCATCACCGTGGCCTGCAGCAGACGGTTGCCGGCCAGCGCCACGAGCTGCGCGTGGAAGAGCTCGTCGGCGCGGGCCCAGGCGTCGAGGTCGTCGACGGCCAGCGCACGGTCCATCGCGTCGGTGGCCTCGACCAGCGGGCGCATCTCGTCATCGCTGGGCCGCCGGCGGGCCAGTTGTTCGGCAGCCAGGCACTCCAGTGCGGTGAGGATCTCGTAGATCTCGCGCATGTCGGTGGGCGAGACCGGCAGCACGCGCATGCCGTGGCGCGGCACCACCTCCACCAGGCCCTCGGCCTGCAGCCGCACCAGGGCTTCGCGCACCGGCGTGCGGCTCATGCCCAGCGCCAGCGCCACCTCCTGCTCGAGCATGCGGTGGCCGGGCGGCCAGGCGTTGTCGAGGATGCGACGGCGGATCTGTTCGTGCGCGGCGTCGACCATCGAGCCGCCGACCGGTGCTGGTGCGTTCATGGGTGGTTCCAGTGCGGCGGCGCGAGGCCGGGGCAGGGCATGGGGATCTGGGCGAGGCGGTCGCCGAGCAGGCAGCCGAGCACCGCGCTGCGGCGGTCCGGGCCGCAGAAGGCGATGCTGGAGATGTTGCGCAGCACGCGGCTGGTGATGCCGTCGAGGTGCGGGCGGTCCATCGTGCCGGCCTCGAAGGCGGCTTCCACCT
Organism: Rubrivivax sp.; assembly: GCA_022843905.1. Classification (GTDB taxonomy): domain Bacteria; phylum Pseudomonadota; class Gammaproteobacteria; order Burkholderiales; family Burkholderiaceae_C; genus Rubrivivax. Next base: position 115,303 of record JALHMT010000005.1, read on the forward strand.
GTGCGAGGTGTTCGGCGTCGGCGTCTTCCAGCCACAGCGTCTGTTCCCCGTCGGGGGCCACGCGAATGAGGCGATTGCTGACGATGCTGACCACCCAGGCGCCGCCTTCTTCGTCGAAGGCCAGGCCGTCGGGGAAGGTGCCGGGGCCGAAGCAGGCCACGGTCTCCCGCGGCCCCAGCGTGCCGTCGGCGGCGACCGTGAAGCGGGACAGCCGGCGCGCGAAGGTCTCGTTGACGTAGAGCCAGCGGCCACTGGGGTGCAGTGCCACCTCGTTGGTGTAGCCCAGGCCGTCGGCCACGATGCGCGCCCCAGCGGCCGTGACGCAGACGATGAAGCCGTCGCCGCCCTCGGGCCGGTAGCCCAGCGACCGCGGCTGGCGCCGCGTGCTCACCGTGACCCAGGTGCGGCCGTGGCCGTCGGGCCAGACGAAGTTGGTGGGCGGCAGCGGCTGGCCGTGCAGGTGGGTCAGCCAGGGTTCGACCGCGCCGTCGCGCGACAGGCGCCAGACGCCTCCGTCCTCGGCGCCCAGGTGGGCCAGCAGGAAGCTGCCGTCGGCCAGCAGCGCGATGCCGTTCGGGCGCGGTGCCGCGCCGTCCGGCAGGGTGCCGGCATAGAACGTCTGCGTGCCGTCGCTGCGCAGGTGGGCCACGCCGCCGCGCCAGTCGGCGGTGTACAGGTCGCCCGCGGCCGTCGCGATCACGCACTCGGGCCGTTGCAGTCCTTCGCCGCGCCAGCGCAGGGAGCCGGCATCGAGAGGGGTCGAGGGCGCATTCATTAATGAATACGTTAACGGATGCGTGAACATCGACCATCGGGACGAACCCGGGGACCGCGCGGGCGGCGGCCCGGCCGGGGCGCCTGCGCCGTGTCCTCGTCATCGAGGGCCCCTCAGCGTGTGTGTGAAGTCGTTGAGCGACCCCAGAGACCCAGGCGTCATGCGCCCCGATGGCGTCGTCATCTGGACCACTGGTAAGATGAGCAGACCAGTTTGGGTCGCGACCTTCCTCTCCAGTCCATAACCCGTCAAGCCCATGCAACTCATCGATCGTGTCCCCGGCGACAAGGGGACCATCGCCAAGCGCACGGTCAAGGAGCAGATCAGCGACAAGCTCGCCTACATGATCCACTCCGGGTTGCTGCGTCCGGGTGACGAGCTGCCCTCCGAGCGGGAACTGGCCGCCACCCTGGCGGTGTCGCGCGAGACGGTGCGCGCGGCCATCGGCGTGCTGCAGGCGCGCCAGATGATCCAGGTGAACCAGGGCGCGCGAACCCGGGTGCTGGGCCCCGGTCCGATGCCGCTTCACGAGTCCGTCGGCGTGCTGGGCGGGCTGAAGAACCGCTCTCTCGACGAAGTCAACGAAGCACGGGCAGCGGTGGAGGTTCAGGTCATCCGTTTGTCGGCCAAGCGGATCAAGCCCGCGCAGCTGGCACGGCTGCAAGCCCTGGTCGAGGAACAGCGCGCCATGCTGCAGGACCCCGTGCGCTTCCAGATCTCCGACCAGGAGTTCCACGGCATCCTCTACCGCGCCTGCGGCAATTCCCTGCTGGCCGATGTCGTGTCAGATTTCTACGGCTACGGCCTGGAGTTCCGCCGCCTCGCCCTGCAGCGCAAGGGCGCGATCGCGCACAGCGTCGCGGAACACGAACGCATCGTCGCAGCCTTGCGCAGCCGCAAGCCCGAGGCGGCGGTGCAGGCCGTCCGCGACCACCTCGAACACGTGCACCGCACGACCCGTGCGGTGATGGCGCCCTGAACCCATGAGCCGCCGCCCTGATGCCACGTGCCTGCACGCCCTCACTGGTACGGTGTCCGCACCTGCAGGCCACCCGAGCCTGCCGGCCGGCCGCCGTCGTGCAACCCCGGGCGTTGCGCTTCCCTTTCGTGCTGTTCCCGCTGCAGGTGATGGTGCCCGCGCGGAGGTTCTGTTGATCAACAAGGAGACATCCCGATGAAGGCTTCGACCCGACGTTCCGTGCTGACCGTGCTGCTGGGCTGCACCGCCCTGGCGCCGCTGTCCATCGCCCAGGCCCAGGAGTGGCCCACGCGCCCGCTGCGCATGCTGGTGGGCGCATCGCCCGGCGGCGGCACCGACGTGATGGCCCGCGCCGTGGCCGACAAGCTGGGCCCGGCGCTGCGGCAGACGGTGGTGGTCGAGAACCGTCCGGGGGCGTCCAACACGCTGGCGGCCGACGTCACCGCCAAGTCCACCGATGGCCACACCATGGTCATGGGCGTGTCCACCGCGCATGCCATCGCGCCGCACCTGCTGAAGCTGGCCTACGACAACGAGCGCGACCTCGTGCCCGTGGCCTTCGTGGGCGCCGTGCCCAACGTGCTCGTGGTGAACAACGAACTCGGCGTCAACAGCGTGGCCGACCTCGTCAAGCTCGCGAAGTCGCGGCCCGGCCGCATGAACTACGCCTCCAGTGGCAACGGCAGCACGCAGCACATCGCGGCCGAACTGTTCAAGGAAGCCACCGGCACCTTCATCACCCACATCCCCTACCGCGGCAGCGCGCCGGCGCTGATCGACCTGATCGGCGGCCAGGTGCAGATGAGCTTCGACACGCTGGCCTCGGTGGTCGGCCACATCAAGAGCGGCAAGGTCAAGGCCCTGGCCGTCGCCGCGGCGAGGCGCAACCCGCAACTGCCGGACGTGCCGACGCTGGCCGAACTCGGCATCCAGGGCGTGGAGATGAGCGCCTGGTACGGCGTCTACATGCCGGCTTCGACACCCCGGGCCGTGCAGCAGCGCGTGCACGAAGAAGTGAACAGGCTGCTGCCGCATCCCGACACGCGCGCGCGCCTGGCGGCCGTCGGATCCGAAGTGGCGCCCATGTCCCAGGCCGACTTCGCCGCCTTCCATGTGGCGGAGAACAAGCGCTACGCCGAAGTCATCAAGAAGCGCGGCATCAAGCTCGACTGAGGTGCGCATGGACGAACAAGCAAGGCCCGTCGTCGCCCTGACGCTGGGCGACCCGGCGGGCATCGGCCCCGAACTGATCGCCCGGCTGCTCGCGCAGCCGCAGACCACGCAGCAGGCCCGGGTCGTGCTGGTCGGCGACCGCTGGCTGTGGGACGAAGGCCAGCGCATCGCTGGCACCGCCGTCGAATTGCAGCCGGTGGCCTCGCTGGCCGAAGTGCGCGGCCTGGCCGACGGCACGCGAGCGGCCTTCCTGGCGCTGGACACCGTGCGGCCCGACCAGGTGCAGCGCGGACAGGCGCAGGCGCCGGGCGGTGCCTCGGTGCTGGCGGTGCTGAACCGCTGCATGGACGCGGCCCGCGCCGGGCAGGTCGACGCCATCAGCTTCGCGCCGCTGAACAAGCACGCCATGAAGCAGGGCGGCCTGAAGCACGAGGACGAACTGCATCACTTCGCCGAGTACCTCGGCGTGACCGGCTACTTCTGCGAGTTCAACACCCTGCGCGGCCTGTGGACCTCGCGCATCAGCTCGCACGTGCCGCTGAAGGACGTGCCGAAGTACATCGACAAGCAGCGCATCGTGGACGCCACCACGCTGATCTACCGATCGCTGCAGGCCAGCGGCGTCGCCGCGCCGCGCGTGGCCGTGGCGGGGCTCAACCCGCACAACGGCGACGGCGGCACCTGCGGCCGCGAAGAGATCGAGGTCATCGAACCCGCGGTGGCCGCGCTCAACGCGCAGGGGATGCCGGTGGTGGGGCCGTTTTCGCCCGACACCATCTTCCTGCGGGCGCGCGAAGGCGAACTCGACGCCATCGTCACCATGTACCACGACCAGGGGCAGATCGCCCTCAAGCTGATGGGTTTCAGCCAGGGCGTCACGGTGCAGGGCGGCCTGCCCGTCGTCATCACCACGCCGGCCCACGGCACCGCCTACGACATCGCCGGCCAGGGCCGCGCCAACGTCGACGCCATGGCCAATGCCTTCGCCATCGCGGCGCGCATGGCCGCCAGCCGAATCGCCTGAACGAGGAAACCGATGAAGATCACCAACGTGCGCGCCCGCACCTTCGAGTGGAAGGGCAAGACCGTGCCGCCGCAGGGCAACTTCTGCTCCAACGCGATGGACCTGCTGTATTCGCCGGTCGAGACCATGAAGACCTTCCGCTTCCACCAGTGGACCGTGGTCGAGGTCGAGACCGACACCGGTCTGGTCGGCTACGGCAACGTGGCGCTGGCGCCGCGCATCAGCAAGCAGATCGTCGACCAGTACCTGGCGCCGCTGGTCATCGGCCACGACCCCTGGGACTACGAGTACCTGAACCAGCGCATGTACCGCGCCACCCACGCCTGGGGCCGCAAGGGCGTGGGCATGGCGGCCATCTCGGCGGTCGACATCGCCCTGTGGGACCTGCTGGGCAAGAGCGTCGGCAAGCCGGTGTTCAAGCTGCTGGGCGGGCGTACCAAGGAGAAGATTCCCTGCTACTACAGCAAGCTCTACCGCACCGACCTGAAGGAGATGCAGAAGGAGGCCGAGACCTACCTGAAGCAGGGCTTCACCGCCTTCAAGATGCGCTTCGGCTACGGGCCGGCGCACCTGCAGAAGGGCGTGGTCGAGAACCTCAAGAGCGTGGAGGCCGTGCGCGAGGTCATCGGCTACGACAACGACCTGATGCTCGAGTGCTACATGGGCTGGAACCTCGAATACGCCAAGCGCATGCTGCCCAAGCTGGCCCGGTACCAGCCGCGCTGGCTGGAGGAGCCGGTGATCGCCGACGACATCGACGGCTATGCCGAGCTCAACCAGATGAACATCGTGCCCATCTCGGGCGGCGAGCACGAGTTCAGCCTCTACGGCTTCAAGCAGCTGCTGGAGCGCAAGGCCGTCAGCGTGGTGCAGTACGACACCAACCGCGTGGGCGGCATCACCATGGCGCACAAGATCAACGCGCTGTGCGAGAGCTACAGCGTGCCGGTGATCCCGCACGCCGGCCAGATGCACAACTACCACCTGACCATGAGCAGCGTGAACTGCCCGATGAGCGAGTACTTCCCGATGTTCGACGTCGAGGTCGGCAACGAGCTTTTCTACTACATCTTCGACGGCGAGCCGGTGGCCGAAAACGGCTTCCTCCAGCTCAGCGACACCACGCCAGGCCTGGGCCTGACGCTGAAGACCGAGTTCCTCGACCAGTTCGACATCATCGAATGAGCGCCATGCAGCGACCGTACCGGGGCGTCTTTCCGGTGGTGCCCACCACCTTCACGGACCAGGGCGAGCTCGACCTGGCCAGCCAGAAGCGCTGCGTCGACTTCATGATCGACGCCGGCTCCAACGGCCTGTGCATCCTGGCCAATTTCTCCGAGCAGTTCGTGCTGTCCGACGACGAGCGCGAGCTGCTCACGCGCAGCATCCTCGAGCACGTGGCCGGCCGCGTGCCGGTGATCGTCACCACCACGCACTTCGGCACGCGTGTCTGCGCCGAGCGCAGCCGGCGCGCTCAGGAGCAGGGCGCGGCCATGGTGATGGTGATGCCGCCCTACCACGGCGCCACGCTGCGTGTGGGCGAAGTGCTGATCCAGGAGTTCTACGCCCGGCTGTCGGACGCCATCCGCATCCCGATCATGATCCAGGACGCGCCCATCGCCGGCACGCCCATGAGCGCGGCCTTCCTGGCCCGCCTGGCGCGCGAGATCGAGCAGGTGAAGTACTTCAAGATCGAGACCGCCGGCGCTGCCGGCAAGCTGCGCGAGCTGATCGCCCTGGGTGGCGGGGCCGTCGAGGGCCCGTGGGACGGCGAGGAGGCCATCACCCTGTTGCCCGACCTCGACGCCGGCGCCACCGGCAGCATGACCGGCGGCGGCTACCCCGACGGCATCCGCCGCATCATGGACGCCTACGCCGCCGGTCGGCGCGACGACGCCATCGCCGAGTACACGCGCTGGCTGCCGCTGATCAACTTCGAGAACCGCCAGGGCGGCATCCTCAGCGCCAAGGCGCTGATGAAGGCCGGCGGCGTGATCGCCTGCGAAGCGCCGCGCCACCCGTTTCCGGCCATGAGTTCCGTCGTGCGCGAAGGCCTGCTCGAAACCGCGCGACGGCTCGATCCGCTGGTGCTGCGCTGGGGGCGCTGAGGTCGCGCGTCTGCGGCCTTGCCCGCCCGGCGCGCGGGACTGCGCCTGTCAGGGCGACGGGTTCAGTCGTCCCGCGAGTTCGACGAAGAAGTCCATGCTGGCCGGGTTGGCCATCGCGTCGGCACTGGCCACCTGGTCGCGCGCCATGCCCAGCAGCAGCTTGCGCACCGGCACTTCCATCTTCTTGCCGGTGAGCGTGCGCGGGATCTCCTCGACGGCGAAGATCTCGTCGGGCACGTGCCGGGCCGAAGCCTGGGTGCGGATCTGCTGGACGATGCGGGCCTTCAGCGCTTCGTCGAGCACGCCGCCGGGCTTCAGCACCACGAACAGCGGCAGGTAGGACGGACGGCCCAGGTACTCGAGGTCGATCACCAGGCTGTCGCGGATCTCGGGCAGGGCCTCGACGACGCGGTAGATCTCGGCCGTGCCCATGCGGATGCCGAAGCGGTTGATGGTGCTGTCGGAGCGGCCGTAGATCACCGACGTGCCGCGTGGCGTGAAGCGGATCCAGTCGCCGTGGCGCCAGACACCCGGGAAGGTCTCGAAGTAGCTCTCGCGGTAGCGCCGGCCGTCCGGGTCGCCCCAGAAGAACAGCGGCATCGAGGGCATGGGCCGCGTGATCACGAGTTCGCCGACCTCGCCCACCACCGCTTGCCCGGCCTCGTCGAAGGCACAGGCGGCGACGCCGAGTTCGGCGCACTGGATCTCGCCCGCCGTGACGGGCAGCGTCGGCGCGCAGGCCACGAAGCCCGAGGCGATGTCGGTGCCCCCGCTGATCGAGGCCAGCCACAGATCGGGCTTCACCGCGTCATAGACCCAGCGGTAGGCATCGATCGGCAGCGGCGAACCGGTGGAGAAGACCGCTCGCAGCGCCGGCAGCGGCACGAAGTCGCGCGGCCGCAGGCCGTCCTTCATGCCGTTGATGAGGAAGGCCGCGCCGCAGCCGAACTGCGTGACGCCGTGCTGGCCCATGAAGCGCCACAGCGCTTGCGGGTCGGGCCAGGCCGGGTGGCCGTCGTACAGCACGATGGAGGCCCCGGTGAGCAGCGCACCGAGCTGCAGGTTCCACACGATCCAGCCGGTGCTGCCCAGGAACAGCATGCGGTCGCCGGGCCGCAGGTCCTGCTGCAGGACCAGTGTCTTCAGGTGCGTCAGCACGATGCCGCCGTGGCCGTGCACCATGGCCTTGGGCATGCCGGTGGTGCCGGATGAATAGACGATCCACAGCGGATGGCCGAAAGGCAGCCGCGTGTAGACCGGCTCGGCCTCGTTCTCGATGGCCGCCGACCACGGCATGCGGTCGCGCCAGCGCACCGGCCGCTGCGCCGCGAGCGGCCCGTCGACATGCAGCACGGCCTGGACGCTGGGCAGCTCGCGCAGCAGTTCCTCGACCACTGCGGCGCGGTCCTGGACCTTGCCGTTGTAGTGCGTGCTGTCGGTGGCCAGCAGCAGCCTGGGCTCGATCTGGCGCAGGCGGTCGAGCACCACCGAGGCCCCCATGTCCGGCGCGCAGCTCGACCAGACGGCGCCCAGGCTGGCGCAGGCCAGGAAGGCGACGACGGTCTCGACACGGTTCGGCAGGTACGAGGCGACGCGGTCGCCGGGCGCGATGCCGCATTGCCGCAGGCGTGCCGCCAGTGCCGCGGTGTCGCGCTGCAGCTCGGCCCACGAGACCTCGCGCGTCGGCTCGCCCTCGCCCCGCGCAATCAACGCCGGTCGCTCCGGCGTGGCGTTGCGGAACACGTGCTCGGCGTAGTTCAGGCGTGCGTTCGGGTACCAGTCGGCCCCGGGCATGGTGCTCGCTGCCAGCACCGGGTGCCGCGATCCGTCGGCCTGCAGGTCGAAGAAGTCCCAGACCGAGTCCCAGAAGGACTCGATGTCGGCCACCGACCACTGCCACAGCGCTGCATAGTCCGGCAACGGCGCCTCGGGCCGCGCCGGGCGGCTCTGCAGCCAGGCCTGGAAGGCCGCCAGACGGGAGGCGTGCACCTGCTGCGGCGTGGGTTGCCACAGAACCTCACCTTCGCCGATGGCGCGCGGGGTTTCCATCCGGGTCTGCTCCGTCGTGGTTGCTGTGTGTCGGGATCGCGCGACCGTCGGCCGCGCGGGCAGGTCAGTATGGTGCACGGATGCAGCGATTGCGCCCGGCGGCCTTGGCCGCGTACATGGCTTCGTCGGCACGCCGCAGGAGTTCGTCCGCGGTGTCCGGCTCGGCCCCGAGGCGGGCGATGCCCATGCTGGCCGTGACCTGCGGCGACGACCCGTCCCGCAGGACCGGGATGGACAAGGTCTCGATCGCCCGGCGGATCCGTTCGGCGACGTGCACGCCCTCGTCCATCGTCGCGCCAGGCAGCAGGGCCACGAACTCCTCGCCGCCGAAGCGCGCCGACAGGTCGTACGGTCGCACGCCGGCGATCAGCACGTCCGCCACGCATTGCAGGACCTCGTCGCCGGCGGCATGGCCCAGCGAGTCGTTGATGCGCTTGAAGTGATCGATGTCGATCAGGATGACGCTCAGCGGCGTGCCGTCACGCCGCGCGCGATCGACCTCGGCCTCCAGCCGTGCGGCGAAGAAGCGCCGGTTGTAGAGGTTGGTCAGGCCGTCGCGGATCGCCACCTCGTGCAGGGCACGACGCGCCGTCTCGACTTCGATCAGCAGGCCCATGGCCGCGCTGCTGACCAGCGGTGCCACGAGCAGCGGCACGAGGGTCGCCACCAGCAGGTCGGTCATCATGTGCGCCGTGTTGTCCAGCGCCAGCGCGAGCAGCGAGGTGACCGCCAGCGACACCACGACCGACGCCGCGGTGATGAACAGCACGGCGCGCGTGCGGCCCATGCGCAGCAGCACGCCACGCCAGCCGGCCTGGCGGTCGTCCGACAGAAGTTCGTGGCCGGGGGCGGTTTCGTGCCTCATCGATGGCGTGGATATCGGCTGCCGCGTCGAGCGCAGGAGGCGATTCGGCGTCCGGAGCGCGCAGTCTGACACGTGCGACGGTCAGCGGGGCATGCGGCCCCACAGCTGCGCTTGCAAGGTGGCGGAGACCCTGTTGTGGCTCAAGTATCGACCACTACTTGCCGAAGACGCTAGAAATTCGCGGCAGCGCACCGCTGCCGACGGATCGGCCCGGCCCTGCGGTTTGCGCAAGGTCAGGTCAAGGCCTGTAGCCGTTGCACAACGTCATCTTTCGGAGAGTTGCCCATGTCCCTGCTGAGCTCCTTCAGCCTGTCGCACCGCCTCTATGGCGTCGTGGCCCTGCTGGCCATGGCGTTCGCTGCGGCCGCCTTCGTGTCGTCGCGCAACCTGGACGCCGCAGCCGCCAAGGCCGAGGCGACGAACGAGAGCCGGGTCCCGCAACTGATGCAGATGGCCAGCCTGGAACTGAACGTGACACGGGTGTCGCTGCAGGTGCGACACGCCATGCTGTCGCGCAACCCCGAGGAACTGGCGGCCACGCTGGCTGACATCGGCGCCAAGCGCAAGCTCATCGAAGCGAACCTGGCGGACTACGAAAAGGGCTTGTTCACCCAGGCCGGACGCGACCGCTTCGCGTCGCTGCCGCCCGTGGTGGCCAACTTCTGGCGCGTGGGTGAAGAGAACTTGAAGCTCGTTCAGGCCGGCCAGCGTGAGCAAGCCTTCGCCTACCTGGTCGAGAACACCATTCCCGCCCGCAACCAGCTGCTGGAACAGCTGGCACTGACGGTGAAGTACCAGACCGACGGCCTCGACAAGGACCTGAAGGCCGTCCAGGCCGAGTCGATCCAGACGAAGGTCCTGCTGCAGGTCCTGATGCTCTCTGCAGTCGTGCTGCTGGCGCTGGTCAGCTGGCACATCGCGGGCTTGCTGCAGCGCCGCCTCAAGCAGGCCCGACAGGTGGCCGACCGGGTGCGTGACGGTGATCTGGCCACGCGCTACATCGACACGTCGCGCGACGAGATCAGCCCGCTGCTGGCGTCCCTGGCCGGCATGCAGCAGAGCCTGGCGCAGGTGGTCGGCAGCGTTCGCGGCAATGCCGAAAGCGTCGCCACGGCCAGTGCGCAGATCGCCCAGGGCAACCAGGATCTTTCGGGTCGCACGGAGCAGCAGGCCGGTGCCTTGCAGGAAACCGTCGCCACGATGGAGGAACTGGGCACCACGGTGCGCAACAACGCCGAAAACGCCCGTCAGGCCAACCAGCTGGCACAGAGCGCGTCGACGGTGGCGGCCCAGGGTGGCGAGGTGGTCGGCCAGGTGGTCAGCACCATGCAGGGCATCAACGACAGCAGCCGCAAGATCGGCGACATCATCAGCGTCATCGACGGCATCGCGTTCCAGACCAACATCCTGGCCTTGAATGCCGCCGTGGAAGCGGCACGCGCCGGAGAACAGGGGCGTGGCTTCGCCGTCGTGGCTTCGGAAGTGCGCAACCTGGCGCAGCGCAGCGCCGAGGCCGCCAAGGAGATCAAGACCCTGATCGGCCGCAGCGTCGAGCAGGTCGAGCAAGGCGCCGTGCTGGTGGATCGTGCTGGCAGGACCATGGGCGAGATCGTGGGCAGCGTGCAGCGCGTGAGCGACATCGTGGCCGAGATCACCACCGCCAGCGTCGAGCAGAGCACCGGCGTGTCCCAGGTCGGCGAGGCGATGACGCTGATGGATCAGGCCACGCAGCAGAACGCCGCACTGGTGGAGGAAAGCGCTGCCGCCGCCGAGAGTCTGAAGGGACAGGCGCGTCAGCTGGTGCAGGCCGTGGCGGTGTTCAAGCTGGGGTAGCCCGCCAGCCGGCAGCGTCTCAGCGCTCGTGCCGGTAGTGCATCGTGATGCGGGCGATGTCGCGCCTGAAGCCGCCGCTGGCCAGCGTGCGTGACGTCGAGTGGTCGTACGCCGCCTCGAAGGCCAGACGCGGGCTGGCCTCCCAGGCGAGGCCCACGCTGCCGCTGCGGATCGGTCGAACATCGCCGGGTCGCACATCCTCCCGCCCGGCGGCCCAGCGCAGCTGCCAGCGCAGGCCGGCAGGCAGCCAGCCCGAGGCCTGCAGCGTCAACTCGTCGGACCGGTAGTCCTGCGGGTTGAAGTAGCCACCCTGTCCGGGCCGGCTGAAGCCGTAACGGTTGTGCCGGTAGCCGAGGTGGACGCGCGGCTCGTGCCAGACACGCCGCTCGGCTTCGAACTGCCAGCCGTCGCTGCGATTGCCGTCGGACACCTCGGAGCGATGGGCCCGCACCGTCCAGCGCGTCAGGTCGTCCGGCAGCAGGTCGGCCGACAGCTTGGTCTGCGTGGCGGTGAGCCCCTGGCGCAGCGTCTCCTCGCTGTCGAAGGTCCAGCGCGAGGAGCCGAGGTCCAGGCGCAGCAGGTCGCCAGGCCACCAGGTGACGTAGGTGTCGTGCACCAGGCGGCTGTGGTCGCCGGTGTCGCCGCGCGTGTCGATCAGGTCGAGCCCGAGGCGGCCGTTCCATTCCAGCGAATCGGTCAGGCGCCAGCGGGCCTCGACGCCGGGGCGCAAGACCTCGATCGAGCTCACCGGCCCGGCGGGCGGCACGAAACGGGTCGCCCCCAAACGCAGGCCGACGTGGCCCTGGCCCTCGGCCAGCGGGCGCCGGGTGGCCAGGGACAGGTCCTGGATGCGAAGACGATCCGACTGGTCGAAGTCCCGCCAGTCGAGCGTGGCCTGCGGGCGCTGGTCGAGATCGAGCTTCAGCAGCAGCGCGGCAGCGCGGGAGTCGCCGGCGTCGGCCGCCACCTGCTCGCGCAACACGGCGCGGGCGCGGTCGGCACGGCCCATCCAGGCCAGCGACTCGGCCAGGATGATCGTCGCCTCGCGGTCGCGCGGGCGATCCTGCAGGAACTGCTGCATGTCGGCCGCTGCTTCGCGATGACGGCCGCGCCAGCTCTGCACGCGGCCGATGCCGCGGCGGGCGTCTTCGTCGCCGGGCCGATCTTGCAGCACGGCCTGGTACTGCGCCAGGGCCTGCGAGTGCCGGCCGTCCCAGGACAGTGCGCGGGCCAGCCCCAGCCGGGCACGCGGCCGGGCGGCCGGCTCCAGCGTGGCCAGAGCCTCGCGGTACAGCGCCATGGCCTCGTCCAGCCGACCGGCCCAGGTGTGCTGGTCGGCCCACTCCAGCAGCCACTCCCGCCGGCGCTGCGGCGCGGCGCTCACGGCGCGGCCGAATGCCGCGATGGCGTCGGCGTGGCGGTCGGCGCGCGCGGCCTGGCGCGCCTGCTGCACGGCTTCGTCGGCTGCAACGGTGGTGGCGCCGGCGTCTGGGACCGGGGCCGTCACGAGCAGCGCGCCGAGCCACAGCGCGCAGAGGCGTCCAGCAAGGTTGCGGTTCATCGCTGCAGCCCGGGTGAAGCGACCCGGCGCCTGTGCAGGAAGTCGCCGACCGCAGGCGCCAGGCGCAGGCCGATGACGCAGGTCAGCACCCAGGCCGCGCCCACCACGGCCAGGCCCATGCCCTGGCTGATGAAGAAGATCACCCAGCCGCCTTGCGCCGCGCACAGCGCGGCCTCGGTCGTCAGATAGGCCGTTCGGGTCGACTTCGAGCGCGAAGCGGTCGGTGCCGAGGCGGCCGGCGGGCCGCTGCCGTCGGGGCCCGGGGCGGTGCCCGTCGTGCCGTCGGCGGCCGTGACACTCGCCGTCTTGGGCGTGCGCTCGAACTCGGCGTGCAGCGGGCCGAACAGGCCCTCGACAAAGGCGCAGAAGTGGTGCGGCACCATGCCGGTGTTGATGACCAGGTAGGGAAACAGTCTGGCGCAGCGGCGCGCGAAGCTGCCGCGCGTGGAGCCTTGGCCATGGCGCGTCTCCGCCGTGGCCACCACACCGGCGAACAGGGCGAACAGCAGCGGCGGGGCCAGGTAGGCCAGCAGGGCGGCCCCGGTGCCGAAGGAGCCCAGCCACAGCCCGTTGGCCATCAGGAAGGGCAGCAGCGCGATCCAGGCCGTCCACAAGGGCCACTGCCAGGAAATGCACGCGAGGTAGACCAGGAAGGCCTTGCGCGCCCAGTGGGTGCGGTAGCGGAAGACCAGGCTGGCCAGGTGCAGGCGCTGCAACTGCGCCCAGCCCTGGGTCCAGCGCTTCTGCTGCAGGCGGTAGGCGACCAGCGTCTGCGGCAATTCGGCCGGCACCGCCAGTTGCCGGATGAAGCGGCTGCGGTAGCCGTGCAGCAGGGCGCGCACGCTGAGCTCGCAGTCCTCGACCAGGCTGGCCGAGCGCCAGCCGCCCACCGCCTCGATGGCCGAGGCGCGCCACACGCCTGCAGTGCCGGTGAAGTTGACCCAGTCGATGTTGGCCGAACGCCAGGACTGCTGCAGCGAGTGGTGGTCGTCGACCCAGAGAGCCTGCGACTCGGTCAACGGCGACTCGTCGTCGTTCAGGTGGCCCCACTGGGCCTGCACCAACGCGAGGCGGGCGATGGGCGACCCGTCGGGGTTGTAGAAGTGCGGCAGCGCGCGCTCCAGATAGTCCGGCGGCGGCACGAAGTCGGCGTCGAAGATGGCGATGAACTCGGCATCGGTCTCCTGGCGACCATGCTCGAGTGCGCCGGCCTTGTAGCCGGTGCGGACGGGTCGGTGGATCCAGGTGCAGGCGATGCCGGTGCGTTCGCGCACGCGGGCACAGACGCTGAGCACCATCCTGCGGGTCTCTTCGTCGGTCGAGTCGTCCAGCACCTGGATGACGAGCAGATCCCTGGGCCAGCGCACGGCGGCTGCGGCGCCGATGATGCGGCTGGCGACGGCCTGTTCGTTGAACATGGGCAACTGGATGCAGACCTTGGGCAGTCGGGCCGGCAAGCTGCCGGGCCGGTGCGGCGCGCGACCGCGCCAGTAGAAGCCGATGCGTTCGACGAGGCCGAAGGCCAGCATCAGCAGGATCAGCAGGTAGGGCAGATGAAGCAGGGCCGCCAGGGCCCAGGAGCCCGGCGAGTCCAGGCCCTGGCCTGTCGTTCCGGTCGCCATCTGGTGGACGAACAAGGCGGCATAGGCGGCGGCCGCGGCGCCGGCCGGCAGCCACCACCGCACACGCGACCGCCGCGGCGTCTTCGGGTCGTGCAACCCGCCACGCGGCAGAACCGGCAGCTGCGGTCGAGGCGGCAGGGCACGCGACGCCGCCGCGCCATCGGCTTCGCTCCACTCAGCCATGGTGGAGCGGGCCGGCAGCGGGGGTTCGAGCGGCAGCCGGGCCGGCGGAGAGGCCGCAGTGCAGGCCGCAGGGGAGGTCGGCGGAGTGGTCGGCCGGGGGGGGTCTGGCTGTGCTGCGCATGGCGTGGTCCTGGATGCGATGCGGCACAGAGGCCGCAACGATCCAGGAAATACGTGCGCTTCACGGCGCGCTCCGCTCGATGGAGCGCCCTGCGGCCTTCGATCAGCGGCGGGTCGTCGCCTGGCGCATCGAGAACAGCGGCCAGGCGAAGGCCACGGCCGCCGCGCCGAAGGCCGCCGCGACGGCCAGCAGGTTGGCCCAGTCCACCCAGTAGCCCAGTTCGGACAGCGTCGAGCGCGTCCATCCCGGCACCAGCGTGAAGGCGGCGACCGTCGTCAGCACGCCGAGGCCCAGGGCCAGCGGCAGGCCCGCCCGCCAGCGGGTGCCCGGGCGCCGCCAGGCGGTCAGCATCAGGATCATCCACAGCGCCGCCGCGGCCAGCAGCAGGGGCCACAGGCCCAGCGCGATCTCCCACACGATGTTCATCACCAGCCAGATCTCGTACATGGTTCTTCTCCTTGGTTCGTCGTGTGTCAGACCCGGCCCTTGAGCACCGCCATGTAGGCAGGCTTGAGCATGCGGTACTTCATCAGCCAGGCGAAGTAGCTGTCCTGCAGCGGCTCGATCATCGGCAGCGACGGCGTGAGCCGGCCTTCGTAGTCGAACTCGATGAGCATGGCCGAGCCTTCGCGCGTGATCAGGGGGCAGGAGGTGTAGCCGTCGAAAGTCTGGTCGGGCTTGCGACCGGCCATCACCTCCACCAGGTTGTGTGCCACCAGTGGCGCACTCTTCTTCACCGTGGCGGCGGTCTTGCCGCGCGGCGTGCCGTTGATGTCGCCGATGCCGAACACGTTGGGGTAGCGCCGGTGCTGCAGCGTGCTCTTGTCGACCTCCAGCCAGCCGCCGGCGGCGAACGGGCCCTGCTTCCAGGCCAGGTCGCTGTTCTTCACGGCGTCGGGCGCGCGCATCGGCGGCACGACGTGGATGAAGTCGTAGGGCATTTCCTGCTTCTCGCCTTCGGGCGTGACGAAGGTGGCGCGGCGCGCGCCGATGTCGATCGACGCGAGCTTGCGCGAGTACTCGACGTCGATGCCCAGCGTCTTCCAGCGTTCGAGCACGTTGTCGTTGACGACCTTGACGCCGAAGACGTTGCCCAGCGCCGACTCGAAGCTGATCTTCGAGGCGCCCAGGGTGCCGGCCTTGTGCAGGCGGTCGCGCAGCAGGAAGCTCATCTTCAGCGGCGCGCCCGCACACTTGAGCGGCGTCGCCGGCAAGGTCATCACCGCATGGCCGCCGCGCGCCGTGAAGGCCTGCATGGCTGCCCAGGTGGCCTGTGCCGCCTGCGGGCTGGGGTAGACGCTGGCCAGCCCTTCGCGGCCGATGGCGGCCACGTCCATGCCCTCGATCAGGCCGAAGTCCATGTGCACGCCGATGGCCACGACCAGGAAGTCGTAGGGGATGCGCTGCCCTCCCGCGGTGATGACGGTGTTGGCGGCCGGGTCGAAGCCCGCCACCATGTCCTTCACCCACTCCACCCCGGCAGGCTGGTAGTCGGCGTTGCGATCCCGCACCTTGTCCACCGGCCAGACGCCGGTGGCCACCAGGGTGTAGCCAGGCTGGTAGTTGTGCTCTTCCTTGCGGTCGACGATGGTGATCTTCGCGCCGTCGAGCAGGCCGGCGAGTCGGTTGGCCACCGCGATGCCGCCGAGGCCGCTGCCGGCGATGACGATGCGAGCCTGGGTCTTGAGCGCGGCGCGTGCCGGCAGCGGCGCCGCGGCGGCACCGGCCAGGGCCGGCGAGACGGCCAGGGCCTGCAGCCAGCGCCGGCGGGCGGGGTCCATGCGCGGGGTCGAGGGCTTGTCGTTCATGTCTGTCTCCTGTTGTCGAAATCGGGCCGGGTCATCGCTGCCCTTGACGCGGCCGGAAGCATCAGCCCCCGGCCAGCCGGTCGACCACGCGGCGCAAGGCGGCATGCGCCTTCTCGCAGGCGGCCTGCACCAGGGGGTTGCCCGACAGCGCGGCGATCACGCGCGGGTCCTGCAGCACGATGCGCGTGCGCCCCGGCCGGGCCTCGGCCGCCCCGCCGCCGCAGGGCAGCAGGGCGGCGATGTCGGGTTCTGCGGTCAGCAGGGCGTGCGCGATGGCCGGGCTGCACAGGCCCAGCAGCTTCTGCGGATGGCTGTCCAGCCCCAGCTTGGTCTTCAGCGTGGCCTGCACGTCGACCTCGCTGACGATGCCCATCTGCTCGGTGGCGAGCGCGGCGCGAAGGGTGTCGATGGCAGGCGCCAGGGCTTGCGGCAGTTCAATGGTGAAGGCGTAGGCTGATTTCATGGTCTTGGATCGAAGGGTTGGAAGGGCTGGATGGGGAAGCGGGGCCTGCGCCGGGCAGGGCCTGCACGCGGGCCAGGAACTCGTCGCGTGTGGCGCCTCCGAACCAGGGATGCCAGCGTCGCTGCTCCATCAGGGTCGACACGGCACGCGAGCGCGTGGCATGGCCGGTGAAGAGCAGCGTCTCGGACGGCAGCGTGAAGACCTCCTGTGTCACGCTGTCCCACAGTGCTTCGGGTTGTTCCGGGCGGGGCTGGAACGGACAGGCGTCCACGGCCAGCAGGCCACCGCAGAACAGGCGGTCGCGCCACAGGTAGCTCAGGCAAGCGGCGGTGTGGCCGGGCGTGCGCAGCACCTGCAGGTGCTCGTGGCCCAGCGCGAGAACAGCGTGTTCACCTGCGGCCGTGACACCGCAGGCTGCGGGCTGCGTCGGCGGCTGGTGCTGGATGCGCGGCGCGCCCAGCGCGTCGAGCGCAGCCGACTCGCCCGGGACCTGCGCATCGTGCTCGTGGGTCCGCAACAGCCAGCGCAGTTGCAGGCGATGCTCGTCGAGCATGGCGCGCAGCACGGGCACGTCGGCACCGCGCGGGTCGATGAGCACGGCTTCGCCGGCGTCCAGATCGGCCAGCAGGTAGCTCACGGCACCGCTGGCGTCGTCGTGCAGCAGTCGGAAGTACATGGGTGCTCGTGAGGGGTTATGTGCAGTGGCTGGGGCGCGGGCCCCTTCATGCCGTGTCGTCGCCGATCAGGATGCGCGTGGCACCGGCATAGCGATGCGGCGGGATCTCGAGATTGGTCGGCGCAGGCTTGTTCCTGTAGACCCGCCCGGCCCCGTCGAAGGTGGAGCCATGGCAGGGGCAGAAGAAGCCGCCCGGCCAGTCGGCCGGCAAGCCGGGGTTGTTGCCGCCCTTGGGCGCATCGCTGGGAGAGCAACCGAGGTGAGTGCAGATGCCGATGGCGACGAAGACCTCCGGCTTGATCGCCCGCGCCGGGTTCTTCGCATAGGGCGGCTGCTGCTCCTTGGCGGACTGCGGGTCGACCAACTCGCTCTCGTGTCCCTGCAGCGCAGCCAGCATCTCCGGCGTGCGTCGCACCACCCACACCGGCTTGCCACGCCATTCCACCGTCTTCATGCCCCCGGGCGGGATGTCCGAGATGTCGACTTCCACCGGCCCGCCCGCCGCCTTGGCGCGCTCGCTCGGTGCGAAGGTGGAGACGAAGGGCACTGCCGTGGCCAGTGCTGCTGCCCCGCCGGCCACGCCGGTGGCGATGAGCCACTGCCGCTTGTCGGGGTCGGAAGGCGTCGCATGGACGGAAGGGCAGGTGATGGGGAAGGTCGGATTCATGGTCGGCTCCTTGCCGTGGACGCGATGGATGTCGCTGCTTGACCTGCTCGTTATCAAGACCCGTGCCATCCCGTCCGCCAGACAGGTTTCCATACGGATCAATGACTTGCGTTGAGGATCAGCAACCGACTGCCACGCTGACGGCAGGGCGACAGTGACAATCTGGCGGTCGTCTGCCAAAACGGCGGTACCCTCCGACCCCGGAATCGGGATGGCGCCGCTTGAGCGTCACCAGGTGCAGGCCGGCCCATATATCCGTATCGACTGATATTTGAGATCATTCGGGTTCCCGGCCCCGGTGGCCGTCAGCAATCGAACAAGGGGCTTCCCGACCATGGCCAGCGTGCTGCCTGAACTGGTGTCCTACCTGGAAGGCCTGGCAGAGCCGCACATCCTGTTCGACAGGCACTACCGCATCCTTGCGGCCAACGCCGCCTACCGCCGGCAGTTCAGCCCGCAGGCTTCGGTGGTCGGCCGCACCTGCTACGAGGTCTCGCACCACTTCAGCATGCCCTGTGACCAGGCCGGCGAAAGCTGCCCGCTGGCGCGATCGCGCGAGTCGGGCCAGCGCGAGCGCGTGCTGCACCTGCATCACACGCCTCAGGGCGAGTCCTACGTCAACATCGAACTGGTGCCCTTGCTGGACGCGCAGGGCGAGCAGGCCTACTACATCGAGAAGATGGAGCCTCTGCGCGTGGCCCAGGGGCAGCCGGCGGCGCAGGGCCTGATCGGGCGCTCGGCGGCGTTCCAGCGCATGCTGGAACTGGTGGCGCGGGTGGGACCGTCGCGGGCGAGCGTGCTGCTGCTGGGTGAGTCGGGCACCGGGAAGGAACTGGTCGCGCAGGCGGTGCACGAGGCCAGCCCGCGCGCCGCCCATGCGCTGGTGGTGGTGGACTGCGCCAGCCTGCCCGAGACCTTGTTCGAAAGTGAACTCTTCGGCCACGAGCGCGGCGCCTTCACGGGGGCCGGCAACAGCAAGGCCGGGCTGGTGGAAGCGGCCAGCGGCGGCACCTTGTTCCTCGACGAGGTGGGCGACATCCCGCTGCCCATGCAGGTCAAGCTGCTGCGCCTGCTCGAAAGCGGCACCTACCGTCGCGTGGGCAGCACCGAACTGCGGCGCACCGACGTGCGCGTGGTGTCGGCCACGCACCGCGACCTGCAGGCCATGGTGGCCGACGGGCGATTCCGCGAAGACCTGTACTACCGCCTGAGCACCTTCCCCATCCCCTTGCCGGCGCTGCGCGATCGGCCCGATGACATCCCGCTGCTGGCGGTGGCGCTGCTGGCCCGGGTGGCGCCGCAGCGCCGGCTGGCGTTGTCGGCAGGCGCGCTGGCGCTGCTGCGCAGCCATGCCTTTCCCGGCAACGTGCGCGAACTGCGCAACGTGCTGGAACGTGCCACGCTGCTGGCCGACGGCGACAGCATCGAGGTCCAGCACGTCGAGCGTGCGCTGGGATCCGACACGTCGGCTTCGGCGGCAAGGGCTGCGCACCAGGCGCTCCCGGGCGAACCCAAGGCCACCGAGGTCGGCGATGTCTCGCTGCGCAGCGTGGAACGCGCCGCCTTGCGCGCCCAGCTCCAGGCCCACCGCGGCAGCCGTGCCGACCTGGCGCGCAAGCTCGGCATCAGCGAAAGGTCGCTGTACCGCAAGCTTCGCGCGATCGAGGACGACGGCAGCCTGCGCTGAAGGTGCGGGGCGGTGCGGTGCCGCGCGACCACGCGGCCGGGCAGGTCAGCGGCGCGATTGCGCTGCAGCGGCCTTTTCGCCGTCCTCGCGCATGTGGCGCAGGAAGTAGCGCACGAAGAACACCCCCATGCCCAGCATGAAGGCAATGCCGGCCACGCTCATGAGGCCGACGTCCGTGGTGAAGAGATCCTTGAGCGCATGCATGGTGCTCCTTCTGCGGTGGCGATGACGGCATTGGGCGCGCGCCACCGGCGGCCACCGTTGCCCTGCGTCAAGGGATCGTCGTGTGCGCAGGCGGGGACGCCAGCGCGGCACAGGCCCGTTCGACCACCTCGTTCAGCGGCGGCGCCAGGTCCAGGTGCAGCACGTCGGGTTCGTCGAGACCGGGACGTTCCAGCGTCTGCAACTGGCTGGCCAGCAGGCCCGGCGGCATGTAGTGGCCACGGCGCCGGGCTAGCCGTGTGGCGATCAGATCGGGGTCGCCGTCCAGGAACAGGAAGCGCAGCCCCGGGCAGGCGGCGCGCAGGCGGTCCCGGTAGGCGCGGCGCAGGGCGGAACAGGCCATCACCGTCCCGTCGTGCGACGGCGACGTGTCGACCAGGGCGGCTCCCACGCGGTCGAGCCAGGGCCAGCGGTCGGCATCGGACAGCGGGACACCGGCGCGCATCTTGGCCACCGAGCCGGGGGCGTGCAGATCATCGGCGTCCAGGGCCCGCCAGTGCAGCCGGTCTGCCACCACGAGCGCGACGGCCGTCTTGCCGCAGCCGCTGACGCCCATGATCACCACGGCCGGACGGTGCTTCTGATCGACTGGCGACTCGTTCATGGAGACTGGGTGGGCAACCTTCTCGAAGGCGGGGCGGGCCCGATCGTTACCGGTATCGTAGACGGCCGGGTTCCAAGGGTCGTTAGTGGTTAACGCGGAACCACAGTGAGACCGGCCCGGCGCGGCGGGGCCCGTTGACCCGCACGCGCCACGCGTGCAGCGGGCCTGTTCTTCAGGTGCTGCCGCGCATCTCCACGCGGTAGGGGATCAGGATGGTCTCCGGAGCCAGACGGCGACCGCCGCGCGCTGCCTCGATGGCGCGCAGCAGCAGTTCGCCCGAGGTGCGGCCGATGGCCACGCAGTCCACCACCACCGTCGAGAGCTGGGGGTGGCAGGACGAGGAGACCTCGAAACCGCCGAATCCGGCGATGGCCAGGCGGCCCGGCACCTTCCAGCCGCGCCGCTGGCATTCGGCCAGCGCCCCGAAGGCCGGGTGGTCCGACACGCACACCAGCGCCTCGGTGTCGGGCCAGCGCTGCATCAGCAGGGCCACGCCCTGTGCGCCGTGCTCCATCGACACCGGCGCCTGCCCGACACTGAGGCTGCGCCTGGGGTCCAGCTTCAGCCGTCGCATGGCCTGTTCGAAGCCGCGTCGCCGATCGGCGCCCCGTGCATCGCTTTCAGGCACGCCGCCCAGGAAGGCGATGTTCCGATAGCCCTTCAGGTGCAGTTGCCGCACCATCTGGCCCACGGCCTCGGCATTCGACAGGCCCACCGTGTGTTCCACAGGATCGTCGGGCAGATCCCAGGTCTCGATCACCGGCACGCCGGCGCCCTTGAGCAGCTTGCGCGCCGCGGTGGTGTGGCGGCCGCCGGTGACCACCACGGCCTCGGGGCGCCGGCTGAGCATGGCGCGCAGCAGCCGCTCCTCGGTGTCGGCGTCGTAGTCGGTGTAGCCCAGCAGCACCTGCAGGCCGCTGCCCTCCAGGGCCGCGGTGAGGCCGTGCGCGGTGTCGGAAAAGTTGGAGTTGTTCAGCGTGGGGATCAGCGCTGCGACGAAGCCCGAGCGCTTGCTGGAGAAGGTGCGCGCCGTCTGGTCGATGACGTAGCCCATCTCGTGGCAGGTCTTCAGGATCTGCTGGCGCAGTGCCTCGCTGCTGCTGCGCGTGTGGGTGCCGTTGCGGTTCAGGGCGCGCGAGACCGTCATCTTGGACACGCCCACGCGGGCGGCCACGTCGGCCATCGTGACCGGCGGCGCCGGCGGCGCCTGGGGGGCCTTCAGCGCAGGCCCGGCAAGGCCTGGAGGTGCTGAACGTGTCTTTCGTGCGGGCAAGGGCAGGGCTCCTGGGAACGGCGTCGACGACGCTGGCCGCTGGCGTCGTGTGGCGGTGCACGACGCATGGAGCGGCACACCGACGCAGGAATCATAAGGTTCGTCGCGCCGGGTTCCACGGGTGGGTAAATCCCAGTTACCGGTAACCCTGTGAGCTCCGAAACTGCCGTCAGGCCGGGCCAGGATCCCGGCGAGCCGCACATCGCCATGTCGTCCATCGAGGTTCTGGATCCCCGCTTTGCTGCTGCCGCCCGCCCGGCTGGCGCGCTGCAGCGCCTGTGCACCGGCGCAGTCTGGAGCGAAGGCCCGGTGTGGCTTCGCGAAACCGGGCAGGTGCTGTGGAGCGACATTCCCAACGACCGCATGCTGGCCTGGCACCCGGCGCGCGGCCTGTCGGTCTGGCGCGAAGGCGTCGAGTTCACCAACGGCCATGCACGCGAAGGCGACGGTGCTCTGCTGCACTGCTCGCACGGCCTTCGGGCCATCGTCCGCACCCGACTCGATGCGCAAGGCAGGCCGGTGGGCGACGAGTCGGTGGTGGGCCACTACCAGGGCCGGCGCCTGAACTCCCCCAACGACGTGATCGTCAAGCGCGACGGCTCGATCTGGTTCACGGATCCCCCCTACGGCATCGTGTCCGACCGGGAAGGACACCAGGCCGAAAGCGAGCTGGGCGACTGCTATGTCTTCCGCTTCGACCCCGCCACCGGGGCGCTGCGCATCGTGAGCGACTTCGTCGAGGAGCCCAACGGCCTGGCCTTTTCGCCCGACGAGTCGGTGCTGTACGTCAGCGACACCTCGGCTGCCTTGCGCCGCGACGGCGGTGGCCACCACCACATCGTGGCCTTCGACGTCGTCGGCGGGCAGGATCTCGCCCACCCGCGCATCTTCGCCGTCATTGAACCCGGCCTGGCCGACGGCCTGCGCGTCGACGTGAACGGCTTCGTCTACACCAGCAGCGCCGACAGCGTTCAGGTGTACCACCCCGACGGCACGCGCATCGGCCGCATCCCCGTGCCCGAGAAGGTGGGCAACCTGTGCTTCGGCGGCGAGCAGGGCGACGAGCTCTTCATCTGCGCCAGCAGCTCGCTCTACCGCATCGTGCTGGGCACCCGCGGAGCCACCCCATGAGGCGGGGCGGTCGGGTGGCCTTGAACTGCGCCGAGGGCCGTCGCCTGAAGCGTCGGCTCCCCAACCTGCACACGACTCCCTGAACCCCATGCTGGACTGGTGGACCCTGCCCCTGAGCGGCGCCGCGCTTCATCACATCGAGCCCTGGGCCTACTGGCATGCCAGGACGATGGTGCTGGCCTGGGGCGTGCTGCTGCCCCTGGGGGCGCTGGTCGCCCGCTACTTCAAGGTCACGCCGTCGCAGCACTGGCCCGAGCAGTTGGACAACAAGACCTGGTGGCACGCACACCGCGCGCTGCAGTGGACGGGCATCGGCCTGATGTCGATCGGTGCCGCACTGGCCTGGGATCAGGGGCACGGCACCAGTGTCGCCGCCCGGCTGCATGGCTGGATGGGCTGGGCCCTGGTGCTGCTCGGCTGGCTGCAGATCGCCGCCGGCCTGGGCCGCGGCAGCAAGGGCGGGCCCACCGACGTGCAGCCGCACGGCGACCACTACGACATGACGCCGCACCGCGTGCGCTTCGAGCGCCTGCACAAGGGCCTGGGCTGGGCGACGCTGCTGGCGGCGGTGTTCGTCACCGTGCTGGGCCTGCACGTGGCCGATGCCCCGCGCTGGATGGCCGCCGCGCTGTCGGCCTGGTGGCTGATGCTGGGCGCAGCCGCCTGGCGCTGGCAGCGCCAGGGTCGCTGCCTGGACACCTACCAGGCCATCTGGGGCCCCGACCCCCGGCATCCCGGCAACCGCGTCAAGCCGATCGGCTGGGGCGTGCGTCGCCCGCAGTCCTGATCCGAACACCATGGCCGACCTGCAACTCCGCAACCTCGTCAAGCGCTTCGGTGAGGTCACCGTCGTGCAGCATCTCGACCTCTCTGTGGCCAGCGGCGAGTTCGTCGTGCTGCTGGGCGAGTCGGGCTGCGGCAAGAGCACCACGCTGCGCATGGTGGCCGGCCTGGAGGAGGTCACCGAAGGCCAGGTGCTGATCGGTGGCCGCGACGTCACGCACGCCCACCCGATGGCGCGCGACATCGCCATGGTGTTCCAGAACTACGCGCTGTATCCGCACATGGACGTGGCGCAGAACATGTCGTTCTCGCTGCGGCTGGCGGGCCGGCCCACGGCCGAGATCCAGGCCAAGGTGGCGGCAGCCGCCAAGGTGCTGAACATCGAGCACCTGCTGGCGCGCAGGCCCAAGGAGCTCTCGGGGGGCCAGCGCCAGCGCGTGGCCATCGGGCGGGCCATCGTGCGCGAGCCTCAGGTGTTCCTGTTCGACGAGCCGCTGTCCAACCTCGACGCCAAGCTGCGTGGCCACATGCGGGCCGAGCTGGCGCTGCTGCACGAACGGCTGGGCAAGACCACGCTCTACGTCACGCACGACCAGGTCGAGGCCATGACCCTGGCCGACCGCATCGTCATCTTCGACAAGGGTCGCATCCAGCAGGTGGGCACGCCCGGGGAAGTGTTCAACCACCCGGCCAACCTGTTCGTCGCCGGATTCATCGGCACGCCGACGATGAACTTCTTCAAGGCGCGGCTGGCCCACGAGGGCGGCGTGGCACTGCTGCGCGGCAGCGGCTTCGTGCTGCCGGCGCCGGCCTGGCTGCTGCCCGCCGCCAAGGGGCCGGAGCAGGCGCTGGTGGTGGGCATCCGGCCGCAGTCGCTGAAGCCCAGCGACGAAGCCGCGGCGCTGCCGATCCAGGTCGACGTGGTCGAGTACCTGGGCACCGAGAGCCAGATCGTCGGCCACCTGCAGGTGCCCGAGGGCCAGCGCGTGTCGGCGGTCGTGCCCGGCGATGCCAAGGCGCTGCTGCACCAGGGCGTGCGCCTGGCCGCCGAGGCCGGTGCCCTGCATGTGTTCGATGCCGACAGCGGGCTGTCGCTGAAACCACGATCCACCGAGTGAACCCCACCATCAAGGAGACCGAAGCATGAATCGACGCGACACCCTCAAGGCCGGCGCCACCACCGTGTTCGGCGCCGCCTTTCCCTTCAGCGGCGTGCAGGCGCAGAACCGCTTTTCGAAGTACGCCGGGCAGTCGGTGACCATCAACATCCCGGCGCATCCGCATTACGACGCGATGGGCAAGATCCTGGCCGACTTCACCAAGGAATCGGGCATCAAGGTCGAGGTGGACAAGCTCGCCATCGGACGCCTGAAGGAGAAGCAGCTGCTGGAGATGGCCAAGCCCCGGGGCGACTACGACCTGGCCTGCTACATCGTGATGTGGAAGACCGAGTACGTCTCCAAGGGCCTCATCCAGCCGCTGGAGCCTTTCTTCGCCAACCCGGCGCTGGCCGATCCGTCCTACGACATGAAGGACATCGTGCCCATCTACCTGGAGAACCTGGGCCTGGTGGGCGGGCCCAAGGGCTACCTGGCCGGGCCGGGCGCCAAGCTGTACGGCCTGCCCTACGGCGCCGAGACCTCGGTGCTGGCCTACCGCAAGGACATCTTCGCCAAGCACGACCTGAAGCCGCCCGAGAACTACGAGCAGTTCGCCAGGGCGCTGC
This sequence comes from Rubrivivax sp., assembly GCA_022843905.1. Classification (GTDB taxonomy): domain Bacteria; phylum Pseudomonadota; class Gammaproteobacteria; order Burkholderiales; family Burkholderiaceae_C; genus Rubrivivax. The sequence goes on from JALHMT010000005.1 coordinate 140,636, forward strand.
GCCTGCTCAAGGACAAGGAAGGCATCGGTGCGCTCACGTCGCGGGGCCAGGCCGGCCACCAGTGCGTGCATGCCTGGCTGCTGCACCTGAACCCGCTGGGCGGCAGCGTCTTCGACGACCAGTGGCGTCCGCGCTTCAACGATGCCAAGGGTGTGGCGGCACTGAAGTTCCTGCAGGAGGTGGTGGCCACCGGGCCGGCCGGCATTCCCGGCTTCGGCCAGGGCGAGGCGAACACGGCCTTCCTGCAGGGTCAGGCGGCGATGTACCTCGACTCCACCTCGCTGGCCGGCGTGATCAAGGACCCGACGCGCAGCAAGGTCGTCGACAAGGTCAGCTGGGCCCTGCACCCGGCCGGCACGCGGCGAGCGTCGCAATCCGGCGGCCTGGGGCTGACGATTCCGAAGAACGCCAAGAACCCCGAGGCCGCGTTCCTGCTGATGCAGTGGTTGACCAGCAAGGCGCAGGACAAGGCCGTCACCCGGCTCGGCGGCGCACCCATGCGCAACTCGACGCTGGGCGATGTCGACATGGTGCGGCAGTACCCGGAGTTCATCGTCTTCCGCGAAGCGCTGAAGTACAGCAACCCCGACTGGCGGCCCATCATCGCCGTGTGGGACAAGATCAACGTGCAGGCGCTGGGCGTGGGCATCAGCGAGGCGCTGACCGGCAAGAAGACGGCGGAGGCGGCCTTGAACGACCTCGTGCCGCAGGTGACCACGATCATGCGCGAGGCCGGCTACAAGGTCTGAAGGCATGACCCACCGCCTGGGCGACTTCCCGTCCCGTCTGCCGTGAGCCGCTGATGCGCACACCTTCCTGGGTTCCCGTCCTCTACCTGGGGCCGGCCGTGCTCGTGATGGCGGCGGCCTGCCTGTACCCGGTGCTGTCGGCCTTCCATCTGGCCGGCTTCGACTGGAGCATGGGCACGCCCTGGGACAGCGCACGCTGGGTCGGGTGGGACAATTTCGTCTCTGCCTTTTCCAACCCGCGGGTGTGGAGCAGCCTGTGGACCACGCTGCTGTTCGCCGCAGTGTGCGTCAGCGCCGAGATGGTGCTGGGCATCGCGCTGGCCCTGGCGCTGGAACATCCGGTGCGGGGCATGGCCTTCTTCCGCACCCTGTTCATCCTGCCGATGATGATCGCGCCGATCGCGGTGGGGCTGGTCTGGCGCTACATGTTCGACGCCCAGTTCGGGCTCATCAACGCCCTGCTGGTGGCGGTCGGGCTGGAAGCGCAGACCTGGCTGGCCGACCCCACGCTGGCCTTCATCGCCATCGTGGTGGCCGACATCTGGCAGTGGACGCCCTTCGTGTTCATCATGATGATCGCGGCGCTGGCCAACGTCGACGGCGCGGTCATCGAGGCATCGCGCATCGACGGCGCGCGCTGGTGGCAGCAGACCTTCCTGGTCAAGCTGCCGATGGTGATGCACGTCATCGCCATCACGCTGATGATGCGGCTGATCGACGCCTTCCGCGTGCTCGAGGTGGTGTACGTGCTGACCTTCGGCGGCCCGGGCGACAGCACCGAGATCCTGGCGCTGCACATCTACAAGACGGCCTTCGTCGGGCAGCAGCTGGGCGTGGCCGCGGCCATCAGCGTGCTGCTGCTGGTGGTGGTGGCGGCCCTGAGCTGGGGCGCGCTGCGGCTGAGCAACCCGATGAAGGGTGATCCGCGATGAGCGCGCTGCGATGCTGCTGCGCCGCTGGCGGGCTGACATCATGAGGCGCCCGCTGTGGCTGGTGACGGGCCACTACGCGATGCTGGTGGTGCTGGCCTTCCTGTGCGTGGCACCCATCCTGGTGATCTTCGCCACCAGCCTGCGCCAGCAGGTCGACATCTTCGGCGCGCCGCTGGACTTCATCTTCACGCCCACGCTGGAGAACTACCGCGGGGTGCTGCAGGAGGACAAGTTCGACCGCTACCTGGTCAACAGCCTGTTCGTCGGCATCGTGTCGACCGTCATCACCCTGGTGCTCGGCTGCATGGCGGCCTACGGGCTGGCCCGCTTCCGCTTCAAGGGCCGCAGCACCATCGCCTACACCACGCTGCTGCTGCGCACCGTGCCGCTGGCGGTGCTGGCCATTCCGGTGTTCCTGATCTGGAGCGAATGGCAGCTGGTCAACAGCCTGTGGGGACTGGTGCTGCTCTACGTGGCGGTGAACCTGCCCTTCACCATCTGGCTGCTGTACGGTTTCGTGCTGCAGGTGCCGGTCGAACTGGAAGAGGCCGCCGCCATCGACGGCTGCGGGCCGCTGCGCGTGTTCACCAAGGTGCTGCTGCCGCTGATGGCGCCGGGCCTGGCGGCGGCGGCGATCTTCACCTTCCGCATCGCCTGGAACGAGTTCATCCTGGCCCTGGTGCTGACCGACCGCCAGACGCGCACGCTGCCGGTGGCCGCCTCGCTGTTCATCACCGACCTCGGCGTCGACTGGGGGCGCGTGATGGCCATGGGCAGCCTCATCGCCATCCCGCCGCTGATCTTCACCTTCGTCGCCGCGCGCCAGATCATCACCGGCCTGACCGCAGGCGCCGTCAAGGGTTGAGCGTGGCGGCGCGCGCGGGGCCGGCCCACACCACGGCGGCGAAGGGCGCCATGACGCCTTCGGAAGCGCTACCGGCGGTACAGAGCACGGGCACCCGGCCGGCGACGGGCCCGAAGGCGAGGGCACGGTCGGAAAAGTTCAGCGCGGTCAGCGTGTGCGCGGTCTCCAGGGTGATCAGCCGCTTGCAGGCATCGGCCCGCACGGTGACCGCGGCGAAGTCGCGCGGGCCGATCCACCCCGCTCGCTTCAGGTCGATGAGCTGCCGCCAGAACGCCAGCATGGCGCGTCCGTCTTCCCGGTCCACGCGCTGCCAGTCGAGCTTGCTGGCGAGGAAGGTCGATCGCGCATGCGGATCGGGCGGCTCGGCGTCGCCGAATGCGAAGTCGGCCCTGCGTCCCGCCTTGACACCTTCGATCAGGGCCGCGTCGGAGAAGTCCTCGAAGAAGTAGAAGGGTGCCACCTCGCCGTACTCGTCGCCCATGAAGAGCATGGGGACGAAGGGGCTGGCCATCAAGGCGGTGATGGCCAGCAGTGTCTTCTCGCGGCCCCTGGTGGCGATGAAGCGGTCGCCTTGCGGCCGGTTGCCGATCTGGTCGTGGTTCTGCAGGTAGACCAGGTGCTGGGCCGGATGCGTGAGCCGGCCGTCGGTGCCCAGGAACGATCGGTGGTGGTGGTCGAAGCGTGTGCCGTCGAGCACGAAGCCCTGTTGCAGTGCCTTGACCACGTCCTCGAAGTTACCGAAGCTGGCCAGCTGCCGCCGACGTTCGCCGCCGAGGCAGGCGGCGATAGCATGCCCCGGGTCGTCGTTCCATTGCGCATCGAAGCCCAGGCCCGGCGTGGACGTGACGTGGCGCTCGTTGCGCAGATGTTCCGCGATCATCAGCAGCCCGCGGCCGTCGGCGCGGCCGATCTCGCGCGCCAGGTCGGTGATCTCGCGCAGGATGGGCAGCGGCGAGCCGTCGAACACCAGCGACACGGCGTCCATGCGGAAGCCGTCGAAGCCCACCTCCTGCAGCCAGTAGCGCGTGTTGTAAAGGAAGAAGTTGCGCACCCCCCGGCTGTGCTCGCCGTCGAAGTTGATGGCGGCACCCCAAGGTGTTTCGAGCGCCCGGGTGTAGGGCGCGAAGGCGCCGCTGTGATGGCCTTCGGGGCCGAAGTGGTTGTAGACGACGTCCAGAAGTACCGCCATGCCCAGCGCCCGCGCCGCTTCGATGAAGCGGCGCAGGTCGTCGTGGTCGCCGTAGACGGCGTGCAGCGCAAAGGGGTAGGTGCCGTCGTAGCCCCAGTTGCGTTCGCCCGGGAAGGCCGCCAGCGGCATCAGCTCGACGACGTTGACGCCCAGGCGCTGCAGGTGGGTCAGCCGCGACCGCGCCGCAGCCAGCGTGCCTTCGGGAGTGAAGGTGCCCACGTGAAGCTCGTAGACGATGGCCTGCGACATCGGGACGCCGACCCAGCCTTCAGGGCGCCCGGCCGGCACGACGTCGACCACCATCGACGGTCCGTGCACGCCTTGCGGCTGGCGGCGCGAGGCCGGGTCGGGCAGCAGGCGTCCGTCGAGCGCCAGCCAATACAGCGTGCCGGCCGGCAGCCGGGCGGCATGGCCGGTCCAGTGGCCGTCGCCGTCACGCTGCAGGGCGATGCGGCGCCCGGCGTCGGGCAGCACCACGGCGAGCCGACGCGCCCGAGGCGCGAAGATGCGAAAGGCGCTGCGGCCCTGCGCGTCCACGAAGTGACCCACGGGAACGGTGTCGATCATGCGGCCTCCCTGCCGGTCAGGGGCCCGCCGCGATGCCGGCGCGCGCTGGGCATAGACTTTGTCGTCCTGCACGTCGCCGCGTCCTTCTCGAGCTTCCTGCCGTGAGTTCGTTCCATCGATTCCGTCCATCGGGGCTGCGTGCCCGCCTGGCCTTGATGCTCGCGCCGGCCTTCGTCGGCCTGGCTGCGCTGCTGGGCTGGCACCTGGAGGCCGAGTTCGAGGACGATGTCCTCACGGCGCAGCGACTGCTGCTGCACAACGTGGAGTTGATCGCAACCCGGCAGGACGCGCTGGTGGCGCGTGCAGATGCCCTGTTGAGCGCGTTGATGCTGAGTCCTGAAGTGCAACCCGGTGCGGCGCCCGAGGTGTGCCAGGCGGTGCTGGGTGCGCGGCTCGCATCCGACCCGGTCTTCTCGCAGATCGCCAAGGCCGACGTGCAGGGGCGCCTGGACTGCGTTGCGGCCCCCCGGCCCGGCTTCGACGACGTTGCCGACCGCGCCTACTTTCGTGCCGCGCTGGGTTCCGGACAGGCCGTGGTCGCGGACGTCATCACGCCGCCCACGCTGCAGACCGCCGTCATGGTGTTTGCCAAGGCCCTGCGCAGCGCCGACGGCCAGGTCCAGGGGGTGCTGTTCGTGTGGTTGGACCTGGACTGGCTGAAGCGCGAACTGGCACGTCACCGCGTGTCCAGTGGCGCCCGATTGCTGGTCATCGACGGCCAGGCGACGATCGCCGCTCGCTACCCCGATCCCGAAGGCATCACCGGCCAGCGCGGAGACAAGAGCGCCATCATGCAGCGGGTGCTGGCATCGTCCGGACCCGGCACCCTGGAGGAGACCAACCTGTTCGGCGAGCGCCGGCTGGTGGCGCATGCGCCGCTGCTGACGACGGCTGCGGGCAGCCCCTACCGTCTGCTTCTGTCGATCCCGAAGGACGACGTCAACGCCCCGTTGCGGCGCGACGCCCTGCTCAGCTTCGCCCTGCTGCTGGTGCTACTGCTGGCCACCGCGGCCTGGGTGGCGATCGGCAGCGACCGCCTCGTGCTGCAGCCCCTGGCGGCGCTGGCGCGCACGGCCGCCCGCATGCGCGCCGGCGAACCCGGCTCGCGCAGCGGCCTGCCCCACGGCGACGACCCGATCGGCACGCTGGCCAAGGCGCTCGATGCCTCGGCCGAGGCCATCGAGGACCGCGAGCGCAGGCTGGCCGCTGCGAAGGAGGACGCCCTGAGGCAACTCGCCGAGCGCAGTGAAATGCTCGACGTGCTGGCGCACGAGGTGCGGCAGCCGCTGAACAATGCCTCCGCCGCCATGCAGGCGGCCGCCACCGTGCTGCGCGGCGCGCTGGAGCCTTCCGCGAAGGCGCCGCTGCTGCGGGCGCAGACCGTGCTCAGCGACGTACGGGCCAGCATCGACAACACATTGGCGGCGGCATCGCTGCTGGTGGGCGACAAGCGCGTGCAGCGGCAGGACACCGACATCGACGCGCTCATTGCCGTGGCCATCGCCGACCTCGGCCCGGGCGATGCGGCGCGTGTGCATGTCGAGCGCGCCACGCCGACGCGGACGGCGGCCATGGATGCCAGCCTGATGCGGCTGGCCCTGCGCAACCTGCTGTCCAACGCGTTGAAGTGCAGCCCGGCGGCGGCGGGCGTGACGGTCTGCGTGGCCGACTCCGACACGCCGCTGGCCCTGCTGCTCGACGTCGTCGACGCCGGCCCTGGCATCGATGCTTCGCTGCTGCCCGGGCTCTTCGAACGTGATGCCCGGCCGGCAGGGGCCCGCACGGGCAGGCGCAAGGGGCTGGGGCTGTACATTGTCAGGCGGGTGATGGACCTGCACGGCGGCAGCGTCGCGCTGGTTCGCAACGGGGCCGGCGGCGTCACGATGCGATTGACGATCGTGCAGAACCTCGCGGACGACTGACCGGACGCCGCATCGATGGCCGCCGCGGTCGATGCCTTGCCGTCCGACCCCTCCCATCCATCGACCACAACACGGAGCCCTCTTGCGCAACTTCGAACTCCCCGGCCGCTCGCTGGCCGTCGCCCGTCAGGGCATGGCGGCCACCTCGCATGCGGCGGCCACGCTGACCGCCGTCGAGATCCTGAAGGCCGGAGGACACGCCATCGACGCGGCCGTGGCGGCCTGCGCCGTGCAGTGCGTGGTCGAGGCCGGCTCGACCGGCGTCGGCGGCGACTGCTTCGCAATGATCTCGGCACAAGGCAGCACCGACATCCGTGCCTACAACGGTTCCGGCCGCGCGCCGGCGGGGGTGTCGCTGGCGGCGCTGCGCGCGGCCGGGGTGACACGCATCGAGCGCCACTCCCCGCTGGCCGTGACCGTGCCTGGCGCGGTGGACGCCTGGTGCCGGCTGGTGGCCGACCACGGCCGGCTGCCGATGTCGGAGATCCTGGCGCCTGCCATCGCCATGGCACGGCAGGGCTACGCCATCACGCCGCGCGTGGCCTTCGACCTGGCCGAAGAACAGTCTCTTCTGCAGCGCGACCCCACGGCGCGGGCGACCTTCCTGGTCGACGGCCGGGCCCCCGGCGTGGGCGAGATCCAGCACCAGCCGCTGCTGGCCGATACGCTGGAGGCCATCGGCCGCGACGGCGCCCGCGCCTTCTACCAGGGACCGATCGCCCAGGACATCGTCGGCCACCTGCGTGCCCACGGCGGCGTGCACACCCTGCAGGACTTTGCCGACGCGTCAGGCGAGTACGTCACGCCCCTCAGCCTGAACTACCGCGGCCGCACCGTCTACGAATGTCCGCCCAACGGCCAGGGCGTCATCGCGCTGATGATCCTGGGCATCCTGTCGCGCTTCGAGATCCGGGGCGACCCGCTGGACGTGGACCAGCTGCACCTCGTGATCGAGGCCTCGCGCCTGGCCTACGCCGCGCGCGACGCCTGGGTTGCCGACCCGGCGGTGGCCGGCGTCGACGTGGGGCACATGCTGTCGGACCGCCTGCTCGACGAACTGGCGGCGCGCATCGATCCTTCTCGTGCCGCCGTCGATCTGCCCGACTTCGGCGGCGGCGGCGCGTCGCACCGCGACACCGTCTACATCTCGGTGGTGGACAAGGACCGCAACGCCGTGAGCTTCATCAACTCGCTGTTCTGGCATTACGGCAGCGGGCTGATGTCGCCGCGCTCGGGCGTGCTGCTGCAGAACCGCGGCGAAGGCTTTTCCCTCCAGGACGGGCACCCCAATGCCATCGGCCCGCGCAAGCGACCCATGCACACCATCATCCCGGCCATGGTGGCCGAGAACGGCCGCGTGAGCATGAGCTTCGGGGTGATGGGAGGCCACTACCAGGCCACGGGACAGGCGCACTTCCTGTCGCGCCTGTTCGACCATGGCCTGGACCTGCAGAGCGCCATCGCGCTGCCGCGGCTGTTCCCGCTGCCAGGCACCGCCAGCCTGGAGATCGAAGGCCGGCTGCTCGAGACCCTGGGCGACGCCTTGCGGGCCCGCGGCTACGGCATCGAGATGCCCACCTATGCCATCGGCGGCGCGCAGGCCATCCACATCGACTGGGACCGGGGCACGCTGCTCGGCGGGTCGGACCACCGCAAGGACGGCCTGGCGCTGGGTTACTGAAGCAGGCCCCTGCGCCGGGCGGGCGCGGGCTTCACTCGACGGCGAGGCCGCTGTCGCGCACCGCCTTGCGCCACATCTCGAGCTGTTCCTTCACGTGCGCGCCCAGTTCGGCCGGCGTCGAGCTCTGCACCTCGATGGCCTGGCGCTCGATCTGTTCACGCACGTCGGGACGGGCCAGGATGACGGTGATCTCCCGGTTCAGGCGCGCCACGATCTCGGCCGGCATGCCGGCCGGGCCCACGAAGCCGCCCCAGGGCACGATGGACAGGTTCGGTGCGCCGGCCTCGACCATGGTCGGCGTCTCGGGAGACAGCGGGCTGCGCTTGGGCAGCAGTGCGGCCATCACCTTCAGCCGGCCGTCCTTGGCCGCCGGCAGCGCGTTGGTGGGGGTGGCGAACATCAGCTGCACGCGGCCGCTGACCAGGTCCAGCGTGGCCGCGCCCTCGCCCTTGTACGGGATGCGCACCATGTCGAGCTTGGCGAAGCCCGACAGCTCGACGGCCGCCATCACGCCGGCCGTGGTGGCGCCGGCGTAGTTCACCTTGCCGGGGTTGGCGCGGATGTACTCGATCAGCTCGCCCGCGTTGCGACCAGGCACCGAAGGGTGGGCGAACAGGAAGTACGAGAAGGTGCCGACCTTGCTGATCGGCGTGAAGGCCGTCACCGGGTCGTAGGGCGGCTGCTTGCGCATCGCCGGCACGGCCGACAGCGCGCTGCTGGTGGCCAGGAAGATCGTGTAGCCGTCCGGCGCCGCCTTGGCCACGGCATCGCCGGCGATGGCGCCGTCGGCACCGGGCTTGTTCTCGACGATGACCTGCTGGCCCAGGGCCTGAGACAAGGGCGCCGCGATGACGCGCGCAATGGTGTCGGTGGCGCCGCCGGCCGGGAAGGGCACGACCATGCGCACCGGCTTGGTCGGGTACTGTGCCGCTGCAGGAGCGACCGCCAGCATCACCGTGGCGATGAAGGTCGATGTCATCAGGAGCCTGGGAAACATGCGCATGGTCGATCTGCTTTCGTGAGAGGGAACGGGAGGGAACATTCTGCGGCAAGCACGATCCGGGCCGCTTGCCGGTCCGTGTCGGCGTTGCGGCATCAAGGAGACCGCAGGATGTCCTGCAGATGGTCAGCCGTGAGGTTGCTGCCGCACAGTACGGTGGCGACGCGACCGCCGGCCCAGCGGGCCCGGTGCGCCCACACGCCGGCCAGGCCGGCCGCGCCGGCAGGTTCCAGCAGCAGGCCCGCATGGCGGTGAGCGAGTCGCATCGCCTGGCGGATCTGCTCGTCGCTGACCAGCAGCACGTCGTCGAGCAGACCCTGCAGGTCGTCGAGCGCCTCGGGGATCGGTTCGCGCACGGCGATACCGTCGGCGATGGTGTCGGCGGTCTCTGTGCGCAGCACCTGCTTCTGGCGCCAGGACCGTTCCATCGACGGCGCGCCTTCGGCGCAGACGCCGAGCACCTGCGTGGCTGGCGAGGCGGCCTTGATCCAGCGCGCCACGCCGGCCAGCAAGGCGCCGTTGCCCAGCGGCAGCACGATCGCGTCGAAGGCGTCGCCGCGCGACAGCAGCTCGATGGCCAGCGTGGCGTGGCCCTCGCTGATTTCCGGCTCCAGGCCGTCTTCCACCATCACGCCGCCCACGCGAGCGGCGTGTTCGCGCGCGGCGTCCTTGGCGGCGTCGAAGTCGTGGCCCTGGGCGATCACCGTGGCCCCCAGCCCCTTCATGCGCTCGACCTTCAGCGGGTTGGCGTTGACCGAGGCGTAGATCACCAAGGGCCGGCCAGTGGCACGACAGGCGTAGGCCATCGCCTGGCCCCAGTTGCCGGCGCTGGCGCAGACCAGCGGGCGCTGCTCGCCACGGCGCAGCCACTCGGCCAGCAGGAAGCTCGCGCCCCGGCCCTTGAAGCTGCGGATCGGGTTGGTGAAGTCGAGCTTGATCGTCAGCGACAGGCCGAGCGCCTGGCTCAGCGGCTCGCAGTCGTACTGGGGCGAGTCCAGGAACTCGGGCGGGATCGAGGCCGCTGCGCGCGCCATGCGTTCGAGCGACAGGCGGTGCACGCGCCGCTGCGTGTCCACCAGCGCGGCACGCTCCGACAACGGCCGCAGCGGGTCGTCGCCCTCGGTGCGCCGGTCCATGAGCACGCCGTCCAGGTGGTCCATCTCGTGCTGCAGCAGTTCGGACAGATCGTCGGGCAGGTGCTGCCACAGCCGCGTGCGGCCCGCCTCGTCGGTGTAGCGCACGCTGATGCTGCAGTGGCGGCGCACCCGCGCCAGCGTGCCGGGCAGGCTGAGGCAGTCGTCCCACAGCAGGAAGGTCTGCTCGCTGCGCCAGGTGATCTGCGGGTTGATCAGGGTCAGCGGGCCGGCGCCCAGGTTCATCACGATCACGCGCTTGGCGATGCCGGCCTGCACGGCCGACATCGCGCGGCCGAAGCCATGGCGGGCGCGGAAGTCGGCCAGCGTCGCGTGCAGGGCCGGCAGCCGGGCGGCCAGTTCGGCATCGGGCCAGGTCACCGGCCGGCTCGGCTGCTCCAGCAGCGGGTGGCCCTGGGTCAGCAAGGGCAGGGGTTCGACGTGCGGGTTCATGCGCACAGTGTGGCATCGACGCGCGAGCGCAGCACACCGGCCCGTGCCGCCGCGGCGACTTCTGCGTCTCGCCCTTAAGCTCCGGGCATGTCCGCCTTGTTCCTGTTCGGGGTCTGCGCCTTCGCCAGCAGCTTCTCGATGCGCCTGCTCGACCCGCTGGTGCTGCCGGTGGCCGAGCAGTTCGCCATCACCGCCGCGGTGGCGGCCCTGCTGGCGCCGGCCTTCTCGCTGCCGTATGCCGCCTCGCAACTCTTCCTGGGGCCCATCAGCGATCGTTTCGGCCGCGCGCGCTGCATCCGCTGGTGCATCGCCGGGCTGGCCGGGGCCTTGCTGGCCGGTGCGCTGGCACCCAGCTACGAGGCGCTCTTCGTCTCGCGCGTCGCCGCCGGCATCTTCGGCGGCGGGCTCATCCCGCTCGTGCTGGCCGCGATGGGCGATGCCTATGACATCGCGCACCGGCAGGTCGCCATCGGCCGCCTGCTGGTGGCCACCATCAGCGGGCAGATGCTCGGCTCCCTGGTGTCCGGCCTGTCCAGCCGGGCGTTCGGCTGGCGCAGTGCGCTGGTCATTGCCTGCGTGGTCACGGTGGTCGCGGCAGCGCTGGCCTGGGCGCGACTTCCGCGGGAAGCCGTCCGGCCCGGGCCTGGAGGCGGCTTGGCAGGCACGCTGGCGGTGTACCGGCGCATCCTGGGCACACCCAAGGCGCCCTGGCTGCTCGGGGCCGTGTTCTTCGAGGCCACGATGTTCTTCGGCGTCTTCCCGCACCTGGGCAGCGTGCTGGCGGTGCGCGAGCCGGGCCCAGCCGACGTGCTGGCCGGCCATGTCGGCATCGCCATCGGCGCCTTCGGCGTCGGTGGCCTGCTCTATGCGTTGACCGTGCGCCGCCTGATCGCCCTGCTGGGCGTGCGGCGCCTGTGCAGCACGGGGGCCCTGCTCGCGGCGGCCTCGTTCGTTGCCATGGCGGCCTTCGTCAGCTGGTGGCAGGTGGCGCTGGCGATGTTCTTCTGCGGTCTGGCCTTCTACATGCTGCACAGCTGCCTGCAGACCGAGGCCACCGAGCTGGCGCCCACGACGCGCGGATCGGCCGTGGCGCTGTTCGCGGCCAGCCTGTTCTCGGGCACCGCTGCCGGGCCCTTGCTCTTCGGCCCCCTGATTCAGGCCGCCGGTCCGGGCCCGGCCTTCCTGTTGCTGGCCATCGGCACCCTGCTGCTCGGACAGGTGGTGGTGCGCCGCATCGTCGTCGATGCGGGCCGTCCCGGTGTGGCGCACCGCGTCTGACATGCTGCAGGCACGGTTGCGCCTCGATAATGCCGCCGCACGGCACGCCCGGATGGCGAAGCTGGTAGACGCAGCGGACTTAAAATCCGCCGCCCTTCACGGGGCATACGGGTTCGACTCCCGTTCCGGGCACCATCGCCGGCCAGCCACCCACCGACGACCCAGGGGCCCGACATGAGCTTGTTCGCCGAGTCCGATCTGCAACCCGGGGTGCGCAGGCGCGAAGTCTTCGGCTGGGCGATGTACGACTTCGCCAATTCGGGCTACACCACGGTGGTCCTGACGGCCGTGTTCAACGCCTACTTCGTCGGCGTGGTCACCGGCAACGCGGCCTGGGGCACGCTGGCCTGGACGCTCACCATCGCGGCGTCGAGCCTGCTGATCATGATCACCATGCCCGCGCTGGGCGCCTGGACCGATCTGCGGGCGGCCAAGAAGCGCGTGCTGATGATCAGCACCGTGGGCTGCGTGCTGTCCACCGCGGCCCTGGCGGCCGTGGGGCCGGGAGACCTCTGGCTGGCGGTCGCAGCGGTCGTGCTGTCCAACCTGTTCTACGCCTACGGCGAAGCGCTGATCGCGTCCTTCCTGCCTGAACTGGCGCGGCCGGACTCGATGGGACGTGTGTCGGGCTGGGGCTGGAGCTTCGGCTACCTGGGCGGCATGCTCACGCTGGGTCTGAGCCTGGGCTACGTGCTGTGGGCGCAGGCTCAAGGCCAGCCGGCCACCAGCTTCGTGCCGGTGGCCATGCTGATCACCTCGACCGTCTACGCGCTGGCCGCCAGCGTCACCTTCCTGCTGCTGAAGGAGCGGGCGGTGCCGCAGACACGGGCGGCGTCGGTCGGCATCCGCCAGTCGCTGGCCCGGCTGAACGAAACGTGGCGCGTGGCGCGCCGCTACCGCGACTTCGCTGCGTTGCTGGGCAGCGCCGTGAGCTACCAGGCGGGCATCTCTGTGGTCGTTGCGCTGGCGGCGGTGTACGCCGAGCAGGTGCTGGGCTTCAAGCAGGCGCAGACCATGCTGCTGATCTTCCTGGTCAACATCGCGGCGGCGGCGGGCGCCTTCGCGTTCGGGTACTGGCAGGACCGTCTGGGGCACCGTCGTGCGTTGGCCGTCACGCTGTGCGGCTGGGTCGGCATGACCCTGCTGGCCTATTCGGCGACCGGGCCGGGACTGTTCTGGGTGGCCGGGGTGGTGGCCGGGCTGTGCATGGGTTCCAGCCAGTCGGCCGGCCGCGCCATGGCCGCGTTGCTGGCACCTGGGGACCGCCGAGGCGAGTTTTTCGGCCTGTGGACCTTCGCCACCCGCCTGTCGGCCATCGTGGGGCCGCTGACCTATGGCCTGGTCACCTGGATCACGGCGGGCAACCACCGGCTCGCCATCCTGTCGACCGTGGTCTTCTTCATCGGCGGCCTGCTGATGTTGCTGCCGATCCGGATGGCGCGCGGAATCGCCGCAGCCCAGCTAAAATAGCACGATCGTTCGATTTCCAGGTGCCCGGGGTCGGCTGCGGGCCTCGCGCCTAGAATTCCCGGTTTACGTAAACGTCAATTGCTGAGGAGTGATGCGTCATGAAGGTCCTGGTACCCGTCAAGCGCGTCGTCGACTACAACGTCAAGGTACGTGTGAAGTCCGACGGCACGGGCGTCGATATCGCCAACGTGAAGATGAGCATGAACCCCTTCGACGAGATCGCCGTCGAAGAGGCCGTGCGGCTGAAGGAGAAGGGCGTGGCAACCGAAGTGATCGCCGTCTCCTGCGGCGTCACCGCCTGCCAGGAAACGCTGCGCACGGCCATGGCCATCGGCGCCGACCGCGCCATCCTGGTCGAATGTGCCGATGAACTGCAGCCCCTGGCCGTGGCCAAGCTGCTCAAGGCGCTGGTCGACAAGGAGCAACCCGGCCTGGTGATCCTGGGCAAGCAGGCCATCGACGACGACTGCAACCAGACCGGGCAGATGCTGGCCGCGCTGGCCGGCCTGGCGCAGGGCACCTTCGCCAGCAAGGTCGAAGTCGCCGACGGCCATGCCCACGTCACCCGCGAGGTCGACGGCGGCGCCGAAACGCTCAAGCTCAAGCTGCCGGCCGTCATCACCACCGACCTGCGCCTGAACGAGCCGCGCTACGTCACGCTGCCCAACATCATGAAGGCCAAGAAGAAGACGCTTGAGGTGATCAAGCCCGCCGACCTGGGCGTGGACGTGGCCCCGCGCATCAAGACCCTGAAGGTCAGCGAGCCGCCAAAGCGCGGTGCCGGCGTGAAGGTGCCCGACGTCGCCGCGCTCGTCGACAAACTCAAGAACGAAGCAAAGGTGATTTGACCCCCCCCCGAAGCGGCCTTCCGGCCGCCTCCCCCCCAGGGGGGCGACGCCAGCGGCCCGGCAAAGCCGGTTCCGCGGCGTCCGCTGGATCTACCTAACCATATCGGATGCACTTCATGACGACTCTGGTCATCGCAGAACACGACAACGCCAGCATCAAGGGCGCCACCCTCAACACCGTCACCGCGGCCATCGCCTGCGGTGGCGACGTGCACGTGCTGATCGCCGGCGCCAACGCCGCCGGCGCGGCACAGGCCGCCAGCCAGATCGCCGGCGTGGCCAAGGTGCTGCACGCCGACGCTCCAGGCCTGGACCACGGCCTGGCTGAGAACCTCGCCGCGCAGGTGCTGGCCGTCGCCAAGAACTACAGCCACCTGCTGTTCCCGGCCACCGCTGCGGGCAAGAACGTCGCCCCGCGCGTGGCCGCACTGCTCGACGTGGCACAGATCAGCGACGCCACCAAGGTCATCAGCGCCGACACCTTCGAGCGGCCGATCTACGCGGGCAACGCCATCGCCACCGTGCAGAGCCTGGACGCCATCAAGGTCATCACCGTGCGCACCACCGGCTTCGACGCCGCGGCGGCCACGGGTGGCAGCGCCGCCGTCGAAAGCCTGGCGGCCGTGGCCGACAGCGGCAGCAGCGCCTTCCTGGGCAGCGAGATCGCCAAGAGCGACCGGCCCGAGCTGACGGCGGCCAAGATCATCGTCAGCGGCGGCCGCGCCCTGGGCAGCAGCGAGAAGTTCACCGAAGTGCTCACGCCGCTGGCCGACAAGCTGGGCGCGGCACTGGGTGCCAGCCGCGCCGCGGTGGACGCCGGCTACGCGCCCAACGACTGGCAGGTCGGGCAGACGGGCAAGATCGTGGCGCCTCAGCTGTACATCGCCGCCGGCATCTCGGGTGCCATCCAGCACCTGGCCGGCATGAAGGACAGCAAGGTCATCGTGGCCATCAACAAGGACGCCGAGGCGCCGATCTTCAGCGTGGCCGACTACGGGCTGGAGGCCGATCTGTTCACGGCGGTGCCCGAGCTCGTCGCGAGCCTCTGACCCGCCGAACCTTCCAGGGGCGCCGAGATCGGCGCCCCTCGTCCATCCGGAGACAAGAATGACCTATCGCGCCCCCGTCAAGGACATGCTGTTCGTGATGAAGGAACTGGCCGGGATCGAGGCCGTGGCGGCGCTGCCGGCCTATGCCGACGCCGGCTACGACACGGCGGCGGCGGTGCTCGAGGAGAGTGCCAAGCTGTGCGAGGACGTGATCGCCCCGCTGAACTGGGAGGGCGACAAGAACCCCTCGTCGTTCCGCGACGGCAAGGTCACCACCACCCCCGGGTTCAAGGAAGCCTTCCGCCAGTACGCCGAAGGCGGCTGGCAGGGCCTGCAGCACCCGGCCGACTACGGCGGCCAGGGCCTGCCCAAGCTGATCCACGCCGCCTGCAGCGAGATGGTCAACAGCGCCAACATGAGCTTCGCGCTGTGCCCGCTGCTGACCGACGGTGCGGTGGAGGCCCTGCTCACCGCCGGCACGCCGGAGCAGCAGTCCACCTACCTGCCCAAGCTCATCGACGGCACCTGGACCGGTTCGATGAACCTCACCGAGCCGCAGGCCGGCTCCGACCTGTCGATGGTGCGCACGCGCGCCGAACCGCAGCCGGACGCAACCTACAGGATCTTCGGCACCAAGATCTACATCACCTACGGCGAGCACGACCTGGCCGAAAACATCGTCCATCTGGTGCTGGCGCGCGTGGTGGGCGCGCCCGAGGGCGTGAAGGGCATCTCGCTGTTCATCTGCCCGAAGTTCCTGGTCAACGCCGATGGCGGCCTGGGCGCGCGCAACGACGTTCACTGCGTGAGCATCGAGCACAAGATGGGCATCAAGGCCAGCCCCACGGCCGTGCTGCAGTACGGCGACCACGGCGGCGCCGTGGCCACGCTGGTGGGCCAGGAGAACCGCGGCCTGGAGTACATGTTCATCATGATGAATGCCGCCCGCTACGGCGTGGGCGTGCAGGGCATCGCGCTGGCCGAACGCGCCTACCAGAAGGCCGTGCAGTACGCGCGCGACCGCGTGCAGAGCCGGCCGGTGGACGGTTCGGCCACGGCGGCGGCGGCCATCATCCACCACCCCGACGTGCGCCGCATGCTGATGACCATGCGCGCCCACACCGAAGGTTGCCGTGCGATGGCGCTGGTGGCTGCCGCCGCCTTCGACGCCGCGCACGCCCACCCCGACGCCGAGGTGCGCAAGCAGAACCAGGCCTTCTACGAGTTCATGGTGCCGCTGGTAAAGGGCCTGTCCACCGAGATGAGCCTGGACGTGGCCAGCCTGGGCGTGCAGGTGCACGGCGGCATGGGCTTCATCGAGGAGACCGGTGCGGCGCAGTACCTGCGCGATGCCAAGATCCTGACCATCTACGAAGGCACGACGGCGATCCAGGCCAACGACCTCGTCGGCCGCAAGACCGGTCGCGACGGCGGCCAGGTGGCTCGTGCGATCGCAGCGCAGATCGAGGCCACCGAGGGCGCACTGCGGCAGCGGCCCAGCGCCGCCGGCCGGGCGATGGCGCAGCGCCTGGGCGCCGCGCGCGCGGCCTTCCTCGACGTGGTCGACTTCATCACGACGCAGGGCCGCGCCCAGCCGGGCGCCGTGTACGCCGGCAGCGTGCCCTACCTGATGCTGGCCGGCACCACGGTGGCGGGCTGGCAGATGGCGCGCGCGCTGATGGCCGCCGAAGACCGACTGGCCGAAGGCGTCGATGCCGATTTCATGCGCGCCAAGATCGTCACGGCGCGCTTCTACGCCGACCACATCCTCAACAAGGCCACGGCCCTGCGCGACAGCATCGTCGACGGGTCGGAAGCCGTCACCGCCATGGCGCTGGAGTCCTTCTGATGTCGCTGCCCCACCTGCTGCAAGGCCTGTCGCTGCCGGTGATCGGCTCGCCGCTGTTCATCATCAGCAACCCCAAGCTGGTGATCGCGCAGTGCCAGGCCGGCATCGTCGGCTCGATGCCGGCACTGAATGCGCGGCCGGCGTCGCAACTCGACGAATGGCTGGCCGAGATCACCGAGACGCTGGCCGCCTGGGACCGCGACCACCCCGAGCAGAAATCGGCGCCCTACGCCATCAACCAGATCGTGCACAAGACCAACGACCGGCTCGAGCACGACATGGAGGTCTGCGCGCGCTACAAGGTGCCGGTGGTCATCACCTCGCTGGGCGCGCGCACCGACATCAACGAAGCCGTGCACGCCTGGGGCGGCATCGTGCTGCACGACATCATCAACAACGCCTTCGCGAAGAAGGCCATCGAGAAGGGTGCCGACGGCCTCATCGCGGTGGCCGCGGGCGCCGGCGGCCACGCCGGCGTCAAGAGCCCCTTCGCGCTGATCCAGGAGATCCGCGAGTGGTTCGACGGCCCGCTGGCGCTCAGCGGGTCGATCTCCACCGGTGACGCCGTGCTGGCTGCGCAGGCCATGGGCGCCGACCTGGGCTACATCGGCTCGGCCTTCATCGCCACCGAGGAAGCGCGTGCGTCAGAGGCCTACAAGCAGTGCATCGTCGATTCGAACAGCGACGACATCGTCTACTCCAGCCTGTTCACCGGAGTGCATGGCAACTACCTCAAGCCCTCGGTGCGCAACGCCGGCATGGACCCCGACAACCTGCCGGAGAGCGACCCCAGCAAGATGAACTTCGGTGGCGAAGGCGCCAAGAAGGCCTGGAAGGACATCTGGGGCTGCGGCCAGGGCATCGGTGCCGTCAAGAGCGTGGTGCCGGCCGCCGAGTTGGTGGCGCGGCTGCGGCGGGAGTACGAAGCCGCACGCCAGCGCTTGTCGCTGCGCTGATCGACGGCGTCTTCACGGAAGAATGCGTCACATGACCACGAGACAGGTGATCCTCAACGCGCGCCTGTTCGACAGTGCGGCGGGCGTGATGCGCGACGGCAGCAGCATCGTCATCGAAGGCGATCGCGTGGTGGCCGTCACGCAGGAGCCCATCGACGTCGACGACGCGATCGTGATCGACGCCGGTGGCAGCGCCGTGCTGCCGGGCCTGATCGACGCGCACGTGCACGTCATCGCCTCGTCGCACGACCTGGCCAGCCTGGCGCAGTCGCCGGCCTCGCTGGTGGCCGCCGAGAGCGGCGCGGTGATGCGCGGGATGCTGATGCGCGGCTTCACCACGGTGCGAGACGCTGCCGGCGCCGACCATGGGCTGCAGGAGGCCGTCGCACGCGGTCTCTTCCAGGGCCCGCGCCTGTACATCGCCGGCTTCCCCATCTCGCAGACCGGCGGCCATGCCGACATGCGGCCCAAGGGCGTGCGCGGCAGCGGCATGTTCTGCAGCTGTGCCGGCCTGGGGTTCATGGGTGCCATCGCCGACGGTGTCGGCGAGGTGCGGCGTGCCGTGCGCGAGCAGGTGCGCACGGGGGCCAACCACATCAAGATCATGGCCGGCGGCGGGGTGTCCAGTCCCACCGACCCCATCGACGGCACGCAGTTCTCGATGGACGAACTGCGCGCCGCGGTCGAAGAGGCCGAGGCCGCGAATCTCTACGCGCTGGCCCATGCCTATTCGCCGCGCGCCGTCTCGCGCGCCGTGCAGGCCGGTGTGCGCTCCATCGAACACGGCAACCTGATCGACGAAGCCACGGCGCGCTTGATGAAGACCCACGGCACCTACTTCGTGCCTACGCTGGCGACCTATGCCGCGCTGGCCGAGGAGGGTCAGCAGCTGGGCTGGTCGACCGAGATGCTCGAGAAGCTGCAGAGCGTGCACGATCGGGGGCTGCAAGCAGTGCGCATCGCGCGTGCCGAGGGCGTGCCCATCGTCTTCGGCACCGACCTGCTGGGCCGCATGCACGAGCGGCAGCCCAGCGAGTTCGGCCTGCGTGCGCCGGCCATGCCACCGGTCGAGGTGCTGCAGAGCGCCACCATCACCGCCGCCCGGCTGATGCGCCAGGAGCAGCGCATCGGACAGATCGTGCCCGGCGCCTGGGCCGACCTGCTGGTGGTCGACGGCGATCCCATGGAGTCGCTGCAGATGCTGGCCGAGCCGGAGACCGGCATTCGCCTGCTGATGCAGGGCGGGCGCGTGATCTACGACCGGCGCTGAAGGCGGATGCGCGGCGTCCCGGCCGGTCCGGTCGTTCGATGTCATGAAAAAGGGGCCCGTCGCCGGGCCCCTTGTTTCGACTGCAGTCGACCGTTCAGCGCACGGTGGTGAAGCGAGCCTCGGGCCGGTCGTCGGAGCGATGCAGCGTGGTGACGCCGGACTTCATGACCCAGGGGCGGATCTGGTGGTGCAGCGGGATCACCAGCATCTCGTCGCGCGTGCGCACCAGTGCCTCGCGGATCATGCCGTTGCGCTTGGCCACGTCGGTCTCCGTCTTCATGCCGTCGACAAGGCGGTCGATGGTGGCATCGCTCACCTTGCTGAAGTTGAAGTTGCCGTCGGCGCCGCTGGTGCGCGTGCGCACCAGCGACTGCAGAGAGTACTGTGCATCGTAGGTGGCGACACCCCAGCCCAGCAGGTAGATCGACGAGTCGAAGTTCTGCACCTTCTGGATGAAGGTGGCCATGCTCTCGCTGGCCAGGTTGGTCTTGATGCCGATGCGAGACCACATGGCGATCACCGCCTGGCAGATCTTCTCGTCGTTGACGTAGCGGTTGTTGGGGCAGTTCAGGCGCACTTCGAAGCCGTTGGGGTAGCCGGCATCGGCGAGCAGCTTCTTGGCGCCGGCGACGTCGGCCTTGGCCGGTGCATCGAGTGCGGCGTCGTGACCGTTGACGCCCGGACCGACGATCAGCGCCGCCGGCACCGACAGGCCGCGCATGATGCTCTTCTTGATCGCTTCGCGGTCGATGGCCAGACTGAGCGCCTGGCGCACGCGCTTGTCGGCGAACGGGTTCTTGCCCTTGATGTTGCTGTGCTTGAGTTCGGGGCTGCCCATGTCGGGCGCCAGGAAGATCGTGCGCACCTCGGGGCCGTCGACCACCTTGAGCCGCTTGTCTGCGCGCAGCCTGTCGATGTCCTGCACCGGCACGTCGGTGAGCAGGTCCACGTCACCGGAGAGCAGCGCTGCGACCCGGGTGGCCTCGGCCTTGATGGGCGTATAGACGACCTGGGCCACGTTGCCGGTGGGCTTGTCCCACCAACCGTCGTTGCGCGCCATCATGATGCGCTGTTCGGGCTGCCAGCTCAGGATGCGGTAGGCGCCGGTGCCCATCACGTTGCGCGAGGCGAAGTTTTCTTCCCTGTCCTTGTAGTTCTGCGTGTTGGTGGTGCGGTTCTTCTCGGCCCAGGCCTTGCTCATGATCCTGAAGTCGATGATGTTGCGCAGCAGGATCGGATTCGGCGCGGCGAGGATCATGTCGACGGTGTGGTCGTCGATCTTCCTGATCTCGTTGATGCCGGTGACGTAGATCTGCATGGTGCCCTGCGGCTGCTTGATGCGGCCGAAAGAGAACACCACGTCATCGGCCGTGAAGGGCGTGCCGTCGTGGAACTTGACGCCCTTGCGCAGTTCGAAACGCACCTGTGTCGGCGTGATGTAGGTCCACTTGGTGGCCAGCGCGGGCTCCACCTGGTAGGTGGCGTTATAGCGCGTCAGGCCTTCGTACGCGTGCATCAGGATCGCGTTGGTCGTGGCGTGGTTCTGTGAATGAGGGTCCGTCGTCAGGATGTCGTTCTGTGCGGCCCATCGCAGCGTCTGCGCGCTGGCGACCTGCGCGACGGTCAGTGTCAGCACCGCCGCTGCGGCGACGATCAGGGGTTTGAGTTTCATGCGGGTGTCCTCGAAGGAGCTGAAGCAAACAGACCCCGGATGTTAGGGCCGGCGGCGCTCCGGGCCAGCGGGGAAACGCCAAACAGGGCGTTGGCGGGTCGAGTCAGGCCTGCCGCCGCTCGGTCACCAGGCTGGCATCGCAGCCGCGGCCGGCACCGATCCAGCGCAGTGCCAGTCGCCGCAGCACGGGCTCGGGCAGCCAGCGCAGGGCCGGCAGCCAGCGTCTGGGTGCGGCCACCACACCGCAGTGGTAGCGGGCTGCGACATCGCTCCATTGCAGCGCCGTGCAGGCGCCGCTGCGGCGGCGCGACAGCAGCATGCCCAGCGGGCAGGGCTCGGCGGCGCAGCACACGCCGCAGCCGTTGCAGGCCTGGCCGAACGGCGGCTTGGCGGGTGCCTCGGGGTGCAGCAGGATCACGGTCTGTCGCATGGGGCCCACACTTTGAGGGCGGCGGGCCTCGGTCGTCAGCCAAACAGAAGGGTAGAAGTCGTCCAATCGTTCCGGGGCGACAAGAACACTGGTGCTAGAGTGCGTCCTTGAATGAAAAGGTCCTTCCCGTCCCCTTGCTGGTGCGAGACAAACAGCAAGGCGGGTCGCAATCCGCCAACCGGTGCAGCCGGGGCCGCGGAAGGTTGATCAACCCATCGGCGCTTGCGGAAACCGCGGGCTGAAGGTGAGCGAAAGATGATGCAGCAACACAGGTCCAACTCGTACCTGTTCGGGGGCAATGCCCCTTACGTCGAAGAGTTGTACGAGGCCTACCTCGACAACCCCGGCAGCGTGCCCGACAACTGGCGCACCTACTTCGACAACCTCCAGCATGTCCCTGCCGTCGATGGCAGCAACACCCGAGATGTCGCCCACGCTCCGGTGGTGGAGTCGTTCGCCCAGCGCGCCAAGGCCAATGCCTTCGCCCTGAAGGCCAGCGAAGCCGACCTGGCCGTGGCCCGCAAGCAGGTGCACGTGCAGTCCCTCATTGCGGCCTACCGATTCCTGGGCTCGCGCTGGGCCGACCTCGATCCGCTCAAGCGCACCGAGCGCCCGAAGATCCCCGAACTCGAGCCGACGTTCTACGACCTGACCGAATCCGACATGGACATCACGTTCAATGCCGGCAACACCTACTTCAGCAAGTCGGAGAACATGACCCTGCGGGAGATCCTGCAGGCGCTGCGCGAAACCTATTGCGGCACCGTCGGCGCCGAGTTCATGCACTGCACCGACCCGGTGGAAAAGCGCTGGTGGCAGGAGCGCCTGGAGTCGATCCGCAGCAAGCCCAGCTACACGGCCGACGAGAAGAAGCACATCCTCGACCGCCTGACCGCCGCCGAAGGGCTGGAGCGCTACCTGCACACCAAGTACGTCGGGCAGAAGCGTTTCTCGCTGGAAGGCGGAGAGAGCTTCATCGTCTCGATGGACGAGGTGGTGCAGCGCGCCGGCGAGCGCGGCGTGCAGGAGATCGTCATCGGCATGGCCCACCGCGGCCGCCTGAACGTGCTGGTCAACACCCTGGGCAAGATGCCCAAGGACCTGTTCGCCGAGTTCGACCACACCGCCAGGGAAGACCTGCCCTCGGGTGACGTGAAGTACCACCAGGGCTTCTCGAGCGACGTGACCACGCCGGGGGGGCCGGTGCACCTGAGCCTGGCTTTCAACCCGTCGCACCTGGAGATCGTCAATCCGGTGGTCGAAGGCTCGGTCAAGGCCCGCATGGACCGCCGCGGCGATCTGACCGGCGCCCAGGTGCTGCCCGTGCTGGTGCACGGCGACGCCGCCTTCGCCGGCCAGGGCGTGGTGATGGAGACGCTGGCGCTGGCGCAGACGCGCGGCTACTACACCGGCGGCACCGTGCACCTGGTGGTCAACAACCAGATCGGCTTCACCACCAGCGACCCGCGGGACAGCCGCTCCACGCTGTATTGCACCGACGTCGTGAAGATGATCGAGGCGCCCGTGCTGCACGTCAACGGCGACGACCCCGAAGCCGTGGTGATGTGCACGCAGCTGGCCATGGACTACCGCCAGCACTTCCGCAAGGACGTGGTGGTCGACATCATCTGCTTCCGCAAGCTCGGCCACAACGAGCAGGACACGCCGAGCCTGACGCAGCCGCTGATGTACAAGAAGATCGCCCAGCACCCGGGCACGCGCAAGCTGTACGGCGAGAAGCTCGTCGCCCAGGGCGTGCTGGCGCCCGAGGGGCCGGACGAGATGGTCAAGGCCTTCCGTGCCGCGCTGGACGAGGGCCGCCATACGGCCGACCCCGTGCTGACCAACTTCAAGAGCAAGTACGCCGTCGACTGGGCGCCCTTCCTGGGCAAGAAGTGGACCGACGCCGCCGACACCGCGCTGCCGCTGGCCGAGATCAAGCGCCTGTCCGAACGCCTGACCACCATCCCGGGCAACTTCAAGGTGCATCCGCTGGTCGAGAAGGTCATCGCCGACCGCGCCGCGATGGGCCGCGGCGAGATCAACGTCGACTGGGGCATGGGCGAGACGCTGGCCTATGCGTCGCTGGTGGCCAGCGGCTACGCCGTGCGGCTGTCGGGCGAAGACTGCGGCCGCGGCACCTTCACCCACCGCCACGCCGTGCTGCACGACCAGAACCGCGAGAAGTGGGACACCGGCACCTACGTGCCGCTGCAGAACGTGGCCGAAGGCCAGGCGCCCTTCGTCGTCATCGACTCGCTGCTGTCGGAAGAGGCGGTGCTGGGCTTCGAATACGGCTACTCCAGCGCCGAGCCCAACACGCTGACGATCTGGGAAGCGCAGTTCGGCGACTTCGCCAACGGCGCCCAGGTCGTCATCGACCAGTTCATCGCCAGCGGTGAAGTGAAGTGGGGCCGCGTCAACGGCCTGACGCTGATGCTGCCGCACGGCTACGAAGGGCAGGGGCCCGAGCACAGCTCGGCGCGCCTGGAGCGCTTCATGCAGCTGGCCGCCGACAACAACATGCAGATCGTTCAGCCCACCAGCGCCAGCCAGATCTTCCATCTGCTGCGCCGCCAGATGGTGCGGCAGTTCCGCAAGCCGCTGATCATCTTCACGCCGAAGTCGCTGCTGCGTGCCAAGGACGCCACCTCGCCGCTCACCGAATTCACGAAGAGCGAGTTCCGCACCGTCATCGGCCCGAACAAGGCCGACGTCGAGGCCGACAAGATCAAGCGCGTGATCTGCTGCTCGGGCAAGGTGGTCTATGACCTGCTGAAGAAGCGTGAGGAGCGCAAGGCGACCGACGTGGCCATCGTGCGCGTCGAGCAGCTCTACCCGTTCCCGCACAAGGCCTTCGCCGCCGAGATGAAGCGCTTCCCCAACGCCACCGAGGTGGTGTGGTGCCAGGACGAGCCGCAGAACCAGGGTGCCTGGTTCTTCGTGCAGCACTACGTGCACGAGAACATGACCGAGGGCCAGAAGCTCGGCTACGCCGGGCGCCCGGCCTCGGCCTCGCCCGCGGTGGGCTACTCGCACCTGCACCAGGAGCAGCAGAAGGCGCTGCTGGAGCAGGCTTTCGGCAAGCTTAAGGGCTTCGTGCTGACGAAATAGGTCCACCCCCGTAGCGCCTTCGGCGCTCCCCCTCAAGGGGGCGCCGCCAGCAGCCCGGCAGAGCCGGATCTGCGGCGGCCACTTGGTGGGCATACCTCCTACATCTAAAGAACATCATGGCAATCGTTGAAGTGAAGGTTCCGCAACTGTCGGAATCGGTGGCCGAGGCCACGCTGCTGCAGTGGAAGAAGAAGCCCGGCGACGCCGTGGCGATGGACGAGATCCTCATCGACGTCGAGACCGACAAGGTCGTGCTCGAGGTGCCTGCGCCCGCCGCCGGCGTGCTGGTCGAACTGGTGGTGGCCGACGGCGGCACCGTCGTGGCCGATCAGCTCATCGCCAGGATCGACACCGCCGCGACCGCCGGTGCCGCGCCGCCGGCCACCAAGCCGGCAGCCCCGGCGGCCGCGCCTGCCGCAGCTGCACCCGCTCCTGCATCCACCAGCATGGCCGGCGTGGCGATGCCTGCCGCGGCGAAGCTCATGGCCGACCACCAGATGGCCGCCGGCTCGGTGCCCGGCACCGGCAAGGACGGCCGCGTGACCAAGGGCGACGTGCTCGGCGCCGTGGCTGCCCCAAAGGCCTCTCCGGCACCCGCACCGGCGCCTGCCTCCGCCCCCGCTGCAAAGCCTGCGCTGCAGGCCGTGGCCGCGCCGATGTCGATGAACCTCGGCGACCGCCCCGAGCAGCGCGTGCCGATGTCGCGCCTGCGCGCGCGCATCGCCGAGCGCCTGCTGCAATCGCAGAGCAGCAATGCCATCCTGACCACCTTCAACGAGGTCAACATGGCCCCGTTGATGGAGATGCGCAAGCGTTTCCAGGAGAAGTTCGAGAAGGAGCACGGCGTGAAGCTGGGCTTCATGAGCTTCTTCGTCAAGGCGGCCGTGGCGGCGCTGAAGAAGTACCCGGTGATCAACGCCAGCGTCGATGGCAACGACATCGTCTACCACGGCTACTTCGACATCGGCATCGCCGTCGGCTCGCCGCGCGGCCTGGTGGTGCCGGTGCTGCGCAACGCCGACCAGATGAGCTTCGCCGACATCGAGAAGAAGATCGCCGAATACGGCCAGAAAGCCAAGGACGGCAAGCTCGGCATCGACGAGCTGACCGGGGGCACCTTTTCCATCAGCAACGGCGGCACCTTCGGCAGCATGCTGTCCACGCCCATCATCAACCCGCCGCAGAGCGCGATCCTGGGCGTGCATGCGACCAAGGACCGTGCGGTGGTGGAGAACGGCCAGATCGTCGTGCGCCCCATCAACTACCTGGCGATGAGCTACGACCACCGCATCATCGACGGCCGCGAGGCCGTGCTGGGCCTGGTGACGATGAAGGAAGCGCTGGAAGACCCGTCGCGCCTGTTGTTCGACATTTGACCCACCCCCGTTGCGGCTGACGCCGCTCCCCCTCGAGGGGGCGACGCCAGCGGCCCGGCAGAGCCGGTTCCGCGGCGTCCACTTGATTGCGACCAGGACTTGACTCCATGAGCACCAACAGTTTCGACGTCATCGTGATCGGCGGCGGCCCGGGCGGCTACATCGCCGCCATCCGCGCGGCCCAACTCGGCTTCCAGGTCGCCTGCATCGACGAGTGGAAGAACGCCAAGGGCGGCCCCGCGCCCGGCGGCACCTGCACCAACGTCGGCTGCATCCCCAGCAAGGCGCTGCTGCAGTCCAGCGAACACTACGAGCAGGCGCACCACCACTTCGCCGACCACGGCATCGGCCTGAAGGACCTGAGCATCGACGTCACGAAGATGCTCGGCCGCAAGGACACGGTGGTCAAGCAGAACAACGACGGCATCCTGTACCTGTTCAAGAAAAACAAGATCTCGTTCTTCCACGGACGCGGTGCCTTCGCCGGTGCAGGGGAGGGCGGGTACCAGGTCACCGTGGGCGAGCAGACCCTCAGCGGCAAGCAGGTGATCGTGGCCACCGGCTCGAACGCCCGCGCGCTGCCGGGCACGCCTTTCGACGAGGAGAGCATCCTCAGCAACGACGGCGCGCTGCGCATCGGTGCGGTGCCGAAGAAGCTGGGCCTGATCGGGGCCGGCGTCATCGGGCTGGAGATGGGCTCGGTGTGGCGGCGCCTGGGGGCCGAGGTCACGGTGCTGGAAGGCCTGCCCACCTTCCTCGGCGCGGTCGACGAGCAGATCGCCAAGGAGGCGCACAAGGCCTTCGTCAAGCAGGGTCTGAAGATCGAACTGGGCGTGAAGGTCGGTGAGATCAAGCGCGGCAAGAAGGGTGTGTCGGTGCAGTACACCAGCGCCAAGGGCGAGGCGCAGACGCTGGACGTCGACAAGCTCATCGTCTCCATCGGCCGCGTGCCCAACACCATCGGCCTGAACGCCGAAGCGGTGGGCCTGAAGCTCGATGAGCGTGGTGCCATCGTGGTGGACGACGAGTGCCGCACCAACCTGCCGGGCGTGTGGGCGGTGGGCGACGTCGTGCGCGGCCCGATGCTGGCGCACAAGGCCGAGGAAGAGGGCGTGGCGGTGGCCGAGCGCATCGCCGGCCAGCACGGGCACGTCAACTTCAACACGGTGCCGTGGGTCATCTACACCAGCCCCGAGATCGCCTGGGTGGGCCAGACCGAGCAGCAGCTCAAGGCGGCGGGCCGCGCTTACAAGGCCGGCACCTTCCCCTTCCTGGCCAACGGACGCGCGCGCGCGCTGGGCGACACCACCGGCATGGTGAAGTTCCTGGCCGACGCCGCGACCGACGAGATCCTGGGCGTGCACATCGTCGGCCCCATGGCCAGCGAGCTCATTGCCGAGGCGGTGGTGGCGATGGAGTTCCGCGCCAGCAGCGAGGACATCGCGCGCATCTGCCACGCGCATCCTTCGCTGTCGGAAGCGACCAAGGAAGCCGCGCTGGCGGTGGACAAGCGTACGCTGAACTTCTGACGGTCGTGGCGGTCCGCGAGCTCTACGCCCGCACGCTGCAGGAGCGTGGCTTCCTGGCGGACGAGGCGCAGTTGCGCGCAGTCGACGCGCTGGAACGTTGCGAATCGGAGTGGATCGAATACAAGTCCCGACGCCGCAACGCCATCACCAAGCTGCTGGTGCGGCCACCCATCCCGCGCGGCGTGTACATGTACGGCGGCGTTGGCCGGGGCAAGAGTTTCCTGATGGACTGCTTCTTCCAGGCGGTGCCCTTGACGCGCAAGACGCGCCTGCACTTCCACGAGTTCATGCGCGAGGTGCACCGCGAACTGCAGGAGCTCAAGGGCACGGTCAATCCGCTCGACGAACTCGGCAAGCGCATCGCACGCCGCTTCAGGCTGATCTGCTTCGACGAGTTCCATGTCGCCGACGTGACCGACGCGATGATCCTGCACCGCCTGCTGCAATCCTTGTTCGACAACCGCGTGAGCATCGTCACGACGTCCAACTTCCACCCCGATGGTCTGTACCCCAACGGGCTGCACCGGGACCGCATCCTGCCCGCCATCGAACTGCTGAAGGCAAGGTTGGAGGTGGTCAACGTGGATGCCGGCGTCGACTACCGCCAGCGTACGCTCGAACAGGTGGAGATGTACCACTGCCCGCTGGGCGCCGAGGCGGACGCGAAGATGGAGGCCGCGTTCGAGCGACTGGCCGAGGCACGCGACGAGGAACCCGTGCTGCAGATCGAGCATCGCAGCATCCGGGCCGTGCGACGTGCCGGTGGCGTGGTGTGGTTCGACTTCCGGACGCTTTGCGGAGGGCCGCGCTCGCAGAACGACTACCTGGAGCTGGCCTCGCGCTTCCACACCGTGATGCTGTCGAACGTGCCCGCGATGCCACCGCGCATGGCCAGCGAGGCTCGGCGCTTCACCTGGCTGGTCGACGTGCTGTACGACCGCCGGGTCAAGCTGATCATGAGCGCCGAGGTGCCCGCTGAACAGCTGTACACCGAAGGGCCGCTGTCGCACGAGTTCCCGCGCACGGTGTCCCGGCTGTCGGAGATGCGCTCGGCCGAGTTCCTGTCGCTGGACCGCCGCATGGTCGACACGTCCCTGACCTGAGACTGTGCGAGGCCATCCCATGCGCTCCACACTCTGAGACGATGCGAGCTTTCCCCCTGGCCGTCCTGCTCGCCCTGGCTGCTGCCTGGGCGGGTGCCGTCTCGGCCGACGACCTGGCCGCCGCTCGCGCTGGCCTGGAGCGCGAGCGGCGCGCCATCGAAGCCGTTTTCCGACAGGCCGAAGCCGACTGCACGGGCAGGTTCGCGGTCAACAGTTGCCTGGAGAAGGCGCGCAGCGACAGGCGCAAGGGCCTGGCCGGTGTGCGCGAACGCGAACTGGCGCTGGACGACGCGCAGCGGCAGCAGCGGGCGGCAGATCGCCGACGTGCGGTGCGCGACAAGCAGAACGCGCTGCAGGAGCGATCGGCTTCGAGCGCTTCGGGTGTGCCGAAGGTGCCCATCGAGGTGCGTGCGCCGCGCTCGGCAGGGCCTGGCGCTGACGTGCCGCCGGGCCGCAATGCACCGATCGACGGGGGCCCGGGCGCCGCCGCGGCGCGAGCGTCGGCCGCGGCGGCACGTGCCCAGGAGTTCGAGGCACGCCAGGCCCGCATTGCCGAACGCGAAAGGGAACGGGCTGCCGCAGGCAAGCCTGTCAGACCCTTGCCGGTGCCGGCGGGGCCTGCTGCGTCGGCCCCTTGACTCAGCTGGGCATCAGCCGAGGGCGTCCACTCGGACCAGGGCGAGGGACAGGTTGTCGCCACCGCCACGAGCCCGCTGGCGCGCCTTGGACACCAGCATCTCTGCCGCTTCGCGCGGGGGCAGGGCGTGCAGGATGGCGCCGATTTCCTTGGGCGTGAAGTAGTGCCACAGGCCGTCGCTACAGGCCATCACGGAGTCGCCGGGCGACAGGCGTTCGATGTGCCACAGCGCCACCGGCGGGTCGGCCTGCGTGCCCAGGCAGCCGGTGAGCAGGTTCGACTGCGGGTGCGTGTTGGCCGCGTCTTCGGTGATCTTGCCTTCGTCGACGAGGCGCTGCACGAAGGAGTGGTCGATGGTGCGGCCCAGCATTTCCGGGCCCCGGAAGTGATAGACCCGCGAGTCGCCGGCATGCACGACGTCGCAACGCAGGTCCTTCGAGACCAGAAAGGCCGCCACGGTGCTGTGCGGCTCTTCTTCGGCAGTGATGGCCGTGAGCTTGATCATCAGGTGCGACTCGTTGACCACCTGGCGCAGCATTTCGCCCGCGTCCTCGTCGGACGGGACGTAGCGGTCGAAGATCTGCCGCGAGGTCAGCAGGACCTGGTCTGCCGCCTTGCGACCGCCGCTCTTGCCACCCATGCCGTCGGCCACCACGGCCAGCACGCAGCCGGCCACGCGCTGGTGCACGATGATCTCGACCTGATCCTGCTGATAAGCCCGGTCTCCCCGGTGGAGGCCGGTGGCGGCAGTCAAGCGGTGAGACGTGGCAACGGACGGCATCGGGCTGAATATAAACTCGCCGCAAGCACCACGACCGTGCAGCAATGGACAACAACCTGCATTCTCCACAGCGACAGTTGATCGAATTGCGCATGGAACACGCCGACCTCGACGAGCTGATCGATCGCAACTCGCTCGACCGGCCCACCGACGAGCTGACCTTGCGCCGCCTGAAGAAGCGCAGGCTGGCACTTCGCGATCAGATCACCCGGCTGGAAGTCGCGGTCGAGCCCCCGGAGAAAGCCTGAACCCGACCGCGATGCCGTCGGCCCTGGGCCAGCGTGTGGCCGAGGCCTTCGCGGTCGACGGACCGCTCGCGCGCGCCGATCCGCGCTACCACCCGCGCGACGCCCAGCAACGCTTTGCTGCGGGCGTGGCTGAAGCCCTTGAAGGGCCGCATGCCCTCGTGGCCGAGATCGGCACGGGTGTCGGCAAGACCTTCGCCTACCTGGTGCCCTTGCTGCTGTCGGGCCGACGCGTGCTGGTCAGCACCGCCACCAAGAGCCTGCAGGACCAGTTGTTCCTGCGTGACTTGCCGCGACTGCGTGACGCGCTGGGCGTGCCGGTGCAGATGGCGCTGCTGAAGGGGCGCGCCAGCTACCTGTGCCGGCATCGTCTGAACATCGCGCGAAGCCAGGCGCAGCTGCCCGACCGCTTTGCCGTGCGTGCACTGGCCAAGGTCGAGCTCTGGGCGCAGTCCACGCGAAGCGGCGATCTGGCCGAACTGGACGGGCTGGACGACCGTTCGCCGGTGATTCCCCTGGTCACGTCCACGCGCGACAACTGCCTGGGCAGCGAGTGCCCCCAGTTCGCAGCCTGCCACGTCGTGCAGGCCCGGCGCGACGCCATGGCAGCCGACCTGGTGGTCGTCAACCACCACCTGTTCTTCGCGGATCTCGCGTTGCGTGACTCCGGCGTGGCCGAGCTGCTGCCGACGGTGGACGCGGCGGTGTTCGACGAGGCGCACCAGCTCGTCGAGGCCGGCGTGCAGTTCCTGGGCCAGAGCGTGGGCACCTCGCAATGCCTGGAGATGGCGCGCGATCTGCTGGGCGCCGGCCTGCAGCACGCGCGCGGTTTGCGCCCCTGGGCGGATCTGGCCGCCGCCATCGAGCGCGCTGCGCGCGATCTGCGTCTGGCCTGCGGCGGCGCGCTGCGCGAGGTACGAGGAGTGATCAAGCTGCGCTGGGACGAGCGTGCTGCGCGCGGCGCGCTCGATACGGTGCTCGAGCCGCTGGCCGTGGCGCTGGATGCGGCAGCCGATGCGGTCTCTGGCGTGGCCGAGACTTCGCCCGAGCTGGCCCGACAGGAAGAACGTGCCCTGGCGCTGGCGGTGGCGGTGCGCCGATTCGTCTTGCCGGCCGCGCCGGGTCGCGTGCGCTGGATCGATCTGTCGCCGCAGCAAGCGCGCCTGTGCGACTCGCCGCTGGACATCCGCGACATGCTCACCGAACAGCGACAGCGCCAGCCCAAGGCCTGGATCTTCACGTCGGCCACGCTGGGAGACGACGAATCGCTGAGCTGGTTCACCGCCGCCACCGGGCTGGAGGACGCCGCTTGCCTGCGCCTGCCCAGCCCGTTCGATTACGCCAGCCATGCGCGATTGTGGGTGCCGGCCAGCGTACCCCGGCCCAACGATCCGGCGCACCCTGCTGCCGTGGGCGAGCTCGCTGCCCGGCTCGCTGGCGCCCTGGGGGGCCGTACCTTCGTGTTGACGACCACGTTGCGGGTGTTGCCGCAGATCGCCGAGGCCTTGAGGCAGGAAGCCCAGGCGCGCGGCCTGGAGCTCGAAGTTCTGGTGCAGGGCACGCAGCCGCGGCGTGCGCTCTTGCAGCGATATGGCGACGGGCGAGGCTGCGTGCTCGTCGGCTCGCAGAGCTTCTGGGAAGGCATCGACATGCCCGGTGACGTACTGCAGTGCGTGCTGATCGACAAGTTGCCGTTCCCGCCACCGAACGACCCGCTCGTCGAGGCCCGTGTCAAGCAGATCGAGGCTGCCGGCGGCAGCGCGTTCAACGGGTACTTCGTGGCCGAGGCGGCGGTGTCCCTGAAGCAGGGGGCCGGACGCCTGATACGCAGCGAAACCGATCGCGGCCTGCTGGTGGTGTGCGATCCACGCATGCGACAGATGGGCTACGGCCGCCGTCTGCGTGCAGCCCTGCCGCCGATGGGTGAACTGCTCGACGAAGCCTCGGCGCTGGAATGGGCGGCGTCGCTGCGGTCAGGCTTCTAGCCGGCGGTCACCAGAACTTCCACCACGAACGGCCGGCCGAAGCGCCGACCTCGCGTTCGAGGAAGGGACTTTGCGGATAGTTCTGCTTCAGGACTCGCCGCGCGTCGTCGCGCAGTTGCGTCAGGTCGAGCCGGTCGTAGGCCTGCGCGATGATGGCCAGGGCTTCCTCGTTGCTGGGCGACTGCTGGAATTCGCTGATGGCCTGCTGGGCCCGGTTCACAGCCGCGACATAGGCGCCGCGGCGCAGGTAGTAGCGCGCCACATGCACTTCATACGCTGCCAGCGCGTTGATGATGTACTGCATGCGCAGCCGGGCGTCCGGTGCGTATCGAGAGTCCGGGAACTGGTCGACGAGTTGCTTGAAGGCCTGGAACGAGTCGCGCGAGGCGCGCTGGTCGCGTTCCGATAGGTCCTGTCGGGCGATGCTGCTCAGCAGTCCGAGGTTGTCGTTGAAGTTCACGACGCCCTTGAGGTACATGGCGTAGTCCAGCGCTGGACTGGACGGGTTCAACCGGATGAATCGATCGATGGTCGACAGCGCCTGCGCCCGTTCGGCCGTGCGCCAATAGAGGTAGGCCAGGTCGAGCTGGGCCTGCTGGGCGAGCAGCGAACCCGCGCCCAGACCCTCGACTCGCTGAAGCGAATTGATGGCGCGTTCGTAGCTGCCGGCCTGCATGTCGTCGCGGGCCTCTAGATACAATCGTTCCGCGCTGCGACTGCTGGACCCGTCGGCCGGGCTCGAGCCGCAACCCGCCAGATACAGGCACGTCAGGCCGACCATCATCAGCGCGGCGAAGCGCTTCACTCGAGCTAGAGTCATCGGAATTGCCGGCTTCGCGACCGGCGCGCGCCTTCTGAGAGAGAACCTTCATTATATGGACGCCGACCCGCCAGGCGTTGCGCTGACCCCGCCCGCGCCGGCAGTGTTCGACGACGACGAGCCGGCCGCTGACGCCGCCTCGTTCGAAACCCGCCGCGACATCGTGGGCCGCGATCTCCATGCGCAGCGCCTGGACCGCGCCCTGGTGGCCTTGGCCCCGGAGTTCTCGCGCAACCACCTTCAGTCGCTGATCGAGCGCGGCCGCGTACGCGTGGACGGCAAGCTCGCCGATGTGTCCTCGCGTCGCCTGCGAATCGGCCAGCAGATCGAGGTCGAGCTCGTGCCTACCGAGGAAAGCCTGGCTTTCCGGCCGCAGGCCATGAGCCTGCAGGTGATGCACGAGGACGAGCACCTGCTGGTTCTCAACAAGCCCGCCGGCCTGGTGGTGCACCCAGCTCCGGGACATTGGTCGGGAACCCTGCTCAACGGACTTCTGGCCCATCATCCCGCCTCGGCCAGCCTGCCGCGTGCCGGCATCGTGCACCGACTCGACAAGGACACTTCGGGGGTCATGATGGTCGGCAAGACCTTGCCCGCCGTGACGGCGCTGGTGCGGGAGATCGCCGCCCGAAGCGTGCGGCGCAACTACCTGGCGCTGGTGCATGGCCATGTGACTCCGCCTGATCAGCAGATCGACGCCCCGATCGGCCGAGACCCCGCAGTGCGTGTGCGCATGGCCGTGGTTGCCGGCGGCAAGCCGGCGCGGACCGACGTGCAGCTCGTGGCACACGGCCTGGCCTGCAGTGCCGTCCAGTGCACGCTGCACACGGGTCGAACACACCAGATCCGCGTGCACCTCACCCATCGTGGCCACCCCTTGGTGGGTGACGCCGTGTACGGCGGCAAGCCTGCGCTGGGGCTGTCGCGACATGGCCTGCACGCGGCCCGGCTGGAGCTGTCGCATCCCGTCACGCACCAGCGTCTGGTTTTCCAGGCCATCGCGCCTGACGACTTCGAAACTGCCTGGCAGGCCGTCTGCGGGCGGCCTGCCCGCTGGCGCGCCGACGAATGAATCCGCCCAGGACGGTCGCGACGGGCGGCGCGGGCTACAATGAGTGAAATCTGAAGCGGGCGTCGCAGGCTTGACCGCCTCTCCCCGCCCCCCGGAGCTGGCGAGCGCCAGGCGCTGCAACCAGCGCGCCAACGCTCACCCGCGGTGCTCTGTCGAGACATCCGCTGCGCTGCGAACACCCTCTCGCGCCGGCGGAAGAACCACGAAGTTCCATTCGCCTGCCCCCTGCGGCGGGCTCCCTCAAGCTCAGGCCCATGAACACTTCCGAGGCCCAACGCGTACTCGAAACGGCGTTGATCTGCGCGCAGGCTCCGCTGTCGATGCGCGAGATGCGCGCGCTGTTCGATGACGAGGTCGGCACCGACACGCTGCGCGCGCTGCTCGATCAACTCGTGCAGCAGTGGCAGGGCCGCGGCGTCGAGCTCGTGGCCCTGGCCTCGGGCTGGCGCTTCCAGAGTCGCCCCGAGATGCGTCAGTTCCTCGATCGGCTGCACCCCGAGAAGCCGCCCCGCTACTCCCGTGCGGCGATGGAAACGCTGGCCATCGTGGCCTACCGCCAGCCCGTCACGCGCGGCGACATCGAGGACATCCGCGGCGTCACCGTCAGCAGCCAGATCGTCAAGCAGCTCGAGGATCGTGGCTGGATCGAGGCCATCGGTTACCGAGAGGCCCCGGGACGCCCTGCCTTGTATGCCACCACGCGACAGTTCCTCGACGACCTGGGACTGGCGAGCCTGGACCAGTTGCCCGAGATTTCCAGCACCGGCGATGGGGTTCAGGCGATGCAGAACCTGGCGGCCCAGCCTTCGCTGTTGCCCGACAGCCAGGCGGCACTGCCACTGGAAAGCGCTGTGGGCGATGGCGTGGAGCCTGATCTCGCCCCTGACGTCGTTCCCGCTGAGGCCTTGGCCGAAGCGGCCTCACTCGACCGTCCGGCCGACCCGCCTGCCATGGCCGATCCCACGTCCGATGAGTCCGCCGATGCCATTGTCGACGACATCCCTCAACAGCTGGCCGAAGTGGCGTCCGCGTCCCAGGCGCCCCACGACATGACACTTCCCCTGACCCCCACTTCCCCGACCGCATGAACGCCCACGACGCAGATTCTCCCGACGCCGATTTGCCGGGGCTTCCCCCGGCATCCGCCCAAGCCGACCCGGTGGGCGACGTGGCTGCCGCCCCCAAGCGCAAGCGCGCCCCGCGCAAGAAGGTCGTCGAAGCCAATGCGAGTGGCGATGCAGCAGTCGACGCTGCGCCGAGCGCGGCGGATGAACGTGTGGCCGCGCCAGGCGAGGAGCCCGTCGTGGCTCGAGTGGACATCAGCCTCGGCGGGGAAGAGCTGCCGGCCCGCAAGCGCGGCCGTCGAGCGTCGGCTGCAGCGACACCTGCCGACGTTCAAGCCGATGCCCGCGCCGCCGGCCCCCAGGGCACGAACGCGGTGACAGGCCCGAGCGAGCTGCCCCAGGCCACCCCTGGCAGCACCATGGATGCCGTCGGCGAAGACCGGGGCGGCGACCCGTCCCAGGCAGTAGGGCGGGCCGACGAAGGCCCGTCTTCAGAGCCGGCGCCCGGCACGGCAGAACCCGCCGAGACCGGGGAGCCCGGAGAGAGAACCGGTCGGCGAAATCGGCCTCGCCGGCGCGGCCGTCGCGGAGGGGGCGATCGTGCCGACCGCCCGGCCCTGGCGGGTGAGCCCGGTGCCGAGGCAGACGGCCCGGGCGACGACGCCGTGGTCGAGGTCGCCACGCTGGCCGAACCGCTGCCCCAGCCCGAAGAAGTCTTCGCCGAGGTGCTCTCCGGGGCCTTCGATGCCGATCCGCCCGCTGCCGAAGACGCGGCCCCCGGCCCGGTCAAGCGTGTGCTGGCGCCCGAGCCCGACGCGCCCAAGCTGCACAAGGTGCTGGCCCAGGCGGGCGTCGGTTCGCGGCGCGACATGGAGCAGATGATCGTCGACGGCCGC
Source organism: Rubrivivax sp. (assembly GCA_022843905.1). GTDB lineage: Bacteria > Pseudomonadota > Gammaproteobacteria > Burkholderiales > Burkholderiaceae_C > Rubrivivax. Next base: position 176,571 of record JALHMT010000005.1, read on the forward strand.
ATCACCGTGAACGGCGAGCCGGCCCACATCGGCCAGCGGATCTCCCACGGCGACCGCATTGCCGTCGGTGGCAAGCCGGTGCGGGTGCGCATCGCGCCGCCGCCGCCGCGGGTGCTGGCTTATCACAAGCCCGCGGGCGAGGTCGTCACGCACGACGACCCGCAGCAGCGTCCCACGGTGTTTCGCCGACTGCCGCGCCTGCAACAGGGCAAGTGGCAGTCGGTGGGCCGACTGGACATCAACACCGAGGGTCTGCTGCTGTTCACCAACTCGGGTGAACTGGCCAACCAGCTCATGCACCCGCGCTTCGGCATCGAGCGCGAGTACGCGGTGCGCACGCTGGGCCTGCTGGACGAGCCGGCCAAGGCCCGCCTGCTGGAAGGCGTCGAGATCGAAGGCCAGCGTGCCTCGTTCAAGAGCATCGTCGACGGCGGCGGCGAAGGTGCCAATCACTGGTACCGGGTCATCATCACCGAGGGACGAAACCGTGAGGTGCGCCGCCTGTTCGAAGCGGTTGGCCTGGTCGTCAGCCGGCTCATCCGCATCCGCTATGGCTCGGTGGTGCTGCCGCGCGGCCTGAAGCGCGGTGTGTGGGTCGATCTGGCCAACGACGATGTCCGCCGGCTGCGGCTGATGACCCTGCCGGAACGCGCTGCGCCCGGCGAAAGAGCTGACCGGCCACGTGACGAAGAACGCGAAGGACAGGGAGCCAAGCGCGGCCGCCGCGGCGGCCGCCGGGGTCGCGACGGGCGCGAACTGCCCGCCAGCGGCGAGCCGCGCGAAGCCCGTCCGCCCCAGGGGGATCGCCCGCCTCAGGGCGACCGCCCGCCACGGCAGAACGGCCCGCGCCCGCCGCGACCCGATCGCCCGCCGAGGTCCGATCGTGGCGATCGGCCCGATCGGGGCGAGGGCCTTGACCGCGCGGAGTCGGCCGACAACCTCGGCCCGATCCCGAACCCCTTGCAGCAGACCTACGACAAGCGCCATATCCAGCAGGCTCGCATGCAGCGGCGCGAGCTGCCCGAGGACGGCCCGATCCCGAACCCCTTGCAGCAGACCTTCGACAAGCGCCAGATCCAGCAGGCGCGCTCGCAGCCGCGAGACCTGCCGGAAGACGGTCCGATCCCGAACCCGCTGCAGCAGACCTACGACAAGCGTTTCACGCAGAAGCCCCGTGGTTTCGGCAGCCCCGGCAGCGGGGGCGGAAAGAAGGGCGGTGGTGACCCCAACCGCGTGCCCGATCCGCTGCAGACCGCGGTGGGCTACATCGGCGCCGATGCCTTCCAGCGCAAACGCGGCGGCGGTGGTGGGCGACGCAGCGGAGGAGGCGGTGGAGGAGGAGGCGGCGGCGGCGGTGGCGGTGGGGGACGAGGCGGCAATCGCGGTCGAGGTCGTTAGGCGGAATCGATCCGGCGGCATGCTGCGCCGGCGCCGCCGAAGGTCAGTTTCGACGACGCAATGGCGCGAAGCCTGCGGATGCTTCGGTGCTTTGCCCCCGGCAAAGCCCGCCGGGTGCGGCACACGCGGCTAAAATCCGTGGTTTTGTCGAATCCACGTCCCGATCTCAGGAGAAGAGTTTCATGGCCATCGAACGCACCCTTTCCATCATCAAGCCCGACGCCGTGGCCAAGAACGTCATCGGCCAGATCTACGCGCGCTTCGAAGGCGCCGGCCTGAAGGTCGTTGCCGCCCGCATGGCGCACCTGTCGCGCGGCGAGGCCGAGGCCTTCTACGCCGTGCACAAGGCCCGCCCGTTCTTCAACGACCTGGTGTCGTTCATGATCTCCGGCCCGGTGATGATCCAGGCGCTGGAAGGCGAAAACGCCATCACCAGGAATCGCGAACTGATGGGGGCCACCGACCCGAAGAAGGCCGAGAAGGGCACCATCCGTGCCGACTTCGCCGACAGCATCGATGCCAATGCCGTACACGGGTCCGACGCGCCCGAGACGGCCGCAGTCGAAGTGGCCTTCTTCTTCCCCGGCATGAACGTCTACAGCCGCTGACCGCATGCTGACCCACACCTGTCGCCCAGCCTACCCGCGGCAGGTGGGTCGCTTGGACCTGCGCGCCGGAGACCCCCGTGCCCGTTGACCTGCTCGACTTCGATCTGCCCACGCTGGTGGCGCATGTCGAAGGCCTGGGGGAAAAGCGCTTCCGGGCGGTTCAGCTGTTCCGCTGGATCCACCAGAAAGGCGCGTCCGATTTTGCGCAGATGTCCGATCTGGCGAAGTCGCTGCGCGACAAGCTCGCCGGCACGGCCGAGGTCAGGCCGCTGCCCTTGCTGAGCGAACACGTGTCGGCAGACGGCACCGTGAAATGGCTGTTCGACGTCGGCGCCGGCGACGCCGTCGAGACCGTCTTCATCCCCGAAACCGACCGTGGCACGCTCTGCGTTTCGTCCCAGGCCGGCTGCGCGGTGGGCTGCCGCTTCTGCAGCACCGGTCACCAGGGGTTCAGCCGCAACCTGCGCACGGGAGAGATCCTGGCCCAGCTCTGGTTCGCCGAGCACCGGTTGCGGGCCCGGCTGGGCCTTCAGGCGGGGCAGCGCGCCATCGACAACGTCGTGATGATGGGCATGGGCGAGCCCTTGCAGAACTATGCCGCCCTGGTGCCGGCCCTGCGCGTGATGCTCGACGACCACGGCTATGGACTGTCACGCCGCCGGGTCACGGTGTCGACCTCGGGCGTCGTGCCCATGATCGATCGCCTGCGGGAAGACTGCCCGGTGGCCCTGGCCGTGTCGCTGCACGCTCCGGACGACGCACTGCGCGACTCGCTCGTGCCTTTGAACCGCAAATACCCGATCGCCGAGCTGCTGGAGGCCTGCAGGCGCTATCTCGATGCTGCGCCGCGCGACTTCATCACCTTCGAATATTGCATGCTCGACGGTGTCAACGACACGCCCGCGCAGGCGCAGGACCTGGTGCGCTGCGTGGCTTCCGTGCCCTGCAAGCTGAACCTGATTCCCTTCAACCCCTTCCCGGCCTCGGGCCTGAGGCGCTCGCCCAAGGAACGGGTGACGGCATTTGCGCGTGTGCTGCTGGACGCCGGCATCGTCACCACCGTGCGCAAGACGCGTGGCGACGACATCGACGCCGCCTGCGGCCAGCTCGCCGGCGAGGTGCAGGACCGCACGCGGGTGCGGGAGCGGCTGGCGCAGCGTCATGAGGTCATCCCCATCGTGCCGGCGCCGGCTGCCGGGGTGCTGCGATGACCGCAGGAACGCGGTCGACCGGCCTGCGGCCCGTCTTCGCGGCGACTGCCGTGCTTGCGCTGGCCGCGATGCTGCTGGGCGGCTGCTCCACCACGGTCGAGACCACCACCACGAGCACCGGGGCAGCCCCGGTGCGCGAGGTTCGAGCCGAAGCCGATCAGGGTGATCTGGAGCGTCGAGCGCGCGTGCGGCTGGAGCTGGCATCGGCCTACTTCAGTCGAGGACAGACCGCCACGGCCCTGGAAGAACTCAAGCTGGCACTGGCCGCCAAGCCCGACCTGCCCGAGGCCTTCAATCTGCGCGGCCTGATCTACGCCAACATGGGCGAGGCAAAGCTGGCCGAAGAGAGCTTCCAGCGAGCGCTGCAGTTCAATCCGCGCGATTTCGACACCATGCACAACTTCGGCTGGTTCCTGTGCCAGCAACGGCGCTTCGGAGAGGCCGAGGCGCAGTTCCAGAAGGCCTTGGCACAGCCGCAGTACGCCGGCGCCACGCGCACCCTGCTGGCGCAGGGCGTCTGCCAGGCGCGCAGCGGCAACCTGCCCGACGCCGAGCGTACGCTGTCCCGCTCCTACGAACTGGATCCGGCCAACCCGGTGACGGCGTACAACCTCAGCGAGGTGCTGCTGCGCCGCGGAGAACTGGAGCGAGCCCGCTTCTATGTACGGCGCATCAACAGCATCGCGGAGCAGGTCAATGCACAGTCGCTCTGGCTGGCCGCCCGTGTAGAACACCGCATGGGCAATGCCGAGGGCGCGCAGCAGCTCGGACGCCAGTTGCGCGACCGCTTCCCGCAGTCTCCGGAGGCACTGCAATTCGGGCGAGGACGCTTCGATGACCAATGAGCCCCTGGGCGGCGTCAGGACGGCCGGCAGCATCATCCGTGCGGCGCGCGAAAAGCAGGGCCTGCACATCGCCGCGCTGGCCGCCTCCATCAAGGTCACACCCAAGAAGCTCGAGTCCCTCGAGAACGATCGCTACGACGAGTTGTCGGGCGCGACCTTCACGCGCGCGCTGGCGCAATCGGTGTGTCGCGCACTTCGCATCGACCCGCGACAGGTGCTCGAACTGCTGCCCCCTGCCGAGTCGATCGAGCTCGACCAGGTGACGGGCCGCCTCAATGCACCCTTCCGCGACAAGCCCTCGCGGGATGGCGCGAGCATGGCGACGGCACAGCGGTCCCTGCTGTGGGCCGGGCTGCTGCTGCTGGTGGCCGCCGTGCTGACCTACTTCGTTCCTTCGGCGTGGTTCGGGTCGCCGTTCGGAACCCCGCCCGAAGTGGTGTCGGCAACGACGCCCGCGGGGCCGTCGCCGACCGCGAGCCCGGTTGCGGTGTCGGCCAGCCTGGCGGCCGCCCCCCCTGCAGCGGTGGCAGCCGACACGGCCGCGTCTGCAAGCCCTCAGACGCAAGCCGTTCAGGACACACGGGCCGCCAGTGCCGCCCTCGCGCCCCAGGTCGAGATCACCCATTCCGCGCCGCAGGCGCCGCAGGCTTCGGATCCTGCGGTCGGCGGCATCCTCCAGCTGAGCACCTCGGAGTCGTCGTGGATCGAGGTGCGCGACGCCGGTGGCCGCATCCTCCTGTCGCGCACGGTGCTGCCCGGCGAGGCCGTGGGCGTCGACGGCACCCCGCCGCTGCGCGTGGTGGTCGGCAACGCTGCCGTCACTCAGGTGACGTTCCGCGGCCGCGCGGTGGATGTGCCGGCCGGTACACGCGACAACGTTGCCCGGCTCGAATTGAAGTGAGTGCTTTTGCAAGGTGCCGACGATGAACGCTGCCGATCCCGAAGACATCATCGATGCCGCCGCTCCCGCCGCTCGGCGCTCGCGTCAGGCCCGCGTGGTCTGGGGCAACCGTGTGGTCACGATCGGCGGCGATGCGCCGGTCCGGGTGCAGTCGATGACCAACACCGACACGGTCGACGTCATCGAGACGGCCATCCAGGTCAAGGAACTGGCCATCGCCGGCTCGGAGATGGTGCGCATCACGGTCAACACGCCCGAGGCCGCCGCGGCCGTTCCGCACATCCGCGAGCAACTCGACCGCATGGGCATCGACGTGCCCCTGATCGGCGACTTCCACTACAACGGCCACCGCCTGCTCACCGAGCATCCGGCGATGGCACAGGCCCTCAGCAAGTACCGCATCAACCCCGGCAACGTCGGCAAGGGCGACAAGCGCGACCGCCAGTTCGCCCAGATGATCGAGGCCGCGATGCGCTTCGACCGCCCGGTGCGCATCGGTGTCAACTGGGGCAGTCTCGACCAGGAACTGCTGGCTTCGCTGATGGACCGCAACGCGCAGCGCTCGCAGCCCTGGACCGCCCGGCAGGTGATGTACCAGGCGCTGGTGCAGTCAGGCATCGGTTCGGCCGAGATGGCCCGCGAACTGGGCATGAACCCCGATCAGATCATCATCAGCTGCAAGGTCAGCGGCGTGCAGGATCTGATCTCGGTCTACCGCGCCCTGGCGCAGCGCTGCGACTATGCACTGCACCTGGGCCTGACCGAGGCCGGCATGGGCACCAAGGGCACGGTGGCCTCGGCCACGGGACTGGCCGTGTTGCTCCAGGAGGGCATCGGCGACACCATCCGCGTGAGCCTGACGCCGCAGCCCGGCGAAGCACGCACCCAGGAAGTCGCGGTGGCGCTGGAGATCCTGCAGTCGCTGGGCCTTCGCACCTTCAATCCCAGCGTCACCGCCTGTCCCGGCTGTGGGCGCACCACGAGCACCACGTTCCAGGAACTGGCCAAGCAGATCGACGACCACCTGCGCGCGATGATGCCAGTCTGGAAGACGCGCTACCCGGGGGTCGAGACGATGAAGGTCGCCGTCATGGGCTGCATCGTCAACGGCCCCGGCGAAAGCAAGCATGCCGACATCGGCATCAGCCTGCCCGGCACCGGCGAGGCGCCGGCCGCGCCGGTCTACATCGACGGCGAAAAGGCCATGACGCTGCGCGGTGAAGGCATCGTCACCGAGTTCCACCGCATCGTCGAGGACTATATCGAGCGCCGCTTCGGCAACGCCTCCGCCACCGCTTCCTGAGCCCAGCCCTCGCAGCGGCCCGTGCCGGTCGCTGCGTACCCTCGACTTCCATGCCAGATCCCATCCAAGCCGTCAAAGGCATGAACGACATCCTGCCGCCGGAATCGGCGCGCTGGGAGTGGTTCGAAGACGTCGTGCGCACGGTGATGCGCCGCTACGGCTATCTCAACGTGCGCGTGCCCATCGTCGAGCCGACCCCTCTGTTCGTGCGCGGACTGGGCGAGGTCACCGACATCGTCGAGAAGGAGATGTACTCGTTCATCGACAGCATGAACGGCGATGCGCTGACGCTGCGCCCCGAGGGAACGGCCGGCGTGGTGCGCGCCGCCGTGGAGCATTCCATGCTCTACGACGGCGGCAAGCGCCTGTACTACATGGGGCCGATGTTCCGCCACGAGCGTCCGCAGCGCGGGCGCTACCGGCAGTTCCACCAGGTCGGGGTCGAGGCCCTCGGATTCGGTGGTCCCGACGTCGACGCCGAGGTCATCCTCATCGCGCGTGCGCTTTGGCGCGAGCTCGGGCTGCCCGACGTGCGGCTGGAACTCAACACCCTGGGCCAGGCCGAGGAACGCCGGGTGCACCGCGAAGCCCTGATCCGGCACTTCGAGGCGCACCGCGAGCAGCTCGACGCCGATGCGCAGCGCCGCCTGCACAGCAACCCGCTGCGCATACTCGACACCAAGAATCCGGCCATGCAGGCCCTCGTCGAGGCCGCGCCGAAGCTGGGGGACTTCCTGGGTGAATCCTCGCTCAAGCACCTCGACGCCGTCCGGGCGCAGCTCGACGCTGCCGGTCAACCCTACCGCATCAACCCGCGCCTGGTGCGCGGCATGGACTACTACAACCTCACGGTGTTCGAGTGGGTCACCGACCGGCTGGGCTCGCAGGGCACGGTCTGTGGCGGCGGCCGCTACGACGGTCTGGTCGAACTGGTGGGCGGCAAGCCGGCGCCGGGCATCGGGTGGGGCCTGGGCATCGAGCGCGTGCTCGACCTGCTGCAGCAGGTGAACGCCGCCCCGCCGGCTGCCGTGCCCGATGTCTACGCCGTGGTACCCGATGCCGCGGCGCTGCCGCAGGTCATGGCGGCGCTGGAAACGCTGCGCGCGGCTGGCATCAACGTCCTGATGCACGCCGCCGGCAAGGACGGTCCGGGCAGCATGAAGTCGCAGTTCAAGAAGGCCGACGCCAGCGGCGCGCGTCATGCGCTGGTGTTCGGCGCCGCCGAGCTGGCCGCCGGTCAGGTCGCCGTCAAGCCGCTGCGCGACGCTGCCGCCCAGCAGAGCACCCGGCCCCTGGCCGACGTCCCCTCCTGGGCCCACACCCTGCTCAACGCATAATCGCGGTCCTTTCGCTGGATCGCCGTTCACATTCCATGGCCACACCGCTAGACCTGCAAGAGCAGGAACAACTCGACGCCCTCAAGTCGTTCTGGAAGACCTACGGCAACCTCATCACCTGGGTGCTGATCCTCGCCCTGGGCGGGTTTGCTGCATGGAACGGCTGGAACTGGTACCAGCGCGACCAGGGACAGAAGGCCGGTGCGATGTTCGACGAACTCGAGCGTGCCGCTCAGGCTGGCGACGCCGACAAGGCCGGGCGCGTGGCGGGTGACCTGCAGCAACGCTTTCCCGGCACCGCATTCGCCCAGCACGGCGCGCTGGCCGCCGCCCGCGTGCAGTTCGACAAGGGCCAGGTCGATGCCGCCAAGGCCTCCCTGGCCTGGGTCGCCGAGAAGGGCGCGGAGGAAGAGGTCCGCATCGTGGCGCGCCTTCGCCTGGCCGCCCTGCTGATGGATGCCAGGCAGTACGAGGAAGCCCTCAAGCAGCTCGATGGCGCCAAGGGCTCTCCCGAGTTCGAGCCGCTGGTGGCCGACCGTCGTGGCGATATTCTCGTGGCCCAGGGCAAGACAGAGGAAGCCAAGGCGGCCTACCTCGTGGCCTGGAAGGGCATGAACGACCGCACCAGCTACCGCACCCTCGTCGATGCCAAGCTCACGGCGCTGGGCGCCGCGCCGGCGCCGGCAGCGTCCGGAGCAGCGCCGTGAACCCGGCGCGGGCTGTCAGCCGCCAGCGGTGGCGCGGCCTGTCGGCAGCTTGCGGCGTCGCCATGGCGCTGCTGGCAGGCTGCTCGTCGAGCGACCGACCCAAGCCGACCCCGCTGGAGTCCTTCCAGGCCAAGATCGCTGGCCGACAGGTCTGGCAGGCGCGCGTGGACAGCGTGAAGTTCCCCCTGGCCGTGGCGGCCCGATCCGACCAGTTCGTCGTGGCCGGCAGCAACGGCGACGTGGTGGCGCTGCGCCCCGACACCGGCCAGGAGATCTGGCGAGGGTCGGCCGGCGGCGCGCTGTCCGCCGGTGTCGGCAGCGACGGTCGATTCGCGGCTGTCGTCACCGCCGGCAATGAGGTCGTGACCCTGGACGCGGGCCGCGTGGTCTGGCGCCAGCGCGTGCCGGCCCGGGTGGTCACGCCGCCGCTGGTGGCTGGCGAGCGTGTGTTCGTGATGAGCGTCGACCGCGTCGTGCATGCCTTCGATGTCCTGGACGGCCGCCGTCTGTGGACGCTGCAGCGCCCGGGCGACGCGCTGACCCTGGCGCAGGCCGGCGTGGTGATGCCCTACCGCAACCTGCTGCTGGTCGGCCAGGGCGCCCGATTGGCCGCGGTCGATCCGCTGCGCGGCACGGTGCAGTGGGAAGTACCGCTGGCCACGCCGCGCGGCACCAATGAAGTCGAGCGCCTGGCCGACCTGATCGGGCCGGCGGTGCGTGTCGGTGACCGCATCTGCGCGCGTGCCTTCCAGTCGGCGGCCGGCTGCCTGGACGCTGCGAGGGGCGCGCCGCTGTGGACGCGCAACAATGCAGGTGCCCAGGCGATCGCCGCGAATGCCGATGTCGTGGTGGGCGCCGACGCCAGCGACCGCATCACCGCCTGGCGCGCCAGCAACGGTGATGTGCTCTGGACCAATGAACGAATGCTCTACCGCACGCTCAGCGGCGCGGTCATGGTCGGTCCGGCCGTCGTCTTCGGTGACCAGGAAGGCCATGTGCATTTCCTGTCGGCCACCACCGGCGAGCCTCAGCTGCGACTGTCCACCGACGGCTCCGCCGTCGTCGGCACGCCCGTGACATCGGGCGACACCCTGCTGGTCGCCACGAGCAAGGGCGGACTGTTCGCTTTCCGGCCGAACTGAAACTTCCATGAAGCCGGTCATCGCCCTGGTCGGTCGTCCCAACGTCGGCAAATCCACCCTCTTCAACCGCATCACGAAGAGCCGCGACGCCATCGTGGCCGACTACGCCGGGCTCACCCGCGACCGCCACTATGGCGACGCACGGCTGGGCGGCCTCGAGTTCATCGTCGTCGACACCGGCGGCTTCGAGCCCGACAGCACGACCGGCATCGTCAAGGAGATGGCCAAGCAGACGCGTCAGGCCGTGGCCGAGGCCGACGCGGTGGTCTTCGTCGTCGACGTTCGTGCCGGCCTGTCGGCGCAGGACCATGACATCGCTCGCTACCTCCGCCAGGCGCAGAAGAAGGTGGTGCTGGCCGCGAACAAGGCCGAGGGCATGGTCGAGTCCCCCTTGCTCGGTGAATTCCACGAACTGGGCATCGGCGACCCGCATCCGATCTCCTCGGCGCACGGGCAGGGCATCCGCAGCCTGCTGGAAGCAGCGCTCGCCGACTACCCCGAACCGGAGGAGGAGGCTGACGAACCCGATGCCGACTCGCCGATCCGTCTGGCGGTGGCCGGGCGACCCAACGTCGGCAAGTCGACGTTGATCAACGCCTGGCTGGGCGAAGAACGGCTGGTCGCCTTCGATCAGCCGGGTACCACGCGCGATGCCATCCACGTGCCCTTCGAGCGCGACGGTCGAAGGTTCGAACTGATCGACACTGCCGGGCTGCGCCGAAAGGGCAAGGTCTTCGAGGCTATCGAGAAGTTCTCGGTGGTGAAGACGCTGCAGGCCATCGCCGATGCCAACGTCGTGCTGTTGCTGCTCGATGCGACCCAGGGCGTGACCGACCAGGATGCCCACATTGCCGGTTACATCCTGGAGAGCGGGCGCGCCGTGGTGATTGCCATCAACAAGTGGGACGCCACCGACAACTATCAGCGCGAGACGCTGCAGCGCTCCATCGAAAGCCGGCTGGCCTTCCTGAAGTTCGCGCCGCCCATCCATATCTCGGCCATCCGCCGGCAAGGCCTCGGCACCGTATGGAAGGCGATCCTGCAGGCGCATGCGTCGGCCACGGTCAAGATGCCGACACCCGTGCTGACCCGCCTGGTGATCGAGGCCGCCCAGCATCAGGCGCCGCGACGGGAAGGGCGCTTCCGCCCCAAACTGCGCTACGCCCACCAGGGGGGCATGAATCCGCCTCTGGTGGTCATCCACGGCAATTCGCTCGACCACATCACCGACAGCTACAAGCGATTCCTGGAAGGCCGCATCCGCGAGCACTTCAAGCTGGTGGGCACGCCGCTGCGGATAGAGATGCGGTCGCAGGCCAACCCCTTCGACGACAAGGGTACCTGACCCCTGATCGTCAGGGATATGACGCGGCCCCTAAGGGTCCACCCGGGCCTGTGATAACGTGACCGCTTCAGTGTTCACAACACGGAGAATATCGTGAGCAACAAAGGCCAACTTCTGCAGGATCCGTTTCTCAACCTGCTCCGCAAGGAGCATGTTCCGGTATCCATCTATCTCGTCAATGGCATCAAGCTGCAAGGTCAGATCGAATCATTCGACCAGTACGTGGTCCTGCTTCGCAACACCGTGACCCAGATGGTCTACAAGCACGCCATTTCCACGGTCGTGCCCGGCCGCGCGGTGAATTTCCACGCAGCCGAACCGTCGGATCCGGCCTGATCGCCACCAGATCCGCGCCCCCATTCCGCCCAAGCTGCCGACCTTGAGTTCCAGCCCATCCTCCGCTCCGTCGTTCGACGACGGCCGGGTCAAGGCCGTCCTCGTGGGCGTGGACGTCGGCGGCAATGTCGATTTCGACGCCACGCTCGACGAACTTGCCTTGCTGGCTGAATCGGCGGGCGACGTTGCGGTCGGACGCGTCATCGCCCGGCGTCGGGCGCCCGACCCGGCCTTGTTCGTCGGCAGCGGCAAGGCCGACGAGATCAAGGCGCTGGTGGCCGGCACGGGTGCCGCCGGGGTCATCTTCGACCAGGCCTTGTCGCCGGCCCAGCAACGCAATCTGGAGCAGCACCTGGGCGTCCCCGTGGCCGATCGCACGTCGCTCATCCTGGACATCTTCGCTGCCCGGGCCCAGAGCCACGAGGGCAAGCTCCAGGTCGAACTGGCCCGGTTGCAGTACATGGCGACGCGACTCGTGCGTCGCTGGTCGCACCTGGAGCGCCAGCGGGGCGGCATCGGCACGCGCGGCGGCCCTGGCGAGGCGCAGATCGAACTCGACCGGCGCATGATCGGGGACCGCATCAAGTCCGTGAAGGAACGCCTCGAGAAGGTCAAGAAGCAGCGCGGCACCCAGCGCAAGGCGCGCGAGCGGCGTGGCACTTTCCGAATTTCCCTCGTCGGCTACACCAATGCGGGCAAGTCGACGCTCTTCAATGCGCTGGTGAAGGCTCGCAGCTATGCCGCCGACCAGTTGTTTGCCACCCTGGACACCACCACCCGATCGCTCTGGCTCGAGCAGGCCGGCCGGTCTGTGTCCCTCTCCGACACGGTCGGCTTCATCCGGGATCTGCCGCACAAACTGGTCGAGGCCTTCGAGGCCACCCTGCAGGAAGCCGCCGACGCCGATCTGCTGCTGCACGTCGTGGACGCATCGAGCCCGCAGCTTCGCGAGCAGCAGGCCGAGGTCGAACGCGTGCTCGAGGACATCGGTGCAGGCCAGGTGCCTCAGGTCCTGGTGTACAACAAGTGCGATCTGCTTGAAGACTCGCGCCAGTCGCGCGAGCCCGTCGATCAGGTCGAAGTGCATCCCGGTGTTCGGCGCCCGCGCGTGTTCGTGAGCGCCCAGACCGGCGACGGCGTGGCGCTGCTGCGCCAGGTCATTGCCGATATCGTTGCAGGGCGCTTGCATCATTCCGAAAGCGCCCCAAGTGTCGAGGCTGAGCCGTCGGCTCTCCCATCCCACCCAGCCGACCCCGACGGACCGGCCCACAGCGTGACCCTTCCATGAGCATGAGCGTCTCCAGACCTCCCCACTTCGTGTCCAGGCTCGGTGCGGTAGCGCAAGCCCTGGGCGCCTGGTTGTCGGCCTCTGTGCGTGCCCGAACCGGTCGCCGTGACGCCGATGGCAGCCTGATCTACCAGGGCGGTGGCCGCAACGACGGGCCGCCTGACCTGGACGAACTCTGGCGCGACTTCAACCGCAAGCTCAGCGGCCTGTTCGGCGGCAAGGGGGGCGGTGGCGGCCCGCGGCGCGGCGGTGACGATCGTCCGCCCGGGGACGGCCCCTCGTTCCAGCCCGACATGAAGAGCGCAGGCATCGGCGCGGCGTTGATCGCGGGCGTGGTGGCCCTGGTTTGGCTGGGCAGCGGGTTCTTCATCGTGCAGGAAGGTCACCAGTCTGTCGTCACCTCCTTCGGCAAGTACAGCCACACGGTCGATGCAGGCTTCCAGTGGCGCTTTCCTTATCCCTTCCAGGCGCATGAGACGGTGTCGGTGACCCAGTTGCGGTCGGTGGAGGTGGGGCGCAACACCGTGGTGCAGGCCACCGGGCTTCGAGACTCCTCGATGCTGACGCAGGACGAGAACATCGTCGACATCCGCTTCACGGTGCAGTACCGGCTGAGCGACGCGCGTACCTACCTGTTCGAGAACCGCAACCCCGACGAAGCGGTGGTGCAGGCCAGTGAATCGGCGGTGCGCGAGATCGTCGGCAGCAGCCGTGTGAATTCAGTGCTCTATGAGCAGCGTGACGCGTTGGCTGCGGCCCTGGTGAAGTCGGTACAGGCGCAGCTCGAGCGGCTGAAGGCCGGCATCATCATCGTCAACGTCAACGTGCAGAACGTGCAGGTCCCCGACTCGGTGCAGGCCGCGTTCAACGACGCAGTGAAGGCCGGTGCCGACCGTGACCGCTTCAAGAACGAAGGTCAGGCGTATGCCAGCGACGTCATCCCGAAGGCGCGAGGTACCTCGTCACGGCTGCTCGAAGAAGCCGAAGGCTACCGCGCGCGCGTGGTGGCACAGGCCGAGGGTGACGCGCAGCGCTTCCGATCGGTGCTGACCGAGTACCAGAAGGCACCGGCCGTCACGCGTGACCGTCTCTACCTCGACACCATGCAGCAGGTGTACAGCAACGTCAGCAAGGTGCTGATCGACAGCCGTTCCGGTTCCAACCTGCTGTACCTGCCGCTGGATCGTCTGTTGCAACAGGCCGGAGCGCCTGCCGCCGGAGCCGCCGGGTCGGGGCAGATCGTCGCGCCGCCACCGGTGACTCCAGAGGCTGCTGCGACCGTCTCGGGGTCCGACATCCGCTCCCGTGACGGTTCACGCACGCGTGACCGCGAAGGCCGTTGAAGGAGCCATGAACATGAATCGCATCAGTCTGATCGTCGGCTCGGCGCTCGTCGCCCTGTTCATCGCGGCCTCCACCCTCTTCATCGTCGACCAGCGCCAGGTGGCGGTCATCTTCGCGCTCGGCGAGATCAAGGAAGTCATCACCGAACCGGGCTTGAAGTTCAAGATGCCGCCGCCGTTCCAGAACGTCGTGTTCCTGGACAAGCGAATCCAGACGCTCGACAGCCCTGAAACACGCCCCATCTTCACCGCCGAGAAGAAGAGCCTGGTCATCGACTGGCTGGTGAAGTGGCGCATCTCCGAGCCGCGCCAGTTCATCCGCAACAACGGCGTCGACTTTCGCAACCTCGAGAGCCGTCTGAGCCCCGTGGTGCAGGCGGCGTTCAACGAGGAGATCACCAAGCGCACCGTGCAGGGGGTGTTGTCCACTGAACGAGAGCGCGTCATGGGAGACGTCCGCACGCGTCTGTCCGACGAGGCCAAGGCATTCGGCATCGAGGTGGTCGACGTGCGCATCAAGCGCGTCGACTTCGTCGCCGACATCACCGACAGCGTCTACCGGCGCATGGAGTCAGAGCGCAAGCAGGTGGCCAACGAGCTTCGCTCCGAGGGCCTGGCCGAAGCCGAGAAGATCCGCGCCGATGCCGATCGCCAGCGCGAGGTCATCATCGCCGAGGCCTATCGCGACGCTCAGAAGATCAAGGGCGAGGGCGATGCGAAGTCCTCGGCACTCTACGCCGAGGCCTTCGGTCGCGATCCTCAGTTCGCCCAGTTCTATCGCAGCCTGGAGGCCTATCGTTCGACCTTCCGCAACCGGTCGGACATCATGGTGCTCGACCCCAACAACGACTTCTTCCGCACCATGCGTGGCGGCGGGCCGGCGGCCCAGCCCGCAACGGGCAGATAGTCTGAGCTCAGACTTCGCCAGTCCTGGGGCGGTGTCATGTTCGAACTGCTCCTGGGGGCCGTCGCGCTGATGCTGCTGCTCGAAGGGCTGCTGCCCTTCCTGAGCCCTCGTGGTTGGCGCCAGCTCTTCGAGCGCGCCACGCGCATGAGCGACGGGCAGATCCGGTTCGTTGGATTGAGCTCGATGCTCGCCGGGCTGCTGTTGCTCAGCGTCTGGCTTTGATGGCCTGTTCGAGCTTGCGCGGTCCGTTCATCGGGTCTGCGGCGGCTCTGGCGGCACGTACAATGCCGTTTTCAATACCCGGTGCTTTTCATGATGTCCGCCTGGCTCTTGCCGGAGCACATTGCCGACGTCCTGCCCACGCAGGCACGGCGCATCGAAGGTCTGCGGCGCCGCTTGCTGGATCGTGCCCGTTGTTACGGTTATGAGCTGGTCATGCCGCCGCTGCTCGAGCATCTCGGTTCATTGCTCTCGGGTACCGGCTCCGACCTCGATCTGAAGACCTTCAAGCTCGTCGATCAACTCAGCGGCCGCATGCTGGGCCTGCGCGCCGACACCACGCCGCAAGCCGCGCGTATCGACGCCCATCTGCTGAACGAGGAAGGCGTGACCCGGCTCTGCTACTGCGGCCCGGTGCTGCACACCAGGCCATCGGGGCTTCGTGCCACCCGCGAACCGCTGCAGTTCGGTGCCGAGATCTTCGGTCATGCGGGACTCGAGGCTGATCTCGAGGCGCACGAATTGGCCATCGACTGCCTGCACGACGCCGATGTGCGCGATCTGGTCATCGATCTTGCCGACGCGCGGGTGCTCCGTGGCGTGCTGTCGGGCCTGCCGCTCGGAGCGGGACAGATCAATGAAGTCGTGCATGCCTTGTCGGAGAAGGATGCGGCGACTGTCGAGGCGCTCACCGACGCCTGGCCCGTCGCTGCGCGGCAGGCCATGCTGGCACTGCTGGGTCTGTATGGTGGTGACGAGGTTCTCGTCAGCGCGCGAGAGGCGCTGCCGGCGCGGCCGCTGGTCAAGCAGGCGCTGGAAGACCTGGAGTGGCTGGCTGAACACCTGCGCCAGGCCTATCCCGGTCTGCGTGTCGGCTTCGATCTGTCGGACATGAGTGGCTATGCCTACTACAGCGGCCCGCGCTTCGCCATCTATGGGGCCGGCAGCAGCGACACACTGGCTCGAGGCGGGCGCTATGACGAGGTCGGGGCGGTGTTCGGGCGCAACCGTCCGGCGGTGGGTTTCAGCCTCGACCTGAAGTCGCTGTCTGAAGCGGCGCCTGCAATGCACGCAGCGTCGGCGATTCTGGCCCCCTGGGGTGAGGAGCCTGCCCTGCGTTCCGCCGTGCGTCGGCTGCGCGAGACCGGCGAGACCGTCGTTTCCACGCTGCCCGGGCATGTGCCCGAGGCGCAGACACTCTCTTGCGACCGTGAACTCGTGGCCGTCGATGGCCATTGGGTGCTGCAGGCCCTGCCGGCCCGCCACGATCGACCTTGAATCACAGGACTCTTTCATTCATGCAAACAGGCTTCAAGGCGGGCAGCGGCCGCAACGTGGTCGTCGTCGGCACCCAGTGGGGTGACGAAGGCAAAGGCAAGATCGTCGACTGGATGACCGACCACGCCCATGGCGTGGTGCGCTTCCAGGGCGGGCACAACGCCGGCCACACGCTGGTGATCGCCGGTCGCAAGACGGCACTGCAACTCATCCCCTCGGGCGTCATGCGCGAGGGCGTGGCCTGCTACATCGGCAACGGTGTGGTCGTCGATCCTGCTCACCTTCTGCTCGAGATCGAGCGCATCGAGGCCCTGGGTGTGGATGTCCGCTCGCGCCTGTTCCTCAGCGAGTCGTGTCCACTGATCATGCCGTTTCACGTCGAACTCGACCGTGCCCGTGAAGCGCTGCGCGAGACCAGCGGTGGCGGCAAGATCGGAACGACGGGCAAGGGCATCGGACCGGCCTACGAAGACAAGGTGGCGCGCCGAGCGCTGCGTGTGCAGGACCTCAAGCACCCGGCCCGCTTCGAAGCCAAGCTGCGCGAACTGGTCCATCTGCACAACTCGGAGCTGACCGGTGTCCTGGGCGCCAAGCCTCTGGAGATGGGCCCCATGCTCGATGGCGCGATGGCAGCGGCCGAGAGGCTTCGTCCGCTGATGGCCGACGTCGGCTACAGGCTGCACCAGGCGCATCTGGCAGGTGCCAATCTGCTGTTCGAAGGCGCGCAGGGCACCTTGCTGGACATCGACCACGGCACCTATCCCTACGTCACTTCGAGCAACTGCGTGGCAGGCAATGCGGCGGCCGGCTCTGGCGTGGGTCCGGGCATGCTGCACTACGTGCTTGGCATCACCAAGGCCTACACGACGCGGGTGGGCAGCGGGCCATTCCCGACGGAGCTTCCGATGGACGACCCCGCCAGCGTGGGTCATCACCTGTCGACGGTGGGGCAGGAGCGGGGCACCGTGACCGGTCGCGTTCGCCGCTGCGGCTGGCTGGATGCCGCGGCGCTCAAGCGGTCGATCATCATCAATGGCGTCTCCGGCCTGTGCATCACCAAGCTGGACGTGCTGGACGGACTGCCCGAGATCAACATCTGCACCGGCTACGAGTCCGACGGCCACAAGGTCGACATCCTGCCGCTGGACGCCGACGAGATCCTGCGTTGCCGCCCGGTCTACGAAACCATGCCCGGCTGGACGCAGACCACCGCCGGCCTGACCAACTGGGAACAACTCCCGCTGAACGCACGCCGCTACCTGGAGCGCCTGGAAGCACTGATCGGCGCGCCCATAGACATGGTGTCCACCGGCCCCGACCGAGTGCACACCATCCTGCTTCGCCACCCCTTCCGCGCCTGAGCTTCGGCGCCACCCCTCAAGGAGAACGATCGCATGCTCACCGACGACGGCAAGCACCTGTACGTGTCATGGGACGAGTACCACATGCTCATCGAGCGACTGGCCCTGAAGGTGGCCAACTCGGGCTGGCAGTTCGACCAGATCCTGTGCCTGGCCCGCGGTGGCATGCGGCCCGGCGACGTCCTGTCGCGCGTGTTCGACAAGCCGCTGGCGATCATGTCGACCAGTTCCTACCGCGCTGATTCGGGCACCATTCAGGGCCGCCTCGACCTGGCGAAGTACATCACCATGCCCAAGGGCGAACTGGCCGGCCGGGTGCTGCTGGTGGACGACCTGGCGGACACCGGCGTGACCTTGCGCGCGGTCGTCGACCGCTTGCGCGGCATGCCGTCCATCAGTGAACTGCGTGCTGCCGTGGTGTGGGTCAAGGGGGTGTCGAGCTACGTGCCCGACTATTTCGTCGAGATGCTGCCTACCAGCCCGTGGATCCACCAGCCTTTCGAGGACTACGACAACCTGCGCCCTGAAGGCCTGGCCAAGAAGTTCTCGGTGTAGACGGAGGCCTCGCGTCGCGCGATGGAGATGCGCAACGAAGGAGTCAGGCATGGCGGGCTGGACTCTTCAAGGCAGGAAGCCGGCACATCGTGCCGGACTCCAAAACAAACAACCGGCACAGTGCGCCGGCCTTCAAAGAGAAAAGCCGGCACAGTGTGCCGGCCTTCAAAAGAAAAAAGCCGGCACACCGTGCCGGCCTCCAAAACAAAAAGCCGGCACACCGTGCCGGCTTTGAAACATCTTGGTGCCCAGAAGAGGACTCGAACCTCCACGCCGTTAAGCGCTAGTACCTGAAACTAGTGCGTCTACCAATTCCGCCATCTGGGCTCTCAGGAACAAAGGATCATATCATCAAAGAGAAGAAGTATTCAAGCCCTCCGCAGCCTGCTCAAGGCTTGCTGGGCGAAGTCGAAGGCGTCGTCGACGGTCACCGTGATGGCCACGGCCTCGTGCTGCGCGCCGACGGCGAACCCGCCGTATACCTCGCCCCGCAGGAGATGCGGACGGCGCTGCACCGCGACAAGGTGCGAGTGCGCATCCTGCGCTACGACCGCAAGGGTCGGCCTGAAGGCCGCATCGTCGAGATCCTCGAACGCCGCAAGACGCCCATCATCGGCCGCCTGCTGCATGAAGGTGGACAGTGGCTGGTCGCGCCTGAGGACCGCCGCTTCGGCCAGGACATCCTGATCCCCAAGAACGCCACGGCCAGCGCCGCCGTCGGTCAGGTGGTGGCGGTGGAACTCACCGAGCCGCCTTCCGTGCACTCACAGCCCGTCGGCCGCGTGGCCGAGGTGCTCGGCGAGATCGACGACCCCGGCATGGAGATCGAGATCGCGGTGCGAAAGTACGAGGTCCCGCACGAGTTCTCGGCGGAGACGCTGGCCGCCGCGGCCGCTCTGCCCGACAAGCTTCGCGCCGTCGACCGCAGGAACCGCATCGACCTCACCGACGTCGCGCTGGTCACCATCGATGGCGAGGACGCGCGCGACTTCGACGATGCCGTCTATTGCGAGCCCTTCAAGCGGGGCCGGGGCAAGACGCTGGTCGAGGGCTGGCGGCTGATCGTCGCCATTGCCGACGTGAGCCATTACGTGAAGCCGGGCGAGCCGATCGACGAAGACGCATTCGAGCGTGCCACCTCGGTGTACTTCCCGCGCCGTGTCATTCCGATGCTGCCCGAGAAACTGTCCAACGGCCTGTGCTCGCTCAACCCGGAGCAGGACCGCCTGGCCATGGTGTGCGACATGATCGTCACCGCGGACGGTTCGATCGATGCGTTCCAGTTCTTCCCGGCGGTGATCTGCTCGCACGCACGGCTGACCTACACCGAAGTGGCCGCCGTGCTGGCCAATACGCGCGGCCCCGAGGCCTCGCGACGCGCCGACCTGGTGCCGCACCTGCTGCACCTGCACGAGGTCTACCGGGCGTTGCTGAAGCAGCGGGCCGTGCGTGGCGCGGTCGACTTCGAGAGCACCGAGACGCAAATCGTCTGCGACGAAGCGGGCCGCATCGAACGCATCGTGCCGCGCACGCGCACCGACGCCCACCGGCTCATCGAAGAGGCCATGCTGGCGGCCAACGTGTGCGCCGCCGCCTTCATCGCGTCGGCCGAGCACCCGTCTCTGTACCGGGTGCACGAGGGCCCCACGCCCGAGAAGCGGGTGACGCTGCAGGCCTATCTCAAGGCGCTGGGCATCGGGCTGCACCTCAGCGACGAGCCGACGCCGGCGGAGATGCAGGCCATCTCGCAGGCCGCACAAGGTCGGCCCGATGCCGTACAGATCCAGACCATGCTGCTGCGTTCGATGCAGCAGGCCATCTACACCGCAGACAACCAGGGCCACTTCGGGCTGGCGTACGCCGCCTACACGCACTTCACGAGTCCCATCCGCCGCTATCCCGATCTGCTGGTGCACCGCGTCATCAAGGCCCTGCTGGGCGGCCGGCGCTACCACCTGGTGCCCAGCGCCAAGACCCGGGTCCCCGAACTGCGGCGCGGCGGCAAGCCCGCGCACAAGGCGCCCAAGCCGATGACCCAGGAACTGTCGCACTGGGAGGCCGCCGGCGCGCACTGCAGCGCCAACGAGCGGCGCGCCGACGAGGCCTCACGGGATGTCGAGGCCTGGCTGAAGTGCCGCTACATGCGAGAGCACCTTGGCGAGGAGTTCTCGGGCACGATCAGTGCCGTGGCCAGTTTCGGTCTGTTCGTGACGCTCGATGCACTGTACGTCGACGGCTTGGTGCACATCACCGAACTGGGTGGCGAGTACTACCGCTTCGACGAGGCGCGCCAGGAACTGCGCGGCGAGCGCACCGGCGTGCGTTACGCCGTGGGCGTGCGGGTGCGGGTGCAGGTCAGCCGGGTGGACCTCGACGGACGCAAGATCGACTTTCGCATGGTGCGCGAAGGCGAGGGTGACCGGCTGCTGTCGCAAGGTCGCAGCGTGGGCGCCAAGCCTGGCGATGCGGTGGAGGAACTCGCCGCGATCCGCCTGGCCGATCGTGCCGCCAAGCTCGCGGCCCGGGCGCAGAAGGCCAATGCGCCCGAGACGGCAGCGCGGCGCGCGCGAAAACCGGCGCCGCGCAAAGCTGCACCGAGGCCGCGAACCCGCCGCTGACCTCGGGCCTCGATGCGCCGACGGGCTCAGCCGGACAGGCTCGAGCGCATCAATTCGATGAGGTCGCTGGCGCGCAGCGCGACTGTGCCGGGTCGGTGCTGCAGCACCTCGTCAGCGGCGTGGCCGTGCAGCCAGACCGACGATACGGTGGCGGACATCGTGGCGTCCCTGGCAGGCAGTGGGGCCGATGCCCAGGTTCCGCCGATCCAGCCGGCCAGCACGTCGCCGGTGCCGGCCGTCGCAAGCAGGGCGTTGCCCGTGAGGTTGATGACCGGGGGGCCGAGCGGACCCGCGATCACGCTGCCGGACCCCTTCAGCACGACAACGCAGCCGAAGGTCTCGGCGATCTGTCGCGCGGCGGCCAGACGGTCGGCCTGCACCTGAGCCGCGCTGCATCCCAGCAGCCGTGCAGCTTCCAGCGGGTGCGGCGTCAGCACGGTGGACAGTCCTCGCCGGGCGCGTGTCTTCAGCAAGCTGGCCAACATGACGTCCGCTGCCACGGCGTTCAACGCATCGGCGTCGAGAACCAATCGCTGCGCATGGCTCAGCAAGGGCGGCAGGGCGGCTGCAACGGCGCTGCCGCCGCCGCAGCCGCACACCACCGTGGCGGACCGCAGGGTGGCCGGAGGCGAAAGCCACCATCGATGTCGGCCCATCAACTCCGGATGCCACGGCGTCAGCAACGGTGCGTCGGCGTCCAATGGGCAGCAATACACACGACCTGCGCCAGCGGCCAGGGCCGCCTGGGAAGCCAGCCATGCGGCACCCGTCATGCCGAGGTCGCCGCCCACGACCGCGACATCGCCGAAGCTCCCCTTGTGACTGGCGTGGCGTCGCAAGGCCCATGGGCTGCGCAGCGACTCCAGGGACGGCACCACGGCGGCCGCGGCCTCGACGTCCTCGCCGGTCGGTTCGATGCCCAGGGTGTCGAGCCAGGCCTGCCCGGCATGGTCGCGCCCTGCGGCAGTGAAAAGGCCGGGCTTGAGCGTCAGCAGGCACAGCGTGTGGTCGGCGCGAATCACGGCCGCACCGGTGGGCTGTCCGGTTTCGCCGTGCAATCCCGACGGCAGATCGATGGCCAGACACCTGGCCGGCTGACGGCCGGACCAGTGCACGGCGGCAGCAAGTTCGCCCTGCATCGCGCGCGTGGCGCCCAGACCCAGCAGGGCATCGACGATCAGGTCTTCGCGCCCGAGCGGCGCTCCCGGCGGGCCGCTGTCGATCTGCAAGCCTGCCGCCCTGGCGCGCTGCAAGGCCGCTTCGGCATCGAGTGGTCGGGCTGTCGGCGAGGCGACCAGGTGGACACGCACGGTCTTCCCGGCGCCATGCAGCACGGTCGCGGCGACCAGTCCGTCGCCACCGTTGTTGCCTGGCCCCACCAGGACGGTCACCTCACGGGCATGCGGCGCGACCGCCATCGCGAGTCGGGCCGCGGCCGTGCCTGCCCGTTGCATCAGCGCGCCGGGAACGTGGGCGGCCAGGGCGCGTGCCTCGATCGCCCGGCTCCGCGTCGTGTCGAACATCTTCCAAGGGCCGTTGTCCGTCGAGACGCGCCGCATCAGCTCAGCCCCAGCGTTGCAGGTTCAAGCCGGCGGTGTCGATGGGTGCCGGGCGTCCGGCCACCAGGTCGGCCAACAGGCGTGCCGAGCCGCAGGACAGCGCCCAGCCGCTCGACCCGTGTCCGAGGTTGAGCCACACGCCGGCCTGTGCCGTGGCGCACACCAGCGGTGGGCCATCGGGCAGCATCGGCCGCGCACCTTTCCAGGCCTGTGCCTTGTGGGTGGCGACCACGCCGGGGTACCAGTCGTCCAGCACACGGTACAGGGTCTGCAGGGCCCGGGCGTTCATGGTGGAGACGCTGCCGCCCAGCTCGGCACTGCCTGCGACGCGCACCCGCTCGCCCAGGCGACTGATCGCGACCTTGTACTTCTCGTCCATCACGGCCGATCTTGGACCCATGTCGGGGTGTCCGTCCAGGTGCCGCAGAGGCGCGGTGATGGAGTAGCCGAAAACCGGCGCGATGGGCAGTTTCAGTCCGAGGGGCGCGAGCAGTTCGGCCGACTGTGGCCCGGCGCAGATCACGACCCCGTCGAAAGGCGCCGGGGCCTCGACTTGCGTGTCGCCTGCGGCCACGCCGTCGGGCCGGTCGAGCTGCAGCGTGGGCTGGGGGCCGGTGACGATGCGCCTCACCGCGATGTCGAAACGGAAGCTGACGCCCAGCCGCTGTGCCTCGGCCTTGATGAGATGCGTGAACTGGCGGCAGTTGGCCACCCCGTCGCGTGCCAGGTGGATGGCACCAGCCAGCGGCGTGCCGGCATGCAGGCCGGGTTCGATCTTTCGTGCACGGGTCGCGTCGATCAGCTCGTAGGCCACGCCCAGCTCACCCAGCAGCTTCAGCCCGCCTTGCGCTGCTGCCAGCTCGCGTTCGCCGCGCAACAGCACCATGTAGCCTTCTCGTTGCTCGTAGTCGAGTTGCAGTTTGCGCGTCAGGTCCTGCTGCCTCTCGCGGCTGAAGTTGGCCAGGCGCTGCATGGCCGAGCGATTGCGTTGATGAACTGCCGGGTGGCAGGCGCGCCACCAATGCCACATCCAGGGCAGCTCACGAAGCCAGCTCGTGCCCGAGAAGCGAACTGCGGCGTGGCCGCTGAAGACCTGCCGCACCACTTTCCACGGCATGCCGGGGGCTGCCCAGGGCGTGACGTAGCCCGGTGCGAGCACGCCGGCGTTGGCGAAGCTGGTGCCCGAGGCCACGGCCGAGTGACGCTCGTAGACGATGACCTCGTGTCCGTCGGCAGCCAGTTCGTAGGCAGTGGTGACGCCGACCACACCGGCGCCGATGACGGCGAAGCGCAACTCAGCGCACCTGCCGTCGCAACTCGGCTTCGATGCCCAGGCAGACGTCGAGCACGGTGTCGTCGCACATCGCTCCGGCCCACACCATCAGTCCGACCGGCATCTCGCCGCTCTGCTGGCAGGGCAGCGACAGCGCGCAGCCGTCGAGGAAGTTGACGGCCGAGGGGTTGCGCAGCAGTCGGCCGTTGGTGGCGAAGAAGGCGGCGTCGTCGTCGACCAGGGGCAGGATCGGCGGCGCCACCATCGGCACGGTGGGCGACAGCATGGCGTCGTAGCCGTCGAGAAAGTTCTGCATTCTTGCGATCCAGTCGCGCCGCGCGAGGTGCAGGTCGATGTGGTCTGCGGCACCGATGGCTTCCCCGCGGCGGATGCGCATTGCCACGCGAGGGTCGTAGTCGGCCTGGCGCGCGCTCAGCCGGTGGCGGTGCCAGGACCAGCTTTCGGCCGCCGCGAAGCCGCCATTGGCTTGCAGCGCGGCAAGGTGCTTCAAGGGTTCGAGATCGATCTCGTCGATCAGGGCTCCGGCTGCGCTCAAGGTCGACAGGCATCGCTCGAACACCGTCGCCACGACAGGCTCGAGATCGTCCAGCATCAGGGTGCGGGGTACGGCCAGCCGCAGCGCGGCCAGCGGGCGGTGGCGCAGGACGACCTTGCGAGCGGAGAGGATCTCGTGCAGCAGCACCGCATCGCGTACCGAGCGGGTGATGGCACAACTGGTGTCCAGCGTGTAGGACAGGGGCACGGCGCCTTCCAGCGGGGTCAGGCGCTGCGTGTTCTTGAACCCGACCAGTCCCTGCAGCGCGGCGGGAATGCGTATCGAGCCACCGGTATCGGACCCGAGTGCTGCCCAGGCCGCCCCGGCGGCGACAGTCACGCCGCCCCCCGAGGTCGAGCCGCCGGGTATGCGCGGGGTCGGATCCAGCAACAGAGTGGCCGGATTGGCGGGCGTGCCGTGGTGCGGGTTGAGTCCCACGCCCGAGTACGCGAATTCGCTCATGTTGGTCTGGCCTGTCAGCGCGGCACCGGCGGCGCGCAGGCGCGCCACGGCCGGCGCGTCGTCGTGCGCCACCGTTTCGTCTTCGAGCACCTTCGATCCGGCCGTCGTGCAGGCGCCCGCCACGTCAAAGAGATCCTTGATCGACACCGCCAGGCCCGCCAGAGGCGGCAGCGGGGCACCGGCGGCGAAGTTGCGGTCGACACCCTCGGCCGTAGCGCGCGCCAGTGTGTCGAAACGTCTCACGTAGGCCCCGCGCGCCTCGGGCAGATCGGCCGAGCCGAGGCTGACTTCCATCAACTGCCGAGCCGTGCATCGACCGGATTGCAGCGAAGCGCGTGCCTCGGTCAGATCGGGCATGTCGCTGCGTGCTAAACTCATTGGGTTTTTCTCGGACAAGGTCTGCGTCATCTCGCGATGGCCGTGCCGCGTCGGGACGAATCAATCGCGAACCCGGCCACGAAAGGTGTCGCCGAGGTGGTTGATGCACCGGTGGCAGATGCTCTCTGCCCAAGTGGTCTCCGCCTCGTCGATAAGCGCCGGGATTCTAGACCCAACCTTCGGAGTTCTCATGACTGTCTCCATGCGTGAAATGCTGGAAGCCGGTGTCCATTTCGGACACCAGACGCGCTTCTGGAATCCCAAGATGGCACCGTACATCTACGGCCATCGCAACAAGATCCACATCATCAACCTCGAGAAGACGCAACCGCTCTTCAACGACGGGATGAAGTTCATTCGCCAGCTGGCGGCTCGCCGCGGCACGGTGCTGATGATCGGCACCAAGCGCCAGGCGCGAGAGGTGATCGCGATGGAAGCCCAGCGTTGCGGCATGCCTTACGTCGACCAGCGCTGGCTTGGCGGCATGCTGACCAACTTCAAGACGGTCAAGGGTTCGCTCAAGAAGCTCAAGGAAATGCAGGCGACCAAGGACGCCGGCATGGACGCCATGATCAAGAAGGAAGCGCTGCTGTTCGAGCGCGAGCTGGTCAAGCTCGAGAAGGACATCGGCGGCATCCAGGACATGAGCGCGCTTCCCGATGCCATGTTCGTCATCGATGTCGGCTACCACAAGATCGCCGTGGCCGAGGCCAAGAAGCTCGGCATCCCGGTCATCGGCATCGTCGACACCAACCACTCGCCGGTGGGCATCGACTACGTCATTCCTGGCAACGACGATTCCGCCAAGGCCGTCGCGCTGTATGCGCGCGCTGTGGCCGACGCCGTGCTCGAGGGCAAGGCCAACTCCACTTCCGAAGTGGTGACTGCCGTGGCCGGCAACGACGAGTTCGTCGAGGTCAGCGAACAGTGATCACCGGCGCACCGGCCTTCACGGCCGGTGCCGCGACGGACCAGCGCCCGGCGGCCGGCTGCCGCGAGGCGCCGATCGCATTTTTCATGAATTGATCGGAGTTTGAAGATGGCTGCAATCACCGCAAGCATGGTGGCCGAGCTGCGCGGCAAGACCGACGCGCCGATGATGGAGTGCAAGAAGGCCCTGACCGAAGCCGAGGGCGACATGGGCCGGGCGGAGGAGATTCTGCGCGTCAAGCTGGGCAACAAGGCCGGCAAGGCGGCGTCGCGCATCACTGCCGAAGGTGTCATCTCCGCGGCGCTCCAGGGCAGCACGGGTGCGCTGGTCGAGATCAACTGCGAGACGGACTTCGTCTCCAAGAACGACTCCTTCCTGGCGTTCACGCAGGCTTGTGCCAGGCTGGTGGCCGAGCACAACCCGGCCGACGTTGCCGCGCTGTCGGCGCTGCCTCATTCGCAGGACGGCTTCGGCCCAACGGTCGAGGACGTGCGCAAGGGCCTGATCGGCAAGATCGGCGAGAACATGGCCATCCGCCGCTTCAGGCGGTATGCGGGCGGCGGCCAGCTGGCCAGCTACCTGCATGGCACGCGCATCGGCGTGATGGTCGAGTTCACCGGCGACGAAGTTGCGGCCAAGGACGTGGCGATGCACGTCGCCGCCATGAAGCCCAAGGCGCTGGCCACGGCCGACGTGCCGGCCGATCTGATCGAGGTCGAACGCCGCGTCGCCGCCGAGAAGGCTGCCGAGGACTCCGCTGCGAACGTGGCCGCTGGCAAGCCCGCTCAGTCGGCTGAAATCGTTGCCAAACGTGTCGAAGGTTCGGTGCAGAAGTTCCTCAAGGAGGTTTCGCTGCTGAACCAGGCGTTCGTGAAGAACGACAAGCAGACCGTCGAGCAGATGCTCAAGGAGCGTGCCACCAAGGTCGCGGGCTTCACGCTGTACGTTGTAGGCGAGGGCATCGAGAAGAAGACCGACGACTTTGCCGCCGAAGTCGCTGCACAGGTGGCTGCCGCCAAGGGCCAGTAAGCCCTGCCGACGGGAGGTGCGCGCCGCGGCGCGCCTTACACTGTCGGTCCTGTCGTTGATGAATCCTGGGGATCCTGAATGCCGGCGTACAAGCGCATCCTGCTCAAGCTCTCGGGCGAAGCCCTGATGGGCGACGACGCATACGGCATCAACCGCTCGACCATCGTGCGCATCGTGCGCGAGGTGCAGGAAATCACCAACATGGGCTGCGAGGTGGCCGTCGTCATCGGTGGCGGCAACATCTTCCGTGGTGTGGCCGGCGGTTCAGTGGGCATGGACCGCGCCACCGCCGACTACATGGGCATGCTGGCCACCGTGATGAATTCGCTGGCACTGGCCGACACCATGCGGCAGGAGGGCATGACCGCACGCGTGATGTCCGCCATCTCGATCGAACAAGTGGTCGAGCCGTATGTCCGTCCCAAGGCGCTTCAGTACCTCGAGGAAGGCAAGGTCGTCGTGTTCGCAGCCGGCACCGGCAACCCCTTCTTCACCACCGATACCGCCGCGGCGTTGCGGGGTGCCGAGATGGGAGCCGAGGTCGTGATGAAGGCGACGAAGGTCGACGGCGTCTACACCGCCGATCCCAAGAAGGATCCGCACGCCACGCGCTACACCCGCATCACGTTCGACGAGGCGATCATCAAGAACCTGCAGGTGATGGACGCCACGGCGCTGGCCTTGTGCCGCGACCAGAAGCTGCCCATCAAGGTATTCAGCATATTCAAGGCCGGTGCCCTCAAGCGCGTGGTGCTCGGCGAAGACGAAGGCACCCTGGTGCACGTTTGAGGAGGCTGTCGTTTCCATGACCATCTCTGACATCCGCAAGACGGCCAACGAAAAGATGGCCAAGTCCGTCGAAGCTTTCAAGAACGAGCTTCACAAGATCCGCACCGGTCGCGCCCACCCCGGGCTGCTGGATCAGGTGCATGTCGACTACTACGGGTCGGCCGTGCCCATCAGCCAGGTGGCCAACGTGACGCTGCTGGACGCACGAACGATCAGCGTGCAGCCCTGGGAAAAGGGCATGGGCGCCAAGATCGAGAAGGCCATCCGCGAGTCGGATCTGGGCCTGAACCCCTCTTCCCAGGGCGATCTCATCCGCGTTCCCATGCCCGGCCTGACCGAAGAGCGCCGTCGCGAACTCACCAAGGTGGTGCGCCACGCCGGGGAAGAGGCCAAGATTGCCGTTCGCAGCGTGCGCCGCGATGCCAACGACCAGCTGAAGAAGTTGCTCAAGGAAAAGCTGGCCACCGAAGACGAGGAGCGCCGCTCCCAGGACGAGGTGCAGCGGCTGACCGACCGCACGATCGCCGAGATCGACAAGCTGGTGCAAGGCAAGGAAGCGGAAGTGATGGCCGTCTGAGGCCCGCCCCATGGCGTCCGACCTTGCCATCGGCGCGGCAATCGCGCAAAGCACCCCACCGGGCACGACCGTGCCCCGTCACGTCGCCGTCGTGATGGATGGCAATGGCCGATGGGCCAAGCGGCGATACATGCCTCGCTACTTCGGCCACAAGCATGGCGTCGATACGCTGGTGCGGGCCATCGACCTCTTCGCCGACCGCGGCGTCGAGTACCTCACCGTCTTCGCCTTCAGCTCGGAAAACTGGAAGCGTCCGAGCGACGAGGTGTCGGGCCTGATGGGCCTGGTGCTGGTGGCGGTATCCAAGTACCTCGACAAGCTGCACCGCGACGGGGTTCGCGTGCGCATCGTGGGCGATCGCTCCAGCGTCAGCGAGAAGCTGCTGCAGGCCTGGGACCGCGCCGAGAAGCTGACGGAGGGCAACCGCCGCATCACACTGGCCGTGGCCTTCAACTACGGAGGGCGCTGGGACGTGCTGCAGGCCTGTCGCCAGGCCCTGGCCGAAGGCCTCAAGCCGGAAGACCTGGACGAGGGCGAACTGACCCGCCGCATGGCGTTGGGCTTCGCGCCAGACCCCGATCTCTTCATCCGCACGGGCGGCGAAATGCGCATCAGCAACTTCCTGCTGTGGCAGGCCGCGTATTCCGAGCTCTTCTTCACCGATTGCCTTTGGCCCGACTTCGGCGCCGCCGAGATCGATGCTGCGCTGCGCGCCTACGCTCTGCGCGACCGCCGTTTCGGGGGGGTCGACGCCGACTCTCCGGCCGCGCAGCGGGCCTGACGGCCATGCTCAAGCAGCGCATCATCACCGCCATCGTGCTGCTGGCCATCCTGCTGCCGGCCTTGTTCTCCAGCAGCCCGTGGCCCTTTGCGATCGTCACCCTCGTGCTCATCACGGCGGCCGGCTGGGAGTGGGGCCGGTTGAACGATGCGCCGGGCCTGGGCTCGTGGGTGCTGGGTGGCTTGCTCGCGCTGGGCTGTGCCGGTGCACTGGCTGCTCACTGGACGACCCAGGCGCCGGACTCGGCGTGGTGGTTGGCAGCCGTGCTCTGGGGGCTGGGCGCGACCTTCGCCTTGCGCGGCGGCCCGAAGGCCTGGCCGCGACTGCCCAGGTCCCTGCGCTGGGTGATCGGCCTCGTGATGTTGTGGGCCGCCTGGCTGGCGCTGAGTCAGTCCCGGGCACTCGGCCTGAATTTCGTGCTGTCGGTGTTCGCCCTGGTCTGGGCGGCCGACATCGCCGCCTATGCCGGCGGGCGAGCCTTTGGCCGGAACAAGCTCGCACCCACGGTCAGTCCGGGCAAGACCTGGGAGGGAGCCATCACCGGCACGGCCGCGGTACTGTTGCTGGCCGCCGCATGGATCGCTGCAGACCGCGCGTACGCCGCTGAGGCCCCCAGTCTGTACACGCTGCTGGTGAGCCATCTGGGCTGGCCGTCCACGCTGCTGGCCTTGCTGTGCCTGGCGGCCATGAGCGTGGTCGGAGACCTTGTCGAGTCGCTCGTCAAGCGTGCTGCCGGGGCCAAGGACAGCAGCGGACTGCTGCCCGGCCATGGGGGCGTGCTCGACCGCGTCGATGCCTTGCTGCCGGTGTTCCCGTTGGCGCTGGCGCTCGCATCGCTCTGAGCACACGCCGATGAACCGCCCCCTCCGCCTGGCCATCCTGGGCTCCACCGGTTCGGTCGGGGCGAACACGCTCGACGTCGTCGCGCGCCATCCCGATCGCTTCGAAGTCGTGGGCCTCAGTGCCTACCAACGCATCGAAGCACTCGCCGAGCAGTGCCGCCGCTGGACGCCTCGCGTGGCCGTGGTGTCGACCGAGGACGGCGCGAAGCGGTTGCGCGCCTTGCTGGCCCACGGGGCGGACGGGGCCGCACGCACGGAAGTCCGCGTCGGGGCCGGTGCCCTCGAAGAGCTGGCTGCCGACTCCCAGGTCGACGCCGTCATGGCTTCCATCGTCGGCGCGGCGGGCTTGCGTTCCTGCATGGCCGCAGCGCGTGCGGGCAAACGGCTCTTGCTGGCCAACAAGGAGGCACTGGTCGTGGGCGGGCAGCTCTTCATGTCCGCGGTGGCCGCCGGCGGCGCCCAGCTGCTTCCCATCGACAGCGAACACTCGGCCATCTTCCAGTGCCTGCCGCACGACCGCGCCGCCTGGACTCGCTGGATCGACCATATCGTGCTGACGGCCTCGGGTGGGCCCTTTCGAACACGCGATCCGGACAGCTTCAGCGGTATCACGCCCGACGAGGCCTGCGCGCATCCCAAGTGGGTGATGGGACGGAAGATCTCGGTCGACTCGGCCACGATGATGAACAAGGCGCTCGAAGTCATCGAGGCGCGCTGGCTTTTCGACCTCCAGCCTGCCCAGATCCGTGTCGTGCTCCATCCTCAGAGCATCATCCACTCGATGGTTTCGTGCCAGGACGGCTCGGTGCTGGCCCAGCTTGGTACGCCGGACATGCGCGTGCCCATCGCCTATGGCCTGTCGTTTCCCGAACGCATCGAATCCGGCGCTTCCCGGCTCGACTTCCTGGCCCTTGGCGGCCTGCACTTCGAGGCCATGGACACGCGTCGCTTTCCCTGCATGCAACTCGCGTTCGATGCGCTGGACGCACCCGAGGGGGCGACGACAGTGCTCAACGCCGCCAACGAAGTGGCCGTGGCGGCCTTCCTCGAGGGGCGCCTGCGCTTTTCCGACATCCACACGGTCAACGCCCGTGCCCTTGAGACGTTGGGTCATCAAGGCGGGCCGATCGCTTCGGTGGACGACCTGATCGCCCTCGACGAACGCTCTCGCGCAATGGCGCGCGAGGCGATGAAAGGTCTTGCCCCGTGATCACCACCGTCCTGGCCTTCCTGCTCACCCTGGGCGTGTTGATCGTGGTCCACGAGTACGGGCATTACCGGGTCGCCGTGGGCTGCGGCGTGAAGGTGCTGCGCTTCTCGATCGGTTTCGGCCGGGTGATCTGGCGGCGCCAGGCCAGCCCTCAGTCCACCGAATTCGTGCTCTGCGCCCTTCCGCTCGGTGGCTACGTTCGCATGCTGGACGAGCGCGAAGGTTCGGTGCCTGCGGCCGAACTGGGCAGCACCTTCAACCGCCAGCCGCTGCGCAACCGTGTGGCCATCGTCGCCGCCGGCCCGCTGGCGAACCTGGCGCTGGCGGTCCTGCTCTACGCGACGGCGAGCTGGATCGGTGTCAGCGAGCCCAAGGCCGTGCTCGGCCCCCCGGTGGCGGGCTCGGCGGCCGAGGCGGCCGGGCTGAAGTCCCGCGACTGGGTGCGCGCCATCTCCCACGACGGCGTCGAATGGGAAGACGTGCGATCGCTGACCGACCTGCGCTGGCAAGTCACGCAGGCCGCGCTCGAAGGCCAGACACTGCAACTGTCCGTGACCGACAGCGACGGCCGCGCCATGCGCAACGTTCGCCTGGATCTGTCCCGCGTCAGCTCGCGCGACGTCGACGCCGCGTTCATGAGGCAGGTCGGGCTCGGTGCCGCCTTCAGTGAGCCGGTGCTGGGCGAAGTCAAGGCAGGGGGCCCTGCGGCGGTGGCCGGGCTCAGGGCCGGGGATCGTGTCATCTCGGTCGACGGCCAGACCATCGTGGACGCGGCGACGCTTCGCGAGCGCATCCGTGCCGCGGTGAAGGAAGGTGTGGCACTGGACCAGCGCTGGCTGCTGCAGCGCGGCGACAGTTCGCTCGAAGTCGTGGTGCGCCCGCGCATCACGCAGGACGCGCGGGACACCAGTCAGGCGGTCGGACGCATCGACGCCTACATCGGGCAGCCCCCGGCGATGGTGAAGGTCACCTACGGCCCGATCGAAGGCATCACCAAGGGCGCGGAACGGACCTGGGAGGTGTCGGTCCTGACCTTGCGCATGATGGGCCGCATGCTGATCGGCGAGGCCTCCTTGAAGAATCTCAGCGGGCCGCTGACCATCGCCGACTTTGCCGGTCAGTCGGTGAACCAGGGTCTGGCCTACTACCTCGGGTTCCTGGCGCTGGTGAGCGTGAGCCTGGGGGTGTTGAACCTGCTCCCGCTGCCCATGCTCGACGGTGGACACCTGATGTATTATCTTTTCGAGGGCATCACGGGGAGACCGGTCTCCGATGCTTGGCTGGCCCGCCTGCAACGTGGTGGGGTCGCCGTCCTGCTGATGATGATGTCCGTTGCCCTCTTCAACGACGTGGCCCGACTGCTGGGTCTGCACTGAGTCCCCCCTCCCATGTTTCCTGAGTACCCGTTTGGTTCGCTGCGTCCCGTGGCGGCGATCGTCGTGGCCGTGGCTGCGTCGGTTTGTGCGCCCGCAGCGCTGGCGGTGGCGCCGTTCCAGCTGAAGGACATCCGCATCGAGGGCCTGCAGCGCACCGATCCCGGCACCGTCTTCGCTGCATTGCCCTTCCGCATCGGCGACACCTATACCGACGAGAAAGGCGCCGCTGCCCTGCGAGCCTTGTTCGCCACCGGTCTCTTCAAGGACGTGCGGCTCGAGATCGAAGGCGATGTCGCCATCGTGATCGTCGACGAGCGTTCGCTCATCGCCAACGTCACGTTCGTCGGGCTCAAGGAGTTCGACAAGGAGCCGCTGACCAAGTCGCTCAAGGAAGCGGGCATCGGTGAAGGCCTGCCCTTCGACCGCGCCCTGATCGACCGCGCCGAGCAGGAGATCAAGCGCCAGTACCTGTCGCGCAGCCTGTACGGCGCCGAAGTCGTCACCACCATCACCCCCGTCGAACGCAATCGCGTCAACGTCACCTTCACGATGACCGAAGGAGAGGCGGCCAAGATCACCGACATCCGCATCGTCGGTGCCAAGGCCTTCCCGGAGAAGACGCTGCTCGGCCTGTTCGACCTCACGCCGGGCGGGTGGCTCACCTGGTACACGAAGAACGACCGTTACTCGCGCTCCAAGCTCAACGCCGACCTGGAGACGCTGCGCGCCTACTACGTCAACCGCGGCTACCTCGAGTTCGCCATCGAGTCGACGCAGGTCACGA
Source organism: Rubrivivax sp. (assembly GCA_022843905.1). Taxonomy (GTDB): domain Bacteria; phylum Pseudomonadota; class Gammaproteobacteria; order Burkholderiales; family Burkholderiaceae_C; genus Rubrivivax. The sequence goes on from JALHMT010000005.1 coordinate 209,820, forward strand.
TCTCGCCGGACAAGCAGGACATCTCGATCACCTTGTCGGTCCGCGAAGGACAGCCCTACACGGTCACGGCGGTGCGCCTGGAAGGCGACTACCTGGGCCGCGACGACGAGTTCCGTGCCCAGGTGCAGGTCGAGCCGGGCCAGGCGTATCGCGGCGAAGACGTGGCCGCGACGGTCAGGCGTTTCACCGAACTCTACGGCCTGTTCGGCTATGCGTTCGCGCGCGTCGACCCGCGCCCCGAGATCGATCGCGCCACCGGTCAGGTGGTGGTGGTGTTGAACGCCGACCCGCAGCGTCGGGTCTACGTGCGCCGCATCGAGATCGCGGGCAACACGCGAACGCGCGACGAAGTGGTGCGCCGCGAGTTCCGCCAACTCGAGTCGTCGTGGTACGACGGCGGCAAGATCAGGCTCTCGCGCGACCGCGTCGACCGCCTGGGCTACTTCCAGGACGTGAGCGTGGACACCAACGAGGTGCCGGGCGCACCCGACCAGGTCGACCTGGTGGTCAACGTCACCGAGAAGCCGACCGGCAACCTGATGATCGGTGCGGGCTACTCCAACGCCGAGAAGCTGACCTTGACGGCGTCCATCAAGCAGGACAACGTCTTCGGCTCGGGCAACTACCTGGGCATCGAGGTCAACACCAGCCGCACTGCGCGCACGCTGGTGTTGAGCGCCATCGACCCCTATTTCACGATCGACGGTGTCTCGCGGTCGATTGACCTCTTCTACCGCACCAGCCGGCCCTTCAACAGCCAGGGTGACGAATACCAGCTCGCCACGCCCGGTGCTGCCATCCGCTTCGGCGTGCCGTTTTCGGAGTTCGACACGGTGTTCTTCGGCATCGGTGCCGAGCAGACCAAGATCGGCGCATCCACCGGCATCCCGAACAGCTACTTCCTCTATCGCGAACTGTACGGCCCGACCAGCTTCTCGGTCCCGCTGACCATCGGCTGGGCCCGCGACGGGCGCGACAGCCTGCTGGTGCCCACGCGGGGCCGCTACCAGCGTGTCAACCTCGAATGGAGTCCGTTCGGCGACGTTCGCTATACCCGCACGAACCTGCAGTACCAGGAGTACTGGCCCTTGCCCTACAAGCTGACGCTGGGCCTCAATGCCGAGATCGGCATCGGCAAGGGATTGGGCGGCAACCCGTTCCCGATCTTCAAGAACTTCTACGGCGGCGGACTGGGAACGGTGCGGGTGTTCGAGCAGGGTTCTCTTGGCGTCATCGACCCGACGGGGGCCTTCATCGGCGGCTCGCGGCGCTTCAACGTCAACGGCGAGCTCTACTTCCCGGTGCCCGGAACGGGCAACGACAAGACCCTGCGCATCTTTGCGTTCGCGGACGCGGGCAACGTGTGGCGGGAAGACGAAAAGGTCTCGGCTTCGACATTGCGGTCGTCGGTCGGCCTGGGCCTCAGCTGGATCTCGCCGGTAGGGCCGCTCAAGCTCAGCTGGGGCAGCCCGGTGCGATCGCAGCCGAACGATAGAATCCAGAGATTCCAATTCCAGATCGGGACCGCGTTCTGATGAATACCTCGCTCAAGTACGGGCTGTCCCTCGCGACGGCCATGGTGATGATGGCCGCTGCGCCAGCCGGAGCGCAGGATCTCAAGATCGGCTACGTGAACAGCGAAAAGGTGTTGCGCGAAGCCACGCCCGCCAAGGCTGCACAGGCCAAGCTGGAAGCCGAGTTCGGCAAGCGCGAGCGGGAGCTCGCGGAATCTGCCCAGCGCCTGAAGGCCGCGGCAGACAAGCTCGACAAGGATGCGCCCACGCTGTCTGAATCCGAGCGCAGCCGGCGCCAGCGCGAACTGGTCGAGCAGGACCGCGATCTGCAGCGCAAGCGTCGCGAGTTCCAGGAAGACCTGAGCCAGCGCAAGAACGAGGAACTGGCCTCCGTCGTCGAGCGCGCCAACCGCGTCATCAAGCAGATCTTCGATGCCGAGAAGTACGACCTGATCCTGCAGGAGGTGGTCTTCGCCGGTCCCCGCGTCGACATCACCGACAAGGTGATCCGGGCGCTGAACAGCAACACCGGCGGCAAGTAGGGCGCCTCGCGCCGTCAGCTGCTCCCGCACCGTGCAGGCCTTGCGGGTTCGTCTGGCCGATCTGGCCGCCCTGGTCGGCGGCGAACTGGTCGGTGACCCCGATGCCGTCGTCTCGCGCATCGGCTCGCTGCAGGACGCCGACGGTGCGACCGTGGCTTTCCTGGCCCACGCGCGCTACGCATCTCAGCTTGCCAGTACCCAGGCCGCCTGCGTCATCGTGTCGCCCGCCATGCGTGAACCGGCCGCAGCGCGCGGCGCGACCATCATCTGCGACGACCCCTACCTCGCTTTCGCACGCCTGACGCAATGGTGGGCACGCCAGGTGCGTCCCTTGCCGGCGCCCGGGGCCCACGCCACGGCGCATGTCGAACCCGGGGCGGCCGTTCACGCGTCGGCGGCCATCGGGCCCTTCGCCTTGATCGGCGCCGGGGCGCGGGTCGAGGCGGGGGCGGTGATCGAAGCCCACTGCATCGTGGGGGCGTATGCCCACGTCGGCGAGGGCACGCGGCTGAAGCCGCGCGTCACGCTGAGCGACGGATGCCGCATCGGCTCGCGCGGCCTGGTGCACAGCGGCGCAGTGATCGGTGCCGACGGCTTCGGCTTCGCGCCTTCCCAAGGCCGCTGGGAGAAGATCGAGCAGCTCGGGGCCGTGCGCATCGGCGACGACGTGGAGATCGGGGCCAATACCTGCGTTGACCGAGGCGCCCTCGAAGACACCGTGCTCGAAGACGGCGTCAAGCTCGACAACCTCGTGCAGATCGGCCACAACGTGCGCGTCGGCGCGCACAGTGCCTTCGCCGGCTGTGTGGGCGTGGCGGGCAGCGCGAAGATCGGCCGCCACTGCACGGCGGGTGGCGGCGCCATCATCCTGGGCCACCTGGAACTGGTCGACCACGTGCACATCACGGCTGCCACGGTCGTCACGCGCTCCATCCTCAAGCCGGGTCAGTACAGCGGCGCCTTCCCCTTCGATGACAATGCTTCCTGGGAGAAGAACGCCGCCACCCTGCGACAGCTCTATTCGCTGCGCGAGCGGGTGCGCGCGCTGGAGAAAAGACCATGACCGCGCCCATCCTGGACATCCACAAGATCCTCAAGAAGCTGCCGCATCGCTACCCCTTCCTGCTCGTCGATCGCGTGATCGAGTTCGAAAAGGACAAGTCGATCAAGGCGCTGAAGAACGTCACCATCAACGAGCCCTTCTTCGGAGGACATTTCCCGTCACGGCCGGTGATGCCCGGCGTGCTGATGCTCGAGGCTCTGGCGCAGACGGCCGCGCTGCTGTCCTTCGAATCGGCCGGACAGGAACCCGACGAGAACACGGTGGTGTACTTCGTCGGCATCGACGGTGCGCGCTTCAAGCGGCCGGTGGAGCCGGGCGACCAGCTCGTGCTCGAGGCCTGGATCGAACGGGCCAAGGCCGGCATCGTCAAGTACAGGACGCGTGCCAGCGTGGCTGGCGAGACCGCAGTCGAAGCCGACCTGATGTGCACGATGCGGCGGATCGCCTGAAGGACGGCGCAGCGTGACACTCATCCACGCCAGCGCGATCGTCGACCCGGCGGCCGAGCTCGATTCCAGCGTCAGCGTGGGCGCCTACAGCGTGATCGGCCCCGGAGTGAAGATCGGCTCCGGCACCACCATCGGCGCCCACGTGGTGATCGAAGGTCCGACCACCATCGGCCGCGACAACCGCATCTTCCAGTTCGCCTCGCTGGGCGCAGCTCCGCAGGACATGAAGTACCGTGGCGAGCCCACCGAGCTGCGCATCGGCGATCGCAACACGATCCGCGAGTTCTGCACCTTCAACCGCGGTACCAGCCAGGACGCCGGCGTCACGCGCGTGGGCGACGACAACTGGATCATGGCCTACGTGCACATCGCGCACGACGTGCAGGTGGGCTGCCGCACCATCCTGGCCAACAACGCCACGCTGGCGGGCCACGTGCACATCGGCGACTGGGTGATCGTCGGCGGCCTCACCGGCGTGCACCAGTTCACCCGCGTCGGCGCGCATGCGCTGCTGGGCTTCCAGAGCCACGTCTCGCAGGACGTGCCACCCTTCATGCTGGTGTCGGGCAACCCGCTGACGGTGCACGGCTTCAACATCGAGGGCCTGCGACGGCGCGGCTTCTCGCGCGAACGCATCGGGCAGGTCAAGCAGATGCACCGGCTGCTCTATCGCGACGGCCTCAAGCTCGACGATGCGCGTGCCCGCATCGAAGCGCTGCTGGGCGCGGTGCCCGATGGCGATGTCGACATCCGGGCCCTGCTGGACTTTCTGGCCAGCGCCACCCGCGGCATCGTTCGCTAGCGCGTCGATGAGCGGCGCTCCCACGCTGAACCTGGCGATGGTCGCAGGCGAGGCCTCCGGTGACCTGCTGGCCGGCCTGCTGATCAGCGGCTTGCGCCGGCGCTGGCCCGAGGCACGGCTCGCCGGCATCGGCGGCCCGAAGATGGCCGCCGCCGGCTTCGACGCCTGGTGGCCGCACGAGAAGCTGGCCGTGCGGGGTTACGTCGAGGTGCTGCGCCACTACCGCGAGATCTCGGGCATCCGCGATGCCCTGGCAAGGCGGCTGCTGGCCGCACCGCCGCGCGCCTTCGTCGGCGTCGATGCACCCGACTTCAACCTCGGTCTCGAGCGGCGCCTGCGCGCCGCCGGCATCAAGACCGTTCATTTCGTCTGCCCTTCGATCTGGGCCTGGCGCGGAGGGCGTGCGCGCAGGATGGCCGAATGCTGCGACCACGTGCTGTGCCTGTTTCCCTTCGAGCCCGATCTGTTGCGTGCGCATGGCGTTGCGGCCAGTTACGTCGGCCATCCGCTGGCCGACGCCATCCCGCTGGAGGTGCCGCGAGCCGCCTCCCGCGCTGCTCTGGGCCTGGCCGAAGGCGACGCCGTGGTGGCGGTGCTGCCGGGCAGCCGGCGCTCGGAGATCCAGTACATCGCACCGGTGTTCCTGCAGGCCGTGGCTCGACTGCACCGCCAGCGGCCCTCGCTGCGCTTCCTGCTGCCGGTGGTGCCGGGACTGCGCACTCTGATCGAACCGCTGGTGGCCGCGCATGCGCCGGAAGCGCCCCTGCAACTCATCGACGGCCAGTCGCACACCGTGCTCGCAGCCTGCGACGTGACCTTGATCGCCAGCGGCACGGCCACGCTCGAGGCGGCGCTGTTCAAGCAGCCCATGGTCATCGGCTATCGCATGCACGGTCTGAGCTGGCAGCTCATGAAGCGCATGAAGTACCAGCCCTGGGTCGGGTTGCCCAACATCCTGAGTCGCGAGTTCGTCGTGCCGGAGCTGATCCAGGAGCAATGCACGCCCGAGGCCCTTGGCCGCGAGCTGCTGCGCTGGCTCGATGACCCCGCCGCGCGGCAGCGCGTGGCGGCTCGCTTCGTCGACATCCATCATCTGCTGCGCCAGAACACCGCGCAGCGCGCCACCGATGCGATCGCGCAAGTCATTGCCACCTGAACAACTGGCCCTGGGCTGGACCACCCCTGGCCTGCTGGCCGGCGTGGACGAGGCCGGGCGCGGGCCGCTGGCCGGCCCGGTGGTGGCTGCCGCGGTGATCCTCGACGAGCTTCGGCCCATCAAGGGGCTGGCCGACTCCAAGCAGCTTTCTCCCTTGCGGCGCGAGCGCCTGTACGACCAGATCCGTGCCAGTGCCCTGTGCGTGAGCATCGGCTCCGCCAGCGTCGAGGAGATCGATCACATCAACATCCTGCAAGCCACGATGCTGGCGATGCGCCGCGCGGTCGAAGGCCTGCGGCTGTTGCCGCAGCGCGTGGTGGTGGACGGCAATCGCGTGCCGGTGCTGCGCGTGCAGGCCGAGGCCATCGTGCGAGGCGATGTCACGGTGCCGTCCATTTCGGCCGCCAGCATCATCGCCAAGGTGCACCGTGATCGGCTCTGCGCCGAACTGCACCAGCGCTATCCGCACTACGGCTTCGAGCTGCACAAGGGATACGCCACGGCAGCGCACCTCGACGCCTTGCAGCGCCACGGCGCCTGTCCCGAGCATCGCCGAAGCTTCGCTCCGGTGAGTCTGGTCCTGCAGCGCGGCGCTGTCGAGCCGGCGACGAGGCACGGCGAGGAGGCGGGGCCTTGAGTGAACTCCAGCACATCCGGTCGCGCGACAACCCGCTGCTGGTGAGCCTGCGACGGCTCCAGCAGGACGGCGCCGCCTACCGCCGTGCGGGCAGGCTGTGGTTGGAGGGCGACCACCTCTGCCGCGCTGCGCGCGCGCGTGGCGTGCCGGCATCGCAAGCCGTGCTCTGCGACGCGGCCATCGACGACGCTGCGCTGCGCGAACTGGCCGGCTGGGCCGCTCGCACGGTCGTCGTGCCCGAGGCGCTGTATCGCCAGCTCAGCACGCTCGAATCGCCGTCGAGCATCGGATTCGTGCTCGATGCCCCGGTCGCGCCGGCCCTGGATACGACGGCCGCCACCGTGGTGCTGGACCGCCTGCAGGACCCGGGCAACGTCGGCAGCGTGCTGCGCAGCGCGGCGGCCTTCGGTTTCACCCAGGTGCTGGCGCTGAAGGGCACTGTCGCGCTGTGGTCGCCGAAAGTGCTGCGCGCCGGCATGGGGGCGCACTTCGGGCTGCGGCTGGTCGAAGGCCTGACGGCGGCCGACCTGCAGGCGCTGGCCGTGCCCTTGCTGGGCACCAGTTCGCATGGCGGCCAGTGGCTGCATCGCGCGTCGCTGCCGCACCCGGCCGCCTGGGTGCTGGGCCACGAAGGACAGGGGGTTTGTGACGACCTGTCGGCGATGTGCGGCATGCAGTTGCGCATCCCGCAGCCCGGCGGGGAAGAATCGCTCAACGTCGCGGCCGCCGCCGCGGTGTGCCTGTACGAAAGCCTGCGACAGCGCCGGCTGCCCACGTAGCCTAGTAGATCAGGCGGTCGGGCCGGATGTCGCGCAGGATGGTGGTGGCGATCTCCTCGATCGACTTGTGCGTGGATGACAGCCAGGCGATGCCCTCGCGGCGCATCATCGCTTCGGCCTCGTTCACCTCGTAGCGGCAGTTCTCGAGCGACGCGTACTTGCTGGCCGGCCGCCGTTCGTGGCGGATCTGCGCCAGCCGTACCGGGTCGATGGTCAGCCCGAAGCACTTGCGCTTGTGCGGCGCCAGCGGCACGGGCATGCGGCCGCGGTCGAAGTCTTCCGGGATCAACGGGTAGTTGGCTGCCTTGATGCCGTGCTGCATGGCCAGGTACAGCGATGTCGGTGTCTTGCCGCTGCGGCTGACACCCACCAGGATGACGTCGGCCACGTCGAGGTTGCGCGAAGACTGGCCGTCGTCGTGCGCCAGCGAGAAGTTGATGGCCTCGATGCGGTCGTGGTACTCCTCGCTCTGGCTGGCGTCGGAAAAGCGGCCGATGCGGTGGTTCGACTTCACGCCGAACTCGATCTCGAGGGGTTCCACGAAGGCGCGGAACATGTCCAGCACCATGCCGGCGCAGCCGGGCCCGGTGACGATGTCGCGCACTTCTTCGTTCACCAGTGTGATGAAGACGATAGGCCGCTTGCCCTCTCGAAGCGCGACCTCGTTGATCTCGAGCACGACCGCGCTGGCCTTGGCCACGCTGTCGATGAAGGGTCGCCTGACGTGACGCGGGCGCGCAGGGAACTGGGCCAGGATGGAGTTGCCGAAGGTTTCGGCGGTGATGCCGGTACCGTCCGAGACAAAGAACACGGTTCGTTCAGGCATGGCGCAGGGCAGGGTGGGCGGACCGAGAGGTCCTGTCTGTCCATCATAAGGAGTATGTCCTTAGAATCCGACTCTACATTTCCGCCCATCGAACGCATGAACTCCCCCAGCCGACAACCAGAAGCAAGAAGCGCTGGCGCGTGGGGTTCACTGCGGCGCAGAGACTGGGCGAGAGCACGGCTTTTGCAACATCACGGAGTTTCCCCATGTCTCAAGCCTCCCTGGCGACCGCCCTGGTCGTCCCGTTCGAACACCTGAGAATGACCGACGTCGAGGTGGTAGGCGGCAAGAACGCCTCTCTCGGCGAGATGATCAGCCAGCTGGCCGCCGCCGGCGTGCGCGTGCCCGGGGGCTTTGCCACCACGGCCCATGCCTTCCGCCGCTTCATTGCTCACGGCGGTCTGGGCGATCGCATCAACGCGCGCCTGGGCGCACTCAACGTCGACGACGTGCGCGCCCTGGCCGAGGCCGGTCAGCAGATCCGCGACTGGGTGGTCGCCACGCCGTTCCCGGCCGACCTCGAAGCGGCCATCCGCCAGCAGTTCAAGGAATTGGCAGCAGCCGACCCGGGTGCCAGCTTCGCCGTGCGCTCGTCGGCCACCGCCGAAGACCTGCCCGACGCGTCCTTCGCCGGACAACAGGAGAGTTTCCTCAACGTCACCGGCATCGACGACGTGCTGCACCGCATGAAGGAGGTCTTCGCCTCGCTCTACAACGACCGTGCCATCAGCTACCGCGTGCACAAGGGCTTCGCGCATGCCGACGTGGCCTTGTCGGCCGGCGTGCAGCGCATGGTGCGCTCCGACGTCGGTGCGGCCGGGGTGATGTTCACCATCGACACCGAGTCCGGCTTTGCCGACGTCGTGCTCATCACGTCCAGCTACGGCCTGGGCGAGACGGTGGTGCAGGGCGCCGTCAATCCCGACGAGTTCTATGTCTTCAAGCCGGCGCTGAACGCCGGCAACCTGGCCGTCATCCGCCGCGTGCTGGGCTCCAAGCTGCAGCGCATGGAGTTCGCCAGCCCCGAAGAGAAGGCCGCCACCGGCAAGCCGGTGCGCGTGGTCGACACGCCGCCGGAGCAGCGCAACCGCTACTCGCTGAACGATGCCGAGGTGACCGAACTGGCGCGCTACGCCCTCATCATCGAGAAACACTACGGCCGCGCGATGGACATCGAGTGGGGCAAGGACGGCAACGACGGCCGCATCTACATCCTGCAGGCGCGCCCCGAGACGGTCAAGAGCCAGTCGGAAGGGCGCGTCGAGCAACGCTACCGCCTGAAGGGCAAGGGCACCGTGCTGGCAGAAGGCCGGGCCATCGGTCAGAAGATCGGCACCGGCCCGGTGCGACTGGTTCGCAGCCCTGCCGAGATGGACCGCGTGCAGCCCGGCGATGTGCTCGTCACCGACATGACCGACCCGAACTGGGAACCGGTGATGAAGCGTGCCAGCGCCATCGTCACCAACCGTGGTGGACGCACCTGCCATGCCGCCATCATCGCGCGCGAACTCGGCATCCCGGCGGTGGTGGGTTGTGGCGACGCCACCGAGAAGGTCAGCGAAGGATCGCTGGTCACCGTGGCCTGCTCCGAGGGCGACACCGGCTTCGTGTTCGACGGCCTGCTCGAGACCGAGGTCAGCGAGATGCAGCGCGGCGAGATGCCGTACTGCCCGATCAAGATCATGATGAACATCGGCAACCCGACGCTGGCGTTCGACTTCGCGCAGATTCCCAATGCCGGGGTGGGACTGGCGCGGCTCGAGTTCATCATCAACAACAACATCGGCGTCCACCCCAAGGCCATCCTCGACTACCCGAACATCGACCCCGAGCTGAAGAAGGCGGTGGAGTCGGTGGCGCGTGGGCATGCTTCTCCGAGGGCCTTCTACGTCGACAAGCTGGCCGAAGGCGTGGCCACCATCGCGGCGGCCTTCTGGCCCAAGCCGGTCATCGTGCGGCTGTCGGACTTCAAGTCCAACGAGTACCGCAAGCTGATCGGCGGGACGCGCTACGAGCCCGACGAAGAGAATCCGATGCTGGGCTTCCGCGGCGCCAGCCGCTACATCAGCGGCGACTTCGCAGATGCCTTCGCGATGGAGTGCGAAGCCCTCAAGCGCGTGCGCAACGAGATGGGCCTGACCAATGTCGAGATCATGCTGCCCTTCGTGCGCACCGTGCGCCAGGCCGAGCGCGTGGCGCAGATGCTCGGTGAGCGCGGCCTGCAGCGCGGCACCAACGGGCTGCGGCTGATCATGATGTGCGAGGTGCCCAGCAACGCCATCCTGGCCGAGCAGTTCCTCGAGCACTTCGATGGCATGTCGATCGGCTCCAACGACCTCACCCAGCTCACCCTGGGCCTCGATCGCGACTCGGGCCTGCAACAACTCGCCAACGACTTCGACGAGCGCGACCCCGCCGTCAAGGCACTGATCTCGCGTGCCATCGCCGCGTGCCGGGCGACCGGCAAGTACGTGGGCATCTGCGGCCAGGGTCCCAGCGATCACCCTGACTTCGCCGACTGGCTGGCCTCGGAGGGCATCGTCTCGATTTCTCTGAACCCCGACACCGTGGTCGAGACCTGGACGAGGCTGGCCCGGCGCTGACGGTGCCGTGACTCCAAGACAGAACGGGGCCTGCGGGCCCCGTCGTCGTTCTGGCGTGCCTGACTGGCTGCGGGCGGTCCGCCGTCTAGGGTAAGCCCCAAGAGGGCTTGCGCTGGGTGGGGCGCTTGCTGTCAGACATCAGTAAGGCGTGCCGTCAAAAGTGCAAAAACGCCGCGAGTTGCTCAAATGTTGATGTTCCTCAACCTGGTGCAGGTGGTCTTGTACGTCGCCTTGCTCGGCCTGCTGGGGCAGGGTCTTCTGTTCATCCTGGCCGGTGCCAAGCGCGAAACCAACTTCTTCTACAAGCTGCTGCAAGTGGTTGGCAAGCCCTTCGTTTTCCTGGTCAGGAAGATCACGCCGCGGCAGGTGGCCGACCATCAGGTGCCCATCGTCACCTTCTTCTTGCTGCTGATCCTCTATGCAGTCGTCACGTTCGAGAAGGTCAACCACTGCATCGCAGTGAACATGGTGGGTTGCAAATGAACCGTCTGAGCTACCTCTGGATGAAGCTGTCGGCCATGACCTGGCTGGTGTTTGCCCAGCGTGCCAGGGCCTTGCAGGTGTTCAACGCCATGCTCGCGCGCTGGCCCGGCGACGCCTACGCGCTCGGCAGCCGAGCGCACCTGCGGGTCGAGCTCGGGCAGCACGCCCAGGCGCTGGCCGACCAGCAGGCGCTGACGGACAGCCACCCCGCCGTGGGTGCGCACTGGTTCAACCTCGGATTCATGCTCGAGGAAGCCGGCCGTTACGAAGAGGCGCTGGCCGCGTTCCAACGCTGCACCGAGCTCAGTCCGCAACTCGACCGTGCCTGGTATGGACAGGGACTGGTCCTCATCCGCCTGCAGCGCTACGACGAGGCCGTGGTGGCGCTCAAGCGCAACACCGAACTGCAGCCCATGAGCCCGTACGGCTGGTACCAGCTGGCCCGGGTGCACCTCGATCGCAAGGAGCCTGACGAGGCCGCGAAGATCATCCGGCACCTGAAGGGCTTCGAGCCCAAGGTGGCGGCCCAGCTGGAGCGGGAGACCGGCCTGATCGCAGGCGGTCGACCCTCCTGAGAAGTTTTCCTTGAAGCCTCCGCCGGTCGGGGGAGCTCTGCAACCTGGCGTGCCGATACGCCCAACCTGAAACCACGGGGTCCGTCCCGGACCCGATTCAACGAAAGAGGAGACTGCGATGCAGGTGAGTGAGAACCACCAGGCGTACTGGCGAAAGAACCTCCGGATCACGGCGATCCTGCTGGCGATCTGGTTTGTCGTGACCTACGTCATGGCGTACTTCGCACGCGACCTGAGCTTCAACTTCTTCGGATGGCCCTTCAGTTTCTACATGGGCGCCCAGGGCACGCTCGTGATCTACGTGGCGATCATCTGGTACTACGCCAGCTACATGAACAAGCTGGACATCGAGCACGGTGTCCAGGAGGAGGAATGACATGGCAGGCTTGAGTTTCGAACCCGAGACCGGGGTCTCCAACAAGGAGGCCAATGCAGCCTTCAAGAAGGGGCTCAACAAGGTCTACGGCTGGTACACCGGAGGCTTCCTGGTCTTCGTCGTCGTGCTGGCCATCGCCGAGCAGATGGGCTTGTCCCGCGGTGCCATCGGCATCGTCTTCCTGCTCGCCACCGTGGCGCTGTATGCCGGCATCGGCATCATGAGCCGCACCAACGACGCGGCCGAGTATTACGTGGCCGGCCGCCGCGTGCCAGCCGTCTACAACGGCATGGCCACCGGCGCCGACTGGATGTCGGCCGCTTCCTTCATCGGCATGGCCGGCACGCTGTACCTCAGCGGCTATGGCGGCCTGGCCTTCATCATGGGCTGGACCGGCGGCTACTGCCTGGTGGCGCTGTTCCTGGCGCCCTACCTGCGCAAGTTCGGGCAGTTCACGATCCCCGACTTCCTGGGGGCGCGTTATGAAGGCAATGCGGCGCGCCTGGTCGGCATCCTGATCGCCATCCTCGTGTCCTTCGTCTACGTGGTGGCGCAGATCTACGGCGTGGGCCTGATCACCACCCGCCTGTCGGGCCTGGCCTTCGAGATCGGCGTCTTCGTCGGCCTCGGCGGCATCCTGGTCTGTTCGTTCCTGGGCGGCATGCGCGCCGTCACCTGGACGCAGGTGGCGCAGTACATCATCCTGATCATTGCCTACATGATCCCGGTGGTGTGGCTGTCGGTGAAGCAGACGGGCGTCCCCGTGCCGCAGGCCATCTACGGCAGCCAGCTGCAGAAGGTCACGGCCAAGGAAGCTGAACTCATCGCCGATGCGAAGGAGAAGGAGGTCATCGCGATCTTCAAGCAGCGTGCCGACGACCTGAGCGCCAAGCTCAAGGACGTGCCCGCCGCGCTGGCTGCCGACAAGGCGGCTGCGCAGAAGACGCTGGACGACCTGAAGGCTGCCAATGCGCCGCTGGCGGAAGTACAGGCTGCCGAGAAGGCGTTGGCTGCGCTGCCCAAGGACGAAGCCGCCGCCAGGACGGCCTGGACGGCAGCCCGCGCCGCCGCTGCCTCACGCGCCACGCCGCTGGCCGGCATGCCCCGCCATGCGCAGGCCTACGCCGGCGATCCGAATGGCGATGCCAAGGCCCAGAAGACCTTCGACGAGTCGCGACGCAACTTCCTGGCCCTGGTGTTCTGTCTGATGGTGGGCACGGCCGCGCTGCCGCACATCCTGATGCGCTACTACACGACCCCGTCGGTGAAGGAAGCGCGCCAGTCGGTGACCTGGTCGCTGTTCTTCATCTTCCTGCTGTACTTCACGGCGCCGGCCCTGGCGGTGCTGGTCAAGTACGAGGTGTTCAACGTGCTGGTCGGCACGCCTTTCGACAAGCTTCCGTCATGGATAGCGTCCTGGGCGAAGGTCGATCCGACGCTGCTGTCCATCAGTGACATCAACAAGGACGGCATCTTCCAGCTGGGTGAAATGCGCATCGGCGGCGACATCATCGTGCTGGCCACGCCAGAGATCGCCGGCCTGCCGTACGTCATCAGCGGCATGGTGGCCGCAGGCGGCCTCGCGGCCGCTCTGTCGACCGCCGACGGCCTGCTGCTGACCATCGCCAACGCGTTGAGCCACGACCTGTACTACAAGATGATCGATCCCAATGCGCCCACCGCGCGCCGGGTGATGATCTCCAAGGCGCTGCTGCTGGTGGTGGCTCTGGCCGCGGCCTACGTGGCGTCGCTGAAGGTGGCCGACATCCTGTTCCTGGTGTCCGCGGCGTTCTCGCTGGCGGCGGCGGGCTTCTTCCCGGCGCTGGTGCTGGGCATCTTCTGGAAGCGGGCCAGCAAGTGGGGCGCGGTGCTGGGCATGCTCGCCGGTGTCAGCGTCACCTTCTACTACATGGCCACCACGCAGGTCTGGATGCGCGGCCTGTTCGGTGTCACCGGACCGGTCGCCGACTACACCTGGTTCGGCATCCTGCCGATCAGCGCCGGCATCTTCGGCGTGCCCCTGGGCTTCGCGGTGATCATCATCGTGAGCCTGCTGACGCCGGCTCCCAAGAAGGAAATCCAGGAACTGGTGGAGCACGTTCGCTACCCGAACCTGAACACCAAGCGGGCGTAAGGGGTCCCCCCGATGCGCCTGCGGCGCGCCCCCCCAGGGGGGCGCCTCTGGAGGGGGCACGGCTTTGCCTGTGCATCCCAGCCGTCGTGGAGTGGATGACGGCGACGATTGTTGCGGCCCCCGGGGTGACCTGGGGGCCGTTGTCATTTCCGGGCTATACTCGCGGGCTTTTCCCTTGCCGCACCCGTCTGACTGACGCTTCGGGGCGGCTTCCTTCCAGGAATCCACAAGGAGACTCCATGCGTCACTACGAGATCGTTCTGCTGATCCATCCGGATCAAAGCGAACAGGTTCCGGCCATGCTGGAACGCTACAAGACCCTGGTCACCGCTGCCAACGGCAAGGTGCACCGCGTCGAGGACTGGGGGCGGCGTCAGCTGGCCTACCTGATCCAGAAACTGGCCAAGGCGCATTACCTGTGCCTGAACATCGAGTGCACCAGCGAGACGCTGAACGAGCTCGAGACCGGCTTCCGCTTCAACGACGCCGTTCTGCGCCACATGACCGTCGCCAAGACCAAGGCCGAGATCACGCCTTCGGTCATGATGAAGGCCGTCGAGCGCGAAGAAGCCCGCAAGGAGCGCCACGAGGCTTCGGCCTGAGCCGGATCTCCGTACCGGCTCGTTCGGAGTTGCTCGGTTGAACCGTCTGGTTCTGTCGGCACATCTGGTCGAGCGGGGCGCCATGCGATACACCCCGGCCGGTCTTCCGGCGCTGGATCTCGGGCTCAAGCACGAATCCGAGGTCAGCGAGGACGGTCAACCGCGCAAGGTCTCCATGGAGATGCGAGCGGTGGCCATCGGGGGCATCACGAAGGCGCTCGGTGCGATGGCTCTGGGAAGCGAGGCCCTCTACGGCGGCTTCATCACCAGCGCACGCAACGGTCGCGGTCTGCTCTTTCATGTCACGTCGGTCGAGCCTCAGGCCTGATCGTTCTGTTCAAGTTCGAATCGTTTTTCAGGAGGTCACATGCCTTCATCCCGCGGTAAGGGTCGTTTTTCCAAGGACAAGCGTCCGAAGCGCAACAACCAGTCTCTGCTGTTCCGCCGCAAGCGCTTCTGCCGCTTCACGGTGGCCAACGTCGAGCAGATCGACTACAAGGAAATCGACGTCCTGCGCGATTTCATCAGCGAGAACGGCAAGATCACGCCCGCCCGCCTGACCGGCACGCGCGCGTTCTACCAGCGTCAGCTCACCACGGCCATCAAGCGTGCGCGCTTCCTGGCGCTGCTGCCGTACTCCGATCAACACAAGGTCTGACCAGGAGCACGACATGCAAGTCATTCTTCTCGAGAAGGTCGGCAAGCTCGGCAACCTGGGCGACGTCGTCAAGGTCAAGGACGGCTACGCCCGCAACTTCCTGATCCCCACCAAGCTCGCACGCCGTGCGACCGAAACGGCGATCAAGGAATTCGAAGGCCGCCGTGCCGAACTGGAAAAGGTGGCCTCCGCCAAGCTGGCCGCCGCCCAGGCACTGGGTGAACAGATGGCCGGCAAGACCGTGCGCATCGCGCAGAAGGCCGGCGTCGACGGTCGCCTGTTCGGTTCGGTCACCAATGCCGACATCGCCGAAGCCCTGACGAAGCTGGGCATGGCGACGCAGAAGTCGCAGGTGCGTCTGCCCAACGGCCCGCTGAAGACCGTCGGCGAGCATCCCGTGACCGTGGCTCCGCACACCGACGTGGTGGCCGAGGTCACCATCCACGTCGTGCCCCAGGCCGACTGACCGCCGTGGCGGGCGCGACGATGCCCGCCCGGTCCGGCCAGAGGCGATGCCCGGCCGCATGATGCCGCCTCGCATCCTCAACCCGCGTGCCGTGCCCGTGACGGGCACGGACGCGCATCTTCCCAGTCTCGACGCCGCCTCGCTCAGTGCGCAGGCCCTGCGCGAGCGCCTGTCTCGCATGCAGGGCTGGTCGCCCGAGATCCACGGCGACGGCCGGCTGTCCGAGCGCACGCCGGCCGCTGCTGCGGTGCTGGTGCCGCTGGTCGAGCGTGACGACGGCCTGCACGTGCTGCTTACCCAGCGTGCCGCCCACCTGCGCGACCATGCCGGCCAGATCAGCTTTCCCGGCGGCCGAGCCGAGGACTACGACGCCGACGCCGCTGCCACTGCGCTGCGCGAGGCCGAGGAAGAAGTCGGTCTGGCGCGAAACCATGTCGAGGTCATCGGCCAGTTGCCGGTCTACACCACCGTGACGCAGTTCGTGGTGACGCCGGTGGTCGGCCTCGTGCGCCCGCCCTTTGCACTGAGCATCGATCGCTCCGAGGTCGACGAGGCCTTCGAGGTGCCGCTGCACTTCCTGATGTCGCCCGGCAACCACCGGCGCCACGTGATGAGCTTCGAAGGCGGGCAACGTCAGTTCCTGTCGATGCCCTGGCGCACGGCCGACGAGCAGCGCGAATACTTCATCTGGGGCGCCACCGCCGCGATGCTGCGCAATCTCTACCGGCTGCTCATCACCTGAGACCCCGCCCGCCCGGCGGCGCCTGATGGGGGCGTCGTTATGATGCAGCCCGATGAGCTTCGTGGCCGTTCTCTTTGCGCTGTTGCTCGAGCAGCTGAAGCCGCTGCCCCGCGACAATTCCATCCACGACACGCTGGTGAGCTGGGTGCGCTGGACGGGCCGCAACTTCGACGCCGGCAAGCCGCATCACGCCTGGGTGGTGTGGTGCGTGTCGGTGCTCGGGCCGGCGCTGCTGGTGGGCGCGACGTACCTGCTCATCCGCGAGTTCAGCCTGCTGCTGGCGCTGGCGTTCGACATCGCGCTGATGTATCTCACGCTGGGCTTCCGCCAGTTCAGCCACTTCTTCACCGGGATACGCGACGCGCTGGACCGCGGCGACGAGGCCACGGCGCGCCAGCGCCTGAGCGAATGGCTGCATCTGGATGCCAGCGAACTGCCACGGACGGAACTGGTGCGACATGTCATCGAACACGCACTTCTGGCCGCGCACCGGCATGTCTTCGGCGTGTTCTTCTGGTTCGTGTTCCTGTCCGCGCTGGGCTTGGGCCCGATGGGGGCGGTGCTGTACCGCATGGCCGAGTTCTCCAGCCGCTATTGGGGCTATCGCCATCGCGCGCTCGATGCGCCGGCCAACGACGCGCTGCTGGAGCTGTCGCGCAAGCTGTTCAACGCCATGGACCACGTGCCTGCGCGCCTGACGGCTTTCGGTTTCGCGGTGGTGGGCAATTTCGAGGAAGCCATCAACGGCTGGCGGCGCGATGCCGAGCTGTGGCTGCACGCGAACGAGGGCGTGATCCTGGCGTCGGCGGCCGGTGCACTGGGTGTTCAGCTCGGTGGCAACGCGGCGCCCGGCGTCACGCCCGACCGCTCCAGGACCTTCAGCGGCGCTCTGGAGGTCGAACTGGCCGAAGCGGCCGGCCCCACCGCGGGCGCGGCACCTCTGCCGGGCCATCTGCAGAGCGTGGTGGGCCTGGTATGGCGTTCCGTGGTGCTGTGGATGCTGCTGGTGGCGCTGCTTTCGCTGGCCAACATCGTCGGCTGACGACGGGCCGGTGCGCCCCTGTCCTGTCCCTGCCTGCCGCCTCTCACCATCGCTTCTGCGACAGCTCCTCGTGCAGTTCGAGGTAGATGCGGTAGCGGTACTCGCTGATCTCACCGCGTTCCAGCGCCGCTCGCACGCCGCAGCCGGGCTCGTTGCGGTGAGTGCAGTTGTGGAAGCGGCACTCGCCCAGGGCAGCGGCGAAGTCGGGCATCAGCGGAGCCAGCCGCTCGGGTGCGATCTGGCGTAGGCCGAACTCCTGGAATCCAGGCGAATCGATGAGGGCGCCGCTGCGATCATCGTCCAGCCAGTACCAGGTGGTGGTGGTGGTGGTGTGGCGACCCGAGGCCAGCGCGCGCGAGATCTCGCCCACCTGCGCGGCTGCTGCCGGCACCACCAGGTTGATCAAGGTGCTCTTGCCGGCGCCGCTGGGGCCCAGCACCAGCGTGGTGTGCCCCTTCAGCAGCGCAGCCAGGCGCTCGCGGGATGCGGCCGCATCGGTGCGCAATGCCAGCTCGATCAGGGTCACACCCATCCGCAGGTACGGGGCCAGACGCTCGCGTGCCGTGGCGGCGGCCGGCAGGTCGGTCTTGTTGAGGCCGATGACGCTGGGGATGCCTGCCTCCGCGGCTGCGATCAGCGCCCGTGTGAGCTGCGACTCGCTGAACATCGGCTCGCCGGCCACCAGCACCAGCAACTGGTCGAGATTGGCCGCGAAGCTCTTGGTGCGCCATTCGTCCTGGCGGAACAGCAGGTTGCGCCGCGGCATCATCCTGTCGATGACGCCTTCGTCACCGGCTGGCTGCCACAGCACACGGTCGCCGACCACCAGTTCGCTCTTCTTGCCGCGCGTATGGCAATGCACCCGCTCGCGCTCGGGCGTCTCGACCATCACGTGACGGCCGTGTGCGCCGACCACCAGGCCTTCGCGCGACGGCGCCGGGATGCTCAAGCGAGCAGCGCGTCGAGCTTGGCGGCGCAGATGAAGTCGTTGATGGAGATCCCGGCCACGCTGTGCGTGTCGAAGCGCACCACGCAGCGGTTGTAGGTGACCCGCAGTTCAGGGTGATGGTCTTCGACGTGCGCCACCCAGGCCAGCGCATTCACGAAGGCCATCGTGCGATGGTAGTCGGCGAACGAGTAGGTCTTCTCGATCGCTCCGTCCACGAAACGCCAGCCGTCGACCTGTGCAAGATGCGAGGCGATCAGTTCCGGATTCATCGCGGCGCTGCCCTCGAGCCGACGGCAACGCTGGTCTTTGAGCAAGGTCATGAGGTCACCGGCAGGGTGGCGGAAGGCAGGGCCGCCAGGCGCTCGGCCGCCGGCGGGTGGGAATAGTAGAAGCGCACGTACAGCGGGTCGGGTGTCAGCGTGGCCGCGTTGTCCTCGTGCAGCTTGAGCAGGGCACGGGCCAGATCGCGGCCGTCGGCTTGTTCGCAGGCATAGGCATCGGCCTGGAACTCGTGCTTGCGCGACACCTGTGCCATCAAGGGCGAGACGAAGAACATGAAGGGCGGCAGCACCATCATGAACAGCAACAGGGCCAGTGCATCGTTCGGCGCCGCCAGGTTGGGCGCCACGCCCAGGCCCATGTAGAAGCCGCTCTGCTGCGACAGCCAGCCCAGCAAGGCCAGGCCCGCCAGGCTCAGCGCGAAGATGGTCACCATGCGTTGCAGCACGTGCTTGTGGCGGAAGTGCCCCAGTTCGTGGGCCAGCACGGCCTCGACCTCACCCGGCGTCAGTCGCGACAACAAGGTGTCGAAGAAGACCACCCGCTTGGCCGCCCCAAGCCCTGTGAAGTACGCATTGGCGTGCGCCGAGCGCTTGCTTCCGTCCATCACGAACAGGCCCTTGGCCGCAAAGCCGCATCGCTGCATCAGCGCCGAGACGCGGGTCTTCAGGGCGTCGTCCGCCAGGGGCTCGAACTTGTTGAACATCGGCGCGATGATCGTCGGATAGATGACCAGCAGCACCAGGTTGAAGGCCACCCAGGCGCCCCAGGCCCACAGCCACCACAAGGAGCCGGTGGCGCCCATGATCCACAGGATGAGCGCTGCGATGGGCAGGCCGATGGCCGCCCCCACCGCCGCGCTCTTGCCCATGTCGGCGAAGAACAGGCGGGGCGTCATGCGGTTGAAGCCGAAGCGCTGCTCGACGCGAAAGGTGCTCACCCACTCGAAGGGCAGCTCGAGCAGGGCGCCGATGACGGTGAACGCTGCCAGCAGGGCCAGCTGATAGGGCAGGGGTCCCCAGCGCTCGAGCAAGGCATCGCGCAGAACGGTGTTGAGTGCGTCCAGGCCGCCCAGCAGCGTCCAGCCCAGCAGCACGGCGGCCGCAAAGGCCATCGACAGCAAGCCCAGGCGGCCCTTGGCCAGCGTGTAGTCCGCCGCGCGCTGGTGCGCCTGCAGCGTGACCGTGCCTTCGAAGGCTGCCGGTACGCGCCCGCGGTGCAGCGCCACGTGGCGCATCTGGCGCGTGGCGAGCCAGAACTTGACGGCCAGCGAGGCGAGCAGCGCCAGCGCGAAGGCCACGGTGACATCGAACGGTTGCATGGGGCACAAGTGTAGGCTTGGGCGAGAATCGCAACCTCCCCCGACGCCTTGACCCCATGCCCGACACCGCACTGCCGCCCAGCGAGAACAACCTGATCTGGATCGATCTCGAGATGACGGGTCTCTATCCTGACCGCGACCGCATCATCGAGATGGCGGTGGTGGTCACCGACGCTCAGCTCACCGTGCGAGTCGAAGGCCCCGTCTTCGCCATCCACCAGAGCGACGCCGTGCTCGACGGCATGGACGCTTGGAACAAGGGAACCCACGGGCGCAGCGGACTGATCGACCGCGTGAAGGCTTCGGCCATCGACGAGGCGGCGGGCGCCCTGGCCACCATCGAGTTCCTCAAGGCCTACGTGCCGGCGGGCAAGAGCCCCATGTGCGGCAACTCGATCTGCCAGGACCGGCGTTTCCTGGCCAACTACATGCCCACGCTGGAAGCCTTCTTCCACTACCGCAATCTCGACGTCAGCACGCTGAAGGAGCTGGCCAAGCGCTGGAAGCCCGAAGCACTGGCCGGCTTCACGAAGAAGCAGGCCCACACGGCGCTGGCCGACATCCACGAGTCGATCGACGAACTGCTTCACTACCGCGCGACGCTGCTGGCCGTCTGACGGCCAGCAGCCGGCGAAGGCGGCCGCTCAGCCCGCGGGCAGGAACTCCAGCCCCGCGCCGGCCAGCCCGACCAGCTCGACGCTGTCGGCGTTGAAGCTGATCTGCGAGGCCAGCAGACCGAGCGAGACTTGTGTGTGCGCTCCCGAGTCGAGCAAGCCCACGTAGTTGGCCAGGTCGGCCGGTCCGGGGGCCGCGCCCACCACGTTCTTGTACACCGCGTTCACGAACGCGGTGTTGGAGCGACCGCCGGCCAGGGCGGCGAACAGGTCGGTGCCCAAGGCCAGCGAAACCAGCTCCGGGTAGCTCATGCCCTGGTCGGCGAAGAGCAGGCCGATGCCCACCACGGTGCGGTCTCCCAGGAAGCTCTTGCCGAACAGCGCGCGCAGGATCTCGGCCACCATGCCGGCATTGCCTTCCAGATCGATCGCCAGGCTGGTGTCCGCGAATTTCAGGCGCTCGATGGCGCTCAGCCGGTCGGTACCTTCGACACGCGTGCTGTCGGCGATGGTCCAGCCGTAGTCGGTGCGCGACAGCTGATACTGGCCGCGGGGGCCAGCGTGCACGCTGGTGTCGGTGCCGTCGCCGCCGTCGATGAGATCGTCACCCGGTCCGCCGGTGATCGTGTCGGCGCCGCCCAGGCCGCTGTAGCCGTCGGAGCCGGCTTGCGCACCCATGGTGTCCTTGCCCTCGGTGCCGCGCAGCGCCTGCGTCACCGGCACCACCTGCACCCTGGCGTTGTAGGTCGCCGTGCCGCCCATGCCGTCGCTGACCAGCCAGGTGAAGCTGTCTTCGCCGCGGAATCCACTGCCGGGTGTGTAGGCGAAGCTGCCGTCGCTGGCCACGGCCACCGCGCCGTTTCTCGGATCGGTTCCCAGCGCGTAGCTCAGGGTGTCGCCATCGATGTCCGTGGCCGCCGGCAGCCGGCCGTTCATGACGCTGCTGGACGGGGCCACGAAGCTGCCGTCGCGCGACACCGGCGCGGCATCGTTGACCGGCAGCACATCGATGAAGGCGACGTAGCGGTTGCTGGCGCCACCGCTGTTGGCCACGATGTCGAAGCTCAGCGTGTCGATGCCGTGGAAGTTGGCTGCCGGCGTGTAGTTCAGCTGCCCCGCGGGCGAGATGCTGGCGCTGCCGTGCTGTGCGCTGCCGACGATGCGGTAGCTGACGGTTCCCGCAGCCAGATCGCCAGGCGCCGGCAGCGTCGCGCTCAGCCGCGAGTCTTCGTCGAGCGTGAATCGGGCGTCGTTCCCGAGCACGGTGGGCGACAGGCTGATGGTCTGGTCGCTGAACTGCAGCCGCTCGATGTTCAGCAACGTGTCGAAGCCGGACACCCCGTCGCGCGCCTTCACGAAGAGCTTGCCGAACTCGTTGGACAGTTCGTAGTCGCTGCGGCGCCCCGCGAAGGCGGCGGTGTCGATGCCCGCCGAACCGTCGATCCAGTCGTTGCCCAGTCCACCGGTCAGGGTGTTGGCGGCGGCGTTGCCCAGGAGCACGTCGTCGAAACGCGAACCGACCGCGTGCTCGATCAGCGTGCCGGCGGTGAGGCCCAGGTTGTCCACGCCGCTGAATCCGGCCGGCGTGATGCCGGCGCTGCCCAGGCGACCGGGCGTCAGATCGAAGTTGACGCCGGTGGTCAGCGCCGACGCGTCCAGCGTGTCGATGCCGCCGTCGTCGACGATGCTGGTCTGCGATGCGCCTTGCAGCGCACCCAGTTCGTAGTGCGTGTTGCCTGCGCTGGCCACCTTGCTGCCGTAGAGGTGGCGAAGGGCCAGCACATCGAGCGGGCCCCAGTCGGAGCGAAACAGGCCGTCGCTGGAGCGGTGCTGCGACATCACGGTGAGTGCCGTGCGGTCGTCCTGCTCGCGCAGCTGTGTCGTCCAGGCGTCGCCGGCGTCGACGTTGCGCGGATGGCGCAGTCCCAGCGCATGGCCGATCTCGTGCAGCAATGCAGCGTAGCCTTCGGTGCCCGGTGCGATGCCGGCAAGCGAGTCGACGTCCATCCAGACATCGCCGGCCTGGTCGCCGTTCTGGCCCGGCAGGTAGGCGACCCCCTTGCTGGCGGTCTGCTGGCTGGCGCCGAAGCGCAGTTGGCCGACCGACGTGCCCGACTCGGCCACCTCGCTGAAGCTCAGGCCCGACATGCTGGCAGTGGCCGCGAGCATGTCGCGCACCATCTGCTGTTCGGCTGCCGTGAAGGCCCGGAAGCCGCTGGCGCCCGGGCCGCTGGCCGGTGCCTCGGTCACGAAACTGAAGCTCAGCGATACCGCGGTGCCCATCGGGCTGGCGGCGTTCCAGCGCGCATTGCCGCCGGCGGCGACGGCCTGTTGGGCCATGTCCTGGTACGAGATGAAGTCGGTGAGCTGGAAGCGCTGCCAGGGCCCGTTGTCGACCAGGGCCACTTCCACATATTCGACGTCGTGGACGGTGTAGACGAAGCCCTTGCCATTCTTCGGACGGATCGTCGCGGAGAGCCCGTCGACCGAGACGCTGATGTCGAGGTCGGAGAACAAGGTCTGCCGCCAGGGCTGTCCGGCAGGTTCGAACCAGGGCACGCCGACCGTGTCGTTGCCCCCGCCGCCGAACACGGTGTCGTTGCCGTTGCCCGGCCAGAACCCGTTGTCCTTTGCGTCGCCCTTGAACCAGTCGTCGAACTGGCCCCCGGTGGCGCCGTAGGCGCCGACGAACGTGTCGCGCGTGCCCCAGCCGTCGTCGGCCACGCCGAGTTCCAGGTCGACCCGCACTGCACTGGGCCCGTCACCGTAGCCCAGATGGATCTGGCGCCAGGACTGGCCCGCGATGGGGATGATCTCGATGCGGTCGTTGCCCGGGCCGCCCCACATGCCGCCCGAGTAGGCGCGGATGATGTCATCGCCCCCGAGCCCGTTGATGGTGTTCCAGACGTCGCGGTCGCTCTCGGGCTGGGTGTAGACGTCGTTGCCTGCGGTGAGATTGATGGTGGCCATCGCCTGCCCCCTACGCGCGCAGAAGCGGCACGGTCTTGGTCGGGAAGTTCACCAGGTCCGGGAACACCTCGTGGTACAGCGACGGCGGCAGCCCCATCCAGTTCATCAGGGTGGCACCCACCTGGTCGGTCGCGATGGTCGGCACGTGGCGGCCGTTCCTGCCGGGGTCGCCGTCGTCCACCCCTCCCAGCACGGGGCTGGGGAAGCGGCCATGCACCGTGCCGCCGGCCACGGGCCCGCCCAGGGCCAGCCAGTGGTTGCCCCAGGCGTGTTCGCTGCCTCCCCCCGAGCCCGGTCGCACGGTGCGGCCGAAGTCGCTCATCATCAGGGTGACTACGTTGTTGTCGAGTCCGTTGGCGCGATGCGTCTCGTCGAAGGCGGCCAGCGCCTTGGCCACCTCGACGAACTGAGCGTCCTGCGTGGTGGGCCCGTTGCCGCGCTGGTTGGTGTGGGTGTCGAACTGGCCCCACTGCACCAGGAAGACCTGTCGCCGCAGGCCTTGCGCCTTGAAGACCGGCATCACCGAAGCCAGCGCGCGCAGGCGTTGGCCAAGTTCGTTGTCGCCGAAGTCGGCAGCAGGTGCCTGGGCCGACTCCAGGGCCTTGGTGATGCGCGTGGCGTCGCTCACCGCATAGCCGAAGGTGCGCACGTATTCGGCCTCGTAGGCGTTGGCGAACTGCCATTGCGCCATGCGATTGATCGATTGCGCCGCGGCGGACTCCGGGTGCGCCAGGTCGGCCGGGCCCCAGTAGCGGGCACCGTCCTTCGGCATGAAGGACACCGGCGAACGCTTGCCCAGCACCAGAGTGCGGCTGCTGTCCATGGTCACGGCCGCCAGCGGATTGCGCAGCGTCGACGGCAGCAGTTCCAGCGCGCGTCCGGCCCAGCCGCTGGTGTCGTCGCGCACCGTCCAGCCCTGCTGGATGGCCACCTGGTCGCTGTGCGAAAGTAGGAAGGGCGGCAGGTCCACCGCATTGTTCCGGGCCTGCGTGGCCGTGGTGGGCACCACCAGCGGGCCGACGTTGGCGATGAAGCCCAGGCGCTGCTGGCTGTACAGCGGCACCAGGGGCGCGAGCGACGGGTGCAGGCCGAAGGTGTGCCCCGCGGCGCTGCCGGGCAGTGTCGCCAGACTGGCCTTGGGCAGCGCCAGGTTGGCACGTGCCAGCTGGTAGTCGCCGTACATGCCGTCGGTGGGCACGAGCATGTTGTTGCCGTCGCTGCCGCCCGTGAGGAAGACGACGACCAGCGCGCGGTACTCCTCGCCCGCGGCCTGGCTGCGATCGGACAGGCCCAGCAGCGACGTGCCGCCGGCCAGCGCCGCGGCGGCAGCGCCGCCTCCGATGAATTGACGACGGCCGATCATTTGCTCACTCCGAAGGCGGGGGTGGTCAGCGCGTAGGAGATCATGCGCATCGGTCCCTCGCTGGGGTCCTGCGTGTTCCACTGTGGCTGCTTGATGAGCTGCTCCAGCGTGCTGCGCAAGGTGGGCGGCATGGCACCGCGGAAGTAGCGCTCCGAGAGCAGGTCGATGAAGGCCTTGGGCGAGCGGTTGTAGGCGGCGACGAACTCGTCCGGGTTGCAGCCGGCGGCGGTGTACTTCGCCAGGCTGTTGGTGCGCGTCTGGTTGTTCCAGCGCCACCAGTTCAGTTCGCCCAGCCGCGAGGTCAGCTCGGTGGAGTTCACCAGGCGCTGCTCTGGCGCCAGCAGGTTGCTGCCCGGTGCACGGTCGGTGGGCGCGTAGTAGCCGAACACGCTGTCAGAACGGAAGGGCTGCTGCGTCCAGACCTGGACGACGTAGCCGTTGTCGTGCAGCGCGGTGCGGCAGCCTATGCCGCGCAGCGTGGCCATGCGGTGCAGGAAGGGCTCCTTGAACTTGCCGTCCTCGGGGCGTGCAGTGGCCGGGTCGTCCCCGCGGCGAGCTTCGGGGTCGAGCAGCACGGCCTTCACGACGGCCTTCATGTCGCCGGCCGTGCCGCTGCCGTTGTTGCGGAACTTGGCCGCCACACGCCCCACGTACGCCGGCGACGGATCGCTCTTGACCAGGTTCTGGATCATGCGCAGCGCGACGAAGGGCGCGATGTTTGGGTGCGACATCAGCATCGAGATCGCGGTGGACAGGTCCTGGTGCGGGCCCTGGCCAGCGGGAAAGTCGCGGCCCATCACCACTTTGCGGCCGTCGTCGCGCTCGGGCGGCCAGGTGGTGGGCACCATGGGTTTGTTCCAGTTGCCCCAGTTGCGCGACGGCCGTTGCTGCGGCACCGGGTCGTGCTGCCAGCCGGTGAGGGCGCGCGCCAGCTCCTCGACGTCGCGCTGCGTGTAGGTCTCGATGAAGCGCCCGCGGGCGTCGCGCTGCGGCGTGCCGTCGGGGTTGAGCTTGAAAACGCCGATCGAGAATAGCTGCATCAGCTCGCGCGCGAAGTTCTCGTTGGGCGCGCAGTGCTGGCACTCGGGGCTCTTCGGCCGGTTCTGGTCGTTGTCCAGGTAGTGACCCATGTGCGGGTTGAGGCTAGCCTCGCGCAGCAGCTCGTCGTACTTGCCGAAGGCATTGCGGTACAGCAGGTTGATCCAGACCAGCTGGCCCGGCGCCTCACCCTTGGTGCGCGCCGCGACGATGAACTGCGACAGCGACCACATGGTGCGCAGGCGCAGCTGGTCGGGTCCCGCCAGGGCCAGCCGCATGATCTCGGTGTCGGGGTAGCTTATGAGGGCGTCGGGCACGCGGTCGTTCTGGCCGACAGCATAGACCGCCTCGATCGGGGTGATGTCGATCGGCACGAACGGCATCGCCATCTGCTCGTCGATCCAGCGCTCGAAGCCCTTGGCGCGCAGCTCGGCGATCAGCGCCGGCGTCGCGCCGAAGGCGGCCTGCTCGGCGAAGCGCGCTGCCGCGTAGTAGCTCACCTTGGCAGCGGCCGCCGGCGCGGTGACCTGGCCGGCCGACGGGCTCGGTGCAGTCGATACGGCGGGCTGCACCGTGCCGCGGTCATCGCCGCCTCCGCAGGCGGCCAACACGCTGACGACGACGGCACACAGGGCCGTGCGGGGTGTTCGGAGGAAGGGTTTCAATCTCTGCACCTCAGACCCGTCTCGGGCCGGCGGAGTTTATCGGCGGCATAGGGGGACGGGCATCCTTTGTTTGGATGAGCTCCTGCAATCGAGTGCCCAGGCGCAGGCCCGCGGCGGTGCGATCCCGCGAAGTACTCAGGATCCCGGTCGCGACAAGCCGATCGCATCGACTTTTCGGCCCTGCGCGTCCACTATGAATGAGGACAAACCCTGCTCTTCGAGAAAGTCCTGGGCCGCCGGCCCGAGCAACATCGCTAGCGTGCAGGCCGCCCCCGCCGCAGCGCAGGTGGGCGCCACCACGCTCACCGACTGCCAGTGCGACACCGGCCAGCCGCTGCGGGCATCGAGCACGTGGCACCAGCGACGCCCTTCGGCCTCGAAGTAGCGTTCGTAGTCGCCGCTGGTGGCCAGCGCTCCGGCCGCCAGTTCGATCTGGCCCAGCAGCGCATCGGGGCGCCGGGGGTGCTGCAGCGCAAGACGCCACGCGCTGCCATCGGCGCGCGGGCCGATCACGGCGATGTCGCCGCCCAGGTTGACGTAGCCGCCGAGCAGGCCGGCCTCCAGCAGCAGGGCCGCGGCGCGGTCGGCAGCGTACTCCTTGCCGAAGCCGCCGAAGTCGATCTCCATCCCGCTTCGTGGCAAGGCGATGACGTGGCCGTCGAAGTGCACACGATGCCAACCCACCAGGGGCAGCAGTGCGGCGACTTCAGCGGCCGAAGGCAGCCGGGCGCTGCGGAAGTTCCAGGCACGGCGCAGCACACCCGAGGTGATGTCGAATCGGCCGCCGCTCAACGCATGCAATTGAGCGCCGAAGCGCAACAGCCCGGCGGTCTCGTCGTCGACGGCGGTGCCCACGCCGCTGCCCGCCGCTTCGTTGATGCGCGACACCACGCTGGCAGTGTCGTAGCGGGAGTACTTGCCTTCGATGCGGCGCACTTCGTCGATGGCCGCGACTGCCGCCCTCTTCAGCGCGGCTTCGTCGGGTCCCACCAGGCGCAGTTCGCAGGGACTGGCCATGGCGCCGAATTCGAAGCTCAGTTCGATGTCTGCCCCTCTGGCGGTCATTGCAGGCGTCGCTTCTAGAAGCGACGGGCCACGCCCCATTGCACGAAGCGGGCCGAGAAGGGCGCCAGACCCGGCGAGCCGACACCGCCGACGTGCCAACGCCCGCGCTGCTCGTAGGTTTCGAAGGCGATGTCGGTGCTCCAGTGCTCGTTCGCCTGCCAGCCGACTCTCAGCCCCAGCGTCACCGCCCCGAAGGCCGACAGGCGCTGGTCGGGCGACAGGTGGCGCGGAGGAGCTTCGAGGTAGCCCGGCGGCAGCGGCGCGCCCAGGAAGGAATAGACGGGGTCGTAGTAGAAGCTTGCGGCGGTCTGCGTGTACAGCCGAAGCAGCGGCGTGATCGTCCATGAGGCGGTCGCCTGCCAGACCGGTTCGATCGTGAACGTGTGGGAGCGCACGCCGAAACTGTCGCGGTAGAAGCGGTAGCTGCTGCGCAGCGTGAGCTCGGCGGCCTCGAGGTGATGGTTCCAGCGCAGCGTCGCGATGCTCTGACGCCGTGCCGAAGGTCTCGCGTCCAATGCCTTGTAGGGGTCGCTGTACCAACCCTTGCCGTCGGCCAGGGTCAGCCCGATCTGCACCAGATCCAGCCGCGACAGCGCCTGGGTCAGGCCCAGCGCCAGCTCCAGCGTGCGTCGCGGCTCGTCGAGCTGGGGGTTGTCCGTGGATGAGATGCGGTCGCGCGTGACGCCCAGGCCCAGGCTCCAGCTGCGGTTGTTGTCGTCGCTGCTCCAGCTGCCCTGCACCGAGACGGCACGCGACTTGAAGTCGTTCTCGTCGGATCCCGCCAGCGCCAGCGACAGCGTGCGGCGCTCGTCGTAGCGCGTGAGCTTGACGTCGCCGGCATGGCGCGTGTCGCTCATGCGGGAGGCCCCGCTGATGGCCGTGTGGTAGCGCGGTGAAGCGCCCGACACGCTGTCGGCCGTGAGGCTGCCTTCGATGGCATGGCGATCACCGACCGGCACGCGCGCCAGCAGCGAAGGCGACTTCACCGACACCCGCTTCAACCCCGGTTGCGAGTCTTCGTACGACAGCCACTTGAAGGCCACCAGCCCCGGCCCCGGACCAGGTTCGCCCTGTGCCGCTGCCATGCCAGGCAGTGCCAGCGCAGCCGCAAGCAATGCCCCTGGCCCCCGACGGCCGTCGCGTCGCAGACGCGAGGCCAGCTCCAGCAGACGCCGTGGATCCGGCTCCGCCGGTCCACCAGCGTCGCCCTTCCCGCAACGTTCGCCGCGCCCGTGGCGCGCGAACTCATCCAGCAGACGCCGTGGATCCGGCTCCGCCGGTCCACCAGCGTCGCCCCCCTGGGGGGGAGCGCCGAAGGCGCTACGGGGGGGGACGTCAGTTACATCCGCAGCCACCGCCGCCCACTCCGTCGCCGCCGGAGGAGTTCTCCTTGCTCGTGTAGATGTGCTGCCGGAAGCGCTGCCCCAGCGCATCGCCGTCCATCCACATTGCCGGCTTCGCCAGGACGTCCTTCTCCCAGGGCTTGGGCGGCGCGATGCTGCAGGCGCCGAGCAGGCTGGTCAGCACGAGCAGCAGGGTACAGCGCAGGGGGCCCGGCATCGTGACGTCTTCAGGCCAGCGCATGGCGCAGGCGTTGTTCGAGGTCGGCGCGGTCCTCCAGGCGGAAACCTCGGTGCTGGAAGATCAGGCGGCGGTCGGGCGCCACGAGGAAGCTGCTGGGCATGCTCTGGATGGCCAGCAGCCTGGCGGTGTCCGATGCGGGGTCCATCGCCAGCGCGAAGCGGGCTGGCATCTGCTGCAGGAAGCGCTGTGCATCGGCCTCCCGGCGATCGAGGTTGACGGCCACGATGCGCAGGCCGCTGGCGGCCAGACTGTCGTGCATCTGGTTCATCCAGGGAAACGACAGCTTGCAGGGGGTGCACCACGAAGCCCAGAAATCGATGTAGGTGGCTTTCCAGCGGCCACCGTCGCTCAGGACCGGCTGCCCGTCGCTGGCGCGCAGCATGATCTCCGGCAGCCGCTGGCCGGCCGTGACCTGCGCGCGAGCCGGGCCGAGCGCCGCAGCAAGGGCTGCGGCGACGAGCCAGGAACGCCGGGAGGGAATGTGCAGTGCGGCACGCATCCGGCGATTCTGGCTTGGTTCCATGTCACCACGGTACGGCCGCGGGTGCCCAGGCGCCGGGAGTCGCGAGGACTTCACGGGCGCGAGCGTCCGCGACGAGGGCGATTCCGGCGCGAAGCGCGGCCGTTGAATGCCAGCATGGCCGTGGCCAGCGACAGGGCCAGCCACCAGCCCAGAGCGCCGGGTGCGCCGCCACCGCTGCCCACATTGCTGCGCTGCGCCGGATCTTCGCTGACGGCGAGATCGACACGGGCGCCGCCCCAGGGATCGTCGGCGCGTGCCGACAATCGTCCGCCGGCGGCGCCTGCTGAACTGCCGTACCAGCTCAGCCGCAGGCTGCAGGCTTCGCCGGGCAGCAGGTCGAAGGGGGGCTGGGGGCAGGGGTCGGCGCTGGTGCCGGACAAGGCCGTCTCGAAGCCGGCACCCTGCAGTTCGAACGCATCGATGCGCAGCACGGCCGGGCCATCGTTGCGCCAGCGCACGGTCTGGGTCTGCGGTTGGCCGGCGTTGGCGGGGTCGACCTGGAACACCAGTTGATCCGGCACCACCACCAGCGCTGCACTCGCCAGGGAGCGCTGCCGCGCGGGAGGCGCAATGGCCGCCGCCGCTGTGCCTCCCGTCAGCGACACCGCGAGCGGTTCTCCGCCCTCGGCCTGAAGCAACAGGCTGGCCCGCCGCTGTCCCGGCGCCGCAGGTGCAAAGGCCAGGTCGAGCTGGCACGCGGCACCTGCCGGCAGCGATGCGTTGTCACGGCAAGCTCCCGACAGCAGGAACTCGCCGGCGTGGTCCCCCACCGTGCGTATTCGGGCCCATCGCGCGTCCAACGTACCGGTATTGCGCACCGTGAGTCGCTGCGAGGCGGCGACCGGGGCGCCCGAGGGCACGCTGGCGAAGTCCAGCAGCACGGCGTCGACCGACAGCCGGGGCACCGGTGCGGCGGTGGCGCGGCCTGCCAGCTCGATCACCGCTGGTGTGGCCTCTCCGGCCGCTGCCAGTTGCAGTCGAGCGTGGCGCACGCCGGCAGCGCCAGGGGTGAAACGCAGCGCGATGCGGCAGCTCGCGCCCGCTGGCAACGACGCGCCGCAACTGCCGGAGGCGGTGTCGATGGTGAAGTCGGAAGCGTGGAGGCCGTCCAGCCGCAGGAACTGCAGCGAGCTTGCCGCCGGGCCGGCATTGGCGAGCGTCACCTGCTGCTGTTGCGATCGCCCCACCACGGCGTCGAACAGCAGGCGCCCGTGGTCGACCTGCAATGGCGACGAGCCGCCTTCCAGACCCCGGCCCTGCAGGGGCAGTTCGATGGCGGCATCCAGACCGGCCCCGCCGATGCGCAGGGTGGCGCTGAAACGGCCGCGACGAGGCGGCGTGAAGCTGACCGGCAGTTCGCAGCGCTGGCCCGGTCTCAGCGGCAGGGCGGCGCGGCAGGCCGTGGCTTCGGCAGCGAAGCCGCTGCCCGGCGCGCCGAGTTCGAGCGCCGTCCAGTCGGCCGTGCCCACGTTGTGCAGCTGCAACTGTGTTCGCAGCGTTGTGCCGCCGGGTGATGTTGCGCCGAAGTCCACGCCGTCGACATCGGCCTGCAAGCGGGCCGCGGCAGCGCTCTCGGCGCGGCCGGTGAGTTCGACGACCGCGCTGCCGCCGGCGCCATCGTGACGCAGCTCCAGGCGGCCCTTCGCAGGTCCGGCCGCGAGCGCATCGTGACGCAGCGACACCGTGCAGCGCTCGCCGCGTGCCAGCACCGTACCGGTGGTGCAGTTGCCGCCCACCACGGCGAATCCTCCGTCGGCAAACAGCTCGCCGACGGTCAGCGGTTCGTCGCTGTCATTGAACAGCGTGAGGTTGCGCGGCCTGCTGGCCAGGCCTTGCGGGCTGCTCCCGAAGTGAATGGCCTGTGGCGTCACGCGGGCCACCGCGGGCGGGCGCTCGGGGGCCACACCCGCCAGCGCCAGCCGCACCGGAGTCGGTGTGGCGTCGTGATTCATCACCAGCGTGCCCAGGCGCTCGCCCGCGACGGCGGGGGCGAAGGCAAGATCGATGCTGCAACTTGAAAAGCGCGGCCGTTCGACGCCGCAGTCGCTGGCGACGATCTCGAAGTCGCCTTCGACCCGCGCCGAGAAGGCGCCGGCACCGGCCTTGGTGCTGGTGGACACCGTCACCCTGCGCAGGCTGCTGCGCGCACCGACGGGGGTCGACGGGAAGACCACCGAGGCCGGCGCGTTGCCCAGGTACGCGGCGATGTCGGCAATGTCGGCAGCACTCCGGTAATTGCGCAGGTAGCCCATGCCGCCGGTGTTGGACTGGATGGCGCGGTCGATCAAGGCCACGGCGTTGCGGCCGGCCCAGATGTTGCCGAAGTTGTTGACCACCGGGTTGTCGCTGTGGCAATCGGCGCAACCCAGCAGGCCGGGCGCCGGCGCGCTGGCGAAGAGCAGCGCGCCGCGGGCAGGGTCGGCGGCCTCGGCTGGCAGCGCGCTCAGCAGCGACCAGGGCAGTACGACGAACAGCGCGGCCACCAGCCGAACCGGCCTGCCACCGCGGGGGCGGGAGGGGAGCAGGGTCGAGGACGGCGGGTCGCGGCGCGGCACCCCGGAAGGCTAGCATCGTCCGGGCTTGCGCAGCGCCAGCGCCTGCGTCGGGGCCCCGTGCTGTCCCTAGGGTGACTGACTGCCCTCCGAGGCGTCACTATGGTGGTCCCGGTCATGGACTGCGCGGCGGCCCCCTGCTGCGGGCGCGCCATGGCCCGACACCGACCCGCCCGACGACACCGAAAGCACCCATGATCTTCGACCACACCCCCAAGGCCCGTGACCTGCAGGCCCGGCTGACCGCCTTCATGAAGGAGCACGTGCTGCCGCGTGAAGCCGACTACACGGCCGAACACGCGCAACACCGTCGCGACGGCAACCCCTGGCAGCCCATGCAGGTGATCGAGGAGCTCAAGCCCAAGGCGCGTGCTGCCGGGCTGTGGAACCTGTTCCTGCCGCAGAGCGAGCGCGGCGCCGGCCTGACCAACGTCGAATACGCGCCCCTGGCCGAGATCATGGGCCGCCAGCCCTGGTCCAGCGAGGTCTTCAACTGCTCGGCGCCCGACACCGGCAACATGGAGACCATCGAGCGTTACGGCACGCAGGAACACAAGGACCGCTGGCTGGCCCCGTTGCTGCGCGGCGAGATCCGCTCGGCCTTCCTGATGACCGAGCCGGCCGTGGCCTCCAGCGATGCCACCAACGTCGCCACGCGCATCGTGCGTGACGGCGACCACTACGTCATCAACGGTCGCAAGTGGTGGAGTTCCGGCGCCGGTGATCCGCGCTGCCAGATCCTCATCGTGATGGGCAAGACCGATCCCGAGGCGCCGCGCCACAGCCAGCAGTCCATGGTGCTGGTGCCGATGAAGGCGCCCGGCGTGAAGGTGCTGCGCCCTCTCACCGTCTTCGGCCGTGACGACGCGCCGCACGGGCACATGGAAGTCGACCTGAAGGACGTGCGCATTCCCGTCACCGACGTGCTGCTGGGCGAGGGCCGCGGCTTCGAGATCGCCCAGGGCCGCCTCGGACCCGGACGCATCCACCACTGCATGCGCGCCATCGGCATGGCCGAGCGGGCGCTCGAGATGACCTGCGCGCGGCTGGACAGCCGTGTGGCCTTCGGCAAGGAGATCTCGCGCCAGGGCGTGTGGGAAGAGCGCATCGCCGACATGCGCTGCCGCATCGACATGGCCCGCCTGCTCACGCTCAAGGCCGCCTACATGATGGACACGGTGGGCAACAAGGTGGCCAAGGCCGAGATCGCGATGATCAAGGTGGTCGCGCCGAACGTCGCCTGCGACGTCATCGACATGGCCATCCAGGCCCACGGCGGAGGCGGCGTCAGCGACGACTTCGTGCTGGCCGGCTTCTACGCCCATGCTCGCACGCTGCGCCTGGCCGACGGCCCCGACGAGGTGCACCGCGCATCCATCGCCAAGCTCGAACTCGGCAAGCAGCGCGCCGCGCGCACCGGCATGCCGATGGCCGACGTCGCGATGCCTGTCACCCGCGGGTCATGACAACCATCCCCTGCGGCCTTCGGCCGCCCCCTCAAGGGGGCAACGCCAGCGGCCCGGCGAAGCCGGTTCCGGGGCGTTCGCTGGGTCGGTTGATGTTGTGCGATCTGGAGCAAACTGAATGAAAGCCGTTGTCTGCAAGGCCTGGGGTCCGCCCGAGAGCCTGGTCGTCGAAGACCTGCCGTCGCCGCACCCGAAAGCCGGCGAGGTGTTGATCCAGGTGGGCGCAGCGTCGGTGAACTATCCCGACGTGCTGATCATCCAGAAAAAGTACCAGGTGCAGCCCGAGTTGCCCTTCACACCCGGCAGCGAGGCCGCCGGCGTGGTGCTGGCGCTGGGCGAGGGCGTGACCAACGTGAGGGTCGGCGACCGTGTCATCGCTTTCGTCGGCACCGGCGCCTTTGCCGAACAACTCATTGCGCCGGCCTCCTCGCTGATTCCCATCCCGACCGGCATGACCGACGAGGTCGCTGCGTCCTTCACACTGGTCTATGGCACCTCGCACCACGCGGTGGTCGATCGCGCCGCGTTGAAGGCCGGTGAGACCCTGCTGGTCCTGGGTGCCGCCGGCGGCGTGGGCCTGGCGGCGGTGGAGATCGGCAAGGCGATGGGCGCGAAGGTCATCGCGGCAGCCTCCAGCGACGAAAAGCTGGCCGTGTGCAAGGAACATGGCGCCGACGCGCTCATCAACTACGCCACGCAGGACCTTCGCGCGGCGTTGAAGGAAGCCACCGGCGGCAAGGGCCCCGACGTGATCTACGACCCGGTGGGCGGCGTCTATGCCGAACCGGCCTTCCGCTCCATCGGCTGGCGCGGGCGCTACCTGGTGGTCGGCTTTGCCAACGGCGAGATTCCGCGCCTGCCCTGGAACCTGGCGCTGCTCAAGGGCGCCAGCATCGTCGGCGTCTTCTGGGGCGACTTCGCGCGCCGCGAGCCGAAGGCCAACCTGGCCGCCATGAGGCAGATGATGGGCTGGATGGCCGACGGCAAGATCCGCCCGCGCGTATCGGCGCGCTACGCGCTGCATGACGTGCCGGCGGCCTTGAATGCGCTGGGCTCCCGCCAGGCGACCGGCAAGGTGGTCATCGTTCCCAGCATCCAGTCCGGCCTGGCCTGACCCGCCTTCGATGATCGACCTGTACTACTGGCCCACCCCGAACGGCTGGAAGGTCACGCTGATGCTGGCGGAGTGTGGACTGCCCTACACGCTCAAGCCGGTCAACATCGGCAAGGGCGAGCAGTTCGCGTCCGACTTCCTGACCATCAGCCCGAACAACCGCATGCCGGCCCTCGTCGACCACGCGCCGGCCGACGGAGGCGAGCCGGTGTCGGTGTTCGAGAGCGGTGCCATCCTGATCTACCTGGCCGAGAAGACCGGCCTTTTCCTGCCCACCGAACTGCGTCGGCGCAAGACCGTGCTGGAGTGGCTGATGTGGCAGATGGGCGGCCTCGGACCCATGGCCGGGCAGAACGGTCACTTCCTGCTCTACGCGCCGGAGAAGATCCCCTACGCGCTGGAGCGCTACGGCAGGGAAGTCAACCGGCTCTACGGTGTGCTCGACAGCCAGCTGGCGCGCACGCGGGCGTTCGTGGCCGGCGACGACTTTTCGATCGCCGACATGGCGATCTTCCCTTGGGTGCGCACCTGGCGGGCACAGCAGGTGCCGATCGACGATTTCCCCTGCGTCAAGGCCTGGTACGAGCGTGTGATGGCGCGGCCGGCGACGCGCGCTGCACTCGAAGTCGGCAAGGACCTTCGCGCGCCCGCCCTCACCGAAGAGGCACGGCGGGCCCTGTTCGGGCAGACGGCGCAGAGCGTCAGGGCCGGGGCGCATCCACCGCGCGGCTGAGCCGGCGTCGAGAGGAAGTTGGCGTACAAGTTGGCGCACATTCCGGCCGCCGCATCGGCGCGTTTGAGTTGTGCGCGGGTGCTGCCGAAGTCCCTGCAGGACCGTTGACTCGCCGGGACCTCCGGCTACGGCGGCCCGGCACGAAGGTCGGCAACCCACCTGCAACACGATGACCGAGCCCCTGACCATCGAAGTGGACCGCGGAGACAGCTCGCTGTTCCAGAACCTGAACGCGGGTTCGCTGCCGTGCCTGATCCTCTACAGCGGCCCCGAAGCCGGCCGCCGCTTCGACCTCGACCGTGGCCTGCAGGTGGTGGGGCGTGGTGCCGACGCACAGGTTCTCGTCGAAAGCCCGGGCATCAGTCGGCGTCATGCCGAACTGCAGGTGGGCAGCAACTCGGTGGTGGTGCTGCGCGACCTCGGCTCGGCCAACCGGACCCACGTCAACGACCGGCGCATCGAAGGCCCGGTGGTGCTGAGGGACGGCGACCTGCTGCGCCTGGGGAACGTGGTGATGCGCTTCCACGACCAGCGCAGCATCGATGCCCTGCTGCATGACCGCATCTACCGCCTGGCCACGCTGGACGAAGGCACCGGTGTCTTCAACCGTCGCCACTTCCAGGACACGCTGAAGCTGGAGATCCGCCGCGCGCGGCAGACCGGCGGCGAGCTGTCGGTGATCTGCTACGACCTCGACCGTTTCAAGGCCGTCAACGACGGCCACGGCCATGCGGCCGGCGACGTGGTGCTGCGGGCAAGCGCGACGCTGGTGCAGGCCGCATTGCTGCCCGGCCAGGTGCTGGCGCGCGTGGGCGGCGAGGAGTTCGCCGTGCTGCTGCCGCAGTGCGGCCTCGACACGGCCCTGGCGACGGCAGAGAGCCTGCGCGCCGCGGTGGCCGGGCATGCCTTCACGCTGCCCGGCGCGCGCGGCGCGCCGGGAGCTCCGCACCGTCAGACCATCTCGGTGGGCGTGGCGAGCCTGTGCGACGCGATGTCGCTGGGTGCCGAACTTCTCGAAGCGGCCGATCGGCAGCTCTACATCGCGAAGAACGGCGGTCGCAACCGCGTTTGCGGCTGAATCGAGGCGTGGCCGGTTCAGGAGGTGCGAGAGAACCCGGCGTGCGGGCTCGCGGGGTTCTGTCGCGCCATGTCAGCCCGCCATCTTGACCGCCGTGCCGCTGACGGCGACCATCATCATGCCGTTGGTCTCGCCCAGCACCTCGTAGTCGAAATCGATGCCGACGATGCCGTCGGCGCCGAGTTCACGGGCCGCCGCCATCATGTCGTCCAGGGCCGCGTCCCGGGCACCCGAGAGGGCGCGTTCGTATCCGCCGGCACGGCCGCCCACGACGTCGCGCACCGACGAGAACACGTCGCGGAAGATGTTGGCGCCGATGATGGCTTCGCCGTTGACGATGCCCAGGAACTTCTCGACGCGCGCGCCGTTGCCGTCGGGCACCACCGTGGCCAGGAAAAAACCGGCATCCTTCTTCGAAAACCAACCCATGCCCTGCTCCTTCGCCGCCTGAGTGGCGATGTTGACGAAGCTTGACGATAGCGGCCCTGCGGACATCCCGGACAACGCGGGGCCGCATGGCAGGCAGAATCCAGTGTTTGTGGACTTGAGGTGTCAGCCGTGGACTTGAAGGTGCCGATCGTGATTTCCGATGAGCTGAGCGACGAAGTGATCGTCTCCAAGGGCTCTCTCAATCTTGCCAGTGGCGAGATCCAGCGCATCGAGTACCAGGACTACGACGCCGAGGCGCGAGGGCTGCCCTGGGAAAGCGATGACTACGAGTTCACCAGCGGCACGCTTTCCAACGATGGCAAGGATGTCGAGTTCGGCATCATCGTCAACAAGGTGACCGGGCAGTACTCGGTGAGCGCCAGTGAACTGCTGGAACTGAAGTTGCGGGCCGCCGCGCTCTTTGCGGGCGTTCAGGGCAAGGACATGCTGGCCCACAGCGAGAACAAGCTGGCGCACGGGCCGGCAGGCGCCAAAGGCAGCCCGGGGCGGGGCGGAACGCTGCACTGAAACTCGTCAGCGGGGCGCCGATGCCGAGCCCGCGGGCGCCCTGACCGGTCCATCCCGGCGCATCGCAGCGCAGGGGTCTTCGCGCGGCTGCGTGCCGGTGAAGACCACGCGGTCGAACGAGGCGGCACGCATGTCGCCATCGCGCTCCAGCAGACCGATGGCTTCGCTGCGCGCCCGGGTGGCGGGGCTCAGCCAGCGCGGCACACCGACATCGATGCGGACATGGCCATTGCCAGCCAGCAGAAGAACGCCTCGGGACGCATGTCGTTCGACCATGCGCGCCATGAACTGGTCACGCGCCACCTGGGCCAGCGCCATGCGGCCGGCGGTGGCTTCGTCGAGCATGCCGCAATGGCTGTCGAGCACGGCGCGCGCGAGGCTGGCCCCGATGTCGGCCGGCACTGCGGCGTCGAAACCGTGTGCCGCCAGGCCCTGACGCATCACCGCACGCGCCTCGTCGCGCGGCACGTTGGCTGCCACGATGGGCAGACCATGTTGCAGCGCCAATGCGATGAAGGGGCGGTAGAAGCGCCAGTCCCAACCCCTGAGGTCGGGTACGACCTCGGCCAGGAACTGCTCCGCGGAAGGCGGCGGATGCCGGGCGAGCAGGCCGTCGATCTGCGACTGCCGGTTTCGATCGAGTTGCTCCATCAGCAGTGCCGGACGCGCGCCCTGCGCCAGCCAGGCTTCGAAGGCCCGGAGGCGCAGCGCGTGCTGCTCGGCGTTGTCGTGTACCTCGCCGAGCAGGACGACGGGCCGCGTGAAGGCCAGTGCCGGGGCCGTCGGGGCCACCGCGCAGGCGCCGGACAACAGCACGGGCACGGCGATCAGAAAGGCCAAGAAGGATCGCAAGGCGATGAAGGATCGTGTGGGGCACATCTTGACCGCATCATGCACGAGCACCTGGGGCGAGGTCTCGGTTGGTGCACTGCCACAATGAAGAGATGTCCGATGACAGCCAGTTGATCGTGCCGCCGTCCTTCCTGGCGCTGTTCCTGCCGCCTGGCCGCACGCGGCCGGTGGCACCACGCGAGGAGATCGCCGCCCGCTACGAGTTCTGCGAGGACCTGGCGCAGATGCTCACCGAACCCGCCACTACCAAGCTGTGGGAACTCGGCGTGTCCGAGGACGTGGTGCTCGAACGCATGCACCAGGGCTTGACGGGCGACGATGCCACTGTGTCGTCGGCCGAGGCCCTGTGGATCGTGACGCGTCTGGCCGAGTTGCTGGGCTGGAACGGTCCAGAGTCGGCGGGTGGCCCCGGGCGTGCCTGACCGGCCTGGGTGCCGCCCGGCCGGAGGTTGCAACCCGTCACCTGCTCGTCGAAGTGACTTCTGCAATCAGGTATACCGTTTGCCCATCGGAGTCTTCTGCCAGGGGCCGCCGGCATGTCGTTGAAGTCCAGGATCCTCGCGTGGTTCGGTATCAAGCGCCAGGCCGCGCCTGTCGAAGCGTCTTTCGCACCCGGCCAGTCGGCCTGGCGCGATGCCTTGCTCGACGAAGGGCTGGACGCGCGGTCCTTTCCCTTGCTGCACCCGGAGCGCGAGTCCATGCCGCGGGAACGAGCCAAGGTGGATCGGCCCGAGGTCGTGCGCGAGAACTGAAGGCGCGCGCCCGTGGCGCTGGCCGCAGGCGCCTTCAGCTCACTGCGCCCACGCCATAGCGGCCAGTGAGCAACGACCCTCTCGCGAAACGGTCCAGCGCATAGGGCGCCAGCGGCACGTCGGTTTGCAGACCCAGCGCTTCCTGCGCCAGCA
Organism: Rubrivivax sp.; assembly: GCA_022843905.1. Taxonomy (GTDB): domain Bacteria; phylum Pseudomonadota; class Gammaproteobacteria; order Burkholderiales; family Burkholderiaceae_C; genus Rubrivivax. The sequence goes on from JALHMT010000005.1 coordinate 249,297, forward strand.
CGCGGCCTATGCCGGGAGACAGCTTGAAGCCATGGCCGCTGAAACCGTAGCCCACCAGCAGGCCCTGCATGCCCGGCAGGCGGCCGAGAACCGGATTCCAGTCCGGCGTGACGTCGTAGACACCGGTCCACGATGAGGCCAGCCCGGCCGTTTCGTAGCTGGGAAAGCGCTCGGCCACCTGTGCGCCCACTTCGGCAACGTAGTCCATCGACACGGGCCCCTGCTGGTTGTCGGGTGCGGGCAGCGTCTCGCCGCTGATGCCTTCGCTGACCAGCATCTGCGTGCCGCCGTAGCTGCGGCAGTACAGCATGCCAGGCGAGCCCAGGTCCTTGTAGACCGGCATCTGGAACGTGTAGGGCTGCGGACCTTCCAGCGCCAGCACCGTGTGGCGCTCGGCGGCCACCGGCGACGGGATGCCCGTCCAGCGCTCGATGTCTCGCGCCCAGATGTTCTGCGTGCTGATCACCGTGCCGGCGTGGAAGGTGCCTGCCGAGGTCTCCACCCCGGTCACCCGGCCCTGGTCGTGCAGCAGCCGCTGCACTTCGACGCCTTCGACGATCTTCACGCCCAGGCGCCGCGCTGCGCGTGCAAAGCCGGTGGCGGTGAGATAAGCGTCGGCGAAACCGGCCTCGGGCTCGAAGCCGATCAAGGCGGCGTCGTCGAACCGGGCGATCGGCAGCAGGCCGCCAGCCTGTGCCGCATCGAGTTCCTGCACCGTGATGCCCTTGTCGCGCTGGCCCTGCAGGGCACTGCGCAGCGCATCGAGTTTGGGGCCGTCGGGCGACGCGATCAGATAACCGCATTTCACCAGGCCCGCCGACGCTTCCTCGTCTTCGAGGTAGCCGGCGAAGTTCTTGAACACCTGCCACGAGGCCAGGGCGAGTTCGACGTTCTCGATGACCGAGTAGTGCGTGCGCAGGATGCCCGAGGACTGCGAGGTGGTGCCGGCGCCCACCTGGGTGCGGTCGAGCACCAGCACGCTCCTGGCGCCGAAGCGAGCCAGGTGGTACGCCACCGAAGAGCCGATGACGCCGGCGCCGATCACGATCACGTCGAAGTGGTTCATTGGGAAGGATCAGGCCGCGGCCTGCGGGTAGACGATGACGGAGAGGAACTTGATCGGGCAGCGCACGAGGCGCTCGGGCCCGTGAGGCACGGTGCCGGGAAAGCTCAGCGAATCGCCGGGCTCCAGCAGGTAGATCTGCTGGGCGCAGCGGTACTCGAGGCGGCCTTCCAGCATGTACAGGAACTCCGAGCCCGGGTGCTGGAAGGTCGGGTAGCGCTCGGAGTCGTCGTCCATGGTGATCAGGAAGGGCTCGAACAGCTTCACCGGGCCCTGGTCGTAGGCCAGCAGGTGGTAGGTGTGTCCGCTTTTGGTGCCGCGACGCACCACTTCCATGCCCTGGCCCTTCTTGACGTGCTGCGCGCTGGTGCCCGTGGCGTCGTACTTGCTGAACAGCATGCCCATCGACACCCCCAGCGCGCGCGCGATGCGCGCCAGCGTGTCGGTGCCGGCCGCCGTCTGGCCGGTCTCGATCTTCGACAGCATGCCGCTGCTCAGGCTGGCCTGCTCGGACACCTGGGCCAGCGTGAGGCCGTGGCGCTGGCGCAGCTCTCGAATGGCGCTGCCGACCGACTCTTCGAGCGACGGTGGCAGGGGCGGCGGGGGCGGGGCGAGCACAGTCTTTCGCGGCATGGCCGGAGGCGGGTTGGTCGCTCAATCGCCAGTGTAATGGGGCAGCACGATTGTTTTCCTGGCAGGCATAAATAGTGCTTAGCAGGAAACACACCATGTCCCACCGCCACAGGACAGCACGATGACCGCCGTCACCTCCACGCCCGTTGCGGGCGACCTCGCCAGTCCCCTGCGCTTCGAGGACGCGGCTTCGGCGCGTGCCTACCTTTCGGCGCAGGGCGTGAACTACGTGCTGGCGCAGTTCGTCGACATCCACGGCGTGGCCAAGGCCAAGTCGGTGCCGCTGGCGCACCTGGAAACCGTGCTCACCGACGGCGCCGGCTTCGCGGGTTTCGCCATCTGGGGCGTGGGCATCGAGCCGCACGGCCCCGACTTCATGGCCGTGGGCGACCTGCGCACGGTCTCGCTGGTGCCCTGGCAGCCGGGGCTGGCGCGCATCGTCTGCGAAGGCCACGTGAACGGCGAACCCTGGCCCTTCGACAGCCGCGTGATGCTGCGCGGGCAGATCGACCGTCTGACGCAGAAGGGCTGGACCTTGTTCACCGGGCTGGAGCCGGAGTTCAGCCTGCTCAAGCGAGGCATCAACGGCCAGATCGAGCCCTGCGACGCCAGCGACACGTTGGCCAAGCCCTGCTACGACTACAAGGGCCTGTCGCGCACGCGTGTCTTCCTCGAGCGGCTGTCCAATGCGCTGCGCGCCACCGGCATCGACGTCTACCAGATCGACCACGAAGACGCCAACGGTCAGTTCGAGATGAACTACACCTACACCGATGCGCTGACCTCGTGCGACCACTTCGTCTTCTTCAAGATGGCGGCCAGCGAGATCGCCAACGAACTCGGGTTGATCTGCTCCTTCATGCCCAAGCCCTTCGCGCACCTGCCGGGCAACGGCATGCACATGCACCTGTCGATCGGCTCATTGTCGAAGGACGGCAAAAGGAACCTCTTCGAGGACAAGAGCGACCGCCGCGGTCTGCAGCTGTCGACGATGGCCTACCACTTCCTGGGCGGCCTTCTGGCCCACGCACCGGCGCTGGCCGCGCTGTGCGCGCCCACGGTCAACAGCTACAAGCGGCTGGTGGTGGGGCGCTCGCTCACCGGCAGTACCTGGGCGCCGGCCTATATCAGCTACGGCGACAACAACCGCTCGGCCATGGTGCGCGTGCCCAAGGGGCGGCTCGAACTGCGTCTGCCCGACGGGTCGTGCAACCCCTACCTGGCCACGGCTGCGGTCATCGCCGCGGGCCTGGACGGCATCGAGCGCCAGCTCGACCCTGGCGAGCCGCGCAACGTCAACCTCTACGACTGGAGCGAGGCTCAGCTCTGCGAGGCCGGCATCGGCCTGCTGCCGCAGAATCTGAACGAGGCCCTGAACGCGCTGCAGGCCGACCGCGTGGTGTGTGGCGCTCTGGGGCCTTTGGCCGCCGAGTTCCTCAAGCTCAAGCGCATGGAATGGGTGGAGTACATGCGCCACGTCTCCGACTGGGAGACCAAGACCTACCTCGAATTCTTCTGACCACCGCAGCAAGGGGAGACACCAGATGTGCGGAATCGTCGGGCTGCTGTTGAAGCGCCCGGAACTGCAAGGCCAGCTCGGCGAGCTGATGGTGCCGATGCTGATCGGCATGTCGGACCGCGGGCCCGACTCGGCCGGCATGGCGGTGTTCACGCCCCCCCTGGACGAAGGCCGGCGCAAGCTGAGCCTGTACGCCGGCCTCACCGAACGGGGTGAACGCTACGACTGGCCGGCTCTGGTGGCTGCGCTGAACACCGCGCTGCAGGTGGACGCCGCGTTGGCCGCGCACGGCAACCAGGCCGTGGTGACCTTCAGCGGCGCGGCCGAGCCTGTGAAGGCCTGGGTGCTTGCCACCGACCCTGTGCTGCACGTGATGTCGGCCGGCCGCCGCATCGAGCTGTACAAGGACATCGGCAGCCCCGCCCAGGTGGCGCAACGCTACGCCTTCAGCAAGCTCAAGGGCAGCCACCTGGTGGGCCACACGCGCATGGCCACCGAGTCGGCCGTCACGCCCGACCGCGCCCACCCGTTCACGGCCGGCGAAGACTTCTGCCTGGTGCACAACGGCAGCCTGTCCAACCCCAACGCGGTGCGCCGCATGCTCGAGCCGCGCGGCATCCGCTTCGACACCGACAACGACACCGAGGCGGCCTGCCGGTTCCTGGAATGGCGGCTGCGCGAAGGCGACGATCTGCCCAGCGCGCTGCAGAAGGTCTTCGAGGTGCTCGACGGCTTCTACACCTTCCTGATGGGCACGCCCACCGAGCTGGCGCTGATCCGCGACCCCTTCGCCTGCAAGCCCGCGGTGGTGGCCGAGACCGACGACTACGTCGCCATCGCCAGCGAGTTCCGTTCGCTGGCCCACCTGCCCGGTGTGAAGCACGCACGTGTGTTCGAACCGGCGCCCGAAGAGATGTACGTATGGAAGCTGTGACGGTAGCTGTGATGGCCGAATCGATCCACTTCGACCTTTCCACGACCACGGTGCGCGAGCTGAACCAGTTCCTGCACGGTCCGGCCGACACGCTGACCGGTCGCCAGGTCGTGGTGGCCAATACCGACGGCGCACACAACCTGGCCGTGGGCCTGAACGCCGCCGTGCACGTCACCCTGCAAGGCCACGCCGGCTACTACGCCGCCGGCATGAACCAGCACGCCACCGTGATCGTCGAAGGCAGCGCCAGCACCGGCGTGGCCGAGAACATGATGAGCGGCACGGTGCACGTGAAGGGCTTCGCGTCGAACGGCGCCGGCGCCTCGGCACACGGCGGTCTGCTGGTCGTCGACGGCGACGCCGGGCTGCGCTGCGGCATCTCGCTGAAGGGCGGTGACATCGTCGTCGGCGGTTCGGTGGGCAGCTTCTCGGGCTTCATGGCGCAGGCCGGGCGCCTGGTGGTGTGCGGCGACGCCGGCGACGCGCTGGGCGACTCGCTGTACGAGGCGGTGATCTACGTGAAGGGTCGCATCGCCTCGCTGGGAGCCGATGCGCAGATCGAACCGATGGCGGAGTCCGACGTCGCGCAGTTGGCGCAATTGCTGAAGGCGGCCGGCCTGTCGCACGACCCGCACGACTTCAAGCGCGTTGCGTCCGCCAAGGGCCTCTACCACTGGAACGCCGACGCCAACCAAGAGTATTGAGATGTCATCCGATCACACCCACGGTACTCCTCATGGCGAAGAATCCGCCACCTTCGACGCCAGCACGCTCGACTACATCCACCGCGCCTCGGCCACCGGTCTGTACGAGATCCGCGGGCTGGGCGCGAAGCGCAAGCTGCCGCACTTCGACGACCTGCTGTTCCTGGCCGCCTCGCTGTCGCGCTACCCGCTGGAAGGCTACCGTGAGCGCTGCCTGACGAAGACCGTGCTCGGCACGCGCTTCGCGAAGAAGCCGCTGGAACTCGACATCCCCATCACCATCGCCGGCATGAGCTTCGGGTCGCTGTCGGCCAACGTGAAGCAGGCCATCGGCCAGGCGGCCAGCGAGATGGGCACCAGCACCACCACCGGCGACGGCGGCATGACGAGCGAGGAGCGCAACGCGTCGAAAACTCTCGTCTACCAGTGCCTGCCGTCTCGATACGGCTTCAACCCCGACGACCTCCGCCGCGCCGACGCCATCGAGGTCGTCATCGGTCAGGGCGCCAAGCCCGGGGGTGGCGGCATGCTGCTGGGCCAGAAGGTCAACCCGCGCGTGGCGGCCATGCGCACGCTGCCCGAAGGCATCGACCAGCGCAGCGCCTGCCGCCACCCCGACTGGACCGGCCCCGACGACCTGACCATCAAGATCCAGGAACTTCGAGAGATCACCGACTGGCAGAAACCCATCTACGTGAAGGTGGGCGCCACGCGCGTCTTCCACGACGTGAAGCTGGCGGTGCATGCCGGGGCCGACGTCATCGTGGTCGACGGCATGCAGGGCGGCACCGCCGCCACGCAGACCTGCTTCATCGAGCACGTGGGCATCCCCACGCTCGCCGCGGTGCGGCAGGCCGTGCACGCGCTGGAAGACCTGAACATGAAGGACCAGGTGCAGCTCATCGTCTCCGGCGGCATCCGCACTGGCGCCGACGTCGCCAAGGCCATCGCGATGGGGGCCGACGCCGTCTCCATCGGCCAGGGCACGCTGATGGCGCTGGGCTGCAACCGCGACGCATGGTTCGACAACGGGCAGCCCGTCAGCGCCGTGGCCGACTACGCCGCCATTGGCACGAAGCCCGGCCAGTGTCACCACTGCCACACCGGCCGCTGTCCCGTGGGCATCACCACGCAGGACGCCGTGCTGGAACAGCGCCTGCAGCCCGCCTGGGGTGCGCGGCACCTGAAGAACTACCTGAAGACGCTGACGATGGAACTGGCCACCATCGCGCGCGCCTGCGGCAAGCAGGACGTGCACCACCTGGAGCGCGAGGACCTGGTGGCGCTGACGGTGGAGGCCGCCGCCATGGCGCATGTGCCGCTGGCAGGCACCGATTGGATTCCCGGCACGCGCTTCTGAGCCAGTGGCCGGGGAGCTTGGGTCACAGCTGTCGGCATAACCCCTGCCGGGCGGGGGGTTCAACGGAAAAACCCCTGCTTGCTCGCAGCGGGGCAAGGCTCAGAATCCAGGGAGGACACGCCGGCACAGGCGTCCAATCCACCACAGGAGACTACCTTGATCCGTTTTGCCCGCAAGCTCGCCCTGGCCACCTTCGCCGTCACTGCACTGGCCATAGCGTCCGGCCCCGCCCTGGCCCAGGCGCAGGACTACCCCAACAAGCCTGTGAGGTGGATCGTGCCGTATCCGCCGGCCGGCACCACCGACGTGCTGGCGCGCATCGTCGCGCAGTGGCTGACCGAGAAGATGGGGCAGCCCTTCGTCGTCGAGAACAAGCCCGGTGCAGGCAACAACATCGGCACCGAGATGGTCGTCAAGGCGCCGCCCGACGGCTACACGATGTTGCTGGTGAACCCGGCCAACGGCATCAATGCCACGCTGTACCGGAACCTGAACTTCAACTTCATCCGCGACATCGCGCCGGTGGCCGGCCTCATCCGCACGCCCAACGTGATGGAGGTGACACCGTCGCTGCCAGTGAGGACGGTCAAGGAGTTCATCGATTACTGCAAGGCCAACCCCGGCAAGATCAACATGGCTTCGTCGGGCAGCGGCACCTCGGTCCACCTGTCGGGCGAACTGTTCAAGTCCATGACCGGTTGCGACATGGTGCACGTCCCCTACAAGGGCGCCGGCCCGGCCCTGATCGACCTGATGGGCGGTCAGGTGCAGGTGCTGTTCGACAACCTGCCGTCGTCCATCGGGCACATCCGCGCCGGCAAGCTGCGCGCGCTGGGGGTGACTTCCGAAGGTCGTGAACCCAGCCTGCCCGGCGTGCCTACGGTAGGCGAGACGGTGCCGGGCTACGAGGCGACGGCCTGGTTCGGCATCGGCATGCCAAAGGGAACGCCGCGCGAGATCATCGAAAAGGTCAATGCCGAGGTGAACCGGGCACTGGCCGACCCGAAGATGCGCGAGCGTCTGGCCGAACTCGGTGGCAAGTCGATCGGCGGCACGCCGGAGGACTTCGGCAGGGTCATCGCCGCGGAGACGGCCAAGTGGGAAAAGGTCGTCATCTCGTCGGGCGCGAAGGTGGAGTAGTGCGATCGCCCGGGGTGCCCGTCGGCACCCCGGGGCCGTGCAGACCTTCACGGATTTGCCGCGCTCACGCAGCGGCGCTTCGGATTCGCCAGCGGCAGGGTTGACGCTGCACCCGATCGCACTGAAAGTCATCGTGACGATCCACAACGATGACCGTTCCCAAGATGCCACCGCCAACGGATCCCGTCGAGCGACAGCTCGCCGCCTACAACGCACAGGACCTTGCGTCGTTCTGTGATTGTTACCACGACGACGTGATCGTCGAGGACGGCTACGGCAACTGCCTGAGCCAGGGCATGAAACCGTTCCGAGCCAATTACGAAGCCTTGTTCGCACGCTTCCCGGGCAACCATGCTCGCCTGGTCTCGCGCATCAGGATCGGACCCTGGGTGATCGACGAGGAAGAGGTGTCTGGCCGTGGCGGCGATCCGCTTCGCGTGGTGGCCCAGTACCGGCTTCACGAAGGCCGCATCGCCTCGGTTCGCTTCCTCGACCAGGACGACTGAGCGGCCGCATCGCGGACGACAAGCCGCGCCGGTGGCAACATCGGGCATCGCAACCCTGGAGCCCCCATGTCGACCACGGAACTCATCGCCCCGCTACATGCCGACATGACAGCGTGGCGGCGTGACATCCACGCCCACCCCGAACTCGGTTTCGAAGAGGCTCGCACCGCCGACCTCGTGGCGCGACAACTGGAAGCCTGGGGGCTGGAGGTGCACCGCGGCGTGGGCCGCACGGGAGTGGTGGGCACCTTGCGCGCGGGCAGCGGCAGTCGCTCTGTCGGGCTGCGCGCCGACATGGACGCGCTGCCCATCGACGAAGCCAACACCTTCGCTCACCGTTCGCAGCACGCCGGTGTGATGCACGCCTGCGGCCACGACGGGCACACCGCCATGCTGCTCGGCGCCGCGCGCTACCTCTCGCAGACAAGGCGTTTCAGCGGCGTGGTGCACTTCATCTTCCAGCCCGCCGAAGAAGGGCTGGGCGGCGCCAAGGCGATGGTCGACGACGGCCTGTTCGAGCGGTTTCCCTGCGAGGCGATCTTTGGCATGCACAACCGGCCCAGCCTGGAGGTCGGCCGCTTCGCCGTTCGGTCGGGACCGATGATGGCTGGCGGTGCCTTCTTCGACATCCGCATCACCGGCAAGGGTGCCCACGGTGCCAGGCCCGAGACCGGCGTCGATGCCGCGCTGGCTGCGGCACAGGTGGCAGTGTCTCTGCAGAGTATCGTTTCGCGCAACGTGCCGCCTGTCGAAACGGCCGTGCTGTCGGTGACGCGGATCCATTCCGGCGACGCCTACAACGTGATCCCCCAGACGGCCGCGCTGGGCGGCACGGTGCGCGCCTTCTCGCGCGAAGTGATGAAGCTGGTGGAAGCCTCGATGCGCCGCGTGGCCAGCGGCACAGCAGCGGCCTTCGGCGCCACCGCCGAGGTCGACTTCCGCGAGCTCTTCATTCCGACGGTGAATGACCCCGCCGAAGCCGAGTTCGCGGCGCGCATCTGTACCGAGCTGGTGGGCGCCGCCAACGTGATGCGTCAGCCGCCGCTGATCATGGCGTCGGAAGACTTCTCCTTCATGCTGGAACGTGTACCGGGCTGCTACATCAACATCGGCAACGGCAGCGCCAATGGCGAAGGCGGCTGCGAGGTGCACAACCCGGCCTACGACTTCAACGACGCGGCACTGCCTCTCGGTGCGGCCTTCTTCGCGCGGCTGGTGGAGGCGCGCCTGACGGCCTGAGGCCGGGCCGCAGCGGCGTTCTTGAGCACCGGTGCGCGCAGCTCCGGCACGGAGCGGCCGGCGTGCGCTGGCGAAGAGGGCGCCGCAGGCCGGCAGGCTGAGCGCGACCACGGTCGACACTTGCCGCGAGCCCGGCGCGAGTGCGTGCCGAGCAACAGCTGCTGCCGTAAGCGTCGCCGACCCAGGAGACCCTATCGGCCGGCAGCGCTTCGCTCCGATCGACGCGTGAGGAGATGCCTGCGCGGTTGAGACCAGCGACCTGCGTGGAGCGGGCAGAGTGGTCGTCATTCGCATCCGGCTTCCGGGCACACCGATTGCTGACTGTCAACCGTAGCGTTGTTTCCTCAAGAGAGCGAGGTGCGACCATGGGGCAGGCTCAACTTTCGATTGCGCACGACGGTGCCTGGTCGCTGGTGGACATTCCACGAGGTCATGTCGGACGGCTGACGTTGCCGGGCAGTGAACGCGAAATCTGGTGGACGGGGCGCGTCGCCATCGGCCTGCGCTTCGAGCGACGGCACGGTCAGGGCGCCCACGGACAGTCGGCAGCCTGGCTGCAGGAACTCCTGCTGAGACCTGCGATCGAGCCGGGGCCGAATTCCACCGAGGCCAGACGCTGAAGAGCGCCCGGGGCGGCGTGGACTGCGCGAAAGGACCCGGCGTCGGGGGTCAAGGCTTCAGCCTGTTTGGCGGTCTGAATTTCAGAGCTGTCGTGGCGAGCCGGGGCTGCCCGGCATGCGAGACTTACCTGCTCGCGATTCAAGGGATGCAGCATGACCGACCCTGGCCCGCATGGGCATGTCAGCGCACACGACGGGTGTCCGCCGACTCTCGCCTATCGTCGTGCCGTCGCGCAAGACGCCGGCCCGTGTGTGGCGCTGCGTGGCCAGACGCGCGAGAACGCCGTCTCGCCCGAGCGACTGGGCAGCTACGGCATCACTGTGGAGACTTGGGCCGCTGACATCGACAGCGGCCGACTGCTGGGGCATGTGTGCACACTCCTGGGGGTCATGCAGGGCTATGCGTTCGGCGACCGTACCAGCGGCGAGGTGGTCGTACTCGCCCTGCTGCCTGACATCGAGGGGCGCGGTGTGGGTCGCGAGTTGTTGACTCGTGTGGTCAGGGACCTGTCCGACGCGGGGCATCGGCGCCTGTCCCTGGGGTGCTCGCCCGACCCCGCGGTCCGTTCACACGGCTTCTACCGCCACCTTGGCTGGCAGTCGACAGGAAAGTTCGACGACCACGGCGACGAGGTGCTTGAACTGACGTCCTTCACCTGCTGACGGCGGCGCCGGCATGTACCAGGTCCTGGCTGATGCCGTCCTGATGCTGCACTTTGCCGTGGTGTTGTTCGTGGTCGGCGGGCTGTTGGCCATCGTCGCGTTCAACGTGTGGGGCGGTTCTTGGGTCAGATCGTGGGTCAACCGGCCGGCCTTCCGCTGGGCTCACCTGGCAGCCATCGGCACCGTCGTGCTGCAGTCGTGGCTGGGCGCCACCTGCCCGCTGACGACGTTGGAGAACGGGTTGCGGCGGCGCGCCGGTCAGTCTGCCTACGAAGCCAGCTTCATCGAACACTGGGTCTCACGACTGATCTTCTACGAGGCCCCGGCTTGGGTCTTTGTCGGGATCTACACCTTGTTCGGCCTCGCCGTTGTCGCCTCGTGGTGGCGATGGCCGCCGAGCCGTCCTTGGCGCTGAGGCCCGGGGAAACTGCGAAGATGCCGCACTCGGCAGAAAAGCACGGAACGGAGAATCGCATGAAGAAGAACGTCGGAATGGTCGGCATCGGCCTGATGGGCCTCGGCATCGCAAGCAACATCGTCAAGCACGGTCACGCGCTGTCCGTGCTTGACCACCCTGGCAATCAGCCTCTCAAGGGGCTCCGCGAAGCGGGCGTGGCCGTGCTGGATAGCGCGGCGGCAGTGGCGGCGCAATCGGACATCGTGATCCTGGTGTTGACTGGATCGCCTCAGGTTGAGGCGGTGCTCACCGGCACTGGTGGCGTGCTCGAAGGCCTGCGCCCGAACAGCGTGGTGATCGATTGTTCGACGTCCATCCCCGCGTCGACGCTGCGCATGGCCGAGGCCGTACAGGCCGCGGGTGGACGTTTCCTCGACTCGCCCATGACCCGCACGCCCAAGGAGGCTGCCGAAGGGCGGCTCAACCTGCTGGTGGGCGGGGACGCTAGCTTGCTGGAGGAGTGCATGCCTTTGCTGCGATGCTTTGCCGAGAACGTCAGCCATGCGGGCCCGGTCGGGGCAGGCCACAGCATGAAGCTGTTGCACAACTACGTGTCGCTGGGCACCATCGCGCTGATTTCTGAAGCTGCTGCCTGTGCCGCGTGCCACGGGGTGTCGCCGGAGGTATTCGTCGACGTGCTGGCCAAGGGTGGCGGCGGTGGCACGGCACTGGAGCGCCTGAAGCCCTTTCTGCTGGCCAGCGATCCATCGGGGCTGCGCTTCTCGATCGCCAATGCAGCCAAGGACCTGGGCTACTACAACACCATGGCGGCTGATGCCGGAGCGGCTCGGCAGATCGCGTCAGCGGCGTTGCAGACGATGGAGAGGGCTCTCGAGGACTGCGAGCCGGGAACGCTGCTGCCGGAGTTGCCGAGCATCCTGCGCCGCGCGCATGCATGAGATGTACGGGAGGCTCGGCCCGGCTCTGCAAATGATTTGGGCCAGGGCCTTGACCCCCAGAAAAATCTTGTGGCACAATCGTGGGCTGCGCTGCTGAGAAGACAGCGCAAGAGCTGAAAAGCTCGGTTCTTTAACAACATACAGCCGATAAGCGTGGGCGTTGAGGCGAGGTGTCGGGAGTCGAGAGGCTTCCGGTCTTCGGACCTTAAACGCTCATGGAAATTGAAGTG
>JALHMT010000006.1 GCA_022843905.1 Rubrivivax sp.
GGGCTCATAACCCAAAGGTCGCAAGTTCAAATCTTGCCCCCGCAACCAAAATTCTCGAACAATAACAACAACTTATGAATTGGGAAACGCCGGCCGCGAGGTCGGCGTTTTGCTTTGTGACAGGTCCTGTGACAGGTTCTGTGACGTCACAGAAGAGCGGCATGCTCCTCGGTAGGTCCGTTTGACCTTTGGGTCTGTGTCAGCGGCGCCCAGTGACGCTATTCGGTCTCGGTGGTTGCGGACTTCGGCAAGTTTGCTGCTACGTCCCTGAACGCTGCGAGCGCCGCCTCCAGGTGATCGATGATCTCCTGCTGCAGCACATCAGGCGGAGGCAGCCCCGCCAGGTTGTCCAGGCTGTCGTCCTTGAGCCAGAACACATCCAGGCTCGCCTTGTCGCGCGCAATCAGCTCGTCGTAGCTGTAGAAGCGGAAGCGCTCGCCGGGCTCACGCTGGTGCCGGTTCTCCGGCCGGTAGCAGGCCACGAACTCCTCCAGGTCGTCGTAGGTCAGCTGCCGCGTCTTCAGGGTGAAGTGCTTGTTCGTGCGCAGGTCGTAGAACCACACGCCCTGGGTCTGCACCGTGCCGTCCTTCGGCCGCGCATCGAAGAACACCACGTTGGCCTTCACGCCCTGGGCGTAGAAGATGCCGGTGGGCAGCCGCAGTATGGTGTGCACGTCGCAGGTCTCCAGCCACTTGCGCCGGATCTTCTCGCCGGCCCCGCCTTCGAACAGCACGTTGTCGGGCAGCACCACGGCCGCCTTGCCGCGCGCACCGAGCATGGCCACGATGTGCTGCAGGAAGTTCAGCTGCTTGTTCGACGTGGTCGTCCAGAAGTCTCGCCTCTCGTAGGTGAGCGACTCGCGGTCGTCCTCGCCTTCGGCGTTGGTGAAGGTCATGCTGCTCTTCTTGCCGAAGGGCGGATTGGCCAGCACGTAGTCGAAGGTTCGCGGGGGCTCGGTCAGCAGCGCGTCGGCGCGTTCCACGGTCGGTTCGCCCACCAGGTCGCCGACGTTGTGCAGGAACAGGTTCATCAGGCACAGCCGCCGTGTCCCGGGCACGATCTCGTTGCCGTAGAAGGTTTCCTGCCGCAGGAAGGCCGCCTGCTTCTTGTTCAGCGTCTGCCCCGGCCGTGTGAGCCAGTTGTAGGCCCCCAGGAAGAAGCCGCCGGTGCCGCAGGCCGGGTCGGCGATGGTCTTCATCGGCTCGGGCTGCATGCACTCCACCATCGCGCGGATCACGGCCCGTGGCGTGAAGTACTGGCCGGCCCCGCTCTTGGTGTCCTCGGCGTTCTTTTGCAGCAGGCCTTCGTACAGGTCGCCCTTGGTGTCGGCGTCCATGCCCACCCAGCTTTCGGCGTCGATCATCTGCACCAGCCGCGCCAGCTTGGCCGGGTCCTGGATCTTGTTCTGGGCCTTGAAGAAGATGGCACCCAGCATGCCGCCTTCCTGCCCCAGCTTGTGCAGCGTGGCCAGGTACTGCGTCTCCAGCGGCTCGCCGGTCTTCGTGCGCAGGTCTGGCCAGCCATAGCCCGCAGGTACCTGTGTGGCGCGGCCGTAGGGCGGCTGGGTGTACTCGTGCGCCATCTTGAGGAACAGCAGGTAGGTCAGCTGCTCCAGGTAGTCGCCGTAGCCGACGCCGTCGTCCTTCAGCGTGTGGCAGAAGTTCCAGACTTTCTGGATCAAGGCGGACGTGTTCATTCGGTCTTTGGTGCCGTCATGTAGGCCTGTCTCGGGTCGTTGGGCCGGGGGTAGGCGCGCAGTAGCCGGCCCTCCTGCACCAGGGGATGGAGGATGCGCTTTCGGAGGTCAGAGCCGTCGGTGTCGCGCCGGCCCAGCAGTGTTGCCAAGGCGCGCAGGCCGATGAACCGGCTCTCGCAGAGTTGCAACACCACCTCGCGCACCACTTCGGGCGGCGCGCGCTTCCGGGTGCTCACCGGCAGGGCCAGCCGCTGCAACTGGGCCAGTTCCTCGGGGCCGAAGGCGCCGATGGCCAGGGCGACCGGTTTGTCCCCGCCCAGCCGCTCCGTGTCCGGAGCTTGCGGGGCTAGCTCCGGCGTGAGCTCCGGTGTTTGTGGGATCAGCTCCGGTGGTAAGGCGCCTAGCTCCGGAGGCAAGCCGCTAGCGCCCTCGCCAAGGGCCACCAACTCCGGCTGGAAGCCTGCCTTCACCTGCCATGGCAGGAAGTAGACCATGCCGCGGCCTACCCCGTCGGGCACCAGGAAGCCATCGCGCACCAGGCGAGCCAGGCGCTTGGTGATATCCGCCGGGTGGTCCGAGGACAACTCGCGCAGCCGCGTGTGGTTCAGCACGCCGTCTGCCGCCGTCAGCACCAGTGCCAGCCGTTCCAGCTCAGGCAGCGCGGCGAAGCGTGTGCCGAAGTGCGTTTCCACCTCGGCCACCGCTGCCGGAGGCAGCAGGCTGGTCATGTGCAGTTCCATCAGCGTCTGTTCAGGCTGCGGAATCTGGTACAGCGAAGGGCGCCGCCAGTGCTGCCCGGCCCAGTTGCTGTAGATCTTGGGTACGCCCGAGCCTGCGTGATCGCCATAACCCACGAGCTGGAACATGGTCTGAAGCCGCCGGTTGCGGCAATCGCTGTTGCCGCCCACCACGGCCTGCTCGGGAGGCACCCGCATCAGGCCCGGGTTGCGAAAGCCGAACATGTCAGGGCGCTTCACCACCAGTACCGAAACCCTGCCGGAAAAGTCCGCATGAATCAGCGTGTTGACCAGCGCCTCGCGCAGCGACTCATGCAGCGGTGAGTCTTCGATGCGCTGCCCCTCCTGCAATTGGAACGGCATCTTCAGATCGGCCGTCAGCTTCTGGTACACACGACGGAAGAAGTCGTAGACGTTGCCGGACCAGCTGCCGTCCGGCACCAGCCGGTCTACCCAGCGCCGCTCGCGCCGCGCTTCGGGCCGCTCCTGGTAGTCCAGCATGTAGTGCGGCAGCTCATCGCGGATCACCTCGGCGCGCCCGAACATCAGCAGGCCCGCCAGGCGCAAACCGTTGGTGCCCTCTTCGCGATTCTTGCCCCACGCGCCCATGCGTTCCAGGAAGTCGGGCACGCCCAGATCAGCCCACACATGGCCGGGCCGCGCGGCGGCAAAGCGGTTGCGGTAGGCCGACACGGTGTCCATGTCCAGGTCGCCGAAATCAAAGCCTTTCAGGATGCGCTCGTCGCGAGAGTCCTCCACACGCTCGGCCAGCATGCGGCGCACGTCCTCGTCGTCTGCCGTGTAGTCACCCTCATGGCGCCGCACGTAGGTGCCGCCGAAGGGGTTGCTGCCCAGGTGCACGGGCTTGGCGCGCCGCGGCGCGCGCGGCACCTCCACGCGCAGAACGGTGCGGCCCTCCACATCGACGGGCTGCACATGGGCTTCGGTCAGCAGGTTGCTGCTGACCTGCTTGCGGTTGTGCAGGTTGTCCCACAGCGCCTTGCGCACGCGCTCCACGTCGGCCAAGCCAACGGCGGTGAACTGGCCGCGCGGCTTTTCCTGAATACCCAGCCACACCACGCCGCCCTCGCCGTTGGCCATGGCGCAGTAGGTCCTCCAGAAATCGTCGGGCAGCTCGCCGCGCCCTTCGCGGCCCAGCGCCGACTTGCACTCGACGTCCACGCGCTCGGCCAGTGCGGCCACGTCGTCGAGGGTCATCGATTCACTCATGCCGCAATCTTCGCCTTGCGTGGGCGGCGCGCTGTGGGTTTGTCGCCGGCGGCACTGCGTAGGGCGCGGATGCGTTCGAGCAGCACGCTGGCCGGCTCGTCGTTCGGGTCTTGCGGCACGAGTTGGCCGGAGAAGGCGGCGCGGAGGATGTTCTGGCGCTGGGCGAAGCACAGCTTATTGAGGCGCTCCAACTCGTAAGTCATGGTCTCGCACGCCTGTTCTGCGACGGTCCACCGCAACAGCGCAGCCTCCATCTCAGGATAGGACGGGAGCGGAATCATGATGCTTCGAAGTGCGGCTTGGCCGATGTTGCGCATGGAGTCTTGATTGCCTGTCGCAAGGGTCTCGATCTGGCGCCTTCCCATCGGGCTGCGCAAAGCCAGCAGCGTCCATCTCTTGACACGCTCGTCGGCGAATCTCAGCCTGAGCGATTTGTCGCTCAACATGATCTGACGTGTCGTGCGGTGAACGATCACGCACGCTCCGACGAGCTCCACTGTGTTGGCGCGAGATAACAAGAAATCTCCGCCGTGGATGAAGTACCTCTCATTGACCATCGCGGGATCAACGCAGGTCTTGCTCTCTTCCTCGTTGTATTCGCCCCAGCTCAAGGCACTGACCTTTACAACGCCGACTTCATCGCATTGAGGAGGGCGCTCCTCGCACTTGAAACTCTTGCCAGCATCGATCCCTATCACTATGTCACTCAGGGGAACCTCCCTCCAGGGACGCTCGCCGTTTCCTCCTACGGCTAACATCAAGAGGGATCGACGGTAAAGCGTGAGCTTGCGTTGGGCTGCTGACAGTTCTTCCGATGCCGCATTGAGCTCCGAGAGCAACTCATCGAGCTTGAAGCCGATGAATTGCCGCTCACTGCTTGGAGGCAATGGAACCAGAATCTGCCGCAAGCGTTCCTGCCCGATGTTGCGCATCGACTCCTGATTACCAGAAGCTAGGGCCTCGATCTGATCACGGCCTGCCTTGCTGCGCAGGTACTGAAGCACCCACGGCTTCAACTCCTCTATAGCAAAGTGAAGTCGAAGGATCTTGTCGCTGAGCATCAATCGCTTCGACACGCGTCCGACGATGACGCACGCACCCACCAGTTCGATGGTGTTGGCGCGTGAGAAGAGAAAGTCGCCCGGCCTGACGAAGTAGTCGGGATCGATGCGTTCTGCGTCCACGCAAGTCTTACTCTCGCTTTCCTGGTACTCGCCCCAGGACACCGCGCTGACCTTGATCACGCCTACCTCGTGCGCCTCGGGCGGACGTTCCTCGCACTTGAAGCTCTTGCCGCTGTCGATGGCCGTGAGAAGTTCGCCCAGCGGTACCAGTGACCATCCTGCAGACAGGGCACAGGGATCGATCAAGCCACCAACTCCTCATTCATCTCCAGCATCACACCATCGAGCTCCGCGCCGAACAAGCCCCACGCCTTCTGCAACCCACCCCGGTTGGCAAACTCCGCGAAGTCGAAGTCCTCACGCGCCACGCTGCAACTGGCTGCGATGTGGTCCTTCATCAATCGCAGCCACTCGGTCTGCTCGGGCGTGAAGGCCGTGCCCCGCTGCGCGTTGTGGCGGAAGATCCAGGTCTGGAACCGACGGTCCACGGCGTCCTGGAAGGGCCGCAGCTCCGCATCCAGGCCGATGGCAAAGCGCACCAACTGCACCAGGTCGGTCAGCTGCCGCCGAACGTCCGCGCCCTGCACCTGACTGCCCTGCACACGCGCGTAGGCGGCCCACAGCCGCTCGGTGGTCAGCATCAGCGGCGGCCGGGCCAGGCGCTGGTGCAGGTCTTCAATCATCTCGAAGGTCAGCGCGCGGCGCTGGTAGGGCTGGGCGTAGAAGAAGGACAACGCCTCGATCTGATCCTTGTGCTGGGCGATGTACTCGGCAAAGCGCTGGATGTCGGCTTGGGCCTTCTCTGCTGCCTGCTGGCTGTAGCCGCTGAAGGTGACAGTGTCCAGGTTGATGTGGTCGATGATCTGCTCGGCATCGCGCCGGGCCGATTCGATCGCCTCTCTCAGCTCGGGCTCGTCGAAGGGCGCGCAGGCAGCCGCCACGCGGGCCGAGCGGGCCTCGGCCAGTTCCTCGGGCGTCAGCGTGTCCTCGCTGCGTGTGATGCCACCGCGTGCCGCAGCGTCCAGCGCATCGCGCACCACTGCATCCGCATCCAGCGCGTTCAGCAGCTCACGGCCGAACTGCTGCACCGGCACACCGCCGGTCACCTTGGCCAGGCGGGCTTGTGCATCGGCGTCCAACGTCTTGCCCAGGCGCAGCAGGCGGTTGGCCAGCGAGGTGACGGTGTCGTCGTCGCGGCTGCCCATGGCCACGCCCAGCAACAGGTCCTTCAACGGCACCGTCGGCTTCTTCTCCAGCGGGCGGCTGTCGGTTTTGCAGCTCTTCTCCACGCCCACGGCGTCGATCAGCACGAAGCGGCTCTTGGCACCCTCGGCGCTGCCGGACACGCGGCGCAGCGCGTCGGCGTCCAGGCTGCGCACGCCGCGGCCCTTCATCTGCTCGTAGTAGCCCCGGCTGCGTACGTCGCGCATGAACAGCAGCATCTCCAGCGGCTTCACGTCAGTGCCAGTGGCGATCATGTCCACGGTGACGGCAATGCGCGGGTGAAAGTCGTTGCGGAAGGCGGTGAGCACCCCTTCGGCGTCCTTCTCGCCATAGGTCACCTTGCGGCAGAAGGCATTGCCCTGGGCATAGACCTCGCGAACGGTCTGCACGATGTCGTCAGCGTGGCTGTCGGTCTTGGCGAAGATCAGCGTTTTGGGCGTTTCCTTGCGGCGCGGAAAGATCTCTGTCTCCACCGCCAGCTTCATGGCCTCAATGACCTTGCGGATCTGGCTGGGGTTGACGACCGAGCGGTCCAGGTCCTTGCCCGTGTAGGCCTCATCGTCTTCGGTCTGGGTCCAGCGCTTCTTGCGTGTCTGGCGGTCGCGGCGGTCCACCCAGGACCGGGCCCGCACCACTTCGCCCTTGGAAGTGATCTCGGTGACGATCTCGTAGACGTCATAGCCCACGTTCACGCCATCGGCCACGGACTGCTCGTAGCCATACTCCGCCACGATGTTTTCGTTGAAGAAGCCGAAGGTGCGCTTGTCGGGTGTGGCCGTCAGCCCGACGAGGAAGGCGTCGAAGTAGTCCAGCACCTGCTTCCACAGGTTGTAGATGCTGCGGTGGCACTCGTCGATGACGATGACATCGAAGGTCTCGACCGGTACGGCCGCGCTGTAGCGCACGAGCTTGGCCTGGGCCTGGCGCTGCTGCACCTCGTTGAGCGAGGTGTCTTCGGCGGATTCATCGATGGGCTCGCCAGACAGCACCGAGTACATGCGCTGGATGGTGCTGATCACCACCTGCGCATGGGGGTCGATGGCGGGCCCCGCGAGCCGTTGCACGCCGTACAGCTCGGTGAACTTGCGGGCATCGTCGGCCGGCTGGTAGGCCATGAACTCCTGATGCGCCTGCTTGCCCAGGTTGCGTGTGTCCACCAGAAAAAGCACGCGCTTGGCGCCGCCGAACTTCAGCAGCCGGTAGACCGATGTGATGGCCGTGAAGGTCTTGCCAGCGCCGGTGGCCATGTGCACCAGCGAGCGTGGACGGTTCTCGGCCAGCGACTTCTCCAGGCCCGTGACGGCACTGACCTGGCAGTCGCGCAGCCCGGCTTCGGGCAATGCTGGCATCGCATTGGCCAGCCGCCCGCGGAAGGTGCTGGGTGCGGCAAGCCACTCGGCCAGCTGCTGTGGCTGGAAGAAGTGGAACAGCTCTCTTGAGCGGGGCAGGGGATCCAGCCCGTCCGTGAACCGGATGATCTGGCCCGTGGCCTCGAACAGGAATCGCAGCGGCCGCCCGGCCTTGCGCCACTTCAATGTCGCATTGGCATAGCGCTCGGTCTGCGCCTCGTGCTCCGTGATGCGCTGGCCCTCTTCGTCACGCTTGGCCTCGATGACACCGACCGGCTCACGGTCCACCAGCAACATGTAGTCGGCGGGTCCGGAATCGGTAGGGAACTCTCGCACGGCCACGCCGCGGCTGGCGGCCGGATTGAACTGCACCATGTCCTGAACCACCCAGCCCGCCTGCTGAAGCCGCTGGTCGATCAGTTCACGCGCTTTGTCTTCCGGCTTGGTCATCGTTCTGACTGAGCTTCCGCGGCCGTGAGGTCAAGGGTTCGAAGGGTCGGCTGGCAGGTGTTCGACGAGATCTTCGATCCGGCAACCGAAGTAGGTGCACAGCCGGTCGAGAGTGTCGGTACCCGTGCTGTGGCCCTTGTGGTTCAGGATCTTCGATAGCGTCATCCGATTGACGCCCGTGGCTTCAGCCACCTCCTGAATGGTGATGCGGCGTGACTCCTTGAACTGCTTCTTCTCGATCTGCTCTGCGAGCTTGAATCGGATCACACGATGCCTCTAGAACACGTTTGATAAAAAAAAGTGTCAAAAGCTCTTGCAAAGCATCGAGCGATGACTAAGATATGCATCAGACGCCAATCAATAGCGGCGTTTGATCACTCTGGTTATCAACTGCGATGGAGATTAGCATGAGCCACACCTACCTGACGACAGACGAGCTGTCGTCAAAGATCAAGTACGACGCGCGCACCATCCGAGAGCGGCTGAAGGACAGCGTGCTGATCGAAGGCAAGCACTACTTCCGGCCCTTTGGTGGTCGCAAGATCCTGTACCTGTGGGAGGTCATCGAGCGCGACATGATCGCAGTCGGTGTGGCCGAGTCCCGCACCGAGATTCCGATGGCCAACGGCGGGGTACTGCATGGCTAAGGTCACCGCTCGCAAGGAGACTGGTCGCCTGGTCATCGACTTCTTCTTCCGGGGCGTGCGATGCCGGGAGCAGACGGCGCTTGTCGACAACGCGGCCAACCGCAAGCTGCTGCAGACTGTCGTCAACCGAATCAAGAAGGCCAAGGCTGACGGCAGCTTCCGCTACCCGGACTTCTTCCCCCACAGCACCCTCTGCGCGCGATTCGACGGACCGCCTGCGTCCTCAAGGCGTGCGGACGAGCCCCCTCAAGTCGAAGTGGCACCGCCCGCCCCAACCCCCACCTTCCGCACCTTCGCCGACGACTGGCTCACCAACCACAGCGTCGAGTGGCGCCGCTCCCACATCCGCGTGCTGCGCTCCACCATCGACGGCCACCTGGTGCCGTACTTCGGCGACAGGCCCGTGGGCCAGATCGGCAAGTCCGACATCCTGGCCCTTCGCAACAAGCTGGCCGAAGTGCCCGGCCGCGCAGGCAAGGGCCTGTCGGCCAAGCGCATCAACGGCATCCTGGCGCCGCTGCGGCAGATGCTGGCCGAGGCCGCCGAGATCCACGGCTTCACCTCGCCGGCCGTGAACATCAAGCCGCTGCGCGTGCGCAAGAGCGACGTCCAGCCCTTCACCCTGACGGAGGTCCAGACCGTCATCCAGCGTTGCCGGGCCGACTACCGCCACTACTTCGTCACCCGCTTCTTCACCGGCATGCGCACCGGCGAAGTCCACGGCCTCAAGTGGAAGTACGTCGACTTCGAGCGCCGCTTGATCCTGGTGCGCGAGACCTTCGTGCTCGGCGAAGACGAGTACACCAAGACCGACAGCTCCCAGCGCGACATCCAGATGAGCCAGGTCGTCTTCGACGCCCTGCGCCAGCAGCACGCAGCCACCGCCAAGCTCAGCGAGTACGTCTTCTGCAACCGCGCCGGCGAACCGCTGGACAACAAGAACTTCAGCGACCGCGTCTGGTACCCGCTGTTGCGCCACCTGGGCCTGCCCCCGCGCCGGCCCTACCAGATGCGCCACACCGCCGCCACGCTGTGGCTGGCCTCGGGCGAGGCGCCCGAGTGGATCGCACGCCAGCTCGGCCACGCCAGCACCGAGATGCTGTTCCGCGTCTACAGCCGCTACGTGCCCAACCTCACCCGGCGCGACGGCTCGGCCATCGACCGGCTGCTGGCCTCGCGCTTTGCCGGCATCAGCGAAGTCGAGACGGTCGCCAGGCAGCTGCCTTCGCCCAAGGAACAGCCGCCGCCAGCGAACGACGGCGACGGGGCGAGATGGGCCCTCGCCGCCTGATTCACCGCCTGATCCGCCACCCCTGATCCACCGCAGCTTCAGCGTCATGCCAGCCGGGACCCGCCAAGCGGGCCGCCGGCAGGGCAGGGCGGAGCTCACCGCGAACCACTTCGACGCTTCCTGAGGTCCCCGTCATGAACCCCATCGCCACCCACCGCCCTTCCGCGAACCCACCCTTTCCCTTCGTCAAGCCCCGCCGCCACCCGAACTGCCTGTTCCTCGTGGTCCACCTGCGCAACGCCCCCTGCAGGCGGCTTCGCCGTCAGTTCTTCGGCCGCATGCACGCCGAAGCCCGACGCCTGGGCATCGTGCTGAGCCACAAGCTCGGCGTGTGCCTGCTGTTCGGCGCCGAACGCATCTGCACCAACGCCCACCGGCACCAGATGCTCAACTGGCTGATCGACCAGCCCGAGGTGGCCTCGGTCGGCATCGGCGAGCTGGCACACCTCGCCGACGTCTTCCAGCGCCGCATCCGGGCCGTCCGCCATGACGCCTCGGCCCCGCTGGAGGCCGCCTTCGCCGACGCCCTGGCCGAACGCGTGGCCGGCGGCGCGTTGGCGCAGTGGACGCAATACGTCAAGGGGCGCATGCAATGAGCCGCCGCCCCTCCGCACAGTCGTCCGCACAGCCGTCCGCACAGTCACCCGCACAGTCGTCCGCGCGGGCGACCCTGTCGTTTCCGCTCGACCGGCCCGGCGCCGTCTACCTGCTACCGCACTTCAACCGCAAGCGCTTCAAGGTCGGCTGGAGCCACCGACCCTTGCAACGCATCCAGCAGTTGCCGGAGTTCGCTGCCAAGGCCCTGGATCTTCGTGCCACGCAGGTCGCCTGGTTCTCCCGGGCGCAGCGGGCGCACGAGGTCGAGCAGCTGCTGCACCGCGGGCTGGCGCCCTACAGCGTCGAGCTGGACCACCGGGGCGACGGCCACACCGAGTGGTTCGACACCCGGGGCTTCCTGCTGGCGCGCCGCATCATCGTCCTCATGCCGGCGGCCGGGAGCCGGGATCGCCCCAACCGGACCCCGATCCGTTTGCAGCTCCTGTCCGAGGCTGAGGAGGCCCCGGCGCCGGGCACCCAGGCGCTGCTGCCGCGCGAGCCCGGCGCGCTGGACGCCTGGTACCGCATCGAAGACCTCTGGCTGCGCCTGGGCGAGCAAGTGCCCCTGGCACTGGAACTCGACTCGGTCGACCGCAATCAGCGCTGCCTGCTCTGGTTGGGCCTGCGCCGCCTGGACGCGCCGCGCAGCTTTCTGTTGCGCAGCCGCACCGTGAACCTGGAGACCTACCAGTGGCATGAAGACGGTCAGCGGCGCAGCCTGGTCACCCTAATGGACTGGCACCAGGACGACCTCGCCCTGCACCTGGTCCCCGGCAGCCAGCTGCGTCGCTGGGGAGACGGCGACATCGTCGCAGACCTCTTGCGGCAACACTTGGCCCGCCACGCCATCCCACTGCACCCGGAGCGCAGCCGATGAGCGGGGAGCCCTATAGCCAGGCGCTTAAGGCCGGGCGTTCAAAGCCGGGCGTTGAGCACAAGCTCCGAGAGCGTGACCCCGAGCGCCGCAGCCACGCGCGTCATCGACATCAGACCGACGTTCTGCTCACCGCGCTCGATGCTCGACATGTACGAGCGGTCGACTCCGGAGCGGTAAGCCAGCTCCTCCTGCGAGATCCCGCGCTCCTTGCGCGCTTCGCGGACGGACGCCCCGAAGGCCACCAGCACGGGGTGACCAGCGTGGGTGGGCGAAGCGCGGGGCATGCCCAATGGTCATGATTTGACGACGGTCGCACCACGGACGATCATCTACAGAACTTCAGCTATTTCTCAGTGGAGACCTCATGAATCCCCTCAATCGCAGGTCCCTCGTCTCTCTGGCGCTGCGGACACTGTTCCTCCCGCTGGCCTTCGTGCTGCTGTCGGTGCCCGGCTGCGGGGGTGGCGAGACGGCAAGCCCTTCGGCCTCGGTCGCCAGCGCCGAGAACTGGGCGCGACTGCGCGAGTTCACGCTGGCGCCGGGTGTCCTGCGCAGGCCGGCCACCGCCATCGAGCAGCAGAACCTGCGGGTGGACTACCTGGTGGACTTCCAGTCCAACACGCACCTGCCGACCTTCCAGCTGGTCGGGCACCTGCTGCCGAAGGGCGAGGCCCTGTTGTCGCCGGACTCGGGGCTGAACCGGGTGGTGGTCCAGTTCTGCGGTCAGCAGGCCTACGCCTGTGGTGAGCCCTTCACGCGGCTGTGCACCTTGACGGTGGGGTGGCTCGACCAGGCCAAGCGGCGGCTGCAGTGCGGTGCCGGCGACCCGGCGGTGGAGGTGGCGCCGGGGCCGTACGTGTTCGTGGCCTCGGCTTGCTACACCGACAGCAAGGGGACGCGTGTCTGCAACAGCATCAGCCGGGACGTGGTCCTGCAGTAGGCGGCATGTTGGAAAAGCCACCCCTCGCACCGTCAACGATTCACGTCGTCGAGTCCGGTGATCCTCGGGAAGCGCTGGAGCGGGAGCTGTTCCTGGCCATCGCGCTGGGTGGGGATCGGCGGCGGATCGAGGTATTGAACCGGATGCTGACGCCGGCGGCCAATGAGGTGCTGGCAGTGGCGACTGCCGACGTGGGGGTGGCCAGACGACGGGCGGGCAGGCGCGACCCGGGCTTTAAGGAAAGTCCACGGAAAGTCCAGTCATTCATGCCCACACCCCTTGGCACGTCTACAGGCACGGGAAGCCCCGTGAACGTGGGCGTGGGGGGTATGGGCCACATCACGGGAGAACTCACTTGAAGCACATTGCACTTGGCGCGACCGCAGCGGCGGTCCTTTCGATCCTCGCCGGATGCGCCAGCATCACCCCCACCGTGGAGACAACCCCGGGGTATGCCATCTATGACATCAAGGCCGCCCCCGGCTTGACGCACTCGCAGGTGGCTGCCGCGGTGAAGACCTCGCTGCAGAAGAGCATGAGCACGGTGCAAATCACCAATGCCATCCCGCCCTCGCCGCTGCCGGAGAAGGCCGGGCGGTTCCAGCTGGTCTCGCCGCTCAAGGGAACGGGTCTGGCGGCGCTCGCGGCGGCGTCTGGCCAGAGCCTGCAGGTGCCGAGCTGCGAGGGCGCGATCATGACCGCCCAGGCTGCCGACTCGTCGATGCGCATGTACGGAGAGGCGACGAGCTTCTTTGCCTGTGTGATGCCGTACCAGGGCGGCTGGGCTCTCAACGTCTACACGACGTTCCGCAAAGCCTCCGGCGCCTTCAACCCGCAGACGATGGCCGCCACGATCTTGAAGCCGCTGACCGGCGACTCCAGCCAGTTCATTCCGCGCACCATCAACGGCATGGTGGAGGCCGTGCGTGCGACCGGCGCGACGATCACGCTGGTGGAGGCTTTTCCGTCATGACCGGGCCTCGCGGATTGGTGGCACTGATCACTCTGGGTCTTGCGATCGCGGGCCTGCTCGGTTGCTCACCGGGGCGGCAAGCAGGGGTGGCTTCGCCGGCAGCGGTGGAAACCTCCCCCTTGGCCCAGGCAGAGCTCTGCGTGACCTCGGAGGTGCGGCTGGAGTCCGGCTGCAAGCCAGGGCAGCGCGTGGTCTTCATGCCCGAGCGCTTCGGCAACGAGCAACTGCCGGTGATGTTCGCGTCGATGAATTGCGACCTTCGCTATGCGGTGGCCATGACCAACGGAGGGGTCACCTGCATCTTCATGAAGGCGCGTGCGCCACAGGCCCCGAGCGAGGCGGGTGAGTCTGGGGTGGCGGGGCCGGCGCAGGCGCCCAGTGCTCCGGCGGGCAAGTGAAGGCGCGTCGCTGACCTGGGGTGGGCCCTGTCATGCGGGAGGGAAGCGTGGGATCGCTTCCCCGGGGCAGGCTGCCGATCGGCCGGCCACGCGAACACGGCGCAGGTCGGAGTGTCAGCCGCGGCAGCCTCGGTGGGACGGCGATGCTCGGAAATCCGGGGCCACGTGTTGCCCCGGGCCCTGATCCGCTCTGCAGCGTCGATCACGGTCGGGGACGCCCGCCCTTGGTCGGGAACCTTGAGCAGCATCGCGTCCGGCCGCGCCATCTGTTGGATGGCGAAGCGCTCAACGTCTAACCGTCTGCCCGTGCCAAACGCCACCGTGTCGAACCCGAAGCGCCGGACACCCTGCAGGCAGTCATGCCGTCGCGGCCGCAGGTGCTGTCTGCAAGCCCAGGTCTGCGGCGCGGCGCTTGAGCAGGCCGATGCTGTCCGACAGCGGGCCGGGCTGAACTGCAGCAACAGTTAAGGCTTGTGTGACACCTGCCCTCACACGCAGGCGGTCGCGCTACTCCAGTGTGTCCGGGCATGTGTTGCATAAGCCTTAAAGGCAGATGTCGTGCGCCGCGTCAATGCGGTTTCGGCAGGCCGGCGCCCACCCCGTTGACGATGCTGCCGCGACCTCGGGCCCAGGCCGGCCAACACCGCCTGTGTGGCGTGGATGATGGTGAAGTACATGGCGTCCATCGCCGCGTGCCAGTCCGCTGCGGTCAGCTCGAAGGGCGGCGTGCGCTGCGCGGCGCCGGCGGTGCTGAGCAGCATGTCCACCGGTCTCAGTGCGGCTTTGACGTTGCGCACAATCGCCTCGGCGTCTTTCGCGTGGAGCAGGTCGGCCGCGACGGTGCGCACCGCATGTCCCTGCTGCTGCAGCCAGCGGGCGCTGACCTGCAGGTTATCCGCCGATCGGGAGGCGATGGCGATCCGGGCCCCTTCGACTGCGAACGCATGTGCGCAGGCCAGGCCGATGCCCTTGCTACCCCCGGTGATCAGCACCACCTGTCCTGTCAGTCCCAGGTCCATGCGATCACTCCGTGAACATCGACTGATGATCCGCCTATGGAGCGATCACCCCCTGGGGCTGCCCGCCCGGCTGTCCCCTGCGCGCACCGCGAATCGTATCGACAAGGCCCAGGCAGTCTGCGGGGCAGCGATCGCTCCGCCAAGCCACATGCTGGTCCGGACGTGACAGCACCAGCGCCCGGTCGTACACCTCGGCACCGGTATCGGCGTCTAGATCGAGCACCTGCATCGGAACCCCACGGCTGCGCGCCGCCGACAACAGGGGCTCCACATCCACCCATGCATCTCGTCGGATCAGGGTGTAGCCGCTGCCCAGCGCGTCGTACAGGGAACGGCCATCCTTCAGCCACACGTGCGGCGTGCGACATCCGGGTACGGTCGACGGCGTGAATGTCGACATCGTGTAGGTCGGCGCGGGCTCGTCGTCGTAGGCGATCAATGGGGAGTGATCGTAGAAGTAGCCGAAGTTCAAGCCGCCGCAACAGTACTGCTGCACGTTGAGGTCGTAGAGGGCACGACCTGCGGCAGTCCGCGCTGCCTCGCCTTCGTTTCCCTCCGCTTCAATGTTCGCAGGGACGCCCTCTCGCTGCGCCTGCAACGCGAGCGCGTGGTTCATCGCGAATCTGGAGACTTGCTCCGTGATCGGCAGGCGTTCCGCTTCATAGGCTTCCAGCATGCCCGGGCCACCCCAGCCTTGCAGATGGGCGGCCAGCGTCCAGGACAGTTCCATCGCGTCGGCGATGCCAGCGTTCATGCCGTAGCCTGCCATCGGGATCCACAAGTGCGCTGCATCGCCACAGATGAATGCCCGGCGGTCGCGGAACCTGTCGGCAACGAGTCGGCGTCCCACCCAATCCTCCTTGGACAGCAGTTCGTACCGGAAGTCAGGCCCGACACCGAGAATCTGCCGGACAGCCCAGTCACGGTCCACAGAGTCGAAAGTCTCGTCTGCACCGAGGTAGTTGTGCAGCAGCCAGGTTTCCTTGCCGTCGATGGCGTAAACATTGCCGCAGCGTCGAGGGTTCAGCGCGAAGGTTGCCCACGCCGGCACATGCTTGAGCAGACCGAGCAGCGCCGGAGCCCTGAAGTAGGTGGACTGCACGCGTCCCACCACATCGGTGCCGACCAGTCTGGCGCCGATGCCCTTTCTCACCATGGACCGGCCACCGTCGCAGCCGATCATGAAGTCGCAGCGCACGCGCAGCGTGACGTCGGTGTCCAGGTTGTTCGCCGTGGCCGTGATGCCGTTCTCGTCCTGCATGAAGTCCTGGATCTCAGTGCGATTCAGGATCGAGAGGTTCGGGCAGGCCTTGGCGTGCGCGAACAGGATCGGCTCCAGGAAAATCTGGTTAATGCGGTGAGGTGGTTCCGGCGTCGGCCACCAGGTGTCGGGGCCACCGGTGGCCGCGTATCGGTCCTTGCGGGCTGGAATCGGGATGCGCGACAACTCGATGCCGGTGAACGTCGTGCGGTAGGCCACGTCGTTGGGGTAGTCGGCCGGCAGGCCGGCGTCGCGCAGTGACCGGGCAACACCGAGGCGCCGGAAGACCTCCATCGAACGCGCCGACACGTGATTGCATTTGACGTTAGGAGGCTCGCCATGGTGCCGGATCTCGGCCACAAGGACCTCGATGCCCCGCTGCGCGAGGTCCATCGCCAGTGTCAGTCCGACCGGACCGGCGCCCACGACGAGAACCCGGGTTTGAAGATCTGCAGGCATCGTTCTGTCCGTTGAGTGCCCCGCGCGCGGGGCAGAGTTTCAGGTGTCCCAGCGGATGCCTGCCCGCCGCAGCATGGCATCGAAGATCGTCTGGTGGGTCTTTCCCTGCCCGGCCACCCTGGTCGCCGGCACCTTGCGCAGGATGTCCGTGGAGATGGATCGGTTCGGCCCGACCCCGGCGTCGGCGGCCAGCTGGATTTCGCAGGCGCGCTGCATCACCCAGAGGCGGTTGAAAGCCGTAGGCAGGGTGGGCCCGAGCGCGAGCAGGCCGTGGTTGCGCAGCACCAGATGATGGTGATCCGCCAGCGACCGGACGAGCCGCGGCTGCTCGTCGAGTTGGGTCGTCACACCCTCGTAATCGTGGTATCCGACGTCGTCGTGCAGCATCGCGCTGTAGAAGTTGTCATGCCGAATGCCTTCCTCCTTGCATGCGACCGCGCAGCCGGCCGTCGTGTGCACGTGCATCACGCAGTGCGCGTCGGGGCGTGATGCATGGATCGCCGAGTGGATCACGAAGCCGGCCCGGTTCACTTCGTAGGCGCTGCCATCCAGAACCGCCCCGTTGATATCGAGCTTCACCAGGTTGTCCGGTGTCACTTCGGCGTAGTGCAGGCCGAAGGGGTTGATCAGGTACTGTTCTGGCTCGCCGGGTCCGACTGGAATCCGCAGCGTGATGTGGTTGAAGATCAGCTCCGTCCAACCCAGCCAGTCGAACAATCGATAGCAGGACGCCAATTGCCGGCGGGCCGCGTGCTCGGCGGCGTCTGTTCCGCCTGTCATCGCTCCTCCACGGTCACGAGGATCTCCTCGCAATGGATCAGCTCTCCGTCTTCGGCGCCGTCCCGCCGCGCCTGGACCCAGATGCCGTCGCCGACGTTGTCCAGCACCAGGGCGAGGGTGCCGTCCTTTAGGCGCAGCTGTTGGCCCGGCTGCACCGTCATCAGATTGATCATGTGCGCCAACACTCAGAAGAACACGCTCAGGTTCTTGGCCAGAAGCACGTTCTGATGGATATGGATCTCGCGCCGGGCCAGCCTCCAGCCGGCTGCCGTCCGGCGCACCACGTCGCGTCGGTCGCCGACAAAGAAGTACTGCTCGTATTCGCAGCGGTTCTGGTAGATCAGGAATCGGCTCGACACGCCGAACTCCTCCTCGCCGTCCGCACTCCTGGACGACCCCGTCAACTGCACATTGGTGACCATGCGACAGACACGCGAAAGCGGTTCCTCGGCCCAGTGCACGCCCGTCAGGATCTGCTCGACGCGCTTCTTCAGCGTCCATTTGCCTTCGTTGAACCAGCTCATGTGCGCCTCGCGTGACGTGTGCTCGCGTGTCGCATGCTCGCCGAACTTGACGTTGAACGTCATCGGCATGAAGTACTCCAGATCTTCAGCCAGCGTCGTCAGCCACTCTTCGAAGCGACGCTCGTCCAGCAGCTGGGCCTCGTCGTAGAGGAACTCTTCCACTTCCCGCCTGGTCTCGTAGTACCGCGTGTCGCGCGGCAGCCGTGCTGGCGTCTGCGAAGCAACTTCGGCGCTTTCGATCATGGTCTCTCCCGTGCTGTGGTGGGTCATGTCTTTGGCGGAACCGGGCCGCCCTGGTGAGTGAAGCAGCCCACGTCCAGCACCGTCCCGGACACCGTGGCGGCGTCGTCTGACAGCAAGAAGGCGACCGCGTTGGCGAGGTCACGGCCGGTTGCAGGACGTCCGGCTGCGGTGCCCGCGGCCGGGCGGCGCTTGAAGGCATCCACGTCGCCGCCGATGCGTCCGACGCTCATGCCCGACACGATGCCGCCGCCACCCGGAATGGCGACGTTCACCCGGATGTGGTCGTGGAAGTGGTCATAGGCCATTGCGCTGCTGAGGGCCAGGATGCCACCTTTGGTGGCTGCATAGACAGCCATGTTGGGCTTGCCGTACCCGGCTCCCGACCCGATGTTCACGATGGAACCGCCACCCTGCCGCTTCATATGGGGGATGACTGCACGGCACATGAGGTAAGTGCCTCGCAGGTTCACGTCGACGATCCGCGAGAAGAGGTCCTCCGATGTGTCCAGGACGGTGCCGAGAGGACCGATGGCGGCGTTGTTGACCAGGCCATGGATGCCGCCGTAGTGCTGCAAGGCGTGTTGAACGACCCGCTCGACATCGACCGTCCTGGAGACGTCGGCCTCGAGGATGTCGGCCTTGCAGCCGGCCTCTTCGAGCTCGCGCAGCAGGCTCTGCGTTCCCTGTGCCGTGCTGGACACCTGCGGCTGCGACAGGCCGAACGCAATGACCTGATGGCCGCGTCGCGACAGCTCGACCGTGATCGCCTGACCCAGGCCGAAGGTGCCCCCGGTGACGATGACGACGCTCATCGCCGGCTCATTCGGCGAAGCTGGCCGGCTGGTGGTCGTGCCGGCCCAGCAGGGTGTCCCAATCGGCGCCGTTCATGTAGTCGCGCCAGCGACGATAGAACTGCCGCGGGTTCTCTTCGCTCACCTGGGTGCTGACGTTGCCTGGAACCAGCTTGTCGACCTCCACCTTGCCCAGCGACTGCTGGTAGTTGTAGGGATAACGCTTCGCGATGGCACCGCGGCTGCCGGCCGTCGCGTAGTTCCAGTTCTCCATGTCGTCCTGTTCGGTCATGCCGGCAGGGCCGGAGTACCGCATGTAGTAGCGGCGCAGGAAGTCCTTCACGGCCTGTGGCGCGTCGGCGTCCACCAGGAAGAAGCGCCATGCTTCGGTGGCCTCCGGCCCGTGTGGATGCCACACGCACAGGTTGCGGGGCTGCGTGCCATGGAAGGACACATTGGGAAAGATGGTGCCGACGAAGGGCACCAGGCGATGGCGCTCGGCGCCAAGTCGGCGCTTGCGTTCCTCGAAGCAATGGCGGAAGTACTGCGCGATGACGGGGTTGTCGCGGTAGGTGTCGACGAACTCCGAGTCTTCGGGCATCAGCGCGCTGTGCACACCATGGCCGCCCGGGAAGTTGACCCACAGGTGCTGCGCCTTTTCGAGCTCGTTGTCGCGCCGACCCTTCACGCCGGCTTCTGCGCTGGGGCCGATGCCGATGAGGTCGACCGAGCGGTGGCTCACGTTGTGGTAAGTGTCCCCAAGGAAGTTCTCGGCTGCGAACTTCCAGTTGCAGGGAATGATCCACTTGTGAACGCCGAACAGCACCTCCGAGCCGCCCTCGCGGCCGTCGCGAGAGTCCAGCGCCAGGTCGAGGTGGGTCCTGGCGTCGCCCAGGTAGGTCAGGAAGTCGGGGGCATTCTTGTCCCAACTGGCCCACACGGTGCCCTTGTAGGTCTCCAGCTTCGGGACCTCGATCAGGGACCACTCGTCCTTGTCGAGGCAGCCTTCGTAGAGATTCTTGAACTGCGGCACGCCGAACAGCTTGCCCTCGGTGGTGTAGCTCCAGCTGTGGTAAGGGCAGGTGAAGAGCTGGGTGTTGCCATGGTCGTACTGGCAGACCTTCATGCCCCGGTGGCGACACGAGTTCAGGAAGACATGGACCTTCTTCTTCTTGTCGCGGGCCAGGATCACCGATTCGGCGCCCATCCGTGATGTGAAAAAGTCGCCGGGGTTCGGAACCTGCGACTCGTGACCGACGAACAGCCAGGCGCGGGTGAACATCTTTTCGAGCTCTTCTTCGAAAACCTCCTTGCTGGAGAAGATCTCTCGACTGATCAAGCCCTTGCGCAGGTTGACCATCGCGTTGTAGCGAGGTTCGGTGGTGATGGGGATCATCGGACTTTCTCGGTAAGGGTCAGGTGAATCGTTCGCAAAGCACGTCCTGGCGCGACAGGCCGGCGGTTTCGGCTGCACGTCGCCCGGCTTCGACCATTGGCGGTGGACCGCACAGGTAGACGCGGGTGCCCGCATCGATCGGGATCCTGCCGATCAGGTCGGTCGGGAAGCCGTGATGCGCGGCGGGCGAGTCCCCTTGCTCTACGGTCACATGGACGCTCAGCTGCGGGAGCTTCGCCTTGAGCTGATCGAGCTCTTGCATTGCGATGAGGTGGCCCGGAGTGCGTGCGCCGATCACCAGGGTCGTCGGCTGCCGGGCCGGCAGGGGTGCCTCGGCCAGCGCCCGCAGCATCGAGAGGAAGGGCGCCACGCCTGTGCCACCGGCGACGAACAGACGAGGCCGGTCTTCCCCGCGCAGGAAGAAGCTGCCGTGAGGGGCGCTGATCTCCACACTGTCGCCCGTCCCGGCACCTTGCAGCCACGTTGAGAAGCCTCCGCCGGGCACCAGCCGGATGAAGAACTCCAGCCGGTCGGTCCCGGGAACGTTCGCCATGGAATACGAGCGCGTGATGTCGGAGCCCAGGACATGAATGCGCACGTACTGGCCGGGTTCGAAGTGAACCTTCTCGGGCACCTGCAGTTCCAGGCGCACGGCGTCCTCTGCGACCTGCGCTATGTGGCTGATAGAGGCCGTCAACGGCGGCGGCTGCTCGCTCAGCGCCTCGCTGGAGTCGTAGGGAAACTCCAGGACGCAGGGAACGTCGACGCGGCACACGCAGGGGAGCACGCTTCCGCCGGCCCGGTCGTCGTCGGAAAGCACGCTCGGATCGTAGTCATCGAGCTCGACCTCACCGGACACGAGCTGTGCCGTGCAGGTGCCGCACTGGCCGTTGGCGCAGTCGGTCAGCAGATTCATGCCGGCATCCCGTGCAGTGGCCATCAGCGGCCCCCCACGAGGGACAAGCAGGCGACGGGAGACGCCATCGGAAAAGATCAGCGTGACGGGAATCGTGGACTGGACTGGGCTTGCGAGCATCGCCGTCTGGCTTGTGTGTCCACAAGGCGGACAATGAATCCATTATGCGGACATACTGATCTGCGTCAAGCCGCTGTCCGCGTGGTGGACAATTCGCCGTACACCACAGAGATCGGAACATGGCCCAGGAAAAGAACGAGAACGTGCGGTCGGTTGCGCGCGCGCTGCAGATCCTGCTGGCCTTCACGCCCCAGGACTTCGAACTGACCGCCGCCGACTTGCTCAAGCGCGTCGACCTGTCGCGACCAACGCTGTACCGCTTCCTCTACACCCTGCAGGAACTGGGCTTGCTCGTCACGGTCGGCGAACCCCAGCGTTTCCGGCTCGGACCGGCCGTGGCCAGGCTGGCGCACACCTGGACTGCGAGCCTGGATCTCGCCGTCGTTGCCGAGCCGGTGCTGCGGCGGCTCTGGGAGGCCACGGGCGAGACCGTCAGCCTGTTCGTGCCGCAAAGGGAACTCCGCCTGTGCGTCGCCGAGTTGCCCAGTCCGCACCCACTGAGCTTCAAGCGTGGCGTTGGCTACACCGAGCGCATCGTGCGAGGCGCGACTGGCCGCGCCATCCTCGCTTTCGCAGAGCACACGCCGCAGGACATCCGAAAGTTCCTGCCCGGGACGGGTGTGGCGTACAAGGATCTCGAGGCGGAACTGGCGCAGACGCGCCAGCGCGGATACGCCATCAGTCGCAGCGAACTGATCGACGGGGCCGTCGCTGTCGCCGTTCCCTTTTTCGACCGCACCCAGCGCGTCGCGGGATCCATGGGCATCTTCGGACCCGAGGTTCGTCTGCATGCCACGCGGCAGGTGGAACTGGCCCGGTTGCTGATGAAGGAAGCGCTTGAACTGTCGCACGCGCTCGGCTTCGAAGGCGCTGGGCGCACCCGCGGCTGAACCCCGGAACTTCCCGTTCTTGACGACCTTTGCCTGCGCTGAGCGCGGGCAAGGGTTGGCCACGCCTGCATCGAGGCGATGTGCGGCCCCGGCCGCTGTCGCCGCCGGGAATTCGGCGTGCGCCGCACCGCCCCAAGTTTGACCCGGGTCAAACTATGTCCGTATACTGGACCGTCAGTCCGACAAGTGGACAAGCCGAACGTCCAAGAATTCCATCCCCGCTCTGGAGACACGACATGTCAGATCACCGCCCCTTCAGGACCCCGCGCAGGCAGCTATTGGCCGGATTGGCGGTTGCGCTGCTGGCGCCGCATGCGCCCGCGGTCCTGGCCCAGGCCACCTGGCCGGACCGGCCCGTGCGCATCGTCGTGGGCTTTGCGCCGGGCGGCACCAACGACATCCTGGCGCGTCTGATGGCCGCCAAGTTGCAGGACAAGTTCAAGCAGAACTTCATCGTCGAGAACAAGCCTGGCGCCAACTCCTCCATCGGCAACGACTTCGTTGCCAAGTCAAAGCCCGACGGCTACACGCTGCTGGTGTCCTCCAGCGGCGGACTGACCACCAACCCGGTGCTGATGAAGAACCTGCCGTACGACCCGGTGAAGGACTTCGAGCCGGTCGCGCTGCTGGGTTCGTTCCCGCTGGTGGTTACCGTGTCCGCATCGCTGCCCGTGAAGAACCTGGCCGAGTTGGCGCAGTTCTCGAAGACATCCAAGGACGGCAGGCTCGACCACGGCACGCCGACAACGTCCTTCGTGCTGGTGGCCGAGACGATCACCGCCGCTGCGGACGTGAAGTTCAATCACATCATGTACAAGGGCTCAGGACCCGTCGTGACTGGTCTCATCGGGGGTGAAATCCAGGTCGGCGTCCTGGACAGTCCGGCGGTGATGCAGCTGGTCAAGAGCGGCAAACTCAAGGCGCTGGCGGTCACCACGGCCCAGCGATCCGCGGCCTTGCCCGACGTGCCCACCGTCGCGGAGTCGGGTTACCCCGGCTACGACGCGCCGATCTGGACGGCATTGATGGCCCCGAAGGACACGCCCGCACCCGTGCTGGCCAGGCTTCGCACCGCCGTCGCCGAGATCCTCCAGGAGAAGGACACGGTAGACAAGATGCAGGCCCTGGGCCTTGACCCGGGCAACACCGATTCGGCCGCACTCTCGCGGCGGATATCTGCCGACATCGAACGCTGGAGCAAGGTCGCCAAGGCCGCCAACATCAAGGCCGAATAGGCGGACGGGAGACGTACATGTTTCGATGCTTCACACAGGCGGCCGGCGCACTTGCGATCGCCCTGATGGCACACGGCGCCGCGCTGGCCCAGGGCTTTCCCTCCAGGCAGCTCACGTTGATCGTGCCCTTTGCGCCCGGCGCCTCGGCCGATGGGATCGCGCGCATCGTCGCGCGGGAGCTGTCAGTCACGCTCGGTCAGACGATCGTGGTCGAGAACAAGCCCGGAGGAGGCGGTGCCCTCGGTCTGATCGCGGTGTCCAAGTCCGTGGCGGACGGGTACACGATCGGTCTGGGTGCGACCGGCGCCATCGCCGTGAATCCGCACCTGCCGGATGCGCCTCCGCTGCGTCCCGACCAGGACCTCGTCCCTCTCGGCAAGCTGGCGGACATCCCGTTGGTGTTCGTGGCGTCGATGTCCAGGGAGTACGGCAACCTGATGTCCTTCGTGCGGGGTGCCCGGAGGACGCCTGGCGGTCTGTCGTACGCAACGGCCGGACAGTACACGGCACAGCACCTGTCGGGAGAACTGCTCGCCAAGATGGCCGACGTGCCTCTGGTTCCCGTGCCGTACCGTGGCAGCGGCCCGGCCGTCAGCGACCTGCTCGGCGGGCAGATACCGGCCGCGATGGTCGACCTCACCTCGGCCTATCCCCACATCAAGGCAGGCAAGCTGGTGGCGCTGGGCGTGACCAGCGCCAAGCGCAGCAGCGTGGCGCCAGAAATTCCGACGATCGCAGAGGAGGGAGTGCCCGGATACTCCGCCCCGGCATGGATGGGTCTGTTCCTTCCCGCGAAGACTCCCTCCGAGGTCGTATCTCGGTTGTCAGACTCCCTCCAGAAGGTGATGGCCAACCCCACCGTGCGGGCGCAGATCACGGCCCTCGCCGCCGAACCCGCCTATCTCGATGGACCGGCGTTCGCGCAGTTCATCAAGGGAGAGTCGACGAAGTGGGCCGAGGTCGTGGCCCGCATCCCGGCGCCCAAGAAGTGAACCGTGCATGACAGGGTGCCAGCCCCGGCCGTGCATCGGCACGGGGACTGAGCCTGCGCAGACGCGGCGGCAGAAGTTGTGGCGCCAGTGCGCCCCGTACCGGATCAACGCAAGGCTGCACGGCTCGCCGTTTCGCTGTGCCGAATGTCGCCGGCCCTACGCGGGTTGGACTGCCCGGCTGACGCCCCCGGGCTGCACCGCTGGAACTCCTGTCAGGCGACACGACAAACTGACCCCCTGGCCGACCTGGATGTCGAGCCCGCCCTCGATCGCGATCGCACATGGCGCTGCGCCGGGGTCCTGTGCGAGCGGGCGCAGGCCGTGGCGACTGGTGTGCAGCGCCTGGAGATCGCCGCTGTACAGTGCGGCATGGGCTTGTCGAGCAAGAGCGAGTGTGCGTTCCCCCCAATGCACTCCTGCTGGCGGCTGGGAACAGTCGTTGTGCCTTCGCTGATCGGCTTGCATGCCGCAGCCCGGCCGGTGGCCGTTCTCGCTGACCCAGGCGCTTTGCCACCATGCTCAGACACCGGGCAGGGCAACGGCCGAGCCCGGGTGTTGGCCTCGAGCACTGGCATCAAGCACATGCTGCGATTGCCATGGCCGATGGCACGTGAAGGGAAGTGAGCCATGGTTCGAGCCATGCCGAGTAGCGGCTTGATCGGCACACAAACGAGCTGTCAGCCCGCGACCACCAGGTTCCGCCCCGAGCACTTGGCTTCGTAAAGCCGTTGGTCGGCCAGCGCCAGGGCTCGCGCGAAGTCGACCTGGCCACTCCACGATGCCGCACCCAGACTGATGGTGACATGGCGGTCCGGCAGCAGGCTGGACCAGTTGAACTCGGCCACCGCACGCCGGATGGCATCGAGGCGCGGCACGCCCACCTGGTGGCGCAACAACAGCACGAACTCCTCGCCGCCCCACCGAGCGGCTACGTCCTCCTCACGGACGGAGGCGCCCAGGATGCGGCCTACTTCGGCCAGCACCTGGTCGCCGACGGCGTGTGAATGCTGGTCGTTGACCGACTTGAAATGGTCGATGTCGACCATCGCGACGGTCCAGTCACCGGCCAGGCCTGCCGCCCGCACGCCGGCGACCACCTGCTCAAGGTAGCGGCGGTTGCGCAGCCCCGTCAGCGTGTCGGTCAGGGCGCTTTCGCTCCAGCGCTGCGTCTCGGCGGCAAGAGATGCATTGTCGACTGCCAGGTTTTCGGCGCGGTCCAGGGCGGCTCGTTCGCGCTCCTCGATCTCATCGGCCTGGGCCGCACGCTCTGCCATCTCCAGCATCAGCGCCGTTTCCCGGTCGCGGTTGAGGCGGTCTTCGATGATGCTCTGGCGAAGCGCCTGCACGGCACCGGGGGCATCGCCCTGCGCTGCCCGCACGTCGCCGAGTGCACGGAACCACATCGGCTTCAGGTTCGGCCAGGGCAAGTGCAATCGTTGCGGGTCGGTCTTGGCCAGGGCGGCATGGGCGAAGGCCACATCGCCCGCAGCGGCTTCGACAGACACCCAATCGAAAACGCAGGCCTGGGTCGCAGGCAGAAAGTTGTGCAATTCGGCGTCGGACAGGCCGATGAGCCGCGCCTTCAGTGTCGCGTCGGGCCGCCCCTGCAGGGACAGGCCATACCCGCGAGCCACGACGAGCGACGCGGCCATGACCGGCGCGTGCGCGATCATCGGTTCGGCTTCGTCCAGTCGCCGCAACGCCTCGTCCAGCGAGACGGCCAGGACCGGCGAGCCGGCCGTGCGCTCGGCCGTGGCGGTGAGCAGAAGTGCCGTGACGAACAGCAAGCGCGCGAAGGCTATGCGGTGCGGTGTGCGCTGGGCTGCGGTGCAGGCATCGAGGTTGTCGATCGCCTGCCGAAGATGAACGATCGCTTCGGCCCATCGCCCCTGATGGAGGTTGAACTCCCCCAGCGTCACCTCGAGCAGATAGCTCGCCTCGGTGGACGATCTCGCGTGCTGTGCACCCACACGCCGCAGCAGCCCGAAGGCGCGGTCGAACTGATGACGCGACGCGTATGCCAGGGCCAACATGCCGGCCAGGCGCACACAGGCCAATGGATCCTGCGCCCGCGGCAGCCACTCCAGGCCGGGTGTGATCATGTCGGCAATGCCGGGCCAGTCGTCGTCACAGGCCAACCGTCGGGCCAGCGCCGCGTAGAACTCGACGACGTGGTTGGCCGCGTCAGAAGCAATGGCCAGGGCCAGCCCTTCTCGGGCCAGGTCGGTCATCTCGTCCAGGCGGCCCAGGTCTTCGGCAGCATCGACAGCGGCGAGAAGCTCGGACAAGCGCTCATGGCTCACGGAGTTGAGGGCTGCTGGTGCTTCGGGGTGCGGCGCGTAATGAGATGCGGATGTCACGGTGGATCAGCCAGGTTGCGAACAATGAACGATTCGCGGAGTGAAGCGTTCACCAGACGGGGCACCCCTGTTGTCGGCGCCTTTGCCCCGGCTCGTAAGGGCGCGCACAGCAGGCGACTCGATACTTGGAGAATACGTCCGAGCATCTCGCCCTACCTGGCACACCGCCCGATGTCGAAAGCAGAAGCGTTCCCCACACCGATCTATCTCTTCGGTCCGTTCGAGTTGAACCCTGCCGCACGAGAGCTTCGAGGAGCAGCCGGCTTGTTGCCGGCCCCTCCGAAGATCTTCAACCTCTTGCTGATCCTGCTGGAGAACCGCCATCGGGTGGTCCCTCGACAGGAACTCCTGACGCTCGTATGGACCCGCCTGGAGGTGTCCCGGGGTGCCTTGCCCCAGAGCATGCTGAAGCTGCGAAAGCTGCTCGGCGGCGACAAGGACTCCGAGCGCTGGATTGCGACCGTGCGCGGCGTGGGCTATCGCTTCGTGGGTGAAGTGCGCATCGTGTCCGCGGCTCATGACGGTAGGCCCTCGACTGCCGCTGGAACGGCGAAGCCGGAGCGTCGGACCCTGGGGGATGTCGAAGTGACACACCGCGTCGACGTGCTGAACCAGCGGGCGCAAGAGCAGGCCATCCAACTTGATCACGACGGCCTGAGGCAGACCGTGGCCACGCTGCTCGACCGCGAGGCTTGCGGTGCAGACCCGCGAGCGCGGGTGTTCGGCCTGTGCCATCAGAGCGTGCTCGATCGTCGCGCGGGTGATCTGGACAGGTGCTGGCAAACCCTGCAAAGCGCGGAACGGCTGTCCGATCAACTCGCGGTGCCGCTTTGCCAGGTGTCGGTGCTGCGCGCCATGGGGCAGTTCTTTCTTCAGTTTGTCTCCTATGCCGAGGCGATTCCCTGGTTCCACAGGGCCTTCGAGGTGGCGGATCGTGCGCGCGCGGGTTTCGAGACAGCCGATTGCGCGTTCTTTCTCGCCGGATCCATGGGGCGTGCAGGTGACGAGGCGGGCTGCGAAGAGTGGACACAACGCGCTTGTGATCTGGCACGACAGGTCAAGCCCGACTGGCTCTGGACCTACGTCTGCGCCTCCCTGGCCGGCACGCACGTCCATCTGGGGGAACGTGCCTTGGATGCGGAGGACATGCCTCGCGCACGTCGGCACTGGGTGCAGGCCCTGCAGATGCTGGACGACGCCGACGCTGCCGGCAACATCTCGGAACTGGGCCACTTCGCCACGGTGCTGCCGATCAATCGCGCCTGGGTCCGTGGCTACCTCCATCCGGAACAGCGCGTGGCGTCGATCGAGATGTTTCGGGGCATGCTTGCGACGGAGACAGTCCCTCAGATACAGCTGTCCCACCTGCTTGGTCTGACGACCTTTCTGATCGAAGAGGGGCGACTGGAAGAAGCGCGCGGCTTCTGCGATCAGGGCCTGGCCTTGGGCGACAGCACGCGGATCTTCCGGCATCGCGTGGGCTTCCTGAGTCATGCGGCCGACATCTCCACGCGGCAAGGTCGCCATGCCGATGCCGGGCGGCAACTGCGGGCTCAACTGCGCTGGCAGGATGAAACCGCCCGGTCTGATGCCGTCCGCATCGCCAAGGTCACGGCCCTGCGCCTGCAGACCGAACGAGCCCTGGCTGTGGCGGAACTGGAGCGAAATCTGTCCTTGCAGCTGGAGTCCGAGAACCAGGCTTTGCGGCGGGAGGTGCAATTGCGTGGCACCGAAGATCGCTTCGAGCAGACCGCCGGCGTGCTGGGGGTGTCGGCCTTCAAGGTCTGGCTGATGCTGGAGCTTGCAAGAGCCCGAATGGCTCGTGAGTCGCTGGCCTTGATTCTCATCGACCTGGATGTCGGCCGTGGGGCAGGATCGGAGCCGAGGCGCAACGGTCTCGTGGCACTGGACGCCCGGCTGATCGAATGCCTCCATCCGCACCTTCGGGCCTCGGACCGCTGCACCCAACTGGATTCCGGCAGGCTGGTGGTGGCGCTCAGCCGTGCCGATGTCGACCGGGCCCGACTGGTGGCCGCACGTTTGCGTCGAGACTTGACCGCTTCCATGCCGACCCGAAGGGGCGAGCTGCCCGGGCTGTCGATCAGTGTGGTCGACGCCGCCCCGGAGCCGGACGCGGAATCGGCCTGGCGGCTTGCCAGCGGCCCGGTCCCGCTGGCACCGGAGCTGAAACCGGACCCATGAGTCGACTTCATTCAGCAGCTTGCCCGAGCTCGTTGTCGACCAGCTGATGCAGTGGCTCCGGCCGGTGCAGGAGATAGCCCTGGCCGAAGTCGACACCGATGCGCTTCAGTTCATCAAGCACATCTTCGCGTTCCACGAACTCGGCCACGGTGCGCAGGCCGGTGACCCTGGCGACCTCGACGAAGCACTTGATGGCCGCACTGTCCAGCGGATCGTCGAGCAGGTCCTGGACGTACTGGCCATCGATCTTGAGGAAGTCGACCTTCAGTTGACGCAGGTATCCGAACGACGAGGCTCCGGCGCCGAAGTCGTCGAGTGCGACGCTGACGCCCAGGTGTCTGACCTGGTCGACCAGGGCCTTGGCGTTGTCCATGTGGGTGACAGCCGAGGTTTCGGTGATCTCGAAGCAGAGCCGCTGGCGGATCTCGGCGGTGTGCAGATGCAGCAGATCGATCAGGGCCTCTCGAAACAGGGGGTCACCAACGGACAGGCCCGACAGGTTGACGGAGACCATGCTGACGCGATCCAGATCATCGATCGACTGCAGCCACTGCAGAACATTGCGAACG
The DNA here is from genome assembly GCA_022843905.1 of Rubrivivax sp. Classification (GTDB taxonomy): domain Bacteria; phylum Pseudomonadota; class Gammaproteobacteria; order Burkholderiales; family Burkholderiaceae_C; genus Rubrivivax. The sequence continues at coordinate 29,292 of JALHMT010000006.1, forward strand.
ACCCAGGCATCCACGCGCGTGCTCAGGTTGAATCGTTCGGCGGCCGGGATGAAGGCGCCTGGCGAAACAAGTTGTCCGTCGTGTTCGCGAAGTCGCAGCAGCGCCTCGACGTGCAGCCGCGAGTCGCCGGCCCGGAGAGGAACGATGCGCTGTCCATGCAGTTCGAACCGATCCTCGTCCATGGCCTGCTCGATCCGGGCGACCCATTGCATGTCGCCGTTCCGCTCGAGGATGGTGGCGTCGTCCGCCATCCAGGTGTACACGCGGTTGCGGCCGGAGTCCTTGGCCGCGAAACATGCCGCGTCCGCGGCTTTCAGGATCGATCCTGCATCGGCGAAGGCCTTGCTCTGGATCGTGACCAGACCGATGCTGGCGCTGACCCTGAAGCGTCTGCCCCCGTGGTGGAACCGATAGTGGTCCAGGCGGTCGCAGACGGCCTCGGCTGCGCGCTTGGCCTGTTCCGCGTCGCAGCTGGCCATGATGATGGCGAATTCATCGCCGCCAAGCCGTGCCACCGTGTCGCCGGCTCGTACCGACTCGGAGATCATGGCCGCCACCTGTCGCAGCAGGCTGTCGCCGACCAGGTGGCCGCAAGCGTCATTGACGAGCTTGAACTGGTCGAGGTCCAGGTAGAGCAGGGCGTGCGGCACGCTCAGGTCGGACGCAGCGGTCAGTGCGGCTTCGAGCCGCATCTCGAACTCGGACCGATTGACGAGGTTCGTCAGCGAGTCATGCGAAGCGCGCCATGCCATCGCCTCCGCCGTGCGCTGCTGCTGCGTGACATCGCGCATGACGACGACAGCCCCGTACGGCTCTTCAGCGGCAAGGTGGATGGGAGAGGTCGAATAGTCGATCGCCAGACCTTCGCCCTCGTGCGTGTCGATCCGTATCGGCCTCACTGACCAAACGGCGTCACCCTGTGTCATGCAGATGCGAGCGGCTTCCTCGATTTCCGGTGGCAGTGCGCCCGGCCGTTCGCAGGTCGTCGACAGCAGTTGCTCCGCAGCACTGTTCATCCACTCCGGGATTCCCGTGGGACCGGTGGTGATCACCGCGTCGGCGATCGAGTCGAGGGTCACCTGCAGCAGGCGCTGCTGGTAGCTGAGTCGACGTTCCAGATCCCGGGATGCTGTGGTGTCCCAGACGGCCCCGATGATGGAGACGGCCTTGCCGGATGGATCCCGCTCGATGATGGCCGAGCACCTCACGTTGCGCACCAGCCCGCCGGTCGCGGCGACACGTACCTCGTCCTGGTAGGTGACTTGCTGTTCGACGGCCTCGCGCAGTCCCTTGAGCAGACGGGAGCGATCGTCGCGATGCAGCCATCGCAGCACGCGTCGCGGCGTCAACTCCCCGGGCTGGCCACGCAGGCCCAGCATCCTGAGGCAGGGTGGATCCCCATGCAGCGTGCGGGTGGGCAGGTCGACCGACCAGACACCCATGCCGCTGGCCATCGAAGCCGCGCTCAGACGCTTCAGTGCCACATCCAGGCGTGCACGGTCGGCGTACCGTGAGCTCACGTCCTGCACCGATCCGAGAGTCCGCGCACCATGGTCTGCATCGACCTCGTGGCGACCGGTGACATGCAGCATCCGCCTTGGGCCCGAGCGTGTCGGCGCAGCGATGTCGAGCTGCCAGGATGTCCCTGATCGCCTGCCGCGGAGTGCGGCCCGAATCAGGCGACCCCTGTCCCCGGACTCGAGTCGACTCAGGAGCACGGAGACAGGCAAGGACCCACAGGGTTTCAGATCGAGCAGCCTGCACGTCTGCAAAGCGGGCAGGAACGTGTCCCCTTCGAGGTCGACTTCGTACGCGCCGATGGCGGCCGTTTCGCAGATGCGGTGGAGCATGCGCTGCGTCTCGTGCAGTCGTGCCTGCTGGGTCTTGGCCGAGGAGATGTCGAGGTGTGTCCCCATCATCCACTCGACCTGCGCGTCATGGGTTCGGCTGGACACCTTCCCACGTGCCAGGATCCACACCCAGTGCCCCTCCCGGTGGCGCATGCGAAAGCTGCATTCGTAGAGCAGCGATCGGCCGTCGAAGTGCTGTCGAAGGGCTTGCTGGCAACGGGCCATGTCGTCCGGATGCGTCAGGCGCATCCAGGTGTTGTGGACGTTCAGGTCTCCTAGGGAGTCCAGCGTCTGTCCCAGCATGGAAGCCCAGCGTTCGTTGAACTTCACGGCACCCGTCGAGACGTTCCACTCCCAGATGCCGGCATTGGTGATCCGGAGAATGTCGTCCAGGCGCTGCCGCTCGGCTTCGAGTTGCTCGGCGCGCCGGCTCTGCCCGGTGGCATCGTCGCCCAGCAGCACGTTTCCGCGAGACTGGCTGTCCGACCCTGCAGAGGACTTTTGGCTGCACAGACTGTCGACTCGCCGGCGGACGCGGTGAATGCGGTCAACACCACGCGCAATGCGGGGCAGGCGTGCGCAGACCTGGAATCGCCGTGCAGCACCTGATCCCCGCATGACCGAGATGGGATGTGGTTTCATGAGCGCGCGCTCGCGCCTGGGACGACGCCTGCCGCACCGCCACAGCCCTTCGGCGGCCTTCTGAAGTTCATGCCTGATGTCCCTCCTGAGGTGTTCGAGACCCCAAAAACTTCATCTTGCGAGGCAAGTTCCGTTGCAGAGTGACGATTCACCTGCACCTGTCTTGCATCGTATGGGGGAAGGCCGTGCCGAGCTCCTGGATTCGCCCTGCGTGCCAAGGCCACAGATTGAGCCATCGCGAATCCCATTGCCGAATTGCGACTGAGGCGCGCCTGCGCGCGGCGATCTACAGGCGCATGCCGACTTGCAGCTGTCGCGACATGCCTTCGGAGACCTGGTTCAAGGCCACCATCGTCGCTGCAAACGCCACCAGCACAAGAGCCGGTGGCGCGAGCGACACGCGGCAGTGCTGACGCAGGTTCAGGTGGGTCGCCGCGGGCAGGTTCGACTCTGATCGCTTCAAGCGCCACAGGGGACACCCAGCCCGCCCGGTGTTGGCGACTGGATCTCCTGGGCCAGCAGGCCGCCGATGTCCAACAGAATGAGCAGCCGGTCCAGCTCGCCGTTCTTGAGCCGCGCAATGCCAGCGATGCATTCGCCTTGAGAGGCCCTGCTCAGTTCCGGCGGAGGCGCCACCGACTGCGCGTCGATGGCCACCACGTCGGAGACTGCATCCACCACCGCTCCCACGATCCGGGTGCCCAGGTTGAGCACGATCACCGCGGTGGTGTCGATGTACTCTACGTGGGCACAACCGAGCTTCAGCCGCAGGTCCACGATGGGGACGATGGCGCCGCGCAGGTTGACCACGCCCTTCACGCAGGGTGACGCGTCCGCGATGCGCGTGGGCGCTTCGTACGAGCGGATCTCCTGCACCTTCAGGATGTCGATGCCGTATTCCTCGGCCCCCAGCGTGAACACCAGGTGCTCGCCATAGGGCGTTTGCCGGGCCTCGGCGGAGCGCGCCGCTTCGCTGTGCAGGGCGATCGTGCTCACTGTGTGGGTCGATTCCAGGACTGCGTTCATGTGCTTCTCCTGGGTCTCAGAACGATGCCCAGGCCTCGTCGGGCTCCGCATGCTTCGCGGTCTCCTGACGGGCGGGGCTTGACTGGCCGCCAGGCGTGGCCGGCGCCTTCGCTTTGGTCGCAGTCTTTCGAACCGCCGCCGGGGCCACCGGGGCAGCCACCGCCGCGGGGCGCATGGCGCCGTGGTGCTGGCCGCTGCCGAGCTTGAACACCGATACCGCGGCCAGCAGCTGCTGCGCCTGGTGGCGAAGGCTCTCGGCCGCCGCGGCGCTTTCCTCCACCAGCGCGGCGTTCTGCTGCGTGGTGCGGTCGATCTGCGTCACCGCTTCGCCCACCTGTTGCACGCCGCTGCGCTGCTGCTCGCTGGCCGAGCTGATCTCGCCCATGATGTCGGTCACGCGCTGCACGGCGCTCACGATCTCGGCCATGGTGGCGCCGGCCTGGTTGACCAGCGTGCTGCCGCGTTCGACCTGGGCCACGCTGGTGCCGATGAGGGCCTTGATTTCCCGGGCGGCCTCGGCGCTGCGCTGGGCGAGTGTGCGAACCTCGCCGGCCACGACCGCGAAGCCTCGACCCTGCTCCCCCGCCCGGGCCGCCTCCACGGCCGCGTTCAGGGCCAGGATGTTGGTCTGGAAGGCGATGCCGTCGATGACGCCGATGATGTCGGCGATCTTGCGCGAGCTGGCGTCGATGCCGTTCATGGTGTCGACCACGTCGCGCACCACCTCGCCGCCCTTGGTGGCCACGGCGCTGGCGCTCTTGGCCAGCTGGTCGGCCTGGCGCGCGCTGTCGGCGTTCTGGCTGACCGTGGTGCCCAGTTGCTCCATCGAGGCAGCGGTCTGCTGCAGCGCACTGGCCTGCTGTTCGGTGCGCGAGGACAGGTCCTGGTTGCCCTGGGCGATCTGCGCGCTGGCCGTGGCCACGCCGTCGCTGCCGCTGCGCACCTGAGCCACGACGCGATCCAGGTTCTCGCGCATGGCCGACATCGAAGCAAGCACGCTTCCCGCAACAGCTTCTTCAGCGCCTGCGACCGGTCCGAGATCACCGGCGCGGATGCGTTCGGCCGCCTTTGCAAGGTCCGACGGATCAGCGCCCAGCGCACGCATCACGCTGCGTGGAATCAAGAGACCAAGTGTCCCCGCTGCCAGAACGGATGCCGTCAGCATGCTCAGCAGAAGCCAGAAAGCGACGGAAGCCTCGTGCTCGGCTCGGACCAGGGCGGCTTCGGTCAGCGTTTCGGTGTGGTGAAGGTACTTGCCAGCGGCCTCAAGCAGTTGAGTCAGCAGAGGCCTGCATTCGCGGTTCATCCTGTCGACGGCTGCGACGTGGTCACCCTTCACGGCGCTGTCAACGATGGCCAGCGCCACCGGTCCGTAGCGCTTCTCGACCAGGTCGATGGCAGCTACCAGGTCCTTCGCCTTCGGATCATCAGCAGATTCTTCGGCCGCCTTCCGCAGATCTTCCAACGACTTCAGGACGCTGGCATGGGCAGCCTGCACCGCGTCTTTTTCGGCAGCCCGGTCGGCGGCCGACGTCACCAGCACAAGGTTTCGGGCCGCCACCGCTCTGGCATTGACGGCATCGATCACATGGTTGGTGAGGACGGCGCGTTGATTCAAGCCTCTCGCGACCGAGTCGAACTGGTCCTGTGTGCGGTGCTGCGCCACCAGGCCGATGGAGGCGGTCACGGAGACAAGGGCGGCCAGCCCTGCGAACGTGGTGATCAGCTTCTTCTTCAGTGTCAGGGGCATGGAAGCCCTCCTTGGGTAGGTTGTGCCTGCAGTCGCGGACTTCCTGTGGCCACGTGTTGCAGTGGCGACGCAAGGCAGGCATTGCCCTGCATCGATGGGCTGGATGTGAGGCGACTTCTAGAGATCGGGTGGCGGTCGTGTTGTCAGAACGACTCCCATGCCTCGTCTGGCTCGGCCTGCTTCGTGGTCTGCTGTGGTGCCGGCTTGGCCTGGCGACCCGGCTTGACGGGTGGCTCGGCCTTGGCCGTGGCCTCAGGCCGGCGAGGGGCAGCCGCAGCCGGCACCGGGGCCACTGCCGAGGAGCGCATGGCGCCGTGGTGCTGGCCGCTGCCGAGCTTGAACACCGATACCGCGGCCAGCAGCTGCTGCGCCTGGTGGCGAAGGCTCTCGGCCGCCGCGGCGCTTTCCTCCACCAGCGCGGCGTTCTGCTGCGTGGTGCGGTCGATCTGCGTCACCGCTTCGCCCACCTGTTGCACGCCGCTGCGCTGCTGCTCGCTGGCCGAGCTGATCTCGCCCATGATGTCGGTCACGCGCTGCACGGCGCTCACGATCTCGGCCATGGTGGCGCCGGCCTGGTTGACCAGCGTGCTGCCGCGTTCGACCTGGGCCACGCTGGTGCCGATGAGGGCCTTGATTTCCCGGGCGGCCTCGGCGCTGCGCTGGGCGAGTGTGCGAACCTCGCCGGCCACGACCGCGAAGCCTCGACCCTGCTCCCCCGCCCGGGCCGCCTCCACGGCCGCGTTCAGGGCCAGGATGTTGGTCTGGAAGGCGATGCCGTCGATGACGCCGATGATGTCGGCGATCTTGCGCGAGCTGGCGTCGATGCCGTTCATGGTGTCGACCACGTCGCGCACCACCTCGCCGCCCTTGGTGGCCACGGCGCTGGCGCTCTTGGCCAGCTGGTCGGCCTGGCGCGCGCTGTCGGCGTTCTGGCTGACCGTGGTGCCCAGTTGCTCCATCGAGGCAGCGGTCTGCTGCAGCGCACTGGCCTGCTGTTCGGTGCGCGAGGACAGGTCCTGGTTGCCCTGGGCGATCTGCGCGCTGGCCGTGGCCACGCCGTCGCTGCCGCTGCGCACCTGAGCCACGATGCCGCGCAGCTTGGCGTTCATGTTCGACAGATGGTTCAACAGCTCGCTCGCTTCGTCCCGGCCCGTGGTCGCGGCGGACTGCGAGAGGTCTCCCGAGGCTACGGCCTGGGCCATGCCGGCGGCCTGCAGGATGGGGTGCGTCACCGAACGGGTGATGAAGACGGCAGCCGCCATGCCGGCAGCCATTGCTGCGGCGGCCACGCTCAGGAGAATGGCGATGGCCGACCGGTACGTGGCATCGGCGTCCTGCGCCCGTGCCTCGCCCAATTTCTCGTTGTAGGCCCACCAGGCCTCGACCTTCTCGGATGCGGCCCGAAAGGTCTGGAAGCTTGCGCCTGCCATGAGCGCCGATGCCTTCTGCGCTGCGGCAGCGTCTGTCGTCGCTCGCCGCGAAAGGGGCTCGATCTCGGGCCAGCTGGCAAAGTACGCGTCGGCGGCCTTGCGGAGTTCGCTCATCAACCGGCGGTCCTCATCGTCGACCGCGTAGCCCTGGTAGACCTTCAATGCGTCATTGAACCTGGCCTGGTGTGCCCGGATGTTCCTTTCGGCTTCGTCCTTGCCACTTGGATCCTGGGTCATCACGTGGCGGAACTCCCACCGTCGTGCGGTGTCTATCTCCGAGCTGGCCTGTCGGATCGTGCGCAGACTGGGCACGGTGCTGTGGGACAGAAACTCTGTGTCGTTGTGCAGGCCCCGGGCCTGCCAGAGTGCAGTGGCGACGGCCATGCACATCAATGCCAGCACCGTTGCAAAGCCGACCATGAGCCGGGTGCCGATCTTGATCTTGTTCATTGCAGATTCCTTGGGTGAAGGGGCGGGTCCGAGCTGCGGTCAGGTCTTGAAGACGTCGACCGATTCGGCCAGCCGTGTGGCCTGTCCCTTCAGCGACTCGGCCGCTGCGGCCGACTCCTCCACCAGCGACGCGTTCTGCTGTGTCATCTGGTCGAGCTGCGCCACCGCGGTGTTGACCTGTCCGATGCCGCTGGTCTGCTCGAGCGTGGCGCTGCTGATCTCCGCGATGAGGTCGTTGACGCGCTGAACCTTGCCGACGATCTCGTCCATCGCCTGTCCCGCATGGGCGACAAGCTGTGCGCCACTCTCGACCTTCTCGACGCTGGCGCCGATCAGCGCCTTGATCTCGCGCGCCGCTTCGGAGCTGCGCTGTGCCAGGCTGCGCACCTCGGCCGCCACCACGGCGAAGCCGCGACCTTGTTCGCCGGCGCGTGCGGCCTCGACAGCCGCGTTGAGCGCCAGGATGTTGGTCTGGAAGGCAATGCCGTCGATGACGGCGATGATGTCGCCGATGCGTTTGCTGGACGTGGTGATGTCGCCCATGGTGGTGATCACCTGCCCTACCACCTGGCTGCCGCCCGTGGCGGCCTGGCTGGCGTCGCTGGCCAGCTGGGCGGCCTGGCGTGCGGTGTCGGCGTTGTTCTTCACGGTGGAGTTCATCTGCTCCATGGACGCTGCGGTCTGCTCCAGGTTGGCCGCCGTCTGTTCGGTGCGCGAGCTGAGATCGCCGTTGCCTTGAGCGATTTCGGTGCTGGCCGACTGAACGCCCACCACCTGTTCGCTGACGTCGTCGACCAGTGAACGCAGGTTCAGCCCCGACTGGTTGACGGCGCGCAGGATCAAGCCGATCTCGTCCACGCGGTCGAGGTGCACGTTCTCCCCCGGCTGGCCTGCGGCCACGCTCAGCGCCTGCTTCAGAACCAGTTGAAGCGGGCGGGCGATCTGGGCTTCAAGAAAGAGGCTGCCCAGCCCACCGAACACCACCGCGCCGCCAGCGAACATCGCCAGCGCCGCGCCGCCCACGCCAGCCGCTGCGGCGCCGCCCACGGCCAGTCCGGCCAGCCCGATGACCCCGAGGCGCATCCGCCAACGCACGGGCATCAGCTGCGGTGCGGCGGTCCAGGCCAGCCACCCCGTTCTGACGACCAGCCCGCGGTGGAAGCGGCGGTTGCCTGTGTTGCCCTCGCGAAAGTCACGATACAAGGCCTCGGCCGCCTGCACCTCGGCGTGTCCGGGCTTGGTGCGAACGGACATGTAGCCCTTCACCTGCCCACCGCGCATCACCGGCGTTGCGTTCGCGCGCACCCAGTAGTGGTCGCCATCCTTGCGGCGGTTCTTCACCAGCGCCGTCCACGACTGGCCGGCCTTCAACGTGGCCCACATGTCGGCAAACGCTTCGCGAGGCATGTCGGGGTGCCGCACCATGTTGTGCGGCTGGCCCATGATCTCGTGGCGCTCATAGCCGCTGACAGCGATGAAGGCCGCGTTGGCGTAGCTGATGTGGCTCTGCGTGTCGGTGGTGGACATCAGCGTGGCGTTGGCCGGGAAGTCGTACTCGCGCTGGGTGACGGGCTGGTTGTGTCTCATGGTTCGGTTTCGCTGGGTCTCGGTTGCAGGATCGCGTCGGCGGTTCGTCTGAGCGATGGACGCTTCGTAGCGCCACGTCCACCGGTGCACTGGGGTGCTTGATCAGACCGGCGTGAGGCCAGTGTTCACCCCCGGGGCCGTTTCGATGCAGTGACTAGACTGGTATCGGCAGTGCTGGCTGTGCGCGCACTTGCATGTGTTGAGTGCTTGCGAACGCAGTTGCCGTCTGGCGAACACCCGCCGTGGCCGTGGCCGTGGCCGTGGCCGCGGCGTCTGCGGCGGAGTCATGCCGGCGATTCAGCGGGTTCGACGCGATCAGCGGCAGCGCTCAGTTCGATGCGGTCCCTTCCGCCGGCCTTGGCGCCGTACAAGGACCCGTCAGCCATGGCCAGAAGCGTACCGAGACCCGGCTGCATGGGGTCCCACTGGGCCACGCCGCCTGAGAAAGTGACCTTCACCGTGGCTCCCGATCCAGTCTGTACGGACCGGAAACCCCGACGCAGGTGGTCGGCGCGGGCCAGGGCCTGTTCGCCATCGGCTGCCGGCAACAGGATGACAAACTCTTCTCCACCGATGCGAAAGACCGTATCGGTTGAACGCACACCGTGCACGAGGTGTCCTGAGAGGGCCTTCAGGACGTCGTCACCGGCCGCATGCCCGAAGGTGTCATTGACCTTCTTGAAGCAGTCCAGGTCGATCATGACCAGCGACAGCGGTTTCCCCGTCTTGTGGGCGTGTGCCGCCTCTTCTGCGAAGCGCTGCTCCAGGGCGCGGCGGTTGTGCAGGCCCGTCAAGGGATCCTGCAGGCTGGCTTCGATGAGTTCAGCCTGGCGCGACCGGATCGATTCCAGCTCGCGCTCGCGACGGCACAGGGCATCCGCCAGTGCCGCCCGGGTGCGTACCAGGTCTGACACGTCGTGCAGGTGTACCAGTTGCCCCGCGACTTCGGTGCCGATGCATACCCATCGCACCTGCAGTTCGTAATGCTGCCGGCCATCGTCCGCCGACAACAGGATCGGACCGGCGCGCGAGGCCGTGTGCCCAAGGATGGTCAGCCCCCAGGGTTCCCAGCGGGAGAGCGGCTGCCCGGCCGCGAGACCCGGCACGCCAAGTCGGCAGCAGGCCCGGTTCACCTCGATGATGTACCCCGCATGGTCGACCACCAACATGGGATCCTCGTTCTCCGAGAACAGCAGGTTCCTGGCGTGCGGCGCCAGGTCGAAGGCGCGGCGCGTCCAGCTGAGGGACCCCAGGGCGAGGCAGTAGCTCAGCATGGCCAGCGGGGTGGGGTCATGGCCTTCGACATGCCACCCCGCCACCTGGTGACCGATCGTCACCGACCACGGCAACAGGCAGGCGACCAGGAAGCCACCCCAGCGCCATCGGTCGTTCGCGGTGGAATGCCAGAGCCGCCAGGCCAACGCGGCCACGGCCACCCCCAGGACCAGGTAGACCCAGGCTCTCGCGATGGGCGTCAGCAGCGCTGGCGCGAAACGCCACAGGCCATGTTCCTTCTCGAGGCTGCCGAAGAAGAGGCCATGCCACCCGTTGGTCAGTGCGCAGGCCGACAGCAGCAACCACGGTGCGACCGAGATGGACAGACACCATCGTGGCAGTGAGGCAAGATTGCTCGAGCCGTACTGGACAACGAACGCCAGCCAGAGCGCAGGCACGCCCATCATCAGGGGGCGTTGCAGCTGCATCAGGGTGGATTGGCAGAGGGTGTGCCCGGTGCTGGACTCCAGCGCCGAGAGCACCAGCCAGATCGCTGCACAGACCTGCACGCCCAGCAGCCATGGGCGGCCGGGAAAGTTCCGGGCGGCTCCCAGGACAGTCGTCAGTGTCAGCATGACGCCTGACAGTCCCATGGCGGACCAGGTGAAGAGATCGGGCGCCCAGGACGCGGGGGCCAGGCAACTGCCGAGGTCGATGGAGGGCTGCATCAGCTTGCCGAATCCAGTGCCATGGTCTCAGCGGGTGCGGGCCGGCCGAACAGGTAGCCCTGAAGCACATGGCAACCCATCGCAGCCAGCATGGAGCGTTGGGCCTCGGTCTCCACCCCTTCGCCGACCACTTCCAGCCCCAGGCTGTGGGCCAGACCCACGATGGCCTTGGTGATGCGGTAGTCGTCGTCGTCGTCCGGCAGTCCGTTGATGAACGAGCGGTCGACCTTCAACACCTGGGGGCGGATGTTCTTCAGGTATGCAAGGGATGAGTAGCCGGTGCCGAAGTCGTCGATTGCCACTCGCACACCGACCTCACGCAACTGCGCGAGCACGCGCAGCGTGTGATCGGGCGTCTCGAGCAGAACGCGCTCCGTCAGTTCGAGCTCCAGCAGCTGTGGCGGCAGGCGCAGCCCTTCACACAGCGACCGCAGGCGCTGCGGCAAGTGCGTGTCGGTGAACGTCCGCGGCGACACGTTCACGGCCATGCGGGGCAGCCTGAGTCCCTGGTCACGCCACCGTGCGAGCTGCTGGCAAGCGCTGCGCAGCACCCACTCGTCCATGCTTGCCGTGAGACCTCGCGCCTCGGCCACCGGGATGAACCTGCTCGGTGGCATCAACCCTTCCACAGGGTGCTTCCACCGAACCAGTGCCTCGACGCCGACCATCGCTCCCGTCCGAGCGTCGACCTGAGGCTGGTAGTGAAGAACCAGCTCGTTGGTCTCGATGGCCCGGACGAGTTCGACCTCGATGCGGGCCTCGTCGCTGCCGGTCTTCACAATGTCCGGGCTGCAGACGCGAATGTCGTTCCGCCCGGACTGCTTTGCCGACTGGAGTGCCCGGGTGGCTGCCGACAACAGCTCAGTACCGGTCGATCCGTCTGCCGGAAAGCTGGAGATGCCGATGCTGGACGTCACCCGGACGAGTTGCCCTTGCAGGTCGAGCGGCTGTCCCAGGCAGGCCAGCAGCTTCTCGGCGACCGTCATCGCAGCTGGCACGCCGAAGGCCGTGCCGACAACGACCACGAATTCGTCAGAACCGATTCGCCCGACCGTGTCGCCGTCGCGAAGTGCCGCCTTGATGCGACGAGCCATTGTGGCCAGCAGTCGATCTCCAGCACCGTGGCCGAGCGCGTCGTTGATCGAGCGGAAGCGATCCAGGCCGATCAGCAGGACCGAGACCTCCTGCCTGATGGTGGCGGCCTCCAGGACCCGTCGCTCCAGGCGCGATAGAAGGCCATGGCGGTTCAGCAGTCCGGTCAGCGCATCGTGTTCTGCGAGCAGTTGCAGACGGCGACCCAGCTGGGTCGATTCCGTCACGTCCCGGCCGACGCCGCGATAGCCGGCGAAGTTGCCCGCCGCATCGACGTGTGCGGTGCCGCTCATGATGAGGAAGCGCTGGGCACCGGTGTCGTCGATGCAGTGCAGGCGCAGGTCGCGAAAGGGCTCGTGTTGAGCCAGTCGCGCGCGGAGCAGGCGCTCGTCGCCGCTGTCGCGCTCGAAACCCAGGCACTCGTCGATGCGACGTCCCAGCATGCGCGAGGCGGAGAGACGCTGCACGCCTTCGAACGCGTCGGACAGGAAGCTGAACCGTTGCTCGGTGTCCAGTTCCCAGACCCAGTCGGCCGACAGGGCCAGCAGACTGCTCAAGCGCGACTCACTGAGGCGGAGAGCCTGCGTCTTCTCCTCCAGTGCGGCAATGGCCAGATCGGCTTCCTCTGCAGCAAGTGCCTGAGATCTCTCGAGGATGTAGACCGAGCGGTTGAGTTCCTGGATCCTGGTCTCGAGGCTGGCGCTCAGCGCCTGCCACTCCATGGCATCTGCCGGTCCTCGCGCAAGATGAACACCCATCCGGGTACACGCCCGCTCCAGGTCGTTCCACTTCCCCTTTGCCACGTCGATGGAGCTCATGACTCACCCCAGGCGGTCAACGCGATCGACTGGTTGTGAAGCAGTGACGGCAGCGTCGGCGCCACCGGAGCCATCTCGCCGTACGAGCAGAACCCCAGTTGGCTGGAGCCAGCCGGTGCGGCTGCCTGAAGTGCGAGCAGTTCTTCCTCCACAGCCGTGCCCAGCACCAGCCTGCGCCCTACGCAGGAGACCACGGTCGTGAACGCTGGCACTTCGACTGGCCAGGTCGCGAACAACTCGCTTGCAGCCCGGGCCGCGCTCTCGATCAGATCGCTGCGGCTGGCTCTCATCAGGCGGGCCTGGCCCGCGTGGGGCAGGGTGCCCGCAAACGTCATGCTGCCTGCATCCCGGTTGATCGAGAGCACAGTTCGAACGAGCGGTTCGCTGGACGTGGCCGTGCCGCGCACCTCGAGAGGAAATCGAAGGGCGCTGCCCGGGAGTTCCTCCGCCAGTTCGCCCAGGTAGCGTTGATAGAGCTCCAGCGCTGACTGACCATCCAGCTCGAACAGGGTGTTGCCGACACAGCGCGTGATGCGCCTTGTGGGCCCGAAGGGTATCCAGCCACGGGCACAGCTCGTGGCCACTCTGAGCCGGCTGCCCACCAGACCCACCACCCGCACCTGGTCCTCACGAGGTCCGTCGTCCGTGAGAGCCCATGGCCGCTCGAAGTGCGTGCCGTCGCCCGCGAGACCGCCGGTGATGACCACGCCGCCCGGCAGCGATTGCTGCAGCCCGTCGAGCAGTGCCTGACCATCCAGTGCTGACCCGGCACCAACGACGAGAACCGACCGCAAGGCTTCGCCTTCGCTCTTTCGCTCGAGGTCCTTGCCCAGTGAAGTCCCCGCCATGTGGGGATCGGGCAGGTCCTTCAAGGACAGATCGGCCGAGATCAAGCGGGTGTGTTCGAACCCCACCAGCGCCAACACCACCGAGTTGTCGGTCAGGCGACCGCCCGCCAACTCCCCTGCCGTGGAGCCGCCGATCCAGTGAGCCGCGGGCAACTGCCGCTGCAGTCGCTGCAGAGTCTCGCTTGCCATGTGAGACCGGGACGACGCGAAGGCGATCGCCAAGGTCCCGGGGTGGTTGAAGTCCCGAACAAGCGCCGGGCGAAAGTTTCGAGGGGTGCTGTGGTCGAAGGACTCGATGAGCATGGCCTGTGAGTTCGTCTGTGGTCAGGCTCTGTACTTCGACCACTGTCCGCTCAACCGAAGCGCGCTGTCTCGCTTTGCGCTTCTGCTCAATCGAGTGCGTGATGAGTCAGTTTTTTTTGGCACGGGACACGCGGTTCACGGCCGAGCAGGCCATGGCGCGCCGGGCTTCGTCCTGTGGCAACTGTTGCGGCGTTGTTCAATCACCAGGCGTGCTCGGTTCAACTGGCAGCCTCTGGAGCTTGTGATCTCTGGTGTTCGTGCCGGCCCCGCGTGGAACGATGGCTTACCGAACAAGAGAGAGGGCCAGCACCCAATGAAAGACGACACAGCGCACGCACACCCTGCATCACATGCCGAGCCCGCCGTTGGCGGGGCGGCAGCGGCCGGCGACTCGACAGCGGATGCGAACGATCCCTTCGAAACGCTTTCGGTGGCGGCCGACATCCTGCAACAGGCGGCCTCCCAGGCCGTGACCGTCCTCGGTGAAGTGGTGCCGGTCGCGATGCTCTGCATCGCAGTTCAGCGGCACTCGGTCGAGCTCTCACTGCTGCCGGAGACCGTCCTGCAGGACGCCCATGTCGCGGACGCGATGGCCGAGCCGCTGAATCGGACCGCGCAGCAGGGGCTGTCCGCCATGCGTACGATGTGCGACCGTCAGCGCGTGCTGATGGGGCACATCGAGCAGGCGGGTGTGCTGCTCATGACGCTGGCGGAACAGCTGCAGCGTCGCGAAGCCGCGATCGGGCTGGAGCGCGCCCGCCATGCGCAGCAACTTCAGGCCAATGCCGAAGTCGCTCGCGACATGGCCAAGCATGCCATGAACATCGATCGAATCATGAGCAGCGTGTGGTCGCAGACCCAGGAGGTTTCCTGATGGAGCCACTTCTGCCGACGATGCGACCGACAGTACAGCGATGGGGTCGCGGCGGTACCACGGCTGCCAGTGGTGTCGACCTGATGGCCGATGAGTTCCTGGACGCCCTGCTGTCGGCGGATCGGGTGGCCGCGTTTCGCATCGCGTCCAGCGCCGTCGATCGTGGGATGCGGTTGCCGGATGTGCATCTGCATGTCATCCAATGGGCCATGTCCAGAATCGGACATCTGTGGGAGACCGGAAAGATCTCGGTCGCGGCCGAGCACACGGCCACCGCCATCGTTCAGTTCGTGGTCACCTCGCTCTACCCGCTGATGCAGCGCAGCGAGACGATGCGCGGCCATGCGGTGGTGGCCGGTGTCGCGGGCGAGGCGCACCAGCTCGGCGCTCATCTGGTGTCGGATGCCCTGGAGTCCGATGGCTGGCAGGTTCGTTTCCTGGGGGTCGACTGTTCACAGTCAGTGATCCTTGACGCCTGTGCCGACCCACAACTTCACCTGCTGGCCTTGTCGTGCACCATGATCGACAACCTGGACGAACTGCGCCAGGTGATTGCCGCCGTTCGCGCCAAATGCACTGGCTGGTCCCTGCCTTGGATCCTGGTGGGCGGCCAGGCGTTCGGGTCGGGACTTCCGGCGCACGAACAGGCGCTGCGGCTGGGCGCCGATGCGCTCGCGCTCGACCTCAACGGAGCGGTGGCCGTGGCAAGGGCCTGGGCGGATCCCCATAACCAGATCCGCCAGCGGACCGGGGGCGACCATGCGGGCTGAGGAAGTCCTGGAGGACGGCGCCTCGAACCGGGCCGCTGGACGATTGGGAGCATCGATTCCCGTCGCGGTGGATGCCAGCGAGCTTCGCTCCCGCTGCATCGAGCGCCTGTGCGAAAGCTCCGAAGAGTTCATCGAACTGGTCGTCAGCTGCACGGGCGACATCACTCATGTCAGTCCGTCCCTGGCCCGAAGGCTGGGACGCCAAGGCGCTTCCCTCACGGACGTCGGGCTCTCGGAGGTCCTGAGTGCGGAAGCACGCGCCTGGCTGCTCGGCGGACATGCTGCCACGCCCGGTCCTCGGGTGCTGCACTTCATCGATTCGCTGGGGCATCCGTTCTCTGCCAGAGTCCTGGTCCTGGTCGAGCCTGGACGTTTTCGTGCGCTCGGTCTGCTCACCGCTGCCTGCGACGTCAACGAGCAAAGGCAGCTGTACTCGCTGAACAACGAGCTGGCAGTCTCTTCGCGCGAGTTGTCGAGGCAGCGGCGACAACTCGAGACCTTGGTGGCGCAGACCCGTGCCCGGGAACTGGAGCTGCTGGAGGCCTACCAGACCATCGAGCGGATTGCGCGTACCGACCCACTGACCGGCCTGTTCAACAGGCGGGTCCTGGACGAAGAACTACCCAAGGTGCTGGAGCGGGCCAGCTTGGCTCGGAGGCCCGTGTCGGTGCTGGTGATCGATCTGGACCACTTCAAGCAGATCAACGACCGCTTCGGGCACGATGCCGGCGATCAGGTGCTGGCCGAAGTGGCAGCCGTCATGCGTCGCAACACCCGAGAAAACGATCTGGCGGTGCGACTAGGGGGCGAAGAGCTCATGCTCGTCCTGTCTGGTGTCGGTTGTGACCGTGCACTCGCGCTCGCCAACGACCTGCGACGCGGTATCGGGAACGTGAGCGTGAGCGTGAGCGCCGTTGACAGCAGGGTGACAGCCAGCATCGGCGTTGCGACCTGGACGGGCACGGAAGAGCCGCTGCCGGTGCTGCTGGCGCGTGCGGATGCGGCGATGTACCGCGCGAAGGTCGAGGGACGAGACCGGTGTGTCGTGGCCGAGCCACCGCGCCCGGCACCTTGCAGTTGAAGGGAGTTCCAGGTCTGGCGGCGTGGAGCCGGACGCCGCGACCGTCGGGCAACGCAGCGCTCGATTCGCACGGTCCGGTCGAGGCGGTGCGACCATCGGTTGACTCTGTGCGCACCAATGTCGCGATTGCGAATCGGAGCCGCGATCGGCAATCGATGTACGCGCGAGTCCGCGTAGTCTCGCGCCATGTCGCCGCCCCAGCGCCTCGTCGTAGTTTGCGCATCAGCAGGCGGTCTGCAGGCAATGCAGGACTTCCTTGCAGAACTGATCGTCGATGACGTCACGGCTGTGCTGGCGGCCATGCACCAGGCGGCTGACGCGCGCAGCGAACTGGCGGACCTGCTTCGATCGTCCGTCAGTGTCCCGGTCGATTGGCTGACCGATGGTGTCCAGATTGCCTATGGTCGCGTCCAGGTGGTTCCCATTGGACAGTCCATCGATCTGACGGCCGACGGCTTCAGGTCCAGCGAAGGCCGCAAGCGCACGAGCAAGCCCTTCGATGAACTGCTGATCCAGGCGGCCCAGCGGTTCGGGGACCGCGTGTCTGCCGTCGTGTTGTCCGGCGCCGGCAGCGACGGCACGGAGGGCTGCATGGCGGTGGTTGCCGCTGGAGGCCGCGTCTATGCGCAGTTGCCGGTGGGCGCCGAGTTTCCGGGGATGCCGCAATCGGTCGTCTCAAGAGGAGTCGTCCAGCTGATGGGCAGTCCGCGGACTCTCGCAGAGTATCTGAACGGCAGCCGTTGGCCCCGCTCCACCGACGAAATCGGACGCGCGGCAGTCGAAGCGGCGCTGGTGCTCCTTGCGAAACGGGGCGGGCCGGACTTCCGCCTGTACAAGCCCGGCCTGATCGCAAGGCGGATGAGCCATCGCAGGCAGAAGCTGGGCTATCCGAGCAGCGAGGCCTATGTGGCGGCGCTGCACGGCGACGCTGCAGAGATCGATGCCCTGCGGCAGGACCTGATGATTTCGGTGACCAGTACGTTCCGCGACCCGGGCATGTGGGAGGCGCTGGCCCAGGAGGTCGTGAAGCCCATGGTGGACGGGCTGGACGCCCTGGGTGCGCAGGGTGCCCCAGGCGGACGCTCGCGGACCTTGAGGGTGTGGGTTGCTGCCTGTGCCACGGGGGAAGAGGCGTACTCGGTGGCCATGATCCTGGCCCAGGAGTGCCACAACCGGGGCAAAGGCCTGGACTTCCAGGTCATCGGAACCGACGTCGATGAACTGGCCATCGCTTCGGCCCGGTCGGGTCGTCTCACCGACGCGGCCGTGGCAGGGACACCGGTTGCGCTTCGGGAGCGATGGCTCGCGCCTGAGGTCGATGGGGTCCGCATCGTCGCAGGCCTGCGCGAGCATGTGCTGTTCGGTGTTCACGACGTGCTCGGCGACCCGCCGTTCGGAAGCATCGACATCCTGTTCTGTCGGAACCTGCTGATCTACCTGGCCGATGCAGGACAGAGGACAGCACTCGCCAGCTTCGGACGCGCGTTGTCGCCGGGCGGCTTTCTGGTGCTCGGCCGAGACGAGATCCTGCCCGAGGGGCTGGCGGGCTGGCGGGCCCTGGATGGTGACCATCGGATCTTCCGCAAGACAGGAACTGGGCTCTCTGGCCCCGGCGAGAGCCGTTCCGTGGGCCATCTCGGGCGAGGCGGCGGACCTTCGCCATCACGGCGCGACGGTCTGGATGCCGGCGTCGCTGACGTCCTGAGCGCCCGGGAATTCAATCAGTCTGGAATGGACCTGCGCTCGGCATACGAGTCCCTTCAGTGCGTGAACGAAGAGCTGCACACCGTCAACGAGGAACTGCGCCTCGTCAACTCGCAACTCGACCAATCCCTGTTCCGCGAGAGACAGGCCTCATCCAAGCTGCACGCCGTCATCGCCTCGGCCGTGCACCCGCTCCTGGTGGTGGATTCGGATGGCCAGCTGGAACACTTCTCACGCAGTTCCGGCCAGCTGTTCCGCTTGCGAGCCGGTGACGAGGGTCGGCCGCTGCCTGACTTCGCGAACGACCTGCTCTGGCCGGAATTCGCGTCGGTGGTGCAGCGTTGCGCGACGCAAGGGGGTGAGTCCGTCACGAAAGAGGTGATGGACATCCGGGGCAGCCACTGGTTGGTGATTGCCGCGCCTGTCGGCGGCACGGGCCGGCACGAGCGAAAGGTGCTCATCACAGCCACCGACATTTCGCGGCTGCGTGATGCGACCCGGCTTCAGGCCATGCTGGACGCCTTGCCGCAACAGGTGGCGGTGCTCGATGCCGGTGGCTGCATCGAGTACGTCAACCGCGCGTGGCAGGACTTTGGCAGCGCCAACGGCGCAGATCCGGCGCGCATCGACGTCGGCGTCAACTACCTGCAAGCAAGCGCACCCTCGGGCACGACGTCCGATCCGTTTGGCGAGCGTGCGTCGCGAGGTGTCGGTGACGTGCTGGCGGGTCGCGCAGCAAGGTTCCGCATGAAGTATCCATGCGCAGGTGCTGCCGGGATGCTCTGGTTCCTGCTGGAGGCGACCTCGCTGGCGCGGCCGGAAGGCGGGTGTCTGGTCTCGCACACCGACATCACCGATTGGTTCAACGATGCAGGTTCGACGTGAGGGATCCAGATGGTCGATGATCGCTTTCCGCCTCAAGAAGCAGCGAAACTGTTCGGGCCGTGGGATACCTTGATGGGTCAACTGCGGGACACGAGCGATGCAGCGCCGGAACTGATCGAGGCATTGCGGACGGCACACGTCGAGCTCGAGTTGCAGGCGGATGAGCTGCGTCGCTCGCAGGAAGTCATCAGCTCGGCGCTGGCCACCTCCGACGCCATGTTCGAAGTATTGCCGCTGCCCTTGTGGGTGGTTGCAGGCGGTGGACGCATCGTTCGCGCCAACGCGGGTGCCATGGCAATGTTCGCGGCGCTTCGAGTAGGAGACGACCTGAGCGACCTGCTCTCCACGGCGCGCGACCGAACGCGCCTGTCGCGGGCCTTGGAGTCGATCGCCAGCGCTGGGTCGGCATCGGTTCCAGCGGTCGAGATTCGCGCGGACTTGAAGGAGGGCGCTGGCTACAGGGGCGATCTGCGCATGCGGCGCGTCGTGGGCGATGGGGGTCGTGTCCTGGCCGTTGCCGCCTTCGTTGATCTCACCCGCGAGATGAACCGGGAGGCCGCACTCGACATGGCCCTGGCCCAGGCCAACGACGCTGCACTCGCCAAGTCCGACTTCTTGAGGGCTGTCAGCCATGAACTGCGAACGCCGCTCAATGCGGTCGTGGGGTTTTCGCAGCTCCTTCAGCGGCACTTCGATGGTTCCTCACCGGTGGAAGCTTCCACTGGCCTGGACTGGATCAAGACCTTGGGCACGGCCGCACGGCACCTGACGACATTGGTCTCCGACTTGATCGACCTGCAGGTGCTCGAGGCGGGAAGGATGCGGATTCAGTGCGTGGATGTGCAGCTGCAGCCCCTGATCAACGAGGCCGTTGAACTGACGCGCTATCGGTTCGAGCAGCATGGCGTGAAGCTCATCATCCTGGCCGAACATGAGGCGGCCGTGGTGCACACAGACCCGGCCCGCTGCAAGCAGGTGATCCTGAACCTGCTTGACAACGCTGCCAAGTACACGCCGCGCAGCCGTTCGGTGTACCTGGAGGTGGAGGCACAGGCAGTCGGCTACCGGGTGATCGTCAGAGACGAAGGTCCGGGCTTGACAAGGTCCCAGCAGGCCAACCTGTTCGAGGCGTTCAACAGGCTCGGGGCGGAGCGGTCCGGCGTGCAGGGACTGGGCTTGGGTCTCGCGATCAGCCGGCAGCTGGCGGTGCGCATGGGCGGACAGGTCGGCTGCGACAGTGCCCCGGGGAGGGGGTCGCAGTTCTGGTGCTGGTTGCCGGCCACGTCCCAGGCCATGCGACGGGCTGACAAGGTGGCAGCAGGCGGCAAGCCAGAGATTGACGATTGATCACCACGCAGCCGCATCTCGGACGATGCGCCGGTACATGGCTCGGAACTCCATCCTGGAGGTCGCCGATCGACGAGGCGACTCGATCAGACCTCGGGCTGCCTTGTGGCAGGCGCCGATTCAGTGGGGTTGGCTGCGTGCCGCGGCAACCCTGCATCTCGCTTCACGCCCACATGGTCGGATCACCGCTCGGATTGAGATTTCGCGCCGGCGGTGACTCGAAAGTGATCTTCCGGACATGTTCTGGTGATCTGGTGATATTGAGCTCAGAGCCATTCGATCTGAGACTTCCTCGCTGAGGGTCGCCAATCATTGCGAGCCCGAATCGGAAAGCGTTGCCGTGGTACTCGAATGACCAAGGTAGGTGGATTCTCGGCTGACCTCAGTTCAGCCGCCGGCCTGCCGGATCTGATCAAGGGCGTGGTGCGGAAGCGCACTCGAAACGCAACACTGTCGGAGGACCTGCTGGCTGTCTGGCAGTCCCTTCAGGTCATTGAGCCGACTTCGGGGGAGTGGGTGTTGCCGGCCCCCGAGCGGGGAGGCGACCGGCATCACAAGGCCATGTGGCATCTCGTTGCCGGAGGCGCTCTGCAGCCGGACCTGTCTCCCCGGGCCGGTCTGGCTCATCTTCGCCAGGCCGAGGTCCACTTCCGATCCCTGTCCATGCGCGACATGTGCCAGGCGGTGCGAGTGGAAGCAGCGCTGCACATGCGCGAGGCGGGTTTCTCGGCGCTTGCACTCAGCTCCCTTGACTCCCCGGCGGCGCTGGAGGTCGATCACTTCGCTGCAAGCGTTCACGCGGCCCGGGCCCTGTGCCTGCTCGACCTGGGCCGGATCGAGCCTGCGGCGACGGCGGCACATGCAGCACGTCGAGCTATCGCTGAATCAAGACGAGGGGTCAGCCTGCGGGCGCAGTGGTACCTTGAGCTGGCCTCGGTCCAGCTGCGGGTGGTGGCTGCCGCTGCTGGGCGGCGATTCGAATGTCACCTGACCGAACCCCTGCTGGCAAGGGACAGACTGAACGCGGCCGAGTTCGCCCGGCTGCTGGACAGTCTGGGAGCGACCTCGCCCCACCGGCCAGGGTTCAGTGGCACGAGCGCGGGCCGCGAGAGCACAGCACTTGAGGGTCTGTTGCAGGCTGCGGAATGGTCAGGCGGAGTCGATCGGGGATCGGCGCTGGCGCGGCTGGCGGCTGACTTCGCCTTGCGGCCACGAGGGGTTGGCGCACAGGCCTGGCTGTGGCTGGGAACGACACAGCTTCTTGCGGGCCACCCGAAGTCCGCTCTGGCCTGTCTCCAGCAAGCCATCTCTGCTGCCACGGCCGTCGGGGCAGCTCGGGTTCAGCGGGGAGCGCAGATCGAGCTGGTGCACGCCTATGAGCAAGCGGGCCAATCGGCCGAAGCGCTCGCCGCACACAAGGAACTGCGCCGTCTGGAGGCTGTGTTGAGGGAGCGCTCAGCGCCAACGGATTGGTCACAACCGGATCCAGCAGCGTGGTCCGGCCCAGACCCGGCAAGCATTCAGAACATGCATCTTCGTCGTGCGATCGCGCTCATGAACCAGGAGCCTGGACGGCTCACCGTCGAGTTGCTGGCGCAGGGCTGCGGCGTTTCCCGTCGCACCTTGGAGAAGGCCTTCCGGTCTGAACTTGGTCAGTCGGTGGCGGAGTGCCTGCGCGGACGGCGGCTCGCGATGGTGCGAGCCAAGCTTCTTCGCGGGTCCGACTCGATCAAGCGCATCGCCCTCGAGACGGGCTATCCGTCGGCCAGTGCGCTCTGCCACGACTTCAAGCGGGCGACCGGCGTCACGCCAGCCCGCTACCGTGCCGACGCGACGATGGGCGGTGAGACGGATTGACACGCGTTCACGGCGACAGCCGTGCATCGGACAGGGTTGACTCGGACGGACTGCAGGTGGCCCGAGCGCGAGGCGGCGTCGGCACCGCTGCATCGCGGAGAGAGCACCTAGGGCGCGTACCGAGGTCTTGGACCTTTCCCATCAGGCCGCTCCCGGTGCTTCGCAGTCATGCAGAGCGTGTCTGCGATAGGAGCGCCGCGGGCGGCTGCGAGCCGGTCGTTGTGCCCAACGAGTCACCAGATTTCTCGCCGGAGGACCACGTCTCGATGGGGCACGCCCCACGTGGCCAGGGCCGGGGGACCGCTGCTGCCCAGGCCGCCCAGGAGCCAGGGCAGTCCCATGGGCACGATGGATGAAGGGCTTCCCATGCCGGCGCAGCGGGTGCCGGTGGCCGCCTCACCTGCCAACCGCAGCGTCAGCCGGCCCGGGGCTGCGCCGGGCGTGGCTGGCAGAGCGATCCATGCCCGGCCGCCGGCGGTGGTTACGGCTGCTGTCATCGGCGCGGCGCACAGGTCGGCCGTAAAGACCCCGCTCGGCGCCTCCACGCCGAGGTGCTGCGGTTGCACGGTGATGCAACCACGGTCCTCGGTCATCGTCACCCAGCCTGCGCTGGTCCAGCGCTGTAGCTGCAGCAGCGAACGCACGCCCGCACGGGCATCGCCATGCGCTGCGGCCAACGCCAGGCGGCCGCTGTGAAAAGCCGCACCGAGGTCGAATGCCACGCCCGGCTGCGTTGCGCTGGCGGACAGCGTTGGGTTGCCCGGCACCGCGGCCTCGCTGGCGTCGCTGATGTCCAAGGCCCAGGTCCAGCCCGGCGTGATCGACGGCTGCATCTGACCGGGCGGCAGTTCAAGCACGAATCGGTCGAGGCCATTGGCTGCCACGCGTACGCTGCCGCCGCCGAGGTCACTGATGGCGACTGGGCCGAACGAACGGGCCAGCGTCGCGCTGCCAGCCGCTGAAACCCCGAGGCCGGGCGCCATCGCGGCCGCGCCGAGCTTCATCAGTGGACCGGTCCAGAGCGCGGTGGTGTTGCCGGCGGCGTTCTTCGCCGTCACCGTCACCTGCGGCGCGATGTTCCAGCCAAAACCCTGGCCAATGAAGGTGGCGCCGTGGCCGCTGGCCAGGCAGGCGCCGTTGGCGGTGGCGAAGCGTCCTGCGGTGGAGACCGCCACGCTCAGGCTGTCAGGCACGAAGCGGCCGACGTCGACCATGCCCGAGCGGATGGTGCGCGTGGCCACATCCGTGTCGCCGCTGTCGACACTGGCGTAGCTGGCGTCGGTCAGCTGAACCTGGATGGCGCCGACTTCGGCGTAGCGCACTGTGGCGTTGGTGTAGACGCCGGCCTGCGCCGCGGTGGCGGTGCTGCTCAGGCTGCTGGCATTGCAGCTTGCGGGCAGCACGCAGCCGGCGACCGCGAGCAGCGGTGTGCCGTCATAGCCCGGCATCAGGGCGCCGGTGGCGTCGCGCGCCTGACTGCTGACCGTGAACGGCCGGCCGGCGCGATGCACCACACCGCCGCTGGCGCCGGCGTTGTTCAGCGGTCGGGTGTTGCCGGCGGTGGCCGAGTCGCTGTCGCTGGCTGCCAGCGTCAACGTGGCCGGCAAGGCTGCGAAGGCGTCGGTGCTGCAGGCCGTGACCACTGCAGCACCATGGCTGTGGGTCATCTTCAGCCGCATCGAGCGCGTGCCGTTGGCTGGTGGGACCAGGATGACATTGACGCGTGCGTTGTTGTCGAAGGTTGCCGTGCCGGCTGCCCCCACGTCGACCCAGCTGGCGCGGCAGTTGCCGTTGACGGCGCCGGTGTCGTCGCGAGCGTCCAGCCACCGCAGGGCCACGCTGCCCGTGAACCCGGCGTGCAGCGCGGTTCCGTTGGCGTCCAGTGCCACCACCGCCAACGACGTTGCGGCGCCGGCGACCTTGCTGCGGATCGTGCCGGCAATGGCGGCGGCCTCAGTGTCGGTCTCGAAGGCGTTGAAGCCGGCGGGCGCCAGCCCGGCGAGCGTGGTGGTGGTCCAGTTGGGGCCGAACTCGCTGGTGTTGCCGTTGCCGTCGGTGGCCGTGGCGGTGACGGCGTCGCTGACGGCCACCAGGCCGGCCGGGAAGATGATCGTTCCGTTGAAGCGGCCGTTGCCATCGGCGGTGAGCGTACCCAGGTAGACCTCGCCTTCGCCGTGGCCGCTGGGGTCGGGTGCCGCCTTGAAGAACTCGATCCGAGCCCCGGCGAACGAGGCACTTCCGACACCGGCGCCTACGAAGCCGGCAACGGTCAGCTGGGTCGTTGTGTTGTCGATGCCGGCGCCGGTGATCACCGGGTGGTCCATGCCGTTGTTGGGCGCGCTGGCGCTGGTGGTGCCGTCGTTGGAGGTGACGCCGTCGGCATTCAGGTCGATGCCCAAGCCGGAGTTGTCGCGGATGATGTTGGCCGAGATCCGTGCCTGCGTCGCCGAGACGCGCACGCCGGCGCCCAGGTTGCCGGCGATCAGGTTCGCCTCGCCCGCGCCGCTGCCGCCGAGCCGGTGGCCGCTGCCAGAGCGGAGATCGATGCCGGAGGCGAAGGTCGACCAAGCGGCGCCGTTCGGAAGCGCGGCGGTGCCTGCGGCGTTCAGCCCGACGACGTTGCCCTGCAGCACCACGCCGTGGCCGCGCACGACAACCCCGCCGGTATGGCCGCCGGTGTTCCCGGAGATCAGATTGCCTTCGCCGGCCGCCGCTCCGCCGATACGGTGATTGCTGCCGCTTTCCAGGCTGATGCCCCAGCGGCCGTTGCCGACGGCCGCCGTGCCTGCGGCGTTGGTGCCGACGTGGTTGCCGATCACGGTGACGCTGCCACCAGCTGCCCAGACGCCTGCGCCACCGTTGCCGGACAGAACGTTGCGCTGCGCGGTCGAGGTGCCGCCGATCACGATGCCGCTGCCACTGGTCACGAACACGCCGCCCGTGGTGCTGCCCGAAGGGCCATTTGGGTTGGCGATGTTGCCGTCCGGCGCCAGGCCGATCCAGTTACCCGCAACGGTCACGCTGGATGCCGCAATGTTCAGGCCGGCCTGTCCGAACCCGCCGATCACGAGACCCCTCACGGCACTGCCTGCTGCCGAGACCATCAGGCCGCTGGTGAAGCTCGGTGCCGCATTGCCGCGGAGTTCGACGATGGGCCCGAGGGTCCAGCCCGGCTGGGTCTGCGCGTCGACCACCATCGCGCGTCCGATCGCCGGCAACGCGGTGGACGGCATGATGCTGCAGGCCGTCTGGCCGGCGGCGCTGCAGTTCGGCAACGCGAATGCGATGGTCGGCGTTGCGGACAGTGAAGCCCAGGCGTTGAGCTCGGCGATGGCGGCGCGCAGCGTGCAGACGCCGCTGGCGGTGAGGCATTGGCCGTCGCCGATGGCAAGGTCCGCTTCGTCGACGTTGCTGTTGACGATGAAGTCGACCTGCAGGCTGACTTGCGGGCCGAACTCAGAGGTGTTGCTGCTGCCATCCGTCGCGGTGGCGGTGAGCCGCGTGCCGATGGCCAGTGAGACCACGGGCGCCGTCAGCGTACCGCTGAAGTTGCCGCTGCCATCCGCGGTCAGCGTACCAAGCCAGGTCTTGCCTTCACCGTGGCCGGAGCTGTCGTTGTCACTGACGAACATGTCGACCTGCGCGCCTCCGAAGGTGGCCTGGCCGGCAGCGCTGCCGACGTGGCCGGTGACGGTGAGCTGGTTGCCGCGCGATCGGGCTGATGTGAACACGGGGTGGTCGACCTTCAGGTTGGCCGCGCCGGCGGTCTTGACGCCGTCGTTGACGTCGACGCCGTCTTGACCGAGGTCGATGCCCAGGGTGCCATTGCCGTGGATCGAGTTGCCCAGGATGGCATTGCCGATCGAACCTGCCGCCACCATCACGCCAGCCCGCGTGTTTCCGCTGACGACGTTGCCGGCACCGGCGCCCATGCCGCCGATCGCGCATCCCGCGGTGCAAGCCGCATGTACACCGTCCCCGTTGGCTACGGCCATCATGTGGTCGGCACTCAAGCCGATGGTGTTGCCCTGGACCTGGGTGCCCGAGGCGATGTCGGACAGAGAGATGCCGTAGCGGGTGTTGCCGGAAATCAGGTTGCGCGATCCGGCGCCAGTCCCGCCGATCACGTTGCCGCTGGCCTTGCTGTAGACCCCGTCGAGGTTGGGCACCGCGGCGTTGCCCAGGGCATTGGTGCCGACATAGTTCCCTAGAACGAGGTTGCCGGCGGTGTTGAGCCATATGCCTCGACCGGTGTTCCCCGAAACGACGTTTCTGGCACCCGGGCTGGTGCCGCCGATCGTGTGCCCGGCGGTCAGCGTGAAGATGCCGGTGTCGTTGGGTATCGCGGCGGTCCCCGCTGCGTTCAGCCCGATGAGGTTGCCTTGCACGGTGTGTGCGGTGCCGTTCAGCCACAGCCCATGACTCCCGTTGCCGGAGACCACGTTGCCCGAGCCCGGCAGCGTTCCGCCCACCGTCACGCCCACCGGTACGTGCAGAAAGACGCCGGCGCCCTGGTTGCCGACGGCGGTACTGCCCGAAGCGCTCATCCCGATGTAGTTCCCCTCGACGCGATGTCCCGTTCCACCGTGGATGTAGATGCCGTGGCTGACGTTGCCGCTCACGACATTGCGAGAGGCGGCGGTCGCGCCGCCGATCTGGAGGTTGTTGATTCCAGTACCCGCCCAAAGTCCCTCGGCCTGGTTGGCGGCGGCACTGGTGCCTCCGCTGGCGAGGCCCAACCAGCATCCTTGGATCGAGTAGCCGCTGCCGCTGGTGAGGGCGATGCCGCTCTGAGGAAACCGATTGATGATCAGTCCGCGCAGCGCAATGCCGCCACCGCTGGCCTCCAACCCGTTGCCCGAGAGCAATGCGTCTCCGCGAAGCTCAATGACCGGGCCTGCTGTCCATCCGGGCTGAACCTGTGCATCGATCACCATCGGAGTCGCGATGACCGGCAGCGCACTGTCAAGAGCGATCGTCGCCACACCCCCACTGAACCGGTTGAGCGTGCTGCGCATGCCCGGCGCCGCGGTGCCGTTGGGAATCATGAAGATCAGGTGCTCGATCCCTGCGACGCGCCCGGTCTGGGACAGGCTGCTGTCCCCACCCAGGGAGTTGGCGTTGGCGATCGCCTGTCGCAGGCTGCCGGCTCCGCTGCTGGCCGTATTGACCACGGTATCGAAGTTGAACCCGAAGTCGACACCGACGACATCGCTCGACGAGAGGAGGACCGGTGACACCGCTTGCGATGTTCCCGACAGGCCCGCGGTGAAGACGAAGCTGGCGGGGCTGAAGGACGCGGGCCCGCTGGCCGCCCCAGCGTCACTGCTGGCAGGATTCGTGCCTCCGACATGATTGGTGACCGCGACGGGGGTGCCGGTGTTCGCGTCCGTCCGGTAGGTCAGGATCCCGACCGGTGCCGCGCCCGTGACGGGACGGCTCGAACTGACCGTGCCGCTGACCACCCGCACGAAGTACGAGCCCGTCGGCAATGCACTGAAGACGTAGACGCCGCTCGCGTTGGTGGTCGTGCTCGAGACCCAGTTTCCGCTGCCGTCGTAGAGCTCGACCGTGGCATTGCCTAGCGTGACGGTCCCTGGAGTGGAAATGGCGCGCCCGGCTCCTCCACCATATTGCAGGTCCTCGAACACGGTGCCGCTGATGCTGGCAGTTGTGACGATGGACGCCGGCTGCAGACGGCTCGGGTAGCTGATGGTGTCGTAGGCCAGCATCATGTTGGCCTCGGCCGCAATGTCGGCGACGACCTTCAGCTCCAGCTTGCTGCCTGTCGGCACGGTATGCACTACGTTGCCGAAGTCGATGACTCTCTCGACCCATGTCGCTGTCGGCGCCCACGGCCCCAAGGTCGTCGTGGCCGTTGCGATGCTCGTGCAGCTGTTGCCGCTGCCATCGCACTGGCGCAACCAGGCCGTCAAGGAACCTCGCTGGGTGGTGTTGAAGTCTTTCATTGCGCTCCACAACCGCACTTGCAGGCCGCCCTCGAGGTTGTATCCCGCCGTGTCGCTGAGCCAGCGCTGGTACTTGGCGGTGTCGCCCTCGTTCGGGCCGCTGCCGCCCCTGGCCAGCAGCAGGCCAGGGGCCGTATCGCGTCCGGCGTCGAAGTTGGCCAGCGTGGTGGTGGTGGGTGGGGAGACTCTGAGGCCGGCACTCGGTACGCCAGAGGAAGTCAGGTACAACGGCTGCGACAGTGGTTGAGCCCTTTTCAGGGCCAGCATCACGGCGGTGCCGAGCGCCGCTGCGCTGGAGGTGGCCACCTTGTTGCCGCTGTTGCCTGCAGTGGTCTGCACGGCACTGGCCACCTCCACGGTCACGCCCACGCTCCCGTCGGCAGTGCCGGCTTCGAGGGCCTCCACCATGGTGGCCGGTGGCGAGATCGATGCGCTGCCGTTTGCCTGTGCGAACCCGGCGATCAGCATCGTGTCGGACACCGTCGTGGTCAGTCCGTCGACGCCGATGCCGGTGCCGGCGGCACTCGAGGTGGCGCTGACCGCATCGATCGGCGTGATGCGGTCGATGCCACGCCACGCCGTCGATACTGCGCTGGCTCGTGTCGCGCCGCTGAATTGGAAGTTGAAGCTCGAGGGGTCGCCGCTGGTAAGGACCTTGTAGTAGGCCGCGAGCTTGACCTGCGCTGCGCCTGAACCGCTGGAGCTCGAGCCCGCAAGCAGGAAGCCGGACGGCACGCCATTGACCGTGACAGCGCCGCGATGACTCACCATGACCAGGAGTAGGTCTCCGGCGCTCGCTCCGGCTCGACCGACCGAAACCGAGGATCCCCCTGCGGTGAGCGCGCTGGACGACCCCGACAGCGTGATGGCTGCCTGTGCAGCACTCCAGATGATGATGCCGAAGAGTGCGGCGCACAGCCCCATCGCGACGCGTCGCAAGAGGGAAGTCGGGATCATGGCGTCGCTGCAATGCATAGGCTCACTTGGGTGTCTGCCGGGTCGGATGCGTTGTCACCATTGGGCAGGCTTGACCGCAACTCGTGGCACCTGCAGGGAGTGCGAAGACTCCATGCGCATCCCTCGTGGCGACTCTGTCGAAGCGAGATGAAGTGGGTTGGGCTTGCCATCGAAGGAGTCGCCGCTGCTGCCCCTGGACTCAAGAGGGCAGCGCGGACCGCCGTGCATCAGATGCGCATCCTCACCCTGGGCTTGGTGTCTCCATCCAGTCAACAGCCGCTGAGAATCTCGAGAGCTCCCTGCTCGGGGCCAGGATTGGCTTGATCTGCGAAGCGAATTGCCTATTTGCGAAGTACGTGTCGACCCAATCGGTAATGCAAACGTCGACGAGACCTGAAGGCCTGACGCGCTTTCCGGACCTATTCCGCACCTGATGCCGAATCCCCGCCTGGAGTCGATCCGACTCCCGGAATGGTGGGTTGTTGGGGTAGCGAATTGCCGCTAGTGTTCCCCCTGGAACCTGCCATCGGCAACTGGCCTTGAATCCACGTGAGCCTCTTTCTCGGCAGACTTTGCATTAGATCCAAAAAGGGCCATCATGACTTTCAAAGAATTGCTGCCGGGACTCGCGGCTGCCGTCTATCCCCCGGGCAAGGGGGGCAAGGGAAAGGGGCGTTTGAGCTTGATGCTCTCTGCTGCGCTGGTCGCTTGTGGCGTCGGCGATGTGGCTGGCGCTGCTGCGACCGTACCGCCTGCTTCGGCCCCGGCGCCTGCCGCTGCAGCACCCAGCAAGGAAGCGCTACGCGACGTCGCCCTGGCGCGCATGCGCGCGACGGATCTCACGCCGATTTGGGGACACTCGCGTGATTGGCAAAGCATCAGGTGGAAGAACGTCGGCGACTACCTCACCGGGCAGATCACCCCCCAGGTCTACGCCCAGCGCAAGGTCGACGGCTACCACCTCGACGACCCCTATGGCTTGAACCTGTTGCCCCTGGTTCCCGCCAACTACACCAGGACCGGCGGCAACTGCTACTTCACCACCAGTCGAATCCACATGCTGTCGGGGCGCTACTCGCGAACCAAGGATGTGCGCTACCTGAATCAGTGGATGGCCATCAATCGCGACATGGCGCTGAACCAGCAAGCCCAGCTCTCTGCGCTGCCCGCTGCCGAACGCGCGGCGTGGAGGTCCTGCGCAGGCATCGACGTGGGTGACCCGCTGGCCCTGTTGATGAACGGCATCCACGTGATGGGCGCCATGCAGGCGCTGGGCGTGATGGCCAAGACCGTGGACCAGCCGACCAGCACCACGGCCAGCTGGTCTGACTGGGAGAGTCTTTCGCGGCTGCCGACGACGAGACTTCTGCTGCCGTCGCAACGCGACGCGTTTCCAGCGGACGCCCTGTACGACATCGCCGGCGGTATCGCCCGCAGTTGGGCGCCCCATCTCACGCGGCACTATGCGACGAACCTGCGGATGCCGAACCAGCGGTTCACCGGGCTGTCGGCGCTGGCCTTGACGAACCACTTCTTCGAGGACCACCCCGACGTCAAGGCCATTTCGGGGCGCGTGGACGATGGCATGGCGGCCTTCTTCAAGGACACCGTCAACAAGGACGGCGGCTTCATCGAGCAGTCCTTCAACTACAACCTGGCCCAGGAGAAGGAGATTCGGGTCGTTGCCCGCTTGCCGCAGCGCAGTTGGTCGAGCGCCGCGAACGAAGCGCTGTCCAAGTGGGATCTGCTGGAGGCCGGCCTCGCCACGCCCCAGGGTGGCTTGCCGCAAGTCGGCAATTCGCTCTGGCAGGCCGGGAGTGCGCAGCCTTCGACGCGATTCGCCCAGACCTCGCTCGCCTTCCCGTACAGCGGCTACTACGCCATGCGTTCGTCCTGGGAACCCGACGCGTCGTATCTTTTCTTCTTCAATCGCCGAGCCGGCCGGGGCCACACCATGGCCGGCGGCAATTCGGTTCAGGTCGGTGCCATGGGACGCCGGCTCATCGTCGCCGGCGGCATCCCGAACTACGCTGGCGGAGACCTCAACCACCCAGCGGCCGATGCTTATCGCAGCGAAACGTCCACATGGAAGACGAACACCATCGTCGTGGACGACAAGTCGCAGTTGGCCAGTACCGACGGCTTGAATCTCCGAGCCGACGGCAAGCCCGATCCGAACGTCGCACCCGACAAGCCCATCAACGCACGTTGGCACAGCTCCGCGAACTTCGACTTCGTCGAAGGTCTGCACACGGGGGGTTATGCCGGACTGGCGAAGCAGGACGTGACGCATTGGCGTGGCGTGACCTTCCTTCGCGAGCTGCAGACCTGGGTGATCGTGGACATCATGCGCAGCCCGAGCTTCCGCAGGTACAAGCAGATCTGGAAGTTTGCGGCGCCGGTGGTGGGCAGCAACGGTGTGCAGTCGGAAGGCTTCACGGCGAACCAGGTGTTGAGCTCTGCGGCCAGCCGCATCATCGCGACGCAGGACGCTACCCCCGGTGCCGTCAATCTCACGTTGCGTCAGTTCGGATTGCCCGTCTCGTACGACCACTACTTTGGCAGCGACAAGGGCCCCTACGGCTACGTGGGCACGGGCTTCGGGCCGGGCCCGGGCTTTTCGCCCGACGTGCACGCGAGCTTCTCCGGTGCCGGCGACCAGGTGCTGATCACCGTGCTGCGCCCGTCGGCCGGCCTGGCCGGAGACGGTTTCACCTTGGCCACCGATGTGACGGCCAACGGCATCACGGGAGCTGACCTGAGAATCGGATGGAACAGGCTGCAGATCCGTGCTTCAGCCTCCGCTGCGAACCTCACGGCGATGGGCGAGGTGGCCAACCAGGCCAACCTGCTGATCGTTCAATCGGTCAACGGTGCCAAGAAGCGCCTGGTCATCGGCGATATCGCCGTTCCCGCGGCAAGCTACGAAGCAACCGGCGGCGTCCGGCAGCCCGTCAAGGTGCCCTCCGCCTTCAAGTGGACGACCGATTCTCAAGGACGGTTCGTGGTCAACCTCGAATGAAGGCATTGATTCAATCTGCCGCGCAATGCTGTCGGCAGGTCCATCATGGTCCTGCAGGTCGAGTTGGGCATGGGCACGGCCGAACGTCTCAGGCGTCGTTTCGCGATGCATTGCACTGGCTCGCTGCCTTTCCCAACATTTCAGCTGGAGGCGACTTGTCGGCGTGCGGCAAGCAGGTCAGGGGATGCGACAGCTGAAATCGCAATGCGGACATCGTTCACCGGGCGCGGCCGCAACGCATGGTTGCGCGACGACTCGTACTCGGCCCGGACGGATTCAACGCACCAGCCCGCTGGCCAGCGGCGGCACGACACGGTGCAAGTAGGCCAGGAACCGCGCCGCGTGCTCGGCCGCAGCGAACTGAGACTTCCACACGGCCTCCAGCGCCAGACTCAACACAGTGCCGTCGGCATCGGTCAAGGCGCGGGACAGCGCCCTGTTTCGCACGTGGTACTGCGGAATCACGGCGCTGCCCAGGCCGAGCTCGACCCAGTCCTCCAGCGCGCCATAGCTCATGGCGCGGCCGGGGTAGGCGTCGACCGCCAGCCCGGCTGCATCGAACAGCGCGCTGGTGGCCGTGGCCAGTCCGCACAGGTCTTGCGTGAGCAGCAGGCGGGCCTGGCTGGTGGCCTCCAGGCTGGTGCCCGCCCCCGTGCTCGGCAAAGCTGTCTTCGAACACACGACCAACGGATCCTGCAGCAGTCTGATCCGCTTGCGCGACCTGCCTTTGCCGAATCCGAAGCCGATGATGACGTCCAGCTGCCGCGCGTCGAGCCGTTGCTCCAGATCGGCCACGCCGGACTCGAAGAACAGGATGCGGGTCTCGGCATGCTGACGGCGGTAAGGGTCGAGCAGCAGCGCCACGCGTCCAGCGCCCGCCAGCGGCGTGAAGCCGATCCGCAACTCGGATCGCGCGTTGGACGCGAGTTCAAGGGTCTCGGACTGCAGGGCTTCGACAGCCCCCAGGATCTCGGCAATCTTGGGCAGCAGGCGGGCGCCGGCCGTCGACACTTCAAGCTGCCGGCCGCCGCGCAGGAACAGCGCTGTGCCCAGCGCCGTCTCCAGGTCCGACACCGCTGAAGACACGGTCGGCTGCGAGACCCCGCACTCGCGCGCTGCGGCGCTGAAGGACTTGAGGCGTGCGGCGGCTGCCGCGTAGCGCAGGGCGGGCAGGCTATACATATAGGATAGACCTATGGATCTATAGAGAGTATAGGTCTTGTCTGTGTGTGGATCGAGTTGCATCTTCGGCCCATCAGCATGTGCTGATGCCATTGCAGAAAGACTCGACCATGCGATACGCACAGATCTTCCGCTACGTCCTGACCTTGGACGAAGCCGAGTACCAGGAGCGCTGGGTGAAGCCGTATGCGGACGCCATCGCGCAGGTGCCCGGGCTCGTCCGCAAGACCTGGATGGCCGACTTCGAGACCGGCACCTTCGCCAGTGTGTACGTCTGGGAGGACAAAGCCTCGATGGATGCCTTCATGGCCTCGCCGGCCATCGCCAAGGTTGCAGCCGAACCGTTCCTTAAGGACCTGAGCATCACTGCCATCCCGGTGTACGAAGCGGCGTCGCTGATCACGCGGGGCTGAGAGCGGGGCGGCCCGGCGGAGTACCGGGCTTCACTGCCGCAGTCCGTCTTGCCGGCGTCGCTTCAGGCGCCGTCTGCATCCCCTACCGCCATCATTCACAGGACATCCATGTCGACTGTCGCCTCTTTCCCGATCAGCCGCTTCCCGGTCCCCGAGATCAAGGACCTGCCCGAAGACATCCGCACACGCATCCTGGCCGTGCAGGAGAAGTCGGGGTTCGTGCCCAACGTCTTCCTCGTTCTTGCCCATCGCCCCGACGAGTTCCGCGCCTTCTTCGCGTACCACGATGCCTTGATGGACACGCCGGGTGCGCTGAGCAAGGCCGAACGCGAGATGATCGTGGTGGCCACCAGCAATGCCAACCAGTGCCAGTACTGCGTGGTGGCGCACGGCGCCATCCTGCGTATCCGTGCGAAGAACCCGCTGGTGGCCGATCAGGTGGCGGTGAACTTCCACAAGGCCGACATCACACCGCGCCAGATGGCCATGCTCGACTTTGCGATGAAGGTCTCGGCGCAGGCCTGGGCCGTGGGTGACGCGGACTTCGACGTGCTGCGGCAGCATGGCTTCGACATGGAAGGCATCTGGGACATTGCCGGCATTGCTGCCTTCTTCGGTCTGTCCAACCGAATGGCCAATGTCACGAGCATGCGGCCGAACGATGAGTTCTACGCACTGGGCCGCTGATCGGCCAGCACGAGTTGAAGGATCCCGTCATGCTGTCTTGCCACGATGAGCTCGGCCTTTCTCTCACTTGCGGCTCAGCTGCAGCCGCCAGCGCGTACTGTCGCGGCGTCGACGCCTACCTGCACGCATGGCCCGGCCTGCGCGCTGCCACCGACGACGCGCTGCAGCACGACCCGGCGTTTGCGCTGGCGCACTGCCTTCGCGCGATGGAAGCGGCCACCCACCTGCGCCGAGCCGAGGTGCGCCCGGCGCTGGACCTGGCGCTGCGCCTCGCGCCACGGGCCAGCGATCGCGAGCGATCGCACGTGGCGGTGATCGCCCTGCTGCTTGGAGGCAAGTCGGCCCAGGCGCTCGACGCAGCTCTCGAGCACGTGGCGAGCTGGCCGACCGACGCACTGGTGGCGTCCACCCTGCTGGGGGCCTTCGGCCTGTTCGCCTTCTCAGGACGCGAAGACCACGATGCCGCGCGCCTGGCGTTCGTTCGAGAACTGGCCCGGCACTATCCGGCAGACCACACCTGGATGCTCACGCACCGAGGCTGGAGTTGCATCGAAGCCGGTGAGCTCGACGAAGGCATGGCACACGCCGAGCGCAGCCTGGCGCTGCGGCGCGCCAACGGCAACATCGCGCACGTGGTCATGCACGGCTTGTACGAGCGCGAAGACCCCGCCGCAGCACTGGCCTTCATCGACTCGTGGCTGCCCGACTACCCCGACGACGCCATGCTCTGGGGTCACCTGCAGTGGCATGCGGCGCTGGCCGAGCTGGCGCTGGGGCGGCAAGACGCCGCGTTGGCGCGCTACACGCAGCAAGTGGTTCGCCAGTGGGACACTGCGCCGCCCCTGGTGGGCATGACCGACGCGGCGTCGCTGCTCTGGCGTCTGCACCTGCTGGGACGGCAGCGCCTGCCGTGGTCGGCGGCAGCGGCCCATGCCGACCGCCACTTTCCGCAGGGCGGCAATGTGTTCGCCGAGCTGCACCTGGCGATGCTGGCTGCCGGGCTTGGGGACCCAGCACGCCTGGACTCATGCGCCGCTCGCCTGCGGATGGCCGCCGACAAGGGCCATGCTGCTGCGCCTGTCGCATTGGCCTGGAGTGCGGCTCTCGGCGCACTCATGGTCGGCGACACTGGGGCGGCGAGCGGTGCGCTGCGGGCTTGCCAGCATGCAGCGGTGCGTCTTGGCGGAAGCCATGCCCAGCGTGCAGTGGTCGACCTGACCCGAGACTGGGTCGACACCCGCTGCCGTTCGGCAGGGCCTCCGGGTCAGGTCTGACGCCGTTGTTTCCTTGCGGGCGGCCCGCGCGCAGAGGATGAACCGGCGCCGGTTCATCCTCGGGCGTCAGGTCTTTCCGCGTTGGCTTGGACGGTGCAGCGCGGTCGAGTGGGCGAGCGGCCTGCACCCTCGCCAAAGTCCCTGGCCCGCCTGCTGACGGGCGAGCGCCACCAACTCGTCGAACACCAGCCCTGTCGCTGCGAGTGCGGGCTCGACCGGTGACATCGCCACCACGACCCGGCGGACCATGCCGCCGCCGGCAAACGGCAGCAGAACGAGTTCACCGGCAGCCACTTCGTCCGCCACGCTGCAGGCCGACAGCACAGCGCCGCCCAGACCGGTGCGCGCCGCTTGCACCATCACCGTCAGTGAATTGGCCTCCACCAGGACTTGTGGCGCAAGACCGGCCCTGTGCAAGGCGCGCTCGACGACGGGCCGCACGCCCAAGGGGGCACTGGGTACCGCCAGTGGCGTCGCGGCCAGCGATTCCAGATCGATCACCGATTCGCGAGCCAGCGGGTGCCTTGCGTTCACCGCGAGGAACAGCTCCTCCTCGAACACCGGCTGCCAGCTCAGGCCGTCCAGGCCGGCGTCTTCGAACAAGAGCGCCACCTGAAGTCGCCCTGATCGCAGACGGTCGGCCAGGGCACCGCTGATCTCGTCGTGCAACTGCAGTGCCAGTCGCGGATAGAGCGAGCGCAACCGTTCGATCAGCGGGATGCACAGTGCCCGTGTCAGGCTCAGCGGGAAACCCACCGCCAGCGTGCCGCTCGGCGAGGCCGCCGTGTGCGCCAGCGCAGCCTTGGCTTCGTCACCCAGACGCAGCATGGCGCGTGCGTAGCGCGCAAGTTCTTCGCCAGCGGGCGTCAACGCCACGCCTCGCCCGGTACGCAGCAGCAGGGCCTGGCCGAACTCTGCCTCCATGTTGGCCACGTGGCGACTCAGCGCCGACTGCGCGACGTGCAGTGACTCCGCTGCACGCGACACGCTGCCCAGCTCGGCAATGCGAAGAAAGTACTTGAACTGGCGCAGATCCATCGCACAAGCTTACGTGGAGTCGCGTTCTCGAGGTAGCTGGTTTCGCGATGTCGACCCCGCACAAAGACATCGGACATGACGTGATCGGGCCGCCTGATCCGTACTGGCCCTGCGATACCGCCATCGCCATGTGGCATTGGCACTGGACGACCGGCATGGGTAGATTGGAGCCTTGCTTGGGGAGACCAACGATGCACACCGACACCGAGGAACGAAGGGCTGGGCAAGCGAAGCCGGCCGATTCGCCCACGCGCCTGCCCGGCGCGCTGCACCACGCCCTGGCGCAGCACTTCGGCGCGCGTTTCAGCACCGGCCTGTCGGACCGGCTCACCCACGGCAGCGACGAGTCGCCACTTCGGCCCATGCCGCCCGACGCGGTGGTCTACGCGCAAAACACGGACGATGTGGTGTTCGTGGCCAGGCTGTGCCACGAGCACCGCACGCCGCTGATTGCCTTCGGCGTGGGCTCATCGATCGAGGGTCATGTGCTGGCGCTGCACGGCGGCGTGTGCCTGGACCTCTCGCAGATGAACGCCATCCTCGACATCCGCCCCGACGACCTGTGTGCCACCGTGCAGGCCGGCGTCACGCGCAACGCGCTCAACCGCGCGCTGGCCCACACCGGCTTCTTCTTATCGGTGGACCCGGGCGCAGATGCCAGCATCGGCGGCATGGTGGCTACCGGCGCCAGCGGCACGAACACCGTGCGCTACGGCACCATGCGCGAGAACCTGGTGTCGCTGACGGTCGTCACCGCCGAGG
Organism: Rubrivivax sp.; assembly: GCA_022843905.1. Lineage (GTDB taxonomy): Bacteria > Pseudomonadota > Gammaproteobacteria > Burkholderiales > Burkholderiaceae_C > Rubrivivax. Next base: position 66,853 of record JALHMT010000006.1, read on the forward strand.
GCCGCGTCATCCGCACCGCGCGGCGAGCGCGCAAGTCCTCGGCCGGGTACAACCTGACGCAGCTCTTCGCCGGCTCCGAAGGCACGCTGGGCATCGTCACCGAAGTCACCGTGCGCCTGCACCCGCAGCCCGAAGCCGTGGGTGCGGCGGTGGTGAGGTTTCCCGGCGTGGTGCCGGCGGTGCAGGCGGTGATCCAGGCGCTGCAGGCGGGGTTGGGCCTGGCGCGCGCCGAGATGCTGGATGCGCTGACCATGCGTGCCATCAATGCCCACAGCGGCACCACCCACGCCGAGGCGCCGACGCTTTTTCTCGAGTTCTGCGGTTCCACCGACCAGGTGCGCGCCCAGGGCGAGGCGATGCAGGACATCTGCAACGAGCTCGGCGGCAGCGCCTTCGAATGGGCCACACGGCAGGAAGATCGAACCCGACTGTGGGGCCCCCGCCACCACGCCTACTTCGCAGCGCTGCAATTGCGCCCGGGCAGCCGCGCTGTCAGCACCGACGCCTGCGTGCCGCTGTCGGCGCTGGCGCAGTGTGTCGAAGAGACGATCGTCGACATCCGCGACACGGGCCTGGTCGCACCGGTGTTCGGCCATGTGGGCGACGGCAACTTCCACTGCGTGCTGCTGGTCGATCTCGACGACCCCGCGGAGTGCCAACGCGCCGAGGCCCTGAGTTCCCGCCTGGTGCGTCGCGCCATCGCGCTGGACGGCACCTGCACCGGCGAGCACGGCGTGGGCCTGCGCAAGCAGGCCTATCTGCTGGACGAGTTGGGTGCAGACACGGTGGATCTGATGCGTCGCATCAAGCAGGCGCTGGACCCGCGATGCATCCTGAATCCGGGCAAGGTGTTCGGTGGCTGACGCTTTCGTCCCTTCGCGGCCAAGGCGCAGCCCGAGGTGGCGCCCGAGACCCATAACGCGTCCATCGCTTCAGGAGTTGCCATGCGTTCGCTGTTGAAACGTCGAGACGTGTTGCGATGGGCCGGTGCCGCCGCCTGGGCCAGCCCGCTGATTCCGGCGTTCGCCCAATCGGGCAAGGTGGTCAAGCTGCTGGTGGGCTTCCCGGCCGGCGGCGGCACCGACGCCATTGCGCGCTTGCTGGGCGAGAAGCTGAAGGATGAACTCGGCGTCCCGGTGATGGTGGAGAACAAGCCCGGCGCCGGGGGCCAGCTGGCCGCGCAGGCTCTGAAGGCCGCCGCCCCCGATGGCAGCACCTTCTTCCTGAGCCACGACCACACCATCTCCATCCTGCCGCTGGTGGTCAAGAACCCAGGCTATGACAGCGCGCGCGACTTCGTGCCCGTGGCCGGTTTTGCCTCCTTCCCCAATGCCTTGGCGCTGTCGGGCGGCACGCCGGCCAGGAGCATGGCCGAGTACGTGGCCTGGGTGAAGGGCGCGGGCGGTGGCAAGGGATCTGTCGGCGTGCCGGCGCCGGCCTCGGTGCCTGAGTTTCTGGTCAAGGTGCTGGGCGACAAGTTCAGCGTCGACCTGGTGTCGGTACCTTACCGTGGCAGTGCGCCGATGATGGCCGACATGCTGGGCAACCAGATCGCCGCAGGCGTGGGCTCGATCCCCGACTTCATCGAGAACCACCGCAGCGGCAAGCTTCGCGTGGTGGCGGTGATGGGTGCGCAGCGCCAGGCCCTGCTGCCCGATGTGCCGACCTTGAGCGAACTGGGCTTGGCCGGGTTCGACGAACTACCCTACTACGGCGTGTTTGCGCCGGCCGGCACGCCCAAGGGCGTGATCGACCCGTTCTCGGCCGCACTGGCCAAGGTGCTGGCCCTGCCCGACGTGCGCGACCGCCTCACTGCCATGGGATTGGCGGTGGGCCACATGAGCCAGTCTCAACTGGCCGACCGCGAGCGGGCCTACACGGGGACCTGGTCGCGCATCATCAAGGCCAGTGGCTTTCAGCCGCAGTGACACTGCATCGGCAGGCGCTCTGACCGTTCGCTTGGCGGTGACTCCATCTCCAGTCCGGCAGTTTCCGCTTCGACCTGAAACCTGAAGCTGGGCGTGCCCTCACGTCGGCCTGGCCCTCAACTGCCACGGCCGGCTCGGGTCACCCGCAGCAGCTGCCATGCGGCCTCGACGTCGGGCTGGTCGGCGACGTCGACCACCTGCACTTGGACTTGCGCGCCGGGACCAGGCGAAGCACGGTCACCCTCCTTGAGCGCCGAGGCGAGTTGCCGCTCCAGCCGGGCCGCTGCGAGCGACAGGTGGTCGTTGTCGCCGATCCGCAGCGCGACCACGACCAGACTGTCGCCGAGTACCGTCCAGCGGTCGCCCGAGCGCAGCTGCGTGGTCAGGCCCATCACTGCCCGCTGAACCCAGCCGCTGTCGCCAGAGCCGGTGCGCACGACCAGCAGAGGTAACGCGCGCGAGTGCTGGACCGCGCGCGCCATGGCGCTCGCCATCCAGGCGCTGAAGCGGGCCGACGTCAACAGGCCATCTGCCTCGTCGAGGTCCTGCTCGAGCCTGTGGAGGCTCAGGTGGCGTCGGGCCAGGTCCCGGTCGGCCTGGGCTTGCCGCGCCAGGATGTCGGCGCCCTGTGCGAGCGCCATCGCGCGGTCGGTCTTCAACCGCAGCGCGATGACGCTGGCGGCCCGCAGGGCCTCGTCGCGCGCGGTTTGCTCGCGCCAACTCAGTAGTTGGCGCAGGCCGCGCACGGCGTCGGCAAGCCTTCCCTGCCGGGTCGCGATTTCGGCCGCCAGGTCCAGCAGGTTGGCGCGCTGGCGCATCACGCCGGTGGTGTTGCCCAGGCTCAGGGCCTCGTCGCAGAAGGAGCGTGCCTCGTCGAGCAGACCTTCCTCGCAGAGGAAGGTCGACAAGCCGAGGAGCAGCGACAGCCGCAGCCCTGCACGCGACTCGGAGGCCAGCAGCCCCCTGAAGGTCTCGATCGCGGCCGGCCGGCGGCTTGCGTCGAGGAAGCCCTCGGCCCATGCGCGGTTGATCGGCAGCAGGATGTCCTCGCCCACGCCTGAGGGGGCCGGCTCGACCTCGTCGAGCATCTGGAGCGCGCGCGCCCAGCACAGGCGGGCGCGTCCCGTATCGCCGGCGCGGGACGCCGCTTCACCGAGTTGCACCCAGGAGCCCGCGAGGGCCGAAAGGCAATGGGTGCGGAACCAGCGCGCGTCGGTACGTCGCACCAAGGCCAGCGCCCGTTCGGTCCACTCCTCGCAAGACGCAACGTCACCGGTACGCCCGAACGTGGCGGCCAGCAACTTCGCGCAGTCGGCGGCGTCGGTCGGATCGGCCATCGCTTCGGCCACCCTGAACGCTTCCGACAGGATGGGCACGGCGTCGCCAGCGGACGCGTAGCGGACGTAGAACATGGCCTTCATGCGCAGGGTGTCGCAGCGCACTTCCGGGCCGGGTGCTGTTTCTCCCAGGCGCTCGGCGTCCTCCAGGGCCTGCCAAGCGGCCAGCATGTCGTCCAGGCGACTGCTGACCGCGCTCTGATAGACCAGGGCCAGAACACGGGCACGCGGGTCGCGACCGCACTCGTCACGGTTTCGGAGCGCGGCGACCGTTTCGTGCAGTTCGTCGTCCAGGCGTATCCAGCGCTCCCACGCCTGCCTGCGCAACACATCGACGCGGTGCTGGGTGGTGCCGACGTCGGCCGGTGGCGTCGCGAGCGAAGGCGGGGCAGCGAGTCCCGGCGTAGAAGCAGCCGACTCCACCGTCACAGCGCCGACGAAGCGGTAGCCCACCCCGCGCACAGTGGCGAGCCACTCTGCCGACGCCTGCTCGCTGCTGAGCAGCTGTCGCAACTTCAACATGGCCTGCGGTATGGCGCCCTTGGACACTATGGAACGCGGCCAGACCAGCCGCATCAGCTCCGCTCGCGGCAGCACGCGGTGGCGATTGGCGAGAAGGGCCGCGAGCAGGTCGAAGACTTTGGGCGATGCGGGCAACGTTTCATCGTCGCGCAGGATCTGCCGGGTTGCGGTGTTGAGCGTGAAGGGGCCAAACCGGTAGATGTTCATCGGCGTGTTCAGATGGTGCCGCACGGACTGGCGAGCGTGCGCAATGCGGTGAGTGAAGTCGGGACTGACGCGCAAGTGAGCGTACCAGTGCCACTGTTTCCACCTACCGGCTCCGCACGTCCATGAGGCCAACGTCTCGACGGATTCCAAGATGCAAGGACTTGGTGCGGCGGAATGTGGGCACGGATCAAGATTTCACTCGGCTCACTCAGCCCCATGGAGCACCGCCGAGCGCTGGGGCTGGCCGTCTGATCGGTCCAGGTTTTCGTCCGCACCCCCCCACGTGTTCCAAGTTCGGTCGGCGCGGACACTTCATGGGTTGGGACGTCAGTCGCTGCACGGCCCATTGCAACGCTACTCCCGCATGAGCTCCGCAACCAACTTGCGGACGATCGGCAGGCCGGGCGGTTCGGCCCGGCGGGCCAACGTGACGATGCCGAAACGTGCCGTGGCGTTCATCGCGGGCTTCAGGGCCAGTTCGACCAGCTCTGGCGCAGCAGCGCGGATCGCGATCAGCACGGCGTCGCTGCTGCGAACCACCTCGACCAGGCTGGCGATCTCCTCGCAGCGCAGGGTGACGCACTCGGTCGGGTGGGCGCCGGGTCCGTAGCGCTCGACCAGGGTGCGCGCCACCTCGTCGCTGAGCGGCGTCGATGCGATCGGAAACTGGCGCAGCGCATCGAACCGCAGCGTGCCTTTCCAGCGGGTCAGCGGATGGTCTGTGCGAACCATGAATGCGCCCCGCATCTCGACCAGGTTGGCCAGGCGCAGGTCAGGGGACGGCGTCAGTGAGCGGGCATCAACGACCAGCGCGTCCAGCTCGCGCTCGCGCAGGCGGCGGATCAGCGCATCGGTGTGGCCGCGTGCAATGTCGAGGTGCACGGTCGGGTGCGATGTCGCCATCGTCTTGAGCAGCGGGGTCATCAGCATCGCGCCTGGCCCCGAGCCCAGGCCGATGCGCACCGTGCCCGCGCGGCCTTCGCGCATCTGCCGGCCACTGCCGGCCAGTTCGTCGGCATCGAACACCAGCTGCCGTGCGCGCTGCAGCGCGTCGACACCGAAGGGCGTGAGCACGCTGCGCCGGCCCACGCGGTCGAACAGGGGCTGCCCCAGCTCGTCTTCCAGGGCCCGGATGCTGCGGCTGAGAGCGGGCTGCGTCAGGAACAGCGACTCGGCGGACTTGGTGAACGAGCCGCTCTGCGCGAGCGAGATCAGGTGTCGAAGCTGGACCAGAGTCATCGGGTTTGCCTGGGATACTCATGCATTGAACTCATCGTAACTGCCACAAGAATGCATTGGACGTTGCCTTAACGGCGGCCTACATTGGCCCATCCCGAGCCTCGCTTGCCATTCCTGCAGGAGTTGCCATGACCAGAGTCCAACGATCATTGACCTTGCTGACGGGCCTGTTGCTCAGCGCCGCCGCGGCCCTGGCGCAGGGCTCGTCCACGAAGCCCGTCAACCTGATGGTGCCGTACCCGGCGGGCGGGCCGTCCGATGCGATCGCACGCATCTTCTTCAATCCGCTCGGCAAGGAGCTGGGGCAACAGGTGCTGGTGGAGAACCTGGGCGGCGTCAGCGGCGCCTTGGCCGCGCAGAAAGTGCTGGCTGCACCTGCCGATGGCCAATACGTCTTCCAGGGCTCGCCCAACGAGGTGATCCTGTCGCCGCTGGCCAATGCCGCGGTGAAGCTCAAGACCGAGGACTTTCGGCTGGTGCACCCGGTGGCCGACGCCGTGATGGTGTTCGTGACGCGCAAGGACCTGCCGGCCAGCAGCGTCGACGAACTGATCGCGCTGGCCCGCAAGTCCGCCGACCGGCCGCTGACCTACGGCAGCGTCGGCATCGGCTCGCTCTACCACCTGATCCTCGAGAACGTGCAGGCGCAGACCGGGGTCAAGCTGGCGCACGTGCCGTACAAGGGCAACGCACCGCTGCTGCAGGACATCGCGGGCGGCCAGGTCGACTTTGCGGTGCTGGTGTACAGCGCGGCGATGGGCGCGCTGGCTGACCAGGGGCGGCTGAAGGTGATCGGCCAGCTCGGCGCGCAGCGCTCCGAACTGCTGAAGAACGTGCCCACCGCGAACGAAGGCCAGGCGCTGAAGAACTTCTCCTACAAGATCTGGACCGGATTCATGGTGCCCAAGAGCACGCCGGAGGATGTCGTCGTGCGCCTGCACGCCGCCATCGGCAGGACCCTGCAGGACCCGGGTGTACGCACGCAGCTGGCGGCACAGACTCAGCTGGCTGCCGCGCCGATGACGCTGGCCGAGTCGACCAGGTTCTTCGACGCCGAGACCGCGCGCTACCGCGCCATTGCCAGGCAGATCAACCTGCAGCCTCAGTGAGGCGGGCGTGACCTGCCTGTCCGCGTGGATCGGCGCTGAACCGGTGCCACCGCAGAGACCGCTGCTCAGTGGCAGCGCCCTCGGGGCGGTGCCGGTCGAACGATGGATGGCCACGAAGGAGCCGGCCGCACCCCGATAGACGCTTGAACCCCGCAGGAGAGCGCTCCGGTCACGGCCGGAGCCACCGAAGGCGCAATCTCCCATGAACGCTCAGGTCCCGTACTGCACACCACCATCGCCGTCTGGAGAGCCGTCACGCCCGTGACGCACCGAAGGAGCAAGGCCCGGGTCGATGACCGGGGCTGAATCTCTCAGGTACCAAGGACAGAGGGAGCGGCACACCGCAAGGCCCAGCCTTGCGGTGACATCGTCCCTCTGGAGTTCTCCATGAAAGTCATCGTCCTCGGCGCCGGTCTGCTCGGCGTCACCTCGGCCTACTTCCTGCGCCAACAGGGTCACGACGTCACCGTGATCGACCGGCAGGCCACGCCGGCCGCCGAAACCAGCTTCGCCAACGGCGGGCAGATCTCCGTCAGCCACGCCGAACCCTGGGCGAACCCCAGCGCCCCGCTGAAGGTGCTGCAGTGGCTGGGCCGGGAAGACGCCCCCCTGCTGTTCCGTATTCGCGCCGACATGCGGCAATGGCTGTGGGGCCTGCAGTTCCTGCATGAATGCACGCCGGCCCGCACTCGCCACAACATCGAACAGATCGTGCGTCTGGGCACCTACAGCCGCGACATGCTGCAGGCCCTGCGCCGCGACATCGGCATCGACTACGACCAGCGCACCCAGGGCATTCTTCACTTCTACACGAGCCAGAAGGAGTTCGATGGTGCCGAGGGGCCGGCCGCGCAGATGCGTGAGCTGGGCTGCGACCGGCGCGTGATCTCGGCCGACGAGGCGGTGGCGCTGGAGCCGGCGCTGCGCCACATCCGGCCACGGCTGGCGGGTGCCACCTACACCGCCGAGGACGAGTCGGGCGACGCCAACCGCTTTGCGCGCGAACTGGTGGCGCGCTGCCGTGCCGACGGCGTGCAGTTCCTGATGAGCCACACCGTGACCGCGCTGCGCGATCTGGGCGGCCAGATCGACCACGTCGAAGCCACCGATGCCGAAGGCCGGTTCCAGCGGGTTCGGGGCGATGCCTATGTGCTGGCGATGGGCAGCCTGAGCCCGCTGTTGGCCGCGCCGCTGGGCATCCGCCTGCCGATCTACCCGGCCAAGGGCTACTCGGTGACGATGCCGGTGAAGGATGCGTCGATGGCACACCAGGTGTCGCTGACCGACGACGAATACAAGCTGGTGTTCTCGCGCCTGGGCGACCGGCTGCGCATCGCGGGGACCGCCGAGCTGAACGGCTATGACCGCGACCTGAATTGGGTGCGCTGTGAAGCGATCGTGCGCCGCACCGAGGAACTCTTTCCCGGCGCTGGTGACACCGAACAAGCCCAGTTCTGGACCGGGCTTCGGCCGGCGACGCCTTCCAACGTGCCGATCATCGGTCGTTCAAGGATCGGCAACCTCTACCTGAACACCGGCCACGGCACGCTGGGCTGGACCCACGCCTGCGGCTCGGGCAAGAGCATCGCGCGCATCGTCAGCGGGTTGGCGCCGGAGGTGGACTTTGCGTTCACGGGGCTGTCGGCGCGAGAGGGCACGGTCCGGGGCGTTCAAGTGCCTGCGTGAAACCACCATGCGCTGGGCGGGGGAGGCTTCGGCCGGCATTCAGGTGACCACGGGCGCTTCGTCTCTGGGCAACACGATGCGGCCTTGGCGAAGCGCGCCGAGAAGAAGTACGGCGTGCCCGCGCGCGACTTGCTCGTCGAACTCGGCCGCCGCGGCATGGTCGGCGGTCAGGAAGACATGATCGAGGACACCGCGCTGACGATGGCCCGCGCACGCGGCTTGATTCTGGCCAGGGCAGCCTGAGAAGCACACATGCCGTTGGCGCGGATTGACATCTCGAAGGTCGCATGGCCGAGCAGATGAAGGCGGTGATCGAGATGGTCACGCAGGCTCTGGTCGAGGCTGGCGGTGCGCCTAAGCTGAACGTGCGTGTCGGGATCCACGACATGCCGAAAGAGAACTGGGGCATCGCAGGCGTCAGCGCCAAGGATCTGGGGCGATGGAGCTCTGGCGCGCCGCCGTTCGGTCTATATGGCAGCTGGAGACTGAACTGAGACGTCCGCTGCCGCCCCCGCCAGACCGGCTGTTCGCCGACTCTTGCCGGGGTCGCCTCCCATCGGCGGACCCTCGGCAGCAGCTTGGTCGTGCTGACGAGTCCCGGCCTCCAGGCGCTCAGGGAAACTTCGAGGCCAGCCGCGCCAGGACCTCGTCGCGCAGCGAGCCGATGTACGCCAGGCCATTGGCCAGCACGCCGCCGTCGATCGTCAGCGCCTGGCCCGTCATGTAGGTGGCGTGGGCCAGCACCCAGGTCGCTTCGGCCACCTCCTGCGGCGTGCAGAAGCGTCGGGCCGGGATGATGTCGTGGTAATGCCGCAGCACGTCGGGGCGGGCGCGGTTGCCCGACATACCCTGGCCCTGCGTCTCGACCACTCCCGGTGCCACGGCGTTGACCTGGATGTTGAACGGCGCCAGCTCCACCGCCATCGTCTGCACCAGGGCGTGCTGCGCCGCCTTGCTGATGTTGTACAGCGGCTCCTGCGCCCAGGCCTGGTGGGCCGACACGGACGTGATGACGACGATGCGGCCAGCGCCGGCGCGGCGCATGCGGAACGCGCTTTCCTGAACGCAGAAGAAGGTGCCCCGCACGTTGACGCCCATCACCCGGTCCATGTCTTCGGGGGCGACCTCCAGCGCGTGCTGGGTCAGGCCGATCGCGGCCCCGCAGACCAGCACATCAGGCGCCAGGCCCTGGAAGTGGGCATCGGCCTCGCGGAAGGCGGCACGGATCGCCTCGACGTCGAGCAGGTCCACGCCGATGAACCGGCTGCTGCCGCCGCCTGTGCCGACCGCCGGCGGCGGCGCCGGAGGGGGCAGGCGGTCCAGGTTGACCACCTCGCAGCCCGCGTCGACGAAGCGTCGGACGATCTCGCGGCCGATGCCGCCGGAGCCGCCCGTGACGACGACACGCCGGGGCGGGGGAGCAACCGGGCCGTGGGCCGCGACGGTCGAACTCATGGGGGCAGTGGAATGTCGTGCTCTTCCACCACCAGCCGCTCGAAGCGACTGGTGTGGGCCAGCGTGTCGGCGCGCGTGGGCCGCTCCGCGCGGCCGTACACCGCGTTGTAGTCGTCGACGCTGTCGAACCACTGCTCGGCGATGCCGTCCCACGGGCTGTCGGTGCCCGGGCGGCCGACGCCGAAGGCGCTGTCGTCGTCGATGCGCACGTCGACCTTGTAGCGCTTCAGGAACGGCCGCTGGTCGGCCGCGATGTCGGCAGCGTGGTGGTTCAGCCACCAGTCGCGGAACTCGGCCAGGCTCAGGTGCTCGGCGCGCCGGAGAAACCACATGACCTTGATCATTCCGCCAACTCCGCGAGAGGGTTCTGGGTCGACGTATTGTATGCAGCCATGCGATACCTTGGAAGCGTGATCGGGATTTGATCGTCTGCAGTTTGGCGATCTCATGTATATTAAATGTGTGCAAGTTGCAGGCGCCCTGACGTGTCGCGGCACGGCACGGACCGGAGAAACTCATGACCGCCACCCTCGCGTTGCCCGCTGCCGCCGCCACGGCGCAGGCGTTGTGGGACGCCGATCGCCGCCACCACCTGCACCCCTGGCAGCACTTCGATTCCTTCAGGACCGAAGGCGCCCTGCTGATCGAAAGCGGCGAGGGCTGCCACATCACCGACGTCCACGGCCGGCGCTACTTCGACGCCGTGGGCGGACTGTGGTGCACCAACATCGGCCTGGGCCGCCGCGAGATGGCAGACACCATCGCCGAGCAGGTGTCGCGCCTGGCCTACTCGAACCCGTTCGTCGACATGGGGAACCTGCGGGCTGCCGAACTGTCCAGGCGCCTGGCCGAACTGGCGCCCGGTGACATCGACCACGTGATGTTCACCTGCGGCGGGGGCACCGCCATCGACAGCGCCGTCCGCCTGGCGCACTTCTACCAGCGCTGCCGCGGCCTGCCGAAGAAGCGCCACTTCATCGCCCGCATGCAGGGCTTCCACGGCAGCACCTACATGTCCGCGTCGCTGACGGGCAAGGACCGCATCGCCGAGCACGAGTACCTCGAGGACAACGTGCACTTCGTCAGTTGCCCCAACCACTACCGGGCGCCCGAAGGCATGACCGAGGAGCAGTTCTGTGACTTCCTGGTGGCCGAACTGGAGGCGAAGATCCAGTCCATCGGGCCGGACCGGGTCAGCGCCTTCTTCGCCGAGCCGGTGATGGGCGCCGGAGGCGTGATCGTCCCGCCCCAGGGCTACAACCAGCGCACCCACGCCCTGTGCAGGAAGTACGACGTGCTCTATGTCGCCGACGAGGTGGTCACTGCCTTCGGCCGCCTGGGCCACTGGTTCGCTTCGCACGGCGAGTTCGGCATCGTGCCGGACATCATCACCTGCGCCAAGGGCCTGACGTCGGGCTACCTGCCGCTGGGGGCGTGCCTGTTCTCCGACGCCATCTACCGCGTCATCAGCGAAGGGGACCCGGACCGCTTCTTCGGCCACGGCTACACCTACTCGGGCCACCCGGTGTGCTGCGCGGCCTCGCTGAAGGCCCTGGAGATCGTCGAGCGCGAGAACCTGATGGGCAATGTGCGTGATGTCGGCAGCTACTTCGAGCAGCGCCTGCACGAACTGGCGGACCTGCCGATCGTCGGCAACGTGCGCGGCCGCAAGCTGATGATGTGCGTGGAGTTCGTCGCCGACCGGCGCAGCAAGCAGACCCTGCCCGATGTGGTCAACATCGGCAAGATCGTCTCCAACCGCTGCGAGAAGCTGGGCCTGATCGTGCGCTCCATCGTGCACCTGAACATCATGTCGCCGGCCTTCGTGCTGACGCGCGACGATGTCGACTTCGTCGTCGACACGCTGCGCCAAGGCATCGTCGGCGCGATGGCCGACCTCGACGCCATGGGCGTGTCCTACCGCCGTTGACGACCGCCAGCCGTTGTGGACAGCACGTCTACACTGGCGGCTGGACGAGCAGGAGACGGCATGGCAACGAGCAAGACGGCGGCAGGCGGCGCCGCCAAGGCAAGGAAGACCGCGGCGGAGAGTGTCGCGCCCTCGCGTGCGCGTGGCACGGGTGCGTCCGCGGTGTACGACGCCCTGCGCTCCGACATCCTGAACCTGAAGATCGCGCCCGGCACGCTGCTCGACGAAAGCGACCTGAGCCGGCGCTTCGCGCTGTCGCGCTCGCCGGTGCGCGAGGCCCTGATCCGCCTCTCCGCCGAAGGCCTGATCCAGACGCTGCCCAACCGCAGCCCGGTGGTCACGCCCTTCGACATCGCCCAGGTCCCCGGTTTCCTCGACGCCCTGGAGCTGATGTACCGCGCGACCTGCCGCCTGGCGGCGATGTACCGCACCGATGCGGAACTCAAGGCCATCGCCGCCAAGGCCAGGCAACTGGAGCGCGGCTACAAGGACACGGCGCTGGCCGACCAGATGCGCGAGAACCGCGAGTTCCATCTGCTGATCGCCGAGGCGGGCGGCAACCCGATTTACGCGGCCTGGCTCGGCCAGCTGCTCGACCAGGGCCAGCGCCTGTTCCGCCTGAGCGCCTTCTTCGAAGGCGACAAGGCGGTCAAGTCCGATTTCTCGGAGCACACCGCCATCGTGTCCGCCATCGAGAAACAGGACCTCGCGGCTGCCGAACTGGCCGCTGCACGCGACCTGGACATCCTGCGCAACCGACTCTTGCGCGAGTTCGGCTCGCGGCCCACGGGTGGCATGCGGCTGGAGGGCAGCCGCTCGCGCTGACGACCTCGCGCCCAGCCCGCGCGGTCAGTCGTCCAGCGCCTGGTAGATCAAGGGATCGAACAGCCAGCTGGGCGCGTCCGACGCGTCGAACCCGTCGAGCACGCTCATCGACCCGACGACGACCAGATCGCGAGGCGGGTCGATCCAGCCCCAGTTGCCACCCGCGCCGGCGGTGAACAGCGTCCCGGCGGATGCGCAGGAACCCAGGCGCACCGGGTCGGTCGTCAGGGTGAACCAGCCCGGCGTGCTGGCCACCCCGGGCTGGTCGAGGTCCAGGGCCTTGCCGGTCATCAGCGCCACCGTGGCCGGTGCGAGGACCCGTTGGCCGTCGATGCGGCCGCCACCGGCGATCATCCGCAGGAAGCGCCACTCGTCGTCCAGCGTGCCCAGCACGCCGCCGCCGCCGGAGATCAGGGGCGGTGCCGGACTGACCGGCCAGGCGAAGGCCCGGACGCCGGTGTCGGGGACCGGCTCGCAGGCGCCGTCCGGCCCTTGGCGATGCACGGGAGCGAAGTGCGGCAGCTGTGAAGGGGCGAGGCTGAAGGCGGCGGTCTTCATGCCGCAGGGCTCGAACAGGCGCTCGCGCATCAGCACGTCCAGTGGCTTGCCGCCGAGGCGCTCGGCGATCAGCCCCTGGAGGTCGTGCGCGATGCTGTAGTGGAAGCCCGCACCCGGCTCCTGCACCAGCGGCAGCGCGGCGGCGCGTTCGAGCAGGGTCCGCGCCGTCTGCGTGAAGTCCAGCACCTGCGCCTGCGCGTAGAGGCGGTCGACGTCGTGCCTCTCGTCCAGGCCGTAGGCGAAGCCGGCGGTGTGGGTCAGCAGGTCGAACATGGTGATCGGCCGCTGCGGCGGCTGCCCGGTGCCGAAGACCTTCAGCCCCGCCAGTTCGGGCAGGAAGCGGGTGAGGGGGTCGCTGAACAACCACCGCCCTTCCTCGAAGAAGGTGAACAGCACGGCGCTGGTCATGGGCTTGGTGGCCGAATAGAAGCGCATCAACGTGGACGCGTCGAACGGCGGGCCGTCGCCGACCCGGTGGCTCCCCGCCGCCCAGTCGAGCACGGTGCCGCGCCGCGCCACGCGCAGCGCGATGCCGGGCAGCCGCCGCTGCTCGACCAGCCGCTGCAGGGCCGTCTCGATGCGCCGGGCTCGCTCGGGCACCAGGCCGGCCGAGCGAAGGGCGGCCGCGTCGGGGGAGCGTGCCGGAGGCATGGGCTTTCCTTCTAGGGGAGCGGGCCGGCGGACCGGTCCTGCGATTGCAGTCTTGTGTACAAATAGAATACTATAACCATGCGACCACGCGGTGCCTCACGGCGGACAGAGTGGACGCCTTGCCGACTACCGGACTCTTCTATGGACCGCACCTCTGCCGCTGGCCGCGACCCGAGTTCCGCGCTGGACCTGCGCCCTCGCGGCCGCCTGGCGTGCGACGTGCTCGTGGTCGGCGGTGGTGCGGCGGGTCTGGCGGCGGCCTGCACAGCCGCCAGTCAAGGGCTGGACGTGCTGCTGCTCGAGCGCTACGGCTTCTGCGGTGGCGCCGCGGTGGCGGGCTTCTCCGGCACCGTCTGCGGGCTGTACCTGGCGCGCCGGGGCGCCGCCGGCGCCCCCGAGCAGGTGGTGCACGGCTTCGTCGACCGCTTCATCGCCGCGATGCAGCGCCACCAGGGCCTCACCGAGCCCGTGCGCTACGGCGAGACCTACACGAGGGTGCACGAACCCTTCGCCTGGCGCGTGGCCGCCGACGACCTGCTGGCGCAGGCCGGCGTCAGGGTGCTTTACCACGCGCAGGTCATCGCCGCGCTGGTCGAAGGCGGCGAGCGCATCGAGGGTGCGCTGGTCCACACCAAGCAGGGCCGCTTCGAGGTGCGCGCGCGGCTGACGATCGATGCCAGCGGCGATGCCGATGTCTTCGCGATGGCCGGACTGCCGACCACGGTGGGCGACGGCGGCAAGGTGCAGAACCCGACGATGATCTTCCGCATCGGCGGGGTGGACGTGGCGCGTTTCCTCGACACCTACGGTCCCGATTCGATCCTGCCGCCGTCGGTGTCAACGGCGCTCGCGAGCGCGAACGACAGCGGCGACTACTGGCTGCCCCGGCACAAGATCTTCCTGTTCCCGACGCCGCGTGCCGGCGAGTTGCTGTGCAACTGCACGCGCATCGTCGAGCCCGAGGGGACGGAACTGCACCCGCTGGTGGCGGCGGAGCTGTCGCGTGCCGAGATACTGGGGCGCCGCCAGGCGCGCGACTATGCCCGCTTCTTCCGCGACCGTCTGGCGGGGTGCGAGCAGTCGTTCCTGCTCGACACCGGCGTGCAGGTCGGCGTGCGCCAGTCGCGCCAGATCGTCGGCCTGCAGACGCTGTCCAACGACGACGTCGTCCGCGGCACCAAGCGGGCCGATGCGATCGCGCGTTCGCCCTGGCCCATCGAACTGCACAGCGGCAACAAACCCCGCCTGTCGTGGCTCTACGACGACTGCTACGACATCCCGCTGGGGTGCTTCGTGCCGCTGCGTGGCGACGGCCTGCTCGCGGCCGGTCGCTGCCTGTCGGCCGAGCACGAGGCCATGGCGTCGGCGCGCGTCACGGCGCAGTGCTTTTCCTACGGCCACGCCATCGGCCACGCGGCCGCGATCGCGGTGCGCGACCGGCTCAGCGTGCGCGAGGTCGACGTCGCGGCCGTGCGTCGGCGGCTGGCGGCCGACGGAGCCGTGCTGACCTCCTGAGACGCAGCCTGCCCCGCCGCTGCAGGTGAAGGATGGCGCCCTGTCGGTGTCGATCTTGTATGTAATGTGTAGACTCACGTGCGTATCATTTGTACACTAGAAACCGGGGCACGCCGACCCCAGCGCCTTGCACAGCCCGGAGACTCCATGACACCCAACCGCACCCGCACCCGCCGCCGCCCGATGCATCCGCCGGGCCTCACGCCTCTGTCCCGCCAGCTGGCGCTGTGGCTGGCCGGCGCCGGCCTGACCGTCGGCAGCACGGGTGCGCTGGCGCAGCCGGCGCCGGCAGCCGGCGCCGGCGCATCGCAGAGCGTCGTGATCTCGACGTCGATCCGCAAGAAGCTCGAGACCACGCAGGAAATCCCCGCCACGGTCAACGTGCTGTCGGGTGTGGAACTGCAGGCCCAGGGCGTCTACGACGTCAAGGGCATCGAGTACAAGATTCCCGGGCTGGTGCTCGGCAACCTGGGCTTCGACGGTGCGTCGATGGGCCTGCGCGGCGCGTCGAGCACGCGGGGCTTCACGGGTGACGAGGCCACGGTGGCCGTGCACCTCGACGGCATCTACATCCCGCAGTCCGGCGCCGCGCTGGGCCGCCTGTTCGACGTCGCGCGCATCGACACCTTGTACGGGCCCCAGGGCACGCTCTATGGACGCAATGCGGTGTCGGGCGTCATCGACATCGTCTCCAATGCCCCGGGCCCGGTCTTCGGCGGCACGGCGTCGGTCACCCTCGGCGCGTTCGGCGGCCGCGGGCTGGACGGCACCCTGAACGTGCCGATGTCGCAGGACAGTGGGCTGCGCCTGGCGATCTCGACCTTCAAGGACGACGGCTACGTCAGCAACGTCGTCGCTTCCAGCCCGGTGCGCAGCGTGGGCACCGACGAGTTCGCGGCGGGGCGCGTGCGCTACGTCCGCAACTTCGGCGCCGACAGCCGCCTGGACGTGAGCTTCCAGGCCAGCCAGGACGGCTCCATCGCCCCGTTCCAGCCGCGCTACCTGGACAGCGCAGCCAGCCGCACGGCCGGCGTCAGATGGCGCCAGACAGCGATCGACCAGGAAGTCGACTACGACCGCAAGGACAGCAACCTGGCGATCAAGTTCGACACCGTCGTCGCGGGTCTGCGCCTGCGCTCGATCACCGGCTACACCACCTACGACGTGGCGCAGAAGAACGATCGCGAGCTGAGCATCACGCCGTCGCCTGCAGGCCAGCTGGTGCTGGCCCAGGACAGCAAGGCGGTGTCGCAGGAGCTGGCCCTGTCGTCGCTGAACCCCGGCGCGGTCGACTGGCGGGTGGGCCTGTACTACACGAAGACCGAGGCCAACGAGAGCCGCCAGGGCGAGAGCATCACCTCGGTCTTTGTCGGTCAGCGCGACTACGACGACTTCCGCCTGACGCAGGACGGCGAGGCCAAGGCGGTCTACGCGTCGATCGACTGGAAGCCGGTCCAGCCGCTGACGGCCACGGTCGGCCTTCGCTACAACGACGAAAGCAAGGAGGCGACCCAGAACCACGCCTACGGCAACGCGCTGCCCGTCGGCGCCATTCCCGACTGCACCGGGGCGCCAGGGGTTCCGCTGTGCCGCTCGATCCAGTCGGCCGATTTCAAGTGGACCGGCACGTCCGGCGACGTGTCGCTGAAGTGGCAGATCAACAAGGCCTCGATGACCTACCTGCGCGCAGCACGAGGATTCCGCTCGGGTGCCGTGGGGGGTTACGTCGGGCAGGACAACTACTTCGACCAGCTCTTCGGCGGGCCCGGCACCTTCGGCCTCGTCAAGCTGAAGCCCGAAGTCCTCGACTCGCTCGAGTGGGGCCTGAAGAACACCCTGATGCGCAACCAGCTGGCGCTGAACGTCGCGGTCTACAGCAACGATTACAAGGACCAGCTGTTCGCCTATGCCGACCCGGTGACCTTCCGCTTCGTCGACGGCAACATCGGCAGCAGCAGGATCAGCGGCGTGGATGTCAACGCGGCGTTTTCGCCCACCGGCAGCGGGCTGCGCATCGATGCCTCCGTGGCCTACGCCACCGGCGAGATCAAGGAGCTCCTGCAGCCCGGCACCGGGCTGGCCGTGGGCAACAAGCCCATCCTCATGCCCAGGCTCAGCGCGTCGCTGGGCGTGTCGCAGCGCTTCGCGTTGTGGGGCGGCGCGCTGTCCGTGGGTGCCGACTACAACCACAAGGGCGAGATGTTCCAGGACCTGCAGAACACCATCCTGCGGCCCGCCGTCGACCTCTTCAACGTCAACGTCTCCTGGGCGCCACCGGGCGGCGGCTGGCGCATGTTCGCTGCCGTCAACAACCTGCTCGACAAGGAGTACCTGTCGCGCCCCGCCAATGCCCTGGGTGCCGCCCCGACGCCGGTGTTCGTGGCCGAGCCCCGCAAGTGGCGCGTCGGCGCCGCGATCAACTTCTGACATCGGCCGCCCGCGGGCGGCCGCTCAGCGGCGTACGCCGATCTGCTCGAACGCGAGCAGCCACGAGGGGCCCGGGCCCCTCGTGTCACGTCGATAGACGTCGGCGATGAAGGTCGACACCGTGCGCGTCGCGGTGCCGTCGTGCACCGTGAAGATGGCGTCGAAGGTGACCACCGCGGTGTCGCCCCATCCGCAGGCCTGCAGGCGCTCGACGCTGAAGGTTCCGGTGCCGCCGGCGGCTGCCGACAGCGCGTCGATGAAGCCGGCCCGCGTGACGCGCTCGCCGTTGCCCAGCACCTGCTGGAAGTCGGGGGCCACCTTGCTCTCGAGCACGGCGCGGTCGCCGCGCCGGATCGCGGTGTCGAGCGCCGCCGCGGCTTGCCGCACCTGTGCTTCGGCCTCGGCCGGTAGCGCGGGGCAGGCGAGCGCCTGCAGCGGCGCCCAGGCCAGCAGGGTCGAGGCGATCAGGCGGGCGGCTCGTTTCGTCATCGTGATCGCCCGATCGTCAGGGTGGCGGTCGAGGCTTCCTGACCTGACGGTGGGGTGCCACGGCCCAGCGCGGCGAGTGCGCTGCCGGCCACGGCGAGCAGCGCCCCGCCGACGGTCAGCGCCCCGACGTCGGGCACCGACACGCCGATCACGCCCATCGCAGCGGCCCCCAGCGACATCAGCCACACCAGCACCGGCGACAGCGACGTCACCGTGGTGGCCCCGGACACCGTCCAGTGCCGCATGGCCTGGGCGAAGGCTCCGTAGGCCACCAGCGTGCACAGGCAGGCCACCGCCAGCGCCAGCCATCCGCCTGCGCCCAGCCTGTCGAAGCCCTGCAGCGAGCTGAAGGGCAGCAGCACCAGCGCCGCGCCGCCGCACACCAGCCACAGGACCTGCAGCGTGTTCAGCCGGCGTTGCACCACACGCTGCACCAGCGCGTAGGCGAGCCACGCGAAGGCCGCCAGCATCACGAGCAGCGCGCCCAGCGCGAAGCGGCGGTCGAAGGCCGAGGCGCTCAGGCGGGGCAACAGGAACAGGCCCTGGCCGACGAGAAAGGTCACGAGGCCGGCGGCCTGCAGCCGGCTCAGGCGCTCACCGAGGAAGAGCAGGCCGCAGCCCATCAGCAGCATGCCGTTCATCGACGACAGCACGCTCGACTCGGCCGGCGTCACGTGGCTCAGCGACTGCATCGACAGCACGTAGTTGGCGGCCAGGCCCGCGGCCGCCAGCAGCAGCAGCCCGCGGTCGCAGCGGCCGATGTCGGCGGGCTTCGGCAACTGCCCGCGGCGTGACAGCCACGCGCCGAGCAGCAGCGTGGTCACGGCCAGACGCACGCAGGCCACCGTCGGTGGCGTGAGGGTGTCCACCAGTCGCGCCATGACGATCATCGTGAGGGCCCAGACGACGGCGGCCAGCAGGGCCCATGCCGGTCCGGGCCCCGCGCTGGCGCGCCGGTGGATCAGTCCAGGCACGGCAGCACGAGGTGCGAAGGGTGAAGGGTCTGGTGCAGCACCTGCTGGCCCGCGATGCGGGGCGGCGAGGCATCGTCGGCGATCGGGTCGCCGGTGTTGGGGTTGGGCGCCATGCGCGGGTAGGCGCTGCTGGTCACGCTCAGGCGCAGCCGGTGCCCGGGCATGAGCGTGTGGCCGATGCCCCCCAGGCGCAGCCTGAGCACGGCAGGCTGCCCTGGCTGCAGCAGCACGGCCTGCTGGAAGCCGAGCCGCCACCGCGCCTGCAGCTGGCCGCACTCCCGCGAACCGAGGCGCCGAGCACGGCCGTCGGGCGCCAGGTCTTCCAGGCGGCAGACGAAGTCGGTGTCGGGCGCGTCGGACACGATGTGCAGCACCAGGGTGACGTCGCCGACGATGTCCAGCGGCGCCGTGCCCGCTTCGCTGCAGTAGACCAGCACGTCGGGTCGGTCGATCAGCGGCGCCATGTCGACCATGTGGTGCGGCAGGCCGGGGGCAGCGCCGGGCAGGTCCGACAAGGTGTTGAAGGCGGGCTGGGTGGGGGCGTAGCGGTAGCTGTCGGGCGGCTCGTCGCCAGGTGCGTCCCAGCCCAGGCGGCCGTCGCCGTGCAGGCCGCTGGCCTGTCCGCCGCTGTGCAGGTAGAGCGGCCTTTGCACGGCCCCTGCGGGCGGCCAGCGGTCGGCATGGATCCAGCGGTCGCTGCCGGTCAGGTACAGCTGGACGGGGGCGTGGTCGAACTCCCCCTCGCCCTTCAGGTACCGGTCGTAGAACTGCCGCGTGATGGCCAGGCCGGGCAGGAAGGCCTGCGGTGGCAACAGCGCGTCGCCGACGCGGTCGACGGGCTTGCCGTCGAGGTAGCCGTAGCCGCCTTCGGAGCACGTGGCGTGCTCCCAGGGCCCGACGATCAGGTGCACGGGCCGGCGGCTGGCCGCGCGCATGTGCCGGTCGTGCTCCAGCGTGCCGCGCAGCGTGCCGTCGAACCAACCGCTGAAGGCCAGCACCGGCACGTCCATGCCTGCGTAGTCCGTGGGGCTGAAGGATGCTCCCGCCCAGTAGGTCGCGTCGTCCGGCGGATGGTCCAGCAGCTCCTGGTAGAGGGCCGAGGTCTGCCGCAGCACGGCTGTGTCGGCGCTGCGCAGCGGCCGGTGGTGCACGCCGACTGCCCAGTCCGGCGGTGCGGTCAGGGCGAGCTGATTTCCGGCCAGTGCGGCCGGCCAGGTCAGCGCCCAGTTGAAGTGGAAGATGCCGCCGTCGTAGGCCACGTCGTCGACGCCCGTGCCGCTGGCATTGGGCACGATGGCGCGCAGGCTGGGCGGCCGCTGCCGCGCCACCTGCCATTGATTGCTGCCCGAGTACGACGCGCCGCGCAGGCCGACGCGGCCGTTGCACCAGGGCTGTGCCGCGATCCACTCGACCACGTCGTAGCCGTCGTCGCCATCGCCGCCGGTGGCCAGCGTGAACGCGAAGCGGCCGCCGGAGTCGCCCGTGCCGCGGCACTCGACGATGACGAGCACGTAGCCGTGCCGGACCCAGTACGCGCCTTCGTTGCCGAAGTTCTGCCGGCCAGGCCCGCGGCCGTAGGGCGTGAGCTCGACGATCGCGGGACCGGCCGGCCCGTCCGCGGCCAGGAAGGCGTCGGCCGCCAGTTCGACGCCGTCTCGCAGGGGAATGCGCAGCCCGCTCAGCGTCTTCATCGGCCGACCCTCGCGTTCAGGCGCTGCGGCGCCAGGCACCGCGGTTGCCCGCCCCGCGCCCGGCGCGTGCCGCCAGGGCGTTCGGATCGAGCGTGGCGGCGCGGCACGCCGGGCAGTCGCTGCGCGCCATGCGCATGGGCGATGCGGCGCGCGCGCGGCCGGCCGCGGCGGCAGCCGCCGCCGTGGTGTGGTGCACCACACGGCCGCCGACGATGGTCATCAGCACCTGGGCCTCGGCCAGCCGCCGCGACGGGTCGTCGAAGATGTCGTCGCTCAGCACCGCCATGTCGGCCAGCAGACCCGGAGCGAGGCGGCCCTTGCGCTGGTCCTCGAAGGCCGCGTAGGCGGCGTCGACCGTGAAGTGCCGG
Organism: Rubrivivax sp.; assembly: GCA_022843905.1. GTDB lineage: Bacteria > Pseudomonadota > Gammaproteobacteria > Burkholderiales > Burkholderiaceae_C > Rubrivivax. Next base: position 87,764 of record JALHMT010000006.1, read on the forward strand.
AGCGCTGCCTCGGCGCCGATGCGCTGCTCGGGCACCCAGGGCTCGGCGGCTTCGTGCCCGCGGAGCTGGCGCGCGACGGCGCTGTGCATGGAGCGCAGCACGTCCATCGACGACACGGGGTAGTCGCTGGAGAAGCACTGGCGCACGCCGGCCTCGTCGATCGCGCGGTAGGGCTGCGCGCGCGCCGTGCGCTCGGGGCCGAGCAGCGGGCTGTAGTTGTGAAGCACGGTGTCGTCGGGGTAGGCGAAGTTGGGCTGGGTGCTGGCGACGACGCCGGCGCGGGCGCAGCGCAGCAGGTCTTGCGGCGAGGGGACGTCGAGGTGCTCGATGCGGTGGCGGCGGGCCCCTGCTGGGCGCGCGCCGTTCACGCGCGCGGCGTGCTCGAAGGCGCCGAGGGCCTGGCCGGTGGCGCCGTCGCCGGTGGCGTGCAGCATCACCTGCCAGCCGTGGCGGTCCATCAGCGCCACGGTCTGGTCGAGCTGCCGGTCGTCCCAGTACGGCGACCCGCGGCTGCCGTCGCTGAGCGCTTCGCGCATGTAGGCGGTGCGGGCGTCGATGGTGCCGTCCAGCCAGGCCTTCAGGCCGTTGAAGCGGAAGCGTGTGTCGTGCAGCGTGCTGCGGTGCCGCTCGTCGAGCAGCGCCAGCCGGGCGGCGTCGGGGTCGGGCAGCAGGCGGTGCGCCTGCTGCACGCGCAGGCTGAGTGCTTCTTCGCGGCGCGCGCGCTGCAGGCACAGCAGGTCGTCGCCCATCGCCTCGTCGAGGTTGTGCACGCTGGTGATGCCGAAGCCATGGGCCTCGGCCTGGATCTCGCGCAGCAGGCGGTCCAGCCGGGCGGGCGTGGGGGGCGGCAGCCGTGCCCGCAGCGCCTCGATCGGCACCATGCCGCGCAGTTCGCCGGTGAGCAGGCCTTCGTCGTCGAGCACGGCGCAGCGGCTGGCGGCATCGTCGCGGCCGGCGCTGATGTCCAGGGCCTGCAGCGCCAGCGTGTTGAGCAGGATCATGTGGCCGTCGCGGCCGGTCAGCCAGACCGGCCGGTCGGCGACCACCGCGTCGAGGCAGTGGCGGTGGGGAACGTGGCCGGGAAAGTCGGTGTAGGCCCAGCCGCTGTCGACGATCCAGCCGCCCTGCGGGTCGCCGTCGGCCAGCGCCTTCAGGCGGCGCTGCAGTTCGGCCAGCGAATCGGCCATGAAGAAGGTGGCCCGCGAGCCGGGCAGGAAGTGCCAATGGGCGTCGATGAAGCCCGGCACGACGCGCCGGCCTTCGAGGTCGACGGTCGGGACGCCGGGCGCGGCCAGTGCCCGGATCTGCGCCGTGCTGCCGACGGCGACGATGGTCTCGCCGTGCACCGCCAGCGCTTCGGCCTCGGGCAGCGCCGGGTCGCCGGTCCACAAGCGGCCGTTGAGGTAGAGGCAGTCGATCGGCGTCATGGGGTGTCTCCTTCGCGGAAGGCAGGCGGTTCCGGTGGCGGTGTCATCGTGGCGCAGGCGCCGGCCGTGAGCACGGTGCATGCAGCACGCAGGCCCGCGACCCTGGCACCGACGGTCGTCACCCGCATGGCTGCAAGGGCACGACGGCGTAGGACCAGGCGGGCAGATCCGGACCGACTTCCGCACTCGCCAGCAGCGGTGCCGCCGCTCCTTGCCAGCCCGGGGGCAGGGGTGCCGGCGTCGGCGCCAGGTTGAAGGCGCAGCCGAGCCGGGTGGCGCCCAGCCGCCGCTCGAAGGCCAGCACCGTGTCGGCGCCATCGACGAAGTGCAGGCTGCCCTGGCGCAGGGCCGGTTGCGCACGGCGCAGGGCCAGCAGCGCGCGGGTCTGGCTGAGGGTCGAGCGGGGGTCCGCCGTCTGCAGGTCGACCGCCAGCGCGTCGTGGCCCACGCCCAGCGGCAGCCAGGTGTCGGCCGCGGTCGAGAAGCCTGCATGCCGCTCGCCATGGCGCCACGGCATGGGTGTGCGGGCGCCGTCGCGTTGCAGGTAGTGGCCGAAGAAGCGGCGGGTGGCGGGGTCGCGCAGCCGGCCGTAGGGCACCTGGCCGCAGGGCAGGCCCAGCTCGTCGCCCTGGTACAGCAGCACGGTGCCGCGCAGGCAGGCGAGCACGGCCATCAGCAGAGCGCCGAGTTCGGGCGGCGGGTGGGGACCACCCAGGCGCGTGACGGCACGCACCGTGTCGTGGTTGGCCACGCTCCAGGTCGGCCAGCCGATGTCGTCGTTCCAGCTTTGCAGCTCTGCCCGCAGCGCCGTTGCCGAGAAGGCCGCGCCATGGCCACCGAGCACGTGGTAGCAGCTGTGCAGCCGGTCGGTGCCCTGGCTGTAGTGGCGGCCTTCGGCGATGACGTCGGGGTGGGTCACCTCACCCAGCAGGAAGCCGCCGCCGTCTTCCACGCGCCAGGTGTCGGCCAGCGCCCGCAGGCTGGCGACGAACTCGAGGTTCTGCGGCTGCGCGCCGTCGTACAGCATCTGCTGGGCGTGGATGGGCAGCGGCGGCATGTGGCGCGGATCGGTGCCGGGCACCGCCGGGTTGTCTCGCAGAAGGGGATCCAGCGCCAGCAGGTTGATGACGTCGAGCCGCAGGCCGTCGGCACCCTGTTCGAACCAGAAGCGCGCCACATCGAGCAGCTCGCGCCGCACCGCCGGGTGGTTGCCGTCCAGGTGCGGCATGCCGGGCAGGAAGCTGGTCATGTAGTACTGGCGCCTGCCGCAGTCCCACTCCCACGCCGGCCCGCCGAAGATCGACAGCCAGTTGTTGGGCGCCGTGCCGTCGGGCTTGGCGTCGGCCCACACGTACCAGTCGTGCTTGTCGCCGGTGCGGCTGGCGCGGCTGGCGACGAACCAGGGGTGGTGTTCGTGGGTGTAGGTGTAGACCTGGTCGACGATGACCTTCATGCCGCGGGCATGTGCCGCGCTGACCAGGGCGTGGAAGTCTGACAGCTGGCCGTAGCGGGCGTCCACCGCCTTGGCGTTGGTGGTGTCGTAGCCGCAGTCGAGCATCGGCGATTCGTGCAGGGGGCTGAGCCAGAGCGCGTCCACACCCAGGCTGGCGACGTGGTCGAGGTGGGCCAGGATGCCGGGCAGGTCGCCGATGCCGTCGCCGTTGCCGTCGGCGAAGCTCAACGGATAGATCTGGTAGACCGTGGCGCCTTGCCACCACGGGGCTGCGGACGGCGCGCTCACCGGGTCACCAGCGGGGTGGGGGCGCCTGCGCCGGCGGTCGCGACGTGCCGCGCGTTCAGCCGCAGGGCCAGCCAGACGGCCAGCGGGCACAGCACGATGCCCGCCCCTGCCAGCCAGGCCACCGCGGGCAGGCCCCACCAGGCGGTGGCGGCGGTGGTCATGGCCGTGAGGCCGACGTTCAGGGCCATGCGGATGGGCTGCGTGGCCACGGTCAGGCGGCCCAGGGGGTCGATCTTCATGAACAGCGCCAGCAGGAAGGGATAGACGAAGCTCCACACCAGGCTGAACACGCCCATCGCGGCCCAGTAGCCTGGCAAGCCGAACTGTGGCAGCAGCAGCAGCGTGGCCGACGCGAGCCCGAACACGGCGCCGACCACGACCGGCCAGAACAGGCCCATGCGCTCGCCCAGCCAGGCCACGAACAGCGAAGCCGGCAAGCCCAGGGCGGTGGTCACCGCCAGCACGAGACCGATGGTCTCGGGTTCGATGCCGCGTGCGTTGCCGAAGCGCTCCGAGTAGGCGAAGAAGTCGGTGGTGTAGAAGTTGAATGCGAACCAGGCGAGCACCGCCGGGATGGCCGGGATCCAGGGGATCGGCGGCGGCTTGGCGGGGGCGCCTGCCGGCAGGGCCTCGGAGCCCGTCGGGGCCATCACCGGCGCCTTGCGGGGCATGCGCAGCGCCAGCAGCGCGATGACACCCGCGGTGGCGGCCAGCGTCGTCTGCACGCCGATGAAGCCGAAGGTCTTGGACAGCACCGGCAGGGTGAACAGCGCCAGCGACTGCATGAGGGTCTGCAGCGTGGTGTACCAGGCGTAGGCCTTGGTGGGCGATGCCGCGTACCCCAGGAACACGAGGCCCAGGATGGACACGACCCCCATGCCCGTGCTGTGCACTGCGCGCACGGCCAGGAAGGCCGGCAGCGAGGTGGTGAAGTAGGTGGCGATCTCCGCGCCGAGCATCAGCAGCCCCGCCGCCACCATCACCACGCGCCGGTCCAGCCGGTGCAGCAGCACGGCCAGCATGGTGCCGACGACGAAGCCGCAGGCGGCGTTGACGGTCTGCATCGTGCCCAGGGCCACGATGTCGTAGCCCCGCTCCCTGACCACCGCCCCCCACCAGACCGGGCCGGTCAGCCCCGGGATGGCGGCGAACAGCAGCAGGACCTGCACCGAGAGCAGGTAGCCCATGCCGCCGATGGGCTTCACCCGGTCGCCGCCGGGGTCGGGCAAGGGGGCGTGCGGCGAATGGCTCAAGAGGCGCCTTCCTGGAGGGCAGACCGCGCGCACACCGGGCCGCCGACCTGCTGTCGACGACATTGCGCATACAAACAGTATACGAAAGCGCGGTGATCTCGCCACCGCCAGGCGCGCGTCGCCGTCCCTGCCAGCCGCTCGCGCATGACCCGGCTACTGCTCGACCGTCGCGCCCGATTGGCGCACCATCGCGCCGAAGCGCTCGATCTCCGACTTCAGGAACTTCGAGAAGGCCTCGGGCGTGCTGCCGACCGGTTGTGCGCCTTGCGCCTCCAGCGAACTGCGCACGTCGGGCAGCGCCAGCGCAGCCGCCAGCTCGCGCTGCAGCAGCCGCACGATGGCGTCGGGCGTCCCGGCCGGCGCATAGGCGCCGAACCACTGCGTCACCTCCATGCCGGCCACGCCTTGTTCGGCAGTGGTGGGGATCTCGGGTGCGCTGGACATGCGCTGCGAGCTGGTGACGGCCAGCGCACGCAGCCGGCCGTCCTTGACGAAAGGCGCCACCACCGGCGCGCCGAGGAAGGCCGCGTCGACCTGACCGCCGATCAGGTCGACCACCAGCCGCTCCTTGTAGGGCACATGCAGCATCTGGATGCCGGCCACGCTTTGCAGTCGGGCAGCGATCAGGTGCTGCAAGGTGCCGTTGCCGGGCGAGGCGTAGGTCAGCCCGCCGGGTTTGGACCGGGCCAGCTCGATGAACTCGCCGAGCGACCGGGCGGGCACCTTGGGGTGGACCACCAGCACCATCGGCAACTGCACCAGCTGCGTGATCGGTGCGAAGTCGCGTTCGGCGTTGTAGCGCATGTTCTTGTAGAGATGCTGATTGATGGCGACGTCGTTGGACGCCGACATCAGCAGCGTGTACCCGTCGGGCCTGGCCTTGGCCACGGCGTCGGCGCCCAGCATGCCGGCCGCACCCATCTTGTTCTCGACGATGAACTGCTGGCCGAGCCGCTCGCCGAGCTTGGTGGCCAGCAGGCGCGCCACGGGGTCGACACCGCCGCCCGGCGCGTAGGGGTTGACGATGGTGACGGTGCGTGTCGGATAGGTCTGGGCGGCGAGTGGCAGGCTGATCAGCGCGGCCAGCAGCAGGGCGGCGACCTGTGCAAAGGGCGACATGGTGACGTGATCCTTCACGGGGTGGGAAGCAGGTGGTTGTCCAGGCCCAGACCCGGACCGGCCGGCAGTTCGACGCAGCCGTCGACGAGCGCGAAGCGCCCCTGCGCCAGCTCGTCGAACAGCATGCGGTGCAGCATGTGGAACTCCACCGAGTCGAGGTTGGGCGTGGCCGCTGCCAGCTGCAGGTTGGCCGCGAAGCACACCACCGACGATGCGGCGTGGAACGACACCGTGACGTGGCGCGAGGCGGCCAGAGCCGCGATGCGCTGGCCTTCGCTGATGCCGCCGCACAGGATGGCGTCGAGGTGCGCCACGGCCACCGCGTTCGACTCGACGAGGCGGGTGAAGGTCTCCAGCCCGTAAGCGAATTCGTTGCCGGCCAGCGGCACGGGGCTCGCCGCGGCCACGCGGGCAAGGCCGGGGATGTCGTCGGGCGCGACAGGCGCTTCGAGGAAGCCGATGTCGAACGCTTCCAGCGCCCGCGCCATGCGCATCGCCTCGGGCACGGACAGCGCGTACAGCGCGTCGACCAGCACGCGGACGTCCGGCCCGACGGCGGCGCGCACCGCGGCCACGCGGGCGATGTCCACCGCGAAGGGCGCGCCGGCGATCTTCAGCTTGACGCCCCTGAACCCGAGGTCGACGTAGCCCTTCATCTCGGCGGCGAGGTCGTCGATGGTCTTGCCCGGCCCGTACAGCCCGGCACTGGCGTAGGCCGGTACGCGGCGGCGCTGCGCGCCCAGCAGCGTGGCGACGGGCTGGCCCAGCGCCTGGCCCAGGGCGTCCCACAGGGCGATGTCGATGGCGCTCAACGCCGCCCAGGCCGCGCCGCCCTTGGCGCTGACGACCAGGGTCTCGCGCAGCGACGACGACAGCGCGCCCAGGTCGAGCAGGCTGCGGCCGACGACGAGCGGCGCGAAGTCGCGCTCGACCAGCGCCTGCACCGAGTCGGGCGCCCCGCCGTCGCAGTAGGCCTCGCCCAGGCCCACCAGACCGCCGGCCGCGCGCAGCAGCACCAGCACCACCACCTTCTCGTTCCAGCGGGTGCGCGGGTTCCACTGCGCCTTGGCGAAGGCCTTGCGAACCACGCGCGTCTCGATGGCTTCGATCTTCATGGGTGGGCACTCGCCGGGCGATGGGCAATCAGTATACTTAATGTCGACTCGAGACTGCTGCCAGAGTGACATCACCCGAGGGATGCCGATGCGCCCGCCTGGAGACCTTCCATGACCCGCCGACCGCCGCGCGCCTTCGTCGCCGGTTGGATGCACGAGACCAACACCTTCTCGCCGATCCCGACCAGCCGCGAGAGCTTCCAGGCCGCGAGCTACCGCCCCGAGCCCGGTGTCTTTGCGCCACCGGCGCACATCGACACCCTGGGCTACGGCCACCTTGCCCGCCTGTGCCAGCAGGCCGGCATCGAACTGCACGCCGGCCTGTTCGCGCACACCGGCCCGAGCGCGGCGATGGGCGCCCGCGACCATGCCGCGATGCGGGCCGAGATCCTGGCCGGCCTGCAGCGCGCGATGCCGGTCGACCAGGTCTACCTCTTCATGCACGGCGCCCAGATCGCCCAGGGCTGCGACGACGTCGAGGGCGACCTGCTGGCCGCCGTGCGGGCGGTGGTCGGGCCCGGGGTGCCGGTGGCGGTGCTGCTGGACCTGCACGCCAACATCACCCCGGCGATGCTGTGCCACGCCAGCTTCTGCGTCGGCTGCCTGGAGTACCCGCACACCGACTACGAGGACCGTGCGCGCCACGTCTTCGGCCTGGTGCAGCGGCTTCGGGACGGACAGATCCGACCGCATACGCAAGCCTGGCGCATTCCGCTGGTGGGCATCTACCGCACCATCGACGGGCCCATGAAGGCCTTCGTCGAGCGGCTGCGCACCGCCCACGAGGCGCCGGGTGTGCTGTCGGTGTCGGCCTTTCACGGATTTCCCCTCGGCGACACGCCGCACACCGGTGCGATGCTGGTGCTGGTCAGCGACGGCGAGTCCGCCGCGACGGCGGCGCTCGGCAGCACGCTGGCGCAGGACTTCATCGACACCGTGCTGCGCATCCCGGCGCCGCCCGGCCTGGACGCCGCGCTGGACGATGCGCTGGCCGGCGACGAGGGGCCGGTCGTGCTGGCCGACAGCGGCGACAACCCGGGCGGCGGCGCCGCCGGCGACTCGACCTTCGTGCTCGAAGCGCTGCTGCAGCGGGGGGTGCGCAACGCCGCGTTCGGCCTGCTGTGGGATCCCGTGGCCGCGGACTTCGCCCATCGGGCTGGCGAGGGCGCCACGCTGGAACTGCGGCTGGGCGGCAAGGTCAGCGCGCTGTCCGGGCGGCCGCTGGACGTGCGGGCCGAGGTGCTGTGCGTGCGGGACGACGCCCGCCAGGCCTGGTTCGCACAGGGCGAACCCCGGGCGCGGCTGGGGCGCAGTGCCGCGCTGCGCGTGCAGGGCGTGGACGTGATCGTCAACAGCGAACGGCAGCAGGTCTTCGACCCGCGCTGCTTCACCGAGCACGGCGTCGACCCCGCCGCCAGGCGGCTGGTCGTCGTGAAGGGCTCGACCCACTTCGTCAACGGCTTCGCGCCGCTGGCGCGCCGCATCGTCTACTGTGCCAGCCCGGGCAGCCTGTCGCTGGACCCCAGCCTGTTCGACTACCGGCGCATCCGCCGACCGCTGTACCCCCTGGATCCCGGCTACACACCGGTGGCCGAGCCGATGGTGATCCACGTCGGGGACCGGGCCGGCGCGCCATGAAGCTTGCGGACGCCGCGGTGCATGACGACGTGATCGTGGTCGGCTCGGGCGTGGGCGGGCTCGTGGCGGCGCTCACGGCGTCGCACCAGGGCCTGCGGGTGAGGGTGCTCGAGAAGACCGGGCTGATCGGCGGCACCACGGCGCACTCCGAGGCCATGGTGTGGGTGCCAGGCAGCCGCCAGGCGCGGGCCGCGGGCGTCGACGATTCGCACGAGGCCGCGCTGCAGTACCTGCAGGCGGCGGCCGGCGCGCAGCACCGGGCCGACCTGGCCGCAGCGTACGTGCGCCACGCCGCCGCCGCGCTCGCCTTCGTCGAGGACCATGCACCCGTGCGCTGGACGCTGACGACCTCGTCGATGGACTACCACCCGGACCTGCCCGGTGCGACCCGCGGTGCACGGGCCTTGTCGCCCGACGGTTTCGACGGTCGCCGTCTGGGCGACCGCTTCGCCCTGCTGCGCCCGCCGCTGGAGACGACCATGATCCTCGGGGGGCTCAGCATCAGCGGTGCCGACCTGCCGCACTACTACCGGGTCGGCCGTTCGCTCCGCTCGACGGCCGTGGTGGGCCGGCGCGTGCTGCGCTACGGCTTCGATCGCCTGCGCGGCTTCCCGCGCGGCACGGCGATCGGCGGCGGCAACGGCGTGGTGGCCGGCCTGCTGCTGGCGCTGGCGCAGCGTGCCGTGGTGGTGGAGACCCATGCCCGCGCCACACGCCTGCTGCGGGAAGGTGGGCGCGTGGTCGGCTTGCAGGTGGCGGGCGGCGGGGGGCCGCCGGTGGACCGCATGGCGCGCTGCGGTGTCGTGCTGGCGAGCGGCGGGTTTCCCAAGAGCGCGGCGCTTACCCGCACGCACTTCCGCCATGTCGCCGCCGGCCAGCGCCACCACTCGCTCAGCGCGCAGGAAAACACCGGCGACGGCATCGCGATGGCGCTCGAGGTCGGCGCCTGCCTCGAGACCGATGTGCAGCAGCCGGCGGCGTGGACCCCGTGTTCGCTCGTGCCCACGCCACGCGGGCCCGTGCCGTTCCCGCATTTCGGCGACCGTGCCAAGCCGGGCGTCATCGCCGTCGACCGTCGCGGCCTGCGCTTCGTCAACGAGGCCACCACCTACCACCGCTTCGTGCCGGCCCTGCTGGCGGCCTGTGCGGGCGACGCCCAGGCCGAGGCCTACCTGATCGCCGACCACCGCGCGCAGCGGCGCTACGGTCTCGGCGTGGCGCCGCCGTTCCCGGGCCGCCTGGCGCCGCACCTGCGCTCGGGCTACCTGGTGCAGGCCGACACCCTGCAGGGGCTGGCCGTGCAACTGGGCATCGACGCGGCGGCGTTCGAGCGCACCGTGCAGGCCTTCAACGGCCCGGCGGCCCAGGGGCTGGACCCGGCTTTCGACAAGGGCGGCGACGCCTACCAGCGTTCCAACGGCGACCCCTCGCACGGTCCCAACCCCTGCGTGGCGCCTCTGCGCGACGGGCCCTTCTACGCCGTGCGCCTGGTGCCCGGCGACCTGGGCACCTTCGTGGGACTGCGCGCCGATGCCCACGGCCGCGTGCTGGACGCCGACCGTTCGCCCATCCCCGGCCTCTACACCGCAGGCACCGAGATGGCCAGCGCGATGGGGGGCACCTATCCCGGTGCCGGCATCACCGTCGGCTCCGGGCTGACCTTCGGCCACCTGGCAGGGCTGTCGCTCGCGGTCGATGGGGCGGCGGCCCCGGGCTGATCCCCAGGTCGGCGTTGCCTCCACAGGCGACGGCGGGTTCCATGCGACCGCCGTGCGATCAGCCGTGCCGGGACCTGCGCCGTCACGGCAGTGCTTCGGTCTCCCGGTAGGCAGCCACCAGCGCCTCGTGCATCGCCGCCACGCGCCGGTTCTCCACGTCGGCCGGGCGACAGACCAGCGAGATGGTGCGGTGCGGCGCCTTCGCACCGAGCGGGATCTCGCGGATGGCATGGCCGCGCCGCATTGCCAGGCGGGGGCGGGGGATCACCGAGACGCCGATGCCCTCGGCCACCATCGCGACGATGGCGTCGGTGTCGGCGACATCGATCGACGGACGCAGCTCGGGGCACAGCCGCTGGACGAAGTCCGCGGCGGTGCGTCCACCGGTCAACGTCGTGTCGTAGCGGATCCACGGGTGCTGGCGCAGCAGGCTGCGCGCATCGCGCTCCGGCGCGCGCTCGGGGGCGACGAGCACGAAGGGCTCGCGCGCCAGGTCGCGCCAGTGCAGTCGCGTCGAACCGCCACCTTTCGGCCGGACCACCACCGCAGCGTCGATGCCGCCGCCGTTGAGCTCGGCGATCAGCGGGGCCGAGGTCGCGCGCAGGAAGCGCACTTCCAGGTCGCGGTGGGCCTGGCGCGCGATGCGTACCGCCGCCGGCAGCGTCGAGGTCTGCACGCTGGGGATCGCGCCCAGCCGGAGCAGCCCGGCCACGGCGGGCGAGGTGCGCACGCGGTGGCGGTGCACGTCGTCGACGAAGCGCTGCACCGTGCCCGCGATCTCGCGCGCCAGTTCGGTGGGCTGGATGGAGCGCCCCGAGCGGTCGAACAACGGGCGACCGAACCAGGCTTCGAGCTGCTTCATCTGCAGGCTGACCGCGCTCGCGGTAACGCCCACGTCGGCTGCGGCGGCGGCAAAGCTGCCGCGCGAGACGGCTGCCGCCAGGGTCTGCAGGGCACTCACAAGGCATCGACGCAGCGATCGAGCGCGCGAACCGGTATGCCGAGGCCGGCGCCGATGTGTTGTTCGTCGAGTCGCCGGAGTCTGTCGAAGAGATGGCGCGCGTGGCGCGTCAGGTGCAGGCACCGACGCTGTCCAACCAGGTCGAGGGCGGGCGCACGCCGCTGCTGCCGGCGCAGCAGTTGCAGGCGCGGGGCTTCCGCGTGGCGATCTACCCGAACTCGGTGACGCGGCTGTTCGCCCGCGCTGGGCGCGAGCTCTTTGAGGGGCTGCGCGCCAGTGGGTCAACGGAGCACTTCGCGGGCCGCATGCTCGACCACCGCGGGCTGTGGGACCTCTTCGAATATCCGGCGTTCATGGCGGCGGAGCAACGCTACGGGGTTGAAGAGCCTGGTCGCTGAGGCCCGCGCGCCAGCCGGGTGCGGCAATTCCTCGGAAGGGGGACCAGGTGCTTGTCCCGACAGGGACCGGCATGCTGGCCGCCTGGCCGCCTGGCCGGCGCAGGGCGGATGACCGCTTCGGACGCGGGCGAACTCACCCCACCGCTGCCGCCCCGCCCGTCACGGGTCAAGGTCGTGCCCGAGTCGCACGAGCGAACGCGATGGACAGGTGCCCCGAGTCCCCGTCAGATCGCCTCGGCTGCATAACGCAGCCAACTGGCGACGTAGTGCGCGTGTGCTCGATCGACCAGCAGGCCGGCGTGATGCGGTGACTCGCGCCACACCAGTGCGGCGATGTCCGACAGCCTCAAGTGCGAGGCGTCCCCGGTTCGGCGCGGGAGCGATTGCGCATCCACCAGGCGCGACAGCAGGGCCTCCAGCCGGTTACCCTGCAACCTGACCACCTGTGTGCCCGCCGTCATGTCGAGGACGCAGGCCAGCGCACCCGGCGTTGGCGGTAGCGCGTCGCGCAAGGCCGCCGCCCGCGAGGCGTCCCGCGTCAGCACCAAGGTCTCGCGGGGACTGCGCCAGATCGATCGGGGTTCGATGCCGAGGCTGCAGCCTGGCGGCGGCAAAGCCGGGATGCCATGGCCCTTCATCGCGGCTTCGAGCAGTGCGGCCCCACCCGCCGGCAAGTGCCGCAGCGACAGCACGTGCACCTCTTCGTCGGTCTCCACGGTCAGGCCCGGCGACGGCCGTGGCCAGAGATCGGACAGTCCTGCCATGTCGGCCCGCAGCCTGGGCACGAGTGCGCCGTTGTCAGGGGATGCCATGCAGGCGCTCCCCCGAGGGATCGAAGAAGGGTGTCTTGACCACCTGCGCCGCAATCGGCCTGCCCAGGTGCCAGACGGTGATTCGCTCGCCGATGCGCGATCGGCCTCGGGACAGCATGCCCAGTGCGACCGGATGCCCCAGGGTCGGGCTGTCGTGGCTGGACGTCACGAAGCCCTCGATCGGTGCCGGTGGCTTGCCGGGGGTGACGTGCGCCCCGACGGGCAGCCTCGTACGGAGGTCGACGGGCAGCAGGCCCACCAGCTGCATCCGGTCCGGGTCCATGGCGGCAGGACGCAGCAGCGAACGCCTGCCGACGAAATTGGCGCTCTTCCTGGCCATGCCCCGGTCCATGTCGACATCGGCCGGCATCGTGGTGCCGTCGGTGTCGCCGCCCACGTGAAGGTATCCCTTCTCGGTCCGCATGATCATCAGCGCCTCGACGCCGTAGGGCAGGACACCGAAGTCTGGCCCGGCGCTCCACAGACGCTCCAGCAGCGCGTGCGTGTGCAGCGCCGGCAAGTTGATCTCGTAGCCCAGCTCGCCGCAGAAGCTGGCCCTCAGCACGCGCATCTTCACGCCACCGTAAGCTGTCTCATGCAGCGTCATGTGCTTTGCGGCGGCCGGTGCGAGGGAGGCATCGAAACCCGCAGCGCTCAGCAGCTTCCAGGCCATCGGACCGCTGACCGTCACGTTGCCCCAGGCCGATGTGACTGGTGCCACCAGCACGCGGTGGTTCACGTACTCGCACTGCAGCCACTCCTCGAACGCCAGAGCGACGCGTTCCGCCCCGCCGGAGGTGGTGTTGACGAAGAAGTGCTCCGGTCCCAGCCGGCTGACGATGCCGTCATCGAAGATGATGCCGTTTTCGTTGATCAGCAAGCCGTAGCGCGCACGGCCCACGGCCAGTGTCGACATCGTGCCGACGTACATGAGGTCGAGGAAGTCGGCCGCGTCGGGGCCGATGATTTCGATCTTGCCCAGCGGCGAGCCTTCGAACAGGCCGACCTGCGTGCGAACCTGCCGGGCCTCGCGTTCGGCGGCTGTGATCAATGACTCGCCGGCCCTTGGATAGGCTGCCGGGCGCAACCAGCCGGCGAAGTCTTCCATGGATGCGCCACGGGCGAGGTGCCAGTCATGGCCCGGCATGCGCTTGAGCGGCCTGTAGCGCTCGCCGGCGCGCCCACCCGACAGGGCATTGAGTGTCACCGGCGTGAACGGCGGCCGGAACCTGGTCGTCCCCACCTGGTCGGGCGTGCGTTGGGTTTGCCCGCCCATCAGCACCAAGGCGTTGACGTTGCTGGTCTTGCCCTGGTCGGTGGCCATGCCCATCGTCGTGTAGCGCTTCAGGTGCTCCACCGAGCGGTAGTTCTCGCGCGCGGCGAGTTCGACGTCGGCAGCGGTCACGTCGTTCTGCAGGTCGACGAAGATCTTGCCCGGCTTGCGCCCGAGGCTGGCCAAGGCGGCCTGGCTCGGTCGGTGGTCTGCAGGCACGGACCCGGGCGCATGCCCGGCGCCGAAGTCGCCCGCACAAGCGCCGACCAACTCGATGCCCGGCAAGGTCTTGTCCGGCACGAACATCGACGACTCGGCCACCCAGCGAAGCTGGCCTCCGGCCATCGAGTGCAGGTTCACTGCCGGCGTCCAGCCGCCGGCGCTGGCGATGCAGTCGGCAGCCACGGTGCGCAGTGAGCCGCCGGCCTGGCTGGCGATCGTGACGCCCCGCACTGCACGCTGCCCGGCCACCGCCACGATGGCGGCGGCGCGGTGCACGGCGACCCCCGGGGGCGGCTCGACACCGCTGGCTGCGCGCACGTCGACGATGGCTGCGACCTCGATGCCGGCGGCCTGCAACACCTGCGCGGTGCGGTAGCCACTGTCGCAGGCGGTGGCCACGACGATGCGACGCCCGCACGCCACCCCGAAGCGCGTGGCGTAGTGCTCGACCGCGCTGGCGAGCATGACGCCCGGTCGGTCGTTGTCCGGGAACAGCATCGGACGCTCGAAGGCGCCGATCGCGACGACGATGCGCTGGGCGCGGACCTTCCACAGCCGTTCACGCACGGTGCCGCCCACGGTCTGCACGGCCGCTGCAAGGCCATGATCGTAGAGACCGAAGACGCAGCACCGCGTGTGGCATTCGACACCGGCGGCCTGCAGCGCTTGTGCTTCGACAAGGTGCGGCGATGCTTCGAGCAGCAGCACCTGTGCACCGTTGGTTGCCGCCTCCAGGGCGGCTCGGGCGCCGGCCGCGCCGCCGCCCACCACCAGCACGTCGGCGACACGCGAGACCTGATCGTAGCGGTCGGGATCGGGCGCGTCCGCAGCGACGCCGAGACCGGCCATGGCGCGGATCGTTGGCTCGAACAGCCGCCAGTGCGGCCACATGAAGGTCTTGTAGTAGAAGCCCGCAGGCAGCAGCGCCGAGAAGCGCGCGTTGATGGCCGCAACGTCGAAGCCCAGACTCGGCCAGACGTTGCCGGGCCTGCAGACCAGGCCCTCGGCGGCCTCGATGTCGGTGGCGCGCGTGTCGGGCGTGCGCTCGGCGCCTCGGCCCACGTCCAGCAAGGCGTTCGGCTCCTCGGGACCGCCGCTGAACACGCCGCGCGGGCGGTGCAGCTTGAAGCTTCGCGCGATGTGCACATGGCCGCTGGCCAGCAGCGCCGAAGCCACCGTGTCGCCGGCGAAGCCGTGCACGTCCTGGCCGTCGAAGCTGAAGCGCAGCGGCCGGGTGCGGTCGATCCAGGCGCCCGCAGGTGCTGCCAACCGGTAGCCGCTCATGGCGATGAGACCTCGGGCGGCGGCTCGGTGATGCCGTACACCGCACGCACCTCGTGACTCACGGTGTCGCGCAGCACGTTGAACCACTGTCCGCAGCCGTAGGTGTGTCGCCAGCGTTCGGCATGCGGCCCTTTCGGGTTGTCGCGCAGGAACAGGTAGCGACCCCACTCCTCGTCACTGCAGGCCAGCGGGGGACGCGCGATGGCCGTCGTGCCGCCGCAGGAGAACTCGTTCTCGGCGCGCATGCCGCACCAGGGACACTGCAGTTGCATCATCGCCGGCAGCTCAATGTGCGATGCCCGCCGCTGCGGCTTCATCGATGAAGCGGCCGGTCCGGAAGCGGTCGAGCTGGAAGGGTTCGGCCAGGTCGTGCACCCGGCCGGTGGCGAGTTGATGGGCCAGCGTCCAGCCGCCGACCGGGATGGCCTTGAATCCGCCCGTGCCCCAGCCGCAGTTGATGTACAGGCCCGGCACCGGAGTGGCACCGAGGATGGGGCTCGAATCGACCACCACGTCGACGATGCCGGCCCATTGCCGCAGCATCCGCAAACGGCCGAGCGAAGGGAACATCTCGCAGGTGGCGGCGACGACGTGCTGCATGACGTCGAAGCTGCCGCGCTGCGCATAGCTGGGGAAGTGATCGAGTGCGCCGCCGATCACCACCTCGCCCTTGTCGCTCTGGCTCCAATAGGCGCCCAGCGACGGCGACAGCGTGACGGTGTTCAAGACCGGCTTGACAGGCTCGGTGACCATGGCCTGCAAGGCGTAACTCGTCACCGGCAACTGGAATCCGGCCAGGCCGGCCAGCACCGACGAGTGCCCCGCCACCGCGAGGGCGACCTTGTCGGCGCGGATCTCCCCGCGCGAGGTGAGCACGCCCGTCACGCGTTCGCCCTGCTTGACGAAGCCGGTGACGGCACACTTCTGGACGATGTCCACGCCGCGTGCCGAGGCTCCTCGCGCATATCCCCAGGCCACGGCATCGTGGCGCGCCGGACCGCCCCGGCGTTGCAGGAAGCCGCCGAGGATGGGATGTCGCGCCGGCCTTGCGGTGTCGCCGAAGTTCAGGCGAGGTTCCAGTGCGCGCACCTGCGCGGCGTCGAGCAGTTCGGCGTCGATGCCGTTGCACAGCATCGCGTTGGCCCACCTCGACTGCGCGTCGAGGTCGTGGCGCGAATGTGCGAGCGTGAGCACGCCGCGCTGGCTGAACATGAGGTTGAAGTTGAGCTCCTGGGCAAGCTGCTCGTACTGGCGTACCGAGAAGTCGTACAGGCGTGCGCTCTCCGGGTACAGGTAGTTCGAGCGCACGATGGTCGTGTTGCGGCCGGTGTTGCCGCCGCCGATCCATCCCGCTTCGACGACGCAGACGTTGGTGACACCATGGTTCCTGGCCAGGTAGTAGGCGGTGGCCAGGCCGTGGCCGCCGCCGCCGACGATGACGACGTCGTAGCGCGGCTTCGGTTCGGCGTCGAGCCAGGCGGGTGCCCAATCGCGGTGGTCTCGGCGCGACGCGGCCAGCAGGTTCCAGGCGGAGTAACGGGTGCGCATGGCGTTCACGGTGAAGCGGCAACGGTGCTCGCGGGTGACATGGTGTGCGAGTCTGCGCCGTCAGCGAGCGCCGCAGATCACGTCGCGCATCACGCCGATCGTCCACTCGGGCTGCTCGTAGACGAAATTGTGCCCCGACCCCGGTGGCGCGACGACCCGCCGCGAGCGGGTCGACGTGGCCAGGTAGCGCTCCCGGGTGGCGGCGAAGAAGCGGAACATGCGCTGTGCGTTCGCCGCGCTGCCCGTCTGCGCCTCGGGCAGGCTGGCGATGTCGCCGTCGGTGTCGCCACCGGTGTCGTCCCGGGGACCCACCAGCCACACCGGCAGGTCTCCCAGGTCGCGGTCGTACACCACGGTGTCCCAGGCCACCGCGGCCACGCCTTCGGGCGTCAGCTCGCTGTAGATCGATGCCTGGGTGAAGAAGTAGGCGGCGTTGGTCTCGACGGCGCGCGCCGCGGCCGCTTCGGGGCCCAGCACGGCCCAGGTGGCGTCCAGCGCCTTGGCGTAGGCCGGCGTCTTGCGCATCCTGGCGTTGTGGCGCTCCATCAGGTTGACCCCGAAGAGCTGCGCGAAGCCGCCCCGCCATGCAGCGCGACGCATGTCCTTGAGCGCGCCCAGGCGCGGGCCGAAGACGATGGTTTCCAGCGGTGTGGGGTCGAGCAGCACGAGCGTGTGCACGAGGTCGGGACGTCGGCGCGCCACGTTGGCTGCCAGGAGGCCGCCGAAGGAATGGCCTGCCCACACGAAGGGGCCTTTTTCACCCGCGCGTTCGAGCGCCAGCACCACCTCCTCGGCCTCGCGGGCGGTGGTGCGGGGGAACGGGCCGGCATCACTCCAGCCGGTGCCAGGGCGATCGATGAGGATCGAGCGGGTCTCGTCGCGAAAGGCCCGGTGCAGATGCAGGATGCTGTAGCCACTGGCATGGCCCCCGGCGAACCACACGACGGGTGGACGCCCGTCGCGCAGCTTGCCTTCCGCCAGCACGTGCACCCGGTAGCCGCCGATGTCGACCCGCCGTCCCGGTGGTGGATGGGCACGCCTGGCCCTGGACAGCTCGAGCAGATGCCGCAGCGACGCAGCCGCGAGCACCAGGACCAGCAGCAGACCCACCGCGAACACCAGCCGGCCGATGGCCCCGGGGAGCATCGTCGCCACAACCCAGACCGAAGCGGCCAGCAGCACGGCGAGGATCAGGCCGGCTCCATCGCGGCTCAGCAGCGCCAAGGCGGCATCACGCCATCGTGTCATCGTTCAGGTGCTCGCCGGTGCCAGGGCGGGCTTGTTCACCGGACCATCGCGGAACTCCGGCAGCAGCCAGGCGGCGATCATGGCGAGCACGAAGGCGCCCATCGAGACCATCAAGGCGACGTCGTAGCTGCCGGTGCGGTCGTGCACCACACCCATCAGCCACGGCGCCGTGCCGCTGCCGCAGGCCACGGCGATCTGCTGCGTCGCGCTGGCGCGGCCGAAGGTCGCCGAACTGAAGTAGCGGCGCGCCAGGAAGACGGACAGGCTGTGGTCGCCCGCGTTGAAGGCGCCCAGCAGGGCGGCCGCGGCAACGGCCACGCCGAGCCCGGATCCGAACAGCAGCATCGCCGTGGCGGCGAGGGGCGCCAGCACGAACAGGCGCGCCAGGCGGACGGCGGGGACGTGGTCGATCAGCCAGCCTGCTGCGAGGTTGCCGACGAAGCCGCCCGCACCGATCACGCTCATGGCCGTGGCGGCCTGGGCCAGCGACATGCCACGGTCCTGCATCATGGCGGCGAAGTGGACCATGATGCCCGCGACGGCGAACCCGAAGAGCATGTTCCAGGCTGCCAGGGTCCACCAGACACGATCGCCCAGGAACGCGCGCATCGTGACCGGAGGACCGGATTCGACGCCGGGTCTGGCCGCCGGTGGTGGAGGCGCCACTGCCCCGTCCGGTCGTCGTTCGTGCACCAGGAGCCAGGCGGCCAGGCCGCCGCAGATCAGGCTCAACAGCCCCATCACCATGAAGGCTTCGCGCCAGCTCGCGTGGGCCATGACCAGCCGCGCAATCTGCGGGTGGACGATGGCGCCGATCGTGAGGAGGGCGAACAGCAGGCCCAGGGCCCTGCCGAAGGACTTGTCGAACCAGGTCTGCAGCAGCTTGGACAGCGTCAGTATCGACGCGCCCGACGCGGTGAAGATCATCACCAGGCTCAGACCGTAGTAGACCCACACGCTGCCCTGCATGAAGCCGAAGGAGGCCAGGCTCGCGGACTGCAGCACGACGCCCCACAGGATCAGCGGGCGCAGCCTGACGTTGTCGATCACCCAGCCCACCAGGGGAAGGATCGCCGGGCCCACGATGGTCATCAGCGTGAGCGAGAAGGTGATGTCGCCGCGCGACCAGCCGAGTTCCTTCTGCATCGGCAGCATCATGAGGCCGAAGGTCGAGCCATAGAGCGAGGTGACGCCGAAGATGGCGACGATGCAGCAGCCGGCGAGCACCCGCCAGCTGGCAGGTGAGTCGACGGCGGCCGCGGGGCTCATGGCGTTCTCAGTGGTCGTAGCGCAGTGACATGGTCATGGTGCGTGGCCGCTGCAGGAAGTACTGCGCGAAGGCTCCCACACCGGCCGGTGCGCCGGTGATGCTCATGACGCCCTTTTCGTTCGTGACGTTGGCCACGCCGGCGGCCAGGGTCCAGGACCCCCGCGCGAAGTTCACCCCCAGGTCGATCGTGTCGTAGGCGTCGGCCGGCTTGTTGCCGCCGAGGAACATGACGCGGTCGCCGACGTGCGTGTACGTGGCGTTGGCACGGCCCTGCGACGCGAACGGGCCGGCGAACCTCAGGTTGGCCTGGACGGCGGCCTGCAACTCGGGCGTGCCCGGCAAGCGGGATCCGACGGGGGCGGTGATCGAGCCCCGTCCCGCCGGAATCGCCACCGCGGCCTGGGTCTTGGCTTCGATGTAGGCCAGCGACGCGGCGAGGTCGAACGCCGCGTTCACCCGGTAGCGCAGGGCCGCCTCGACCCCGGTGCTGCGTGCCTTGCCGACGTTGTCGATGCCGGATTCCGGCAGGCGGCTGGGCGGCGTGGGGGGAATGAAGTAGGTGAACTGCGCGTCCTTCCAGTCGAGCACGAAGGCGGCCAGGTCCAATTGCAGGCCCGGCATCGGCGTCAGGCGCAGTCCCGTCTCGTAGCTCCACAGCGAGTCCGACTTGTAGGCCTTGAACGGCGCCGACCCGTTCACGCCACCGTAGCGGTAGCCCTTGGCCGCCACGGCGTACCACTGGCTGTCCGCAGCGAACCTGTACTTCAGGGTGAACTTCGGCGTGAACCCGCTGTCTTTCGTGCCCACGGGGCCGAAACCCGACGGCGCGCCGAACTGGGTGCCGGTGCTGCTGCTGTCGACCTCGGTGCGGTAGTAGCGACCGCCAGCACCGGCACTCCAGCCGTTGCCGAAGCTGTACTCGGTGTCGGCAAAGACGGCGCTCTCCGTGCCGCTGCCCTGGCTGGTCAGGTCGACCAGGGTGGCGACGCCGAAGGCTGCGGAAGGATCGATCTGCTGGCCTCGCCCGCTGCCCTTCATGTCCTGGTGGAAGAATCCGGCCACGTAGCTCAGCGTGCGCCCGGGGTTGCTGGCGATGCGCAGTTCCTGCGAGGTGGCCTTGGACGAACTGGTCTGCGGACGGTACACCTGAGGCACGACGATGCCCTGGCTGGCGAAGAGTTCGGTGTCGTCGATCAGGGCCATGCCCTTGTTGCGCCAGTGGCCGGTGATCGAGGTCAGCGTGTGGGCGCCCAGGTTCCAGTCGACCGTCAGGCTGTAGAAGTCGCTGGTGCTGCTGCGCGTGGAGTTGTTGGGCGACGTGTGCTCGAGCCTGCCGGGGTCGGGCGAGACGCTGAAGGTGTCGCCCTGGTCCGTCTTCTGCGTGCTCAGCACCAGGGTGGCGTTGAGGTCCTTCATGGGCCGCAGTGAGAGCAGGACGCGGCCACCTCGCTGATGCACGTCGTTGGCGTCCTTCGTGCGCGAGCCCAGGTTGTCGATGTAGCCCGGGTCGCGGCGGTCGAACGCGACGACGCGCAAGGCTGCGGCAGCCGACAGAGGCGCGTTGACCATGCCGTAGAGCGACAGCTCGGTACCGCCGGCCGACGCCTTGGCGACTTCGGCCTTGACGCTGGCCTCGACCTCGCCGAAGCGCGGCTTGTTGTAGAGATAGCGCACCGCGCCGCCCAGCGAGCCGGAGCCGAACAGCACCCCCTGGGGGCCCCGCAGCACTTCGACACGGTCGAGATCCCAGGTCAATGGATCCTGCACCGTGCCTTTGCCCAGCGGGGAGGCCATCGGCACGTCTTCGATGTAGGAGCCGGTCGGCCCCTGTTGCGCGCCGCTGCCTTCGTTGGCCGTGGCGGTGCCGATGCCGCGGATGGTGATGGTGTTGCTGGCGATATCGCCCTTGTTGAACTGCACACCCGGCGTGAGCTTCAAGGAGTCTTCCTGGTCACGCGAGCCGCGGCGTTCGAGGTCGCCACCGTCCAGCACCGACACGGTGCCAGCCACTTCGCGCTGCTTCTCCTGGCGCTTGCTGGCCGTGACCACGATGCGCTGGCCCTGGTCCTCGTCGGCCTTCGCCGAAGGACTCTGCTGCGCCGTCGCCGGCAGTGCGGCCAGCAAGCCGGCGGAGGCGAGTGCAAAGACAAGTCCGGTCGGACGGAACGGGAGGGTGTGCTGCTTCGTCATCGGGTCGCTCCTCGGGGCCAGGCCGCTGTGGGGTTGCGCAGCACGATAGGCGCGGCCCGGTTCGACCGGATTCGAGCTTGCACCGAAAATTTAGGCGATCGACACGGGCGCCTGCGTGCGGCCGCACCGGCGTGCGGCGATTGCGGGTGAACCCTAGGCGACGGCCAGAGCCTTGCCCAGCGGCACGCTGAAGGGTGCACGGTGCTGCCGGTATTCCCGCGGCGACATGCCCACGTGGCCGCGGAAAGCGGCCGTGAAGCTGCTCTGGTGCTCGTAGCCCACGCGCTCGGCCACCTGGGCGATGGTCAGCGTCGCTTCCAGCAGCAGCTGTTGCGCCTCCCGCATGCGGCGTTCCAGGCAGTAGTCGGCCATGGTCAGACCGAAGGTCTCCTTGAACACGGCCTTCAGCTTGTTCTGGTTGGTGGCGATCTCGCGCGCCAGGTCGGCAAAGCGCGGCGGGCGGCGGTAGTCCTTCTCCAGGCGCGCCATGGCGGCATGCGCCAGCTCGACGTCGCGCCGGCGGTGCAGCGGGTGGCCGGATGCACCTCTCAACGAGGGAGTGTGGTGCATGGCATCGAGCGTGTAGGCCACCAGTTCGGTGAGCCGACCCGCGTACTGCAGCACCCGCAGTTCGCCGTCGAGCCGGGTGTCGATGGTCTCGGCCACCAGCGCGGCGATGCGGTGGTCCATCGGAAACGAGGCGATGCGACCGACCGCGCCCTTGCCGGCCAGGACGTCTTGCATCAGCGCCGGCAGGTCGCCGGGCTGCAGGCCATGGCGGGCGGCGAAGGTGGATGCGCGGTACGCCGCCACCAGCCCCTGCTGCCGCACGCCGCCGGTGATGTCCACCGTCAGCGGCAGCCCGGCCGGCTGGCAGACCAGGGTCACTTCCGGGCGGTTGAAGACCACGGGGGCCACCCCCGGGCTGCGGAAGATCACGTCGCAACTCAGCGAGGCCCGCAGCGTGATCAGCGCCTCGTCGGGCTCGTAGCGCCAGCGTGCCAGGCGCGGCAGCACGCAGTTGACGACGGACAGCAGGACGTCACTGCCCAGGCGCACCACGTCGGCGGTTCCGCTGCCCCCTTCGGACGCATAGAAGCTGCGCACGCCGTCCCGCGAGAAGCGCCGCGACTCGCTCGAACGCGACGCCTCCTGGTCGAAGTCCAGCGGCGACCAGGCGCCTTCCTCCGCGCTGGATTCCCGTGTCGCCATCGGTTCGTTCCTCCTAAAAAACTCTGTGTGAAGCCTAACCCAGCCTGACACGGTTGCCGCTATGGTTCATCGCGTCGTTCCGCAAGTCCATGAATACGCCTTCGCCTGCCGCCACCGAGTTCGCTGCCGCCCGTGCCTTGATCGAGGACACGCTGGTGTGGGACAACCATGGCTGCATGCCGGTGGCCCGACCGCACGACACCTCGTTCCTGCCGCAGCTGCAGCGCTACCGTGCCGCCGGTGTGGACATCGCGACGATCAACGTCGGCTTCGGCGACCAGGGCATCGAAGACCACGTGCGCACGCTGGCCGCCATGCGCCACTGGCTGCTGGCCCATCGCCAGGACTACCTGCTCGTCGAGACCGTCGACGACATCGAAGCCGCCCGGGCCCAGGGCCGCCTGGGCGTGGCCTTCGACATCGAGGGCGCCAATGCCATCGGCGACCAGCTGAGCCTGATCGAGCTGTACCACGCGCTGGGCGTGCGCTGGATGCTGCTGGCCTACAACCGCAACAACCTCGCGGGCGGAGGCTGCCAGGACGACGACAGCGGCCTCACCCCCTTCGGCCGGCAGGTGATCGCCGAGATGGAGCGCGTGGGCATGGTGCTGTGCCTGTCGCACACCGGCCACCGCACGGCGCGGGAGGCGATCGATGCCGCCACGCGGCCGGTGATCTTCTCGCACAGCAACCCGAGTGCCGTGCATCCGCACCCGCGGAACATCCCCGACGACCTGATCCGTGCCTGTGCGGCCACCGGCGGCGTGGTGGGCATCAACGGTGTCGGCGGCTTCCTGGGCCGGGTCGGCGGGGTTGACGATGTTTCGAGCGCCACCTTCGCGCGCCACGTCGACCACGTCGTGCAGCTGGTCGGTCCGCGGCATGTCTCCATCGCGCTCGACCACGTGTTCGACATGGGCGAGCTCGTGGCCTATCTGGCGCAGATGAAGCACAGCTTCCCGCCGGAGCTCGGCTATTCGGGCACGCCCGCCTTCGTCGCGCCGGAGCAGCTGGCCGAGATCGTGCAGACGCTGCTCGACTGGGGCTATCGTCCCGACGACCTGAAGGACATCCTGGGCGGCAATCTGTTGCGGCTTGCGCGCGAGGTCTGGAAGGCTCCGAGCCATGGTTGACGCCCTGCACCGCCTGGCCGAGCGCTACTGGCAGTTCCAGCGTTTCGAGTTTCCGTTGACGGCCCTGCTGGCGGGCCAGCCCAACGACGATCCGACGATGTTCCGTGAAGCGCCCGCCGACTTCGACCGCCGCGCGCACGCTGCTTTAGCGATGTTGAACGACCTGGCACTCATTCCGATCGCCGGTCTGTCGCTGCAGGATCGCACCACGCACCGCCTGCTGGAAAGGGAACTCCGTGATCTGCACGACGTGCACGCCACGCTGTCCCACTTGAAGCCCTGGCTGCTGCCGATCGGCCCCGAGTTCAACACCATCTACTTCGCCAACCTGAGCCAGGTGGGCGACGAGGCCTCGGCGCTGCGCTATGCCGACCGGCTGGGCACGCTGCCCGGCTACTTCGCCGATGTGCAGGCGTGCATGAAGGCCGGCCTGTCCTGCGGCGTGCGCTATCCCGAGGTGGTTCTGAGGCCGGCCCTCGAGAACCTGCGAAGCGTCGAGGCCGACACCGCCGACGCCACGACCTGGTACGGACCGTTCAAGCGCTCGACGGCGGCTGCGCAAGGAGGCGTGCAGCGCCAGGCCGAGCGCGCCCGCGGGATCATCGAACAAGGCATCCTGCCGTCGCTGCGCAAGCTGGCGGGCTTCGTCGAAAGCGAACTGCTGCCGGCTGCACGCGACACGGTGGCCTGCACCGTGGATCCGCAAGGCCCGGCGTTCTATGCCTTCTGGGTGCGGCACTTCAGCACCCTGGACACGGCAAGTCCGGAGGAGATCCACCGCCTCGGGTTGAGCGAGGTCTCCCGGCTCGACAGCGAGATGTCCGCCTTGGCAGCCACCGCAGGCTACACCGGTGATGTGGCGGGCTACCGGCAGTTCCTGACCCGCGACCCGCAGTTCCTGTCGCCGTCAGCCGCAGCGCTGCGCGAGCGCTTGCAGGTCGTCTCCAAGACCATCGACGGCCTGCTGCCGAGATTCTTCGGGCGACTGCCGCGCATCACGTATGGCATTCAGAGCATTCCGCAAGCCTTGTCGGAACGCATGCCTCCGGCCTATGCACAGCCCAACCCGGCGGATGGCTCGACGGCAGGCACCTTCTGGATCAGCAGCCTGCCCGCCAAGGCGCCGAGCCCTCTGCACGTGCCGCTGGCGCTGCATGAAGGCTGGCCCGGGCATCTGATGCACATCGCGCTGATGCAGGAGATGACCGATCTGCCCGCCTTCCGGCGCGCCAACTTCACCAGGTACTCGGCCTGCCTGGAGGGCTGGGCGCTGTACTGCGAGACGTTGGGCATCGAGATGGGTCTGTACGAGACTCCGCACCAGCACTTCGGAAGGCTGGACATGGAGATGTGGCGTGCCTGCCGCCTGGTGGTGGACACCGGGATCCACGTCATGGGCTGGCGCCGCGAGCAGGCCATCGACTACATGCTGGCGCACCTGTCGCTGTCGCGCGCCACGGTCGAGGGCGAGGTCGACCGCTATGTCGCGATGCCGGCGCAGGCCCTGGGCTACCAGATCGGCAACCTGAAGTTCCGTGAGCTTCGAGCGCGCGCCGAGCAACGCCTGGGGGATCGTTTCGACATCCGCGCCTACCATGATCAACTGATGGCAGCCGGCCCGGTGACCCTGCCTGTGCTCGACGAAGTGGTCGACGACTGGCTGGAGCGCCAGTCGCACTGAGATGAAGCCTTCACGCTCACGCCGGTCGCTGCGCTCCGGAAGGGCGCCCGGTCCCTTCGAACCCACCGGGCGGGGCTGAGATGCCACTGGACCCGAACACCGGGGTGTTCTACACGCTGCACGGCCAGGGGCGGCCGCTGATGATCACGCTGCCGTTGATGGCGTCTCACACAGAGATCTTCGGTGCTGCCGCGCAGACGATGCTCGACGGCTACCTCGGCGCGCTGGTCGATCGTTATCGCGTGCTGCTGGTCGACTACCCCGGCATCGGTGGCAGTCGGGACATTGCGCCGCAGGACCTGACGGCCGATCGCGTGTGCGCCGACCTTCTGGGCGTGGCCCGTACCGCAGGCTTCGACGGTTTCGCCTACTGGGGCTACTCGTGGAGTGGTGCGGTCGGACTGCAGCTGGCAGCGCGTACCGACCGTCTCACCGCGCTGGTGATCGGGGGCTGGCCGCCGCTCGACGCGCCGTACCGCGAGATCCTGGAAGCCGCGCGCAGGAAGCTGCCGAACCCCGAGCCTTCTTCGCTGAAGATCCTTCGCAACCCTGCGCAGTACGGCCAATGGATCGCCTACTACGAGAGCATGGCGGGCTGGAACGAGCGTGACGCGGTGGAGCGCATCGCCTGTCCCTGCATGGTCTACTTCGGCAGCGAAGGGGATCTGATCGAAGCGGGCGTGCCCGTCACCATCGCGTCGCGCATTCGCCAGCACCGCGGCGTGCTCGAAGCAGCGGGCTGGACGGTGCACGAGCTCGCTGGCCAGGACCACGGCGCTGCTGCGCTGCCGGCCGCCGTGGTGCCGCCAGTGCGCGCCTTTCTCGATGCGGCGCTGCCATGACGCGCTGGGATGAACCCACCCTCGACGAACTGGCGTCCTATTGCCAGGGCCAGCGCAGCACGGGCCTGCTGGTCGTGCAGGACCGTCGCACCGTCATCGAACGCCACTGGCCGGTGCCCGACGGCCAGGCCGTCTTCGCACGGCGCTACCTGCACGGCCGCTCATCCGACGGCGCTCTGCGCGAAGACGTGGCCTCGCAGCAGAAGAGCGTGGTGGCCGTGCTCGCCGCGATCGCGGTCGACCGCAGTCTGCTCGACCTGGAGCAACCGGTGTCGGACTGCATCGGCCGCGGCTGGTCGCGAGCCGATGCGACGCAGGAGCAGGCGATCGCCGTGCGGCACCTGCTGGAGATGTGCTCGGGCCTGGACGACACCTTGGGCTTTGCGGCGCCGGCGGGCACGCACCATCACTACAACACGCCCGCCTATGCGTTGCTGCTGCCCGTGCTCGAGTCCGTCGCAGGTCTTTCGATGGACGGATTGACCGCCGAATGGCTGACCGGGCCGGCCGGCATGCGGGACACCGCCTGGTGCCGGCGATGTGACGAGCTCTCCACCTTGCTGGGCAACCCTCGTGGCCTGGTGACCACGCCGCGAGACCTCGCCCGACTCGGCCAGATCGTGCTGGATGGGGGGATCTCCGAAGAGGGGCGACGGCTGGTCAGCGCCGAGGGCCTGTCGGCGATCTTTCGCCGCGACGCGCTGCACCCAGCCTATGGCCGCCTGTGGTGGCTGAACGGCGGCACGCACTGGATCGTGCCGAACAAGGGCCGGGGCACGGGCAGCCTGGTGGCGACCGCACCGGCCGATGCGGTGTTCGCACTCGGCTCCGAAAACCGGGTGATGATGGTCGTGCCGTCGCAGCGACTGATCCTGGTGCGTCTGGGACAGCAGGCGCCCGATCCCGAGCTTCGTGAACACATGGCCAGGCTGCTGGCCCTGGCGACGAGGCCGGCAACCGGTGAAGGATCATGACCTCGACCTCGACCTTGTCCCTGTCGCCCGACGCCCGGGCGCTGCTGTCGCCATGGCCGACCTGCGGCCTGCCGCACCTGGGCGGGCTGCCGCCCTACGACCGCGCGACGCCGGCCGCCTTGGCGGAAGCCCTGCCCGTGGCCGTCGAGGCCCAGCGGCGTGCGCTTCTGGCCATCACTCAGAACCCGGCGGCACCCAGCTTCGACAACACGGTGGCTGCGCTGGAAGATGGCGGCCGCAGCCTGCGTGACCTGCGGACGCTGATGATGGCCGTCGCGTCCACGGCCAGCACGGGCGAGATGCCTGCTGTGGCCCAGCGCCTGGCGCCGCTGGTGCCCGCGCTGGAGCTGGAGATCGCCCACGATCCCGTGCTCCTCGGTCGCATCGATGCCGTCTGGCAACGGCGCCACGCATCGGGACTGGACCCCGAGCAGGTCCGCCTGGTCGAAGTGCTTCGCGATCGCATGCTGCAGGCCGGCGCGGCGCTGCCCTTGCCCGCCAAGCAAAGGCTGGTGGCCATCAACGGGCGCCTGGCGGCGTTGTCGGCGCAGTTCGCCCAGAACCTGCTCGCCGATCAGTCGGCGCAGGTCGTCTGGCTCGAGTCGCAGGACGATCTTGCCGGCCTGTCCGAGCCGCAGCGCCAGGCGGCAGCGGCGGCGGCTCGGGCGCTGGGTCGTGAAGGCCAGTGGGCGATCCCGAACCAGCGCCCCGCGGTGTGGCCGTTCCTGACCCACTCGACGCGCCGCGACCTGCGGGAGCGTGTCTGGCGCCTGTGGAACGACCGCTGCGACAACGACGGGCCGCACGACAACAAGCCGGTCATCGCCGAGATCCTGCGTCTGCGCGGTGAGCGTGCGCGGCTGCTCGGGCATCCCAGCCACGCGCACGGTGTGCTGGCCCAGCGCATGGCCCGTACACCGGAGACGGCGTTGGCCGTGATGCGCCGCACCTGGGACACGGTGCTGGCGGCCACGCAGCGACAGCTGGCCGAGTACCAGGTCATTGCAGATGCCGAAGGGGCGGGCCTCGCCCTCGCGCCCTGGGACCGTCTGCACTACGCCGAGAAGCTGCGGCGCCAGCGCTTCCAGCTCGACGCCGAACAGGTCAGGCAGTACCTGACGCTGGCCGGCATGCTCGAAGCCATGTTCTGGGCAGCCGGCCGCGTTCACGGCCTGTCGTTCGAGGAACTGCATGGTCTGCCGCGGCTGCACGAGAGCATCCGCGTGTTCGAGGTGCGTCGCGACGAGGCGGTTGTCGGCGTGCTCTACGTCGACCTGTTCCAGCGCCCGGGCAAGGCGCACGGCTCGCACCAGCACCAGATGCGCGCTGCCGAGAGCTTTCGTGGCCGCGTGCTGCCGATCTCGAACATGGTGTCCGGCCTGCCGCCCCCGGTGGCCGCTGAGCCCGTGCTGTTGCCCTGGGAGTACGCCAACGTGCTGTTCCACGAGTTCGGGCACGCCTTGCACATGTTGCTCAACGGCGCGCGCTACCCGTCCCTGGGCAGCCTTCAGGTGGCCTGGGACCTGGTCGAACTGCCGTCACTGCTCAACGAGTACTGGTTGCGAGACCGCGAGCTTCTGCGACGGTTCGCGCGCCATCACGAGACAGGCGAGCCGATGCCCCTGGCGCTGATCGAGCGCCTGGAAGCCGGGCTCAGGTACGACCGAATCTTCAGCGTCAATCTCGACTATCTGGGCAGTGCCATCGTCGACATGACACTGCACCAGATGGCCGACGGCACCGGGCGCGAGATCGACGCCGTTGCCGTGGAGCGAGAAACCCTCGCCGGGTTGGGCATGCCGCAGGCGTGGGACCTGATCCTGCGGGTGACCAGCAACGCCCACAGCTTCGCGGGGGGGTACGACGCAGGCCTCTACGGGTACCTGTGGGCCGACCTGATGGCGGCAGACGCCGCCGAAGCCTTCCTGCAGTCGCGAGGCGGCCTGTACGACTTCGAGGTCGCCCGGGCCTGGCGCGACACCATCCTGAGCGTGGGCCATGTCGTGCCGGCTGACCTGGCCTTCCGACGTTTCCGCGACCGTGACCCTGACCCCGGTGCTCTGATGCGGCGATTCGGCCTCGTGGACTGTTGAAGGAGGGCCGCGGTGGCCTGCCCTCGTGGGTGGGAGCTGCCGATCCGGGCAGGGTGGGAGGGCTGACGCAGCCTGGGCTGGCCGAATGCATTCGGGCGGGCGCCATTGGGCACATGATCGCCCGGGCAGATCGCCCGGGGAGATCGCCAGATCGGTGTCCGGCACGTCTGCCCCTGCTGATCGTCGACAGCGTCGGCCGTGGCGTCACCGCGAGCGGGCATGGCGTTCGATGCGCAGGCGCCTGGCCAGTGCTCTCTCGATCAGTGACGAGAACACGGCGCGCTCGCTGGCAGCGATGGCGAGCCCGGCCGCATTGGCCTGGTCGTCGGCAGCGGCCAGCTCGACGGCCTCGGCCAGCAGGGCGGCTTCATCGATCGGCCGGGCCGTGCCGTGGGCGGGGCAAGCGGCCACCCTGTCTCTCAGCACCACCAGGCCATTCACCACCACGTGCCTGACGTTGCTGCCCTGTTCGGCCATCACCAGGTGATGGGTCGGATCGCGCGCCGCCAGCCAGTCCAGGCCCGTGGTGTCCACCAGCGTGATGTCGGCCGGCGCGCCGGGCTGCAGCGTGCCCGACCCGGCCGGCAGCCCCAGCACCCGCGCGCCTGCGGCCGTGGCGGCGTGCAGGGCTTGTGCGCTCTGGATCCATCGCGTTTCGGGTTCTCCACGTACACGGCTCAGCACGGCCATCAGGCGGGCCTGCTCCAGCAGGCTGGCGTCGTGACCGCTTTCGCTGTCGGTGCCCAGCGCCACGTTCACACCCAGGTCCAGCATCTGCCGCGTGGGCTGCAGGCCGCTGCCCAGGTGGAGGTTGCTCAAGGGGTTGTGCACCACATGGGCGCCACGCTCGGCCACCAGGGCCATGTCGCGCTGCGTGCACCAGACAAAGTGCGCCAACGAAGAACGCGAGTTCAGCAGCCCGTGTCGATCGATCACCTGCACCAGGCTCCCGCCGCGCGGCGTCATCATCGACTGCGTCTTGCTTTCCAGCAAATGCGTGTGCAGGCCCATCGCGTGCTGGTCGGCATAACGGCCCGTCAGGCTGAGCAAGCGGGGGCTGCAGCGCTGCGGGCCGTCCACGCCCAGCATCACGTCCAGACGGCCGCCGTGGCCGCGCCAATGCAGAACAGCGTCCATCAGTTCGAAATAGGCCTCGGGCGGCGGCTTGCGCAGGCCGGCCCAGCGCGCCTGCACCGACGCCGGCAGTTCGCGGGCATCGATGGGCAGGGAGTCGATGTAGGACCGGTCTTCGTACATGGGCGCCACGGTGGCGCGCAAGCCCAGGTCGCGGTAGGCCTGCAGGCAGGCTTCGACGGCTTCGACGCTGGGCAGGGCGCCATGGCGCACGTGGTCGACCAGGCCCGTGACACCGCGCTTGAGCAGCTGCAAGCCGTGCACCAGGGCGCTGATGTAGACCATGCGGGGGCTGCGTGGTGCACGCCTGGCCATGGCTTCCAGCACGAACAGGTCCAGCGGCGCGCCGGGCACGGTGTCGGCCAGCAGCGACGTGTACGAGTGGGTGTGCGCGCTGACCAGCCCGGGCATCGCCAGGCAACCTGCAGCATCGAGCGTTTCGACGCCCGGCGGCAGGGGCAACGCACCTGCGGGCGTGATGCCGGCCAGTCGAGCGCCGGCGATCCAGACATCGCACGCCGGTCCCGGCGTGGCCTGCGGTGCCGCCAGCACCCGGGCGCCGCGGACGCAGAGTGAGGCCTCGGGGGGAACGACGGGTGCGGGTGTTGCGGGCAAGGCGAGCCTCAGGGGTGACCGAATGCAGTCCAGGCTGAAAGCAAGGACGGTGCCCGCGCGGCCGGCCCCTGCGCGGCGTGCTCTCCGGGGGCGGCAGGCTCAGCGCATCCAGCGCGACGCGGCGTCGAGCAGTCCCTGGCGCACCTGCTGCTGGCGCACCGGGTCGGTGTCGCCGCACGCCAGGCGGCACATCCAGTCGGAGGGCGACTCGAAATCGCAGTGCGATGCGCCTGCGATCAGCTCGTCGCGCCAGATCGCCGGCAGCGTGGTGCCCCAGGGCGCGGCCACCGCTTCGGCGTTGCAGCGCGACGGAGGGGCGCGCAGCAGCAGCGCCTCGGTGCGCAGCCGGCTGGCCGCCGTCAAGCCCAGTCGCTCGGTCTCGCCGTGCATCGTGCGGTCGAACGGGTCCAGGCCGACGTAGCCGACCACGCCGGGCGTGTCCGCCGCCAGCAGGCTGGACAGCCCGCCGGCAGAGAAGCCGACGAGCATCACCTTCTCGATCGGGTCACCGAAGCTGCCTCCGGCACGCAGCGAGCCCACCAGCGCAGCAAGGGCGCGGGCGTTGCAGCGAAAGTCGAAGGTGCAGGGCAGGTCCGGCGTCAGCGCCAGCACGCCGGCATCGGCCAGCGCCTGCGCATGTCCCGCCAGCGTGCGCCGGCTGCGCGTGAAGCCGTGCGAGAGGATGACGGCGCCCCGCAGCGGGCCGGCGGCGGGATACACGTCCAGCGTCACACGATGGCCGTCAAGTGCAAGCACCTGCGTCCGCACGGGCGGCGGCGCTGCAGGCGCGGCCGCGGCGGCCATCGCGGCGATGGCCGCCGCCGCAAGCGCGAGCGACCTGCAGACGTGGCGTGCAGGGCGGATCAGCGTTTGGATCAGCGTTTGGATCGGCGTTCGCATGCGCGCATTGTCTTCGGGCGCGTGGTGGCGCGGGGCCCGCGACCCCGCGCCACCGAGCCCACGACACCTGCGGCCGGACCGTTGCGACCAACGCGGGAGCCCCGACCCCGGTTACCCTTGCGGCCACATGCTCACCATGATCCTGAAACGACTGGTCATCGGCGCAGCAGCCATCGGCCTGCACGCCATCGGCCTGGCGCGGGAGCCCGGCGCTGCCCAGGCGCCCAGGACGACCACGGTCCAGCCCGGCGGTGCCCTGGCGGAACTGGCCCACCGCGCCGCACTGCGGGCCTACGCTGTGCAGATGGCCGAAGGCCGCCTCACGGCCGACGAACTGAGCGACTACCTGACCAAGGGCGGCAGCTACCAGCGTGAGAAGTCCTATGACGGCAGCCGCGACTTTTTCGTGGGCGACGACCGGGGCTCGGTGCTGCGCTTCTTCATCGACGGCCCCCGCGGGAGCAAGACCCCTCTGCCTGGCGATCGGCTGAAGAGCCTGGCGATCCTGCTCGACCTGGGGTCGGACCCCAACCTGCAGGGGCCGGCAAAGGGCGTGGGGGGCGAAAACCTGCTGTCGCCCACGCTCTTTGCCGCGGCGGGTGACGATCTGGAGGCGCTGAAGCTGCTGGTCTCCAGAGGCGGCAACATCGAACTGCGGGAAGTCAAGTATGCTGGCAAGTTCGGCCCGGCGCTCGCCCTGGCCTCGCGAACCGAGGTGCTCGACTTCCTGCTGAGTCGCGGCGCCCGGCTGAACTTCACCGACGAAGACGGCAGCAACCTGCTGCTGCTGGCGGTGGAGCGAACGCGGGCCAAGCACCAGGTGGAAAAAGTCGCCTGGCTGCTGGCGCGAGGGCTCTCCCCGCGTGCGCCCAACCGGTGGAAGGAGACGGCCGAGACACGCGCCCAGGCCTTGCTGGCGCTGGCCGACGAGCGGCTGAAGGCAGCGCAGGGCCTGCCGCCCGACCAGGTCGGCGACATGGCCGTCCTGCAGGAGACCCATGCCAAGCTGCTGGCGGTGCTGAACCTGTTGGCGGCGCCCGGTCCGTCGGGCCCCCGGCAAGGCCAGAGGTGATGCTGGCTGGCCCTTCGTCCCACCCCTGCTGATCCGCCCGGCCGAGGTGCTTCATGCGGCAGCCCGGCCGGCAGCCGCCGGTCTCGACCGACGGCAGGGCGCAGCAGGGACTGTCTGGAGCTCGAGACCCGGCTGTGTGAAAACCCCCTGACTGGTTGACGCCGGCTTGCGTAGAGTGCCTGTACACACCACAGGATGCTGAGAGAAAGACGATGACCAAGAAGTCCACCCGTGTCGCGGCAGGCCGTCGCACTGTCCTGATTGCCGCGGCAGCCGCATGGGCGCTGAGCGGTCTGGCGGGGCCAGCGCATGCCCAGGCGTATCCCACCAAGCCCATCAAGCTGGTGGTCGGATTCCCGCCCGGAGGAGGCATCGACGCCGTGGCGCGCAACCTGCAACCCAGCCTCCAGGAGGCGCTCGGCCAGCCGGTCGTCATCGAGTACAAGCCCGGCGCCGGGGGCGTCATGGCCGCCGCAGACCTGACGCGCGCGCCGGCCGACGGCTACACCATCCTGGTGGCCAACATCGGCCCCTTCGTGCTGGCGCCCCACATGGTGTCGAAGAAGCCCTTCGATCCGCAGAAGGACTTCACCTACATCCACCAGACCTCGGGCTCGGGCTTCATCGCCGCCGTGCCGGCGAATCACCCGGCCCAGACGCTTGCGGAGTTCATCGCCTGGGCCAAGGCCAACCCCGACAAGGCCAACTACGCCTCCGGTGGCTCGGGGTCCATCACCCACCTCAATGGCGAGATGCTCAACCAGGTGGCCGGCACCAAGCTGGTCCATGTCCCTTACAAGGGCTCGTCACCGGCGGTGCAGGACCTGATCGGCGGCCAGACCCACCTGCTGGTCGACGTGTCCACCGTGCTGTTGCCGCACATCCAGAGCGGCCGTCTGAGGGCGCTCTACGTGACCGATGCCCAGCGTGTTGCCGCCCTGCCGAACGTGCCGACCGCCAAGGAGGCGGGTTTCGCCAGCCTGGAGGCCGCGGGCTGGCAGGGCATCGTCGGACCTGCCGGCATGCCCAAGGACGTGGTCGCGCGCCTGTCGAAAGCCATCGGCGACGCCTTGACCAAGCCCGAAGTTCGCCAGAGGTTCGCCGCCAACGGCAGCGCCATCATGGCCAAGGGGCCGGAAGAGTTCACCGCCTTCCTCGGCGCCGAGATCAACCGATGGGTGCCGGTCATCAAGGCCTCGGGGGCGACGCTGGACTGACGCGCAGCGGGTTTCGAGAAGGCCTGCTGTGGTGGAGCACGGTCCGCTCATTAAGGTCGTCTCCTGGGGCAATGGCAGCGTGGTAAGCGCCCATGTCATCGTCACCCGCCAAGGCGGCTCCCTGCCAGGAGACAAGCTGCCCGACGACTCGATCCGGTAGGACGAGATCAGCGTCGTAGATGCCTGGTAGGGCGCGATCCGGTGCCCTACCTTGTACTTCGGTGCAGCCGAACTGCGGCAGGGCCTTGGGCATGGTGCGCGGCCTAGGCTGCACCGGCGAGAAGGTGGCCGGGTAGTACGCGGCAGGCCCGGGGAGGGCGACGCAAAGCAAGCGGCCTTACCGCCCCTTCAGGCCCCGACGATCAACCTGATCGCCGGCAGCACCCGCTCCGACTCGCTGCGCCGCTCCAGCGCCATGCGCATGTTGGCCTGCGCCACTTCGGTGTGTTCGACGGCCAGGGCCTGCGCGCGCGCGCCTTCGCCGCGGCGCATGGCATCGACCAGCATGTGGTGCTGGCGGTGCGCGTAGAGCATCAGGTCGCGGTCCAGGGTCACCGAGCCCTGCATCGGCAGCATGGCCGAGGCGGGTGCGAAGGGCAGCCTGTCGTTGAGCTCGACGGCACGCTGCAGTGCCTGGTTGCCACTGGCTTCCAGCACCAGCGCGTGCAGGCGGTCGTTCATCGCGGCATAGCGCGCGTAGGCCTCCATCGTCAGCGGGTCGGCGGCCAGCGCGGCGTCGCCTTCCGCCAGACATTCCTGCAGGTCCATGGCCAGCTGCCGGCTCAGGCCGTGCTCGGCCACCAGGCGCGCGGCCATGCCCTCCAGATGCCCGCGCACGGCGATGGCGTCGGCCACCTCGCGTGCCGTGAACTGGCGCACCACGTAGCCGCCGGTCTCGTTGGCCTTCACCAGGCCTTCCTGTTCCAGCACGCCCAGCGCCGCACGCACCGGGGTGCGCGACGCGCCGATCTGTTCGGCCAGCTGCTGCTCGGCCAGGCGCGCGCCGGGCGCGAAATCGCCGCGCAGGATGCGCTCGCGAAGCTGCAGCAGGACGGTTTCTTGCAGGCCCATGGGCGGACTGTATCCTGAACGGCAATAACGGTATACAGTCATCCCGATCTTGATCGTCGTCACGAGGACCTGCGATGAACGCTGAACAGAACGCCCTGCTCACCCGCATCGGCCCGGGCACCGCCTGCGGCGCCGTGCTGCGCAGCTACTGGCAGCCGGCGGCGCTGGTCGACGAGTTCGATCCCGCGCTCGACCCCGCCATGCGCCAGCGCCCCGTGAAGGCCGTGCGCCTGCTGGGCCAGGACCTCGTGCTCTTCAAGGACGACCAGGGCCGTTGGGGCCTGCTCGACCGCGACTGCCCGCACCGCAACGCCGACCTTTCCTTCGGCCGCCACGAGGGCGACGGCCTGCGCTGCCCCTTCCACGGCTGGAAGTTCGACGCCCAGGGCAAGTGCCTGGACACCCCCGCCGAGCCCGTGGGGAGCAAGCTGTGCGAACGCGTGAAGCAGCGCGCCTACCCGGTGATCGAGCGCAGCGGCGTGCTCTTCGCGTGGATGGGCGAGCCGGGCAAGGCACCGCCATTCCCGACCTTCGACTGCTTCGAGGCGCCGGCCACGCACACCTTCGCCTTCAAGGGCATGTGGCACTGCAACTGGCTGCAGGCCTTCGAGGTGGGCATCGACCCGGCGCACACCTCGTTCCTGCACCGTTTCCTGAACGACGCGCCGCTCGACGACATCGGCGCCAACCCGGCCGGCAAGCAGTTCCGCAGCGCCAGCGTGGGCGAGGTCGACGGCCAGCGCTGGCCGATGACGCGCATCATGCGCGAGTTCCACCGCCCCGACATCAGCTTCGAGGCGCGGCCCTGGGGCTTCCAGCTCACCACGTTGCGGCCCATGACCGACGAGCTGACCCACGTGCGCGTGACGCACGAGATCTTCCCGCAGACCTTCGTCATCCCGCTGTCCGAGACGCTGACCATCACGCAGATGCACGTGCCCATCGACGACACGCACACCTACTGGTACGCCTTCTTCACCAGCTTCGGCGAGCCGGTCGATCGCCTGGCCATGCGCAACCAGCGCACGCAGTTCATCCCGCCGCCGGCCTTCATCCCGAAGGCGGGCCGGCAGAACAACTGGGGCTTCGATGCCGAGGAGCAGCGCAGCACGACCTTCCTGGGCATGGGCGAGGAAGACATCAACGTGCACGACCAGTGGGCGGTGGAGAGCATGGGCGCCATCCAGGACCGCACGCGCGAGCACCTGGGCACCAGCGACAAGGTCATCATGGCCAACCGCCGCCTGCTGCTGAAGGCCATCGAGGACGTGCAGGCCGGCCGGCCGGCGCCGGGCGCGGCCGATCCCGCGCAGGCCGCCGCGATGCACGGGCCCGACACCGTGGACGGCATCGCGCCCGCCGGCACCTGGGGCACCTGGTGGATCAAGCAGGTGGACGCCAAGCGCGAAGGCGCGCCCTGGACGCCCAAGCAGCCGCAGCAGCAGCCCGCATGAGGTCGAGCGTCGGGCACGCGGCGGAGACCGCGACTTGAGCAGCTTCGCAGAGCGCTGCGGCGTGCACGACGCCGCGCGTGAGAGCGCGGTGCTGGAGGCGGCCCGCACCATCCGCGACAGCAACCTCGAACTGGTGCGCGTGGCCTGGTGCGACGTGCACGGCATCGCGCGCAGCAAGGTGCTGGTGGCGGCCGCCGCCGAACGCGCGCTGCGCTCGGGCGTCACCATGGTCAGCACGCTGATGCTGAAGGACCTCGCCGGGCGCACCGTCTACAAGGTGTTCGAGCCCGGCGGCACCGAATCGCTGCCCGGCTTCGGCCAGGCCAACAACCTGGTGCTGCTGCCCGACCCCGCCAGCCTGCGCCACCTGCCCTGGACCGAGGGCGCGGGCTGGCTGCGTGCCGACGTGCACTTCGCCGACGGGCGCCCGGTGGAACTCGATCCGCGCCGTGTGCTGCTGCGTGCGCTCGAGCGCCTGGCCGCTGCCGGACTGGGGCTGCAGTGCGGGCTGGAAGTCGAGTTCCACATCTACCGCATCGAGCCCGGCGCCGGTGGGCTCGATCCCCGCCTGGACCCCGACAACACCAGCACGCCCGGCGTGCCCGGCAGCGTGAGCATGGTGCACGCGGGCGCCAACATGCTCAGCGAGCAGTGGTTCGACCAGGCCGAAGCGCCGCTGCGCATCGTGCAGCGCACCGCGCAGGCGCTGGGCATGCCGCTGCTGTCGCTGGAAGCCGAGATGGGCCCCAGCCAGGTCGAGGCGGTGTTCGACGTCACCGACGCGCTCACCGCGGCCGACAACATGTCGCTGTTCCGCAATGCCGTGAAGATGGCGCTGCAGCGCGCCGGCTACCACGCCACCTTCATGTGCCGGCCGCCGTTCCCCAACATCATGTCCAGCGGCTGGCACCTGCACCAGTCGCTGGTGAACGCGGCCGACGGCAGCAACGCCTTCCGCCGCGAGACACCGGCGCCGGGCAGCACGACGCTGGACGCCGGCCACACCTTGTCGGCACGGGGCGAACACTACCTGGCAGGTCTCTTGCATCACGCGGCCGGCATGACGGTCTTCAGCACACCCACGGTGAACGGCTACGGCCGCTTCCGCCCCAACGCGCTGGCGCCGCAGTCCATCCTGTGGGGACGCGACAGCCGAGGCGCGATGCTGCGCGTGATCGGCGAGTGCGGCGACGACGACACGCGCATCGAGAACCGCATCGGCGAACCCGCGGCCAACCCCTACCTGTACATCGCCTCGCAGATCCACGCTGGTCTCGACGGCATCGAACGGCAGCTGCCACCGCCGCGCGCCACCGACGCACCCTACGGCGCGCAGGCGCAGCGGCTGCCTTCGTCGCTGGGCGAGGCGCTCGACGCGCTGTCAGCCGACACGGCGCTGGTCGAGGCCTTCGGCCGGCCCTTCGTCGACTACTACGCGCGCATCAAGCGCTGGGACCTGCAGCGCTACGACGAAGCGCAGGACAAGGATCTCTTCCATCGCCGCGAATACTTCGGGCGCATTTGACCCCCACCCCGGACCCCACGCACCCGACCATGGTCGCCTTCACCCTGATCACCCCGCTGGCCGATGGCCGCAGCGAAGAACGCCGCCTCGACGCACAGCCGGGCCTGAGCGTGATGGAGGCGGCCGTCGAGGCCAACGTGCCCGGCATTGCCGCCGACTGCGGCGGCCTGCTGACCTGCGCCACCTGCCACGTCTACGTGCGGCAAGACTGGCTGGACCGCCTGCCGCCCATCAGCGACGACGAAGCCTCGATGCTGGCCTTCACCGCTTCGCCGCGTCAGCCGCACAGCCGCCTGAGCTGCCAGCTGGTGCTGAGCGACGCGCTCGACGGGCTGGTGGTCGAGCTGCCGCCCACCCAGTACTGACCGCGCCGCCGTCCGACATGGATCTTGCCGACACCTCCCCCGCCTGGCTCCGATTGCGGGGCGTGCAGAAGGGCTTCGGCGGTGCGGCCGGCGCGGCCCCTCCGCCCCCCTTGGCCATCGGCCACGTCGACCTCGACGTGAAGGAGGGCGAGTTCCTCGCGGTGGTGGGCCCCTCGGGCTGCGGCAAGTCCACGCTGCTGCAGATCGCCGCCGGCCTGATGCCGCCCACGGCCGGCAGCGTGACCTTCCGCGGCCAGTCGGTGAGCGCGCCGCCGCCGGGCATCGTCTACCTGTTCCAGCAGTACGGCAAGTCGCTGCTGCCCTGGCGCACGGTGCTGCAGAACGTCGACTTCGCGACCGAGAACCGTGCGGGCATGACGGCCGCGCAGCGCCGCGAGCACAGCCTTCGTTTCGTCGAGATGGTGGGACTGGGTGCGTCGGCCGGTCTGTATCCGTGGCAGCTCTCGGGCGGCATGCAGCAGCGCGTGACCATCGCGCGCGCGCTGGCCGCCGAGCCGCGCGTGCTGCTGATGGACGAGCCTTTCAGCTCGGTCGACGCGCTGACGCGGCTGGAACTGCACGCCATGGTGCTGGACCTGTGGACACGCCACGGCTTCACCGCCGTGCTGGTGACGCACGACGTCGACGAGGCGGTGTTCCTGGCCGACCGCATCGCCGTGCTCTCGCAGCGCCCGTCCACGGTGGTGGACACCATGGTGACCGACCTCCCGCGCCCGCGCGACGCCATCACCACCAAGGAGCTGCCGCGCTTCCTGGAACTGCGGCACCGGCTGCTGTCCATGCTGCTGGGAAAGGCGGCGTGATGCACGCGCCGCGCGCCCGCTGGCTGGAGCGCGCGCTCGGCGTGGCCACCTTGATGGCGCTGATCGGGCTGGTCGAGTGGCTGGTGGGCAGCGGACGGCTCAACGCGGCCTTGGTGCCCCCGCCGTCCAAGGTGGCGGCCACGCTGGCCGGCATCCTGCAGAGCGGCGCCTTCCTGCAGCCGCTGGCCGAAACGCTGAAGATCTTCTTCATGGCCTACATCGGCGCCAGCGCGCTGGCCATCGCCGTCGGCCTGGCGATGGGCCGCTATCCCGCCGTGCACGACCTGCTCGACCCGCTGGTGGAAATGCTGCGCCCGCTGCCCAAGCCGGCGCTGCTGCCGCCATTGATCCTGTTCCTGGGCCTGGGCGACCCGATGAAGCTCACGCTCATCGGCCTGGGCGTGTTCTTCCCCGTGCTCATCAACACCGTGCAGGGCGTGCGCGGCACCGACCCGGTGATGGTCGACGTGGCGCGCACCTTCGGCTACGGCCGCGCCGGGCTGATGTTCAAGGTGATCCTGCCCGCCGCGCTGCCGATGATCCTGTCGGGCCTGCGCATCAGCCTGGGGCTGGGCCTGATCCTCGTCGTCATCGCCGAGATGCTGGCCGGCACCGGCGGCGTGGGCTACCTCATCCTGGACATGCAGCGCGCCTTCAAGGTGCCGCAGATGTATGCCTGGATCGTCATCCTGGCCGTGCTCGGCTTCGTGCTGAACCAGGTCTTCGTCTTCGCCGAAAGGCGGATCATCCCATGGTCGTTCGTCGGCGAACGCTGACCGGACGGCCGCATCTGTCGTGTTCCATCGAAGGAGTCACTCCATGAGCGTTCTGCGAATCTCGAGACTGATGCGGACGGCGCTGACCGCGTTCGCCGCCCTGGGGCTGGCCGCCGGCGCCGCCCTGGCCCAGGCGCCTGCGCAGCCGATCAAGCTGCGCGTCAGCACCATTCCCATCATCGACACCGCGCCGCTGCAGGTGGGCATCGCCAAGGGCTTCTTCGAGGCCGAGGGCCTGTCCATCGACACCACGCCCACGGCCGGCGGCGCAGCCGGCCTGCCGGCGCTGGCGGCCGGGCAGGTGCAGATCAGCTTCAGCAACATCATCTCCATCGTGCTGGGCGCCAAGCAGGGCCTGGGCTTCGAGATCATCACCGCCGGCAGCAACACCGGCGCCACCGTGCCCGACCTGGCCGGTCTGGTGGCCAAGAAGGGCACGACCTTCAAGACCGGCAAGGACCTGGAAGGCAAGCGCGTCGCGGTCAACACGCGCAACAACATCATCTGGCTGTACGCACGCGCCTGGGTCAAGGCCACCGGCGGCGACCCCGACAAGGTCACCTACCTGGAAGTGCCGTTCCCGCAGATGATCGACGCCGTCAAGGGCGACCGCGTCGACGCCGCCTTCGTCGTCGAGCCCTTCCTGTCGGCGGGCGTGAAGTCCGACGCCGTGAGTCTCTTCGCCTGGCCCTACAACGTGGTGCAGAAGCGCGTGCCGGTGGCGCAGTACGTGGCCACCAAGACCTTCATCCAGCAGAACCCCGACACCATCGAGCGTTTTGCGCGCGCCTACAACAAGGCGGTGGACTGGACCAACCAGAACCAGGGCAACGAAGAGTGGACGAAGATCATCTCGGGCTACACGCGCATGGCGCCCGAGCAGCTCAAGGGCCTGGCGCTGCCGCCTTACGAGAAGACGGTGGATGCCGCCGGCATCAACGAGGTGGTGGAACTGATGCGCAGGAACGGCATGATCGAAGGGGCCTTCGACGCCAAGGCGCTGATCTACCGCACGGCCGCGCCGCGCTGAGATGACCCACACCCGTAGCGGCTTCGCCGCGCCATCCCGCGTGCAATCGCGGGATGGCATTCGCCTGGCGGAGGACGCCTTCCGGCGTCCTCCGTCCGGGCTCAGCCCACCTCAAGGGGGCACCCCCAGCGGCCCGGCGAAGCCGGTTCCGCGGCGGTCGCTTGAAAGGATCCCCCGGGTGCGCTCCGTCTTGTGCTGGGCGACGTTGTCATGAAGGGCGTCGGATCGTCCTGCGTGGTGCGTGGCGAGCTGGTCACGATGGACCCCGCCAACCCGCGGGCCGAGGCCATGGCCATCCGCGACGGGCGCATCGTCGCGGTGGGCTCGCTGGCCGACGCCCGCGAAGCGGCCGGCGCCGGCCACGGCGAGATGTGTTTCGGCAGCGGTGCCGTGGTGCCGGGGCTCATCGACACGCACAACCACATGCACTGGACCGGCATCCAGGCCTGCCTGGTCGACCTGGCGCCGGCGCGTTGCATCGCCGACGTGCAGGCCGCCGTGCGCGCCTATGCGCAGGCCCATCCCGAGGCGCCGTGGATCACCAGCGGCAGCGGCTGGCACGTGGTGAACCTGGCCGAGCAGCGCTACCCGACGCGGCAGGAGCTCGACGCCGCCTGCCCCGACCGCCCCGTCTACCTGCCGCGCGTGGGCCATGCCGGCGTGGCCAACAGCCGCGCGCTGGCGCTGGCCGGCATCAGCGCTTCCACTCCCGACCCCGACGGCGGGCGCATCGAACGCGACGCCTCGGGCGAACCCACCGGCGTGCTGCTGGAGCCGCCGGCCTTCGAGCCCGTGGCGCGGCTGGTGCCGCCGCCTTCGCTGCAGGATCAGCTGCAGACGCTGCGCGACGTCCAGAAGCTTTATCACGCGGCCGGCCTCACCGGCATCATGGACCCGGGTGTGACGCCCGAGATCCTGTCCATCTACCAGCAGCTCTGGCGGCGTGGCGAGCTCAGCATGCGTTCGGTGCTGATGCCGCTGGCCGACGCCAGCCGGCCGCTGCAGCAGACGCTGGACAGCATCGCCGCGCTCGGCCTGCACACCGGTTTCGGCGATGCGCGGCTGAAGATCGGCGGCATCAAGATGTTCCTGGACGGCGGGGCCTCGCTGGGCACGGCGCTGATGCGCGAGCCCTATCCCGACGAACGCTGCAACTGCGGCATCCAGATCACGCCCACCGAGTCCTTCCGCGCCATCGCGCGGCTGTGCGCGCGGCTGGGCTGGTCGCTGGGCGTGCACGTGGTGGGCGGGCGCGCCATCGACATCGCGCTGGAGGTCTTCGAGGAGATCGACCGCGAGACGCCCATCCGTGACCTGCGCTTCTGCCTCATCCACGCCTACCTGTGGCCCGACGCGAAGAACATCCGCACCGCCGCGCGGCTGGGCGTGGTGGTGGCCACGCAGTGTTCGATGCAGTACACCTTCGGCCCGCTGCTGGTCAAGCGTTTCGGCAGCGTGATGATGTCCACCGCCACGCCGGTGCGCAGCTGGCTCGACGGCGGCGTGCGCGTGGGCGGCGGCTCGGACTCGCCCATCACGCCGTACTCGCCGCTGCTGGGCCTGTGGCAGGCGCGCACGCGCCGCATCGCCGGCACCGACGAACCCGTCGGCCGGCTGCAGGCGGTCAGCGGCGAAGAAGCCTTGGCCATGTACACGCGCGACGCCGCCTACGTCAGCTTCTCGGAGCACGAACGCGGCATGCTCAAGCCCGGGTTGCTGGCCGACTGGACGGCGCTGTCGGTCGACCCGGTGAATTGCGAGCCCGAGGCACTGGCCGAGGCGCGCGTGCTGGCCACGGCGGTCGGCGGCGAGCTCGTCCATGGCGGCTGAAACCCGCGCCCGCCCGGGGCGCGGGTCCGGCTTCCTGCTGGTTGGGGCGCTGCTGCTGCTGTGGGAGTGGTCGGCGCGCTCCTGGGTGGACAGCGACAACTGGCCGCCGGTGACCCAGGTCGCGGTGGCCCTGGTGCGCAGCCTGTCGAACCCGGAGCTGCCGCTGGCGCTGGGTTCCAGCCTCTACCGCATGGCGGTCGGCTTCGCCGTGGGCAGCGCCGTGGCCGTGCTGCTGGGGGTGCTGATGGCGCGTTCGCGCTGGGTGCGCGCGGCCTTCGAACCCCTGCTCGAACTGCTGCGGCCCATTCCCATCCCGGCCATCGTGCCGCCGCTGATCCTGCTGCTGGGCATCGACGACGCGATGAAGATCTTCGTCGTGGGCTTCGCGGTCTTCTTCCCGGTGCTGCTGAACACCATCGCCGGCGTGCGCTCGGTCGACACGGTGCAACTCGACCTGGCACGCACCTTCCAGTACGGCCCGCTGCGCACCGCCTGGCGCGTCGTGCTGCCGGCCAGCCTGCCCTACGTGCTGGCCGGCATGCGCGTGAGCCTGGCGCTGGCGCTCATCGTCACGGTGGTGTCCGAGATGATCGCCGGCAGCGAAGGCATCGGCTACTACCTGATCACCATGCAGTACGCGATGCGGGCCGGGGACATGTACGCGTCGATCTT
Source organism: Rubrivivax sp. (assembly GCA_022843905.1). Taxonomy (GTDB): domain Bacteria; phylum Pseudomonadota; class Gammaproteobacteria; order Burkholderiales; family Burkholderiaceae_C; genus Rubrivivax. Next base: position 131,401 of record JALHMT010000006.1, read on the forward strand.
CGTGCTGGCGGCCACCGGCTACGGCCTGAACCGCGCCATCGTGGCCGTGGAGCACCGCGTGCTGCACTGGTTCCACCGGTCTTCGAGCTGAGGAGCTTCCATGGCCCACTGGCGCATCGGCGCGGCGACCGTGACACGCATCGAGGAACAGCTCGGGCCGGGCAGCTTCCCGCCGCAGCAGTACTTCACCGGTTTCGAGCGCGAGGTGCTGCAGCAAAACCTGCACTGGCTGCTGCCGCACCACTACGTGTCCGAGACCGACGCGCTGATCACCAGCGTGCACAGCTGGCTCATCCGCACGCCGCATCACAACGTGCTGCTCGACTGCTGCTCGGGCAACCACAAGGACCGCCACTGGTGGCCGCGCTTCCACCAGCTCGACACGCCTTTCCTGCAGCGCCTGGCCGACGCCGGCCTCCAGCCCGAAGACATTCACATCGTGATGTGCACGCACCTGCACGCCGACCACATCGGCTGGAACACGCGGCTGCAGGACGGGCGCTGGGTGCCGACCTTTCCGAACGCGCGCTACGTCTTCTCGCGCACCGAGAACGACTTCTGGGACCCGCGGCAGAACCCGGCGGGCGCCGACGACCCGGCGCGCCGCATCGCCTACGCCGACAGCGTGCTGCCGGTGATCGAAGCCGGCCAGGCCGATCTGGTCGACGGCGTGCACGCGCTGGCCGACCAGTTGCGGATCGAGCCCGCTCCCGGCCACACGCCGGGCCACATCCTGCTCAAGCTTCTGGCCGACAAGGGCGGCGGCGTCTTCTGCGGCGACGTCATCCACCACCCGCTGCAGATCGCTGCGCCGCACTGGAACACGCAGTTCTGCCAGGACCCGGCGATGGCGCGCGCCACGCGGCGCGCCGTGCTGCAGCACTGCGCCGACACTGGCGCCTGGCTGTTCCCCACGCACTTCGGCGCGCCGCACGTGGCGGCCATCGAAGCGCAGGGCGATGCGTTCTCGGTGCGCTTCGTGGAACCGGGCGTCAGCCAGCGGCCAGGGCCGTGAACGCCTGCTGCACGGCCTGCGGTTCGCTGGGCCGCACCAGGCGGTCGACTTCCTGGCCATCCCGCAGGAAGACCAGCGTCGGCCACAGCTTCACGCCGAAGCTGCGCCCCAGGCGCCGGCCCGGGCCGTCTTCGACCCACCGGTAGGGCAGGGCCGGGTGCGCTTGCCGGGCGGCCGCGACGAGCGGCCGCGCCGCTGCGCACACGCCGCACCAGCCGGTGCCGAACTCCAGCACCAGCGGGCCCCGCAGGGCGTCGATCTCGGCGCGCGTGGGTGCGCCGTCGGGGTCTCGTTCGGTGCGGGCTTCGGAGCTCTTCATGGCGGCGGCAAGTGCCCTCGAATTATCGGCGCAAGCTGACCTCAGGCTCGCACTTTCTCGACGCAGGGCAGGATCTGCTTCGAGCTGGCGGCGCCGAAGATGGTGGCGAAGGCCACGTCCTTGGCGTCGTGCCCCACGGCGATGCGCACCAGGTCGTAGGGCGAGGTCATGCGCGTGGGGTCGAACAGCTCCCATCGGCCGCCCACGTAGGCTTCGAACATGGCGTGGAAGTCCGGCGGCGGCGTGTCGAAGCGCGCGTAGCCCACGGCCAGCCTCGCCGGGATGTTCAGTGCACGGCAGAAGGTCAGCGCCAGGTGGGCGAAGTCGCGGCACACGCCGGCCCGCTGCACGAAAACGTCGCGCGCGGTGGTGGTGCTGGTGCTGGTCCCGATGCGGTATTCCACGTTGCGGTGGATCCAGTCGCAGACGGCCAGCACGCGCGAGATGCCTGGCTTCAGTTGGCCGAAGAGCTTGAGCGCGGCCGGTGCCAGCAGGTCGGACTCGCAGTAGCGGGTGGGCATCAGGTTGGGCAGCAATTCGTCGGGCAGGTCGGCGATGGGGTGTTCGACGGCACGCGGATTGCGCAGCAGCCGCTCCACGCGCACACGGGCCCGGTAGTGCAGGCTCAGCGTGCCGGCCACAGCCTGCACGCGCAGCAGGCGTTGCCCGATCACGGGGTCCACGAAGACGTGCTGCCGTGCGGTGGGCGTGATCTGCAGCGACTCGGCCTGCACCGTCTGGTCCAGGCCCTGCAGCGCGTGGATCTGGAACAGGAAGTCGGCCGGCGCAGGCAGCTCGTAGTCCAGCCGGCAGTCGATGTCGAAGGTCTGTCGGCGCAGGGTCAAGGGGCGATCTTTCGAGCAGGCAGGCTTGGTCGGAACGCCCGGCGGGCGCGGTGCGCAGTGGAGCAATCGGTGTTCCCGGCCGGGTCCCGGTGCCCTCGCAGGGTCAATTGCGGAAGGTCTGCGTCACCATCAGCCCGTGCCTCCCGGCGTCGAGGATGCCGATACCCACGCGCCCGAAGCCGCGTCGCAGGATGTTCGCGCGGTGGCCGGGCGAGTTCATCAGTCCCTCGTGCGCCAGTTCCACCGTGGGTGCCAGCGCCAGGTTCTCTCCGGCGGCTCGGAAGCGCAGCCCGGCGGTCTGCATGCGCTCGAACGGGTCCTGACCCTGGGGCGACACGTGCGAGAAGTAGCGTCGCGACAGCATGTCCTGCGAGTGCGCGCGCGACAGCTCGGTGGCTTCGGGGTCGATCAGCAGGGGCGGCACCCCCTGGACCTGCCGCGCCTGGTTGACCAGCAAGAGCATGCGCGCTTCCAGGTCCGGCCGCGGCCGCGCCTGTTCGACGCTGAAGTTCAGCTTCAGTGTCTGCGCCTGCGGGCCGACCTCGATCTGCCGCGGCCCCAGCGCCTGGTCGGCCACGGGCTCGAAGATGGGAGTCAACCGGGCTTCGGCCCAGGCCGCGGGACCGACCAGCAGCCGAGCCAGCAGGCTGCCGCTCGAGCCACGCTCCCAGGTCTGCTGCCCCGGCGGCAGCGCCTGCCACAGCAGCATCACCAGCACGGCGTTGATCAGCCCGTGCACGGCGCCTGGTGCCAGCCCCAGCAGGCGGTTGGCGGGATGGCGGTGCAGTTTTGGGGGGGCCACGGCCACGGCGCGGCCCAGCAGCACACCCGCCATCAGGCGCACCAGCAGGTAGAGCAGGGCGAAGGCGATCGGCGCCGACCAGACGCCCCAGGGCAGGCCCTGGTCGTCGAACCAGCGGGCCAGCGGTCGCCAGCCCGCGAAGCCCGCCGCGATGGCCGCCCCCACGCCGAACAGGTCGGCGCTGGAAGCGAGCAGCCCGCGTCGCCAGCCTGCCCACAGGCCGAAGGCGATGAACAGGCCCAGCACGACGTCGACGAGGGTCATCAAGGCCTTCGGCAATCCGCAGGCCTGCCAGGCGAAGAGCCGGCGACGCCGTCAGGGTGCCCGCGTGCTGAACGGCCTGGGCGGGCGGTCCACGGGCTCGTTTTCGATGCGTTCGTACTCGGCGATGACCTGCGCGCCCAGCAGCAGCAGCGCCGCGGCGAGTTCCAGGCTCAGCAGCACGGCGATGGCCGTGGTGAGCGAGCCGTAGACGGTGCTGATCTGCGACAGCGTCCCGAAGTACCAGACCAGCACGTGCCGCGTCAGCTCCCACAGCAGCGCGGCGCACAGGGCGCCGATCAGCGCGTGGTGCAGCTTCAGCCGACCGACCGGCATCACCATGTAGACCGAGGCCAGCACGAAGACCTCGCCGGCGAAGCCCAGCAGGTACAGCAGCACGCCCGAGAAGCCGCCCAGCGACCATTCGCGGCCGAACAGCCAGAGACTTTCCTGCCCCACCGCCTGCAGGCTGCCGGCCACCAGCGTCACCAGCAGCAGCCCCGCACCCAGGCACAGGATGTACAGGTAAGGGATGATGGCCGACACCAGGAAATGTCGCCGCCGGATGGCCACGCGGTGATGGAAGATCACCGACATCGCGTTCTCCAGCACCGTGAAGGCCAGCGAGCTGAAGAACAGCATCGTGCCCAGCAGCAGCCAGCCGACGACGTCGCGATGCTCCAGGAACTTCGACAGCTCCAGCACGATGGCCTTCGACTGCCCCGGCACCAGCCACTCGAGGTAACGCGACAGCGTGAGCAGCAGCTGGCCGGTGTCGATGACGTGCGACAGCGCGATGACGCACAGGATCAGCAGCGGCACGATGGACAGCAGCGCGTAGTAGGCCACCGCGCCGGCCAGCAGCAGGCCCTGGTTGGCGCGAAAGGCCTTCAGGGTGCCCAGCGCGAAGGCGGCCGGGTGTGCCAGCACGTGCGCTGCCGGATGCGACGACCGGGCCAGGGCCTGGAGCAGGCGGTTCATGGAGAAAAGGGCGCCGGCAAACGGCGCGCCCGGCCGCGGTGATCAGTGCAGCTTCACGCGCGGCTCCGTGCGGCGCGTGAGCAGCCGCGACGCCGAGCCCAGCACCGTCTTCCACCAGCCGTGCAGGGCCACCTCGTGCATCTTGTAGAGCGACAGGTACATGGCGCGGGCGAACAGGCCTTCCACCCACAGGTTGCCGCCCACCAGGGAGCCCATCAGGTTGCCCACCGTCGAGTAGTCGCCCAGCGAGACCAGCGAACCGAAGTCGCGGTACTTCCAGGGCTCCAGCGGCTGGCCGCGCAGCCGGCGGCGCAGTTGGGTTGCCAGGTGCGAGGCCTGCTGGTGCGCCGCCTGGGCACGCGGTGGCGCGTCGCCTTCACGCCCAAGCCACGGTGCAGCCGAACAATCCCCCAGCGCAAAGACGTCGTCGTCTCGCGTGCACTGCAGCGTGGCTCGCACCACCAGCTGGTTGAGGCGGTTGCTCTCCAGGCCCCCGAGATCCTGCAGGAACTCGGGGGCCTTGATGCCCGCGGCCCACACCACCAGTTCGGCCTCGACCAGCTCGCCGCCGGCGAGCTCCACGCCTTCCTGGCGCACCGTCGTGACGCGCGAGTCGGTGCGCACGCGCACGCCCAGTCCGCGCAGCAGCGCGGTGGCCGAGGCAGCGATGCGATCGGGCAGTGCGGGCAGGATGCGCGGGCCGGACTCGATGAGGTGGATGCGGATGTCCTTGTCGGGGTCGATGCGGTCGAGGCTGTACGAGACCAGCGTGCGCGTGGCCTTGTGCAGTTCGGCCGCCAGCTCCACCCCGGTGGCGCCGGCGCCGATGATGGCCACGTCCAGCTGCCGCGGGGACAGCGGCGCATCCTGCATGTGGGCTCGCAGGCAGGCGTTGACCAGCCGGCGGTGGAAGCGTTGTGCGTGCTCCGGCGTCTCCAGCGCGATGGCATGCTCGGCCACGCCGGGAGTTCCGAAGTCGTTGGTGTGGCTGCCGACTGCCATGACCAGCGTGTCGTAGGCCCGCGTATAGGGCGGCGTCACCGGCTCGCCCTCGTCGTCCAGCACCGGGGCCACGTGCACCAGGCGCTTGTCGCGGTCCAGGCCCACCATCTCGCCCAGGCGGTAGCGGAACCCGTGCCAGTGGCTCTGCGCCAGGTAGTCGGTGGCGTGCACGTGCAGGTCGATGCTGCCGGCGGCGATTTCGTGCAGGTGCGGCTTCCAGAAGTGCGAGCGCGCTTTCTCGATCAGCGTGACGTGGGCCAGACCCTTTTTACCCAAGGTGTTGCCCAGCCGGGTGGCCAGCTCCAGTCCGCCGGCGCCGCCACCGACGATGACGATGCGGTGGAGGTCGGTTTCTGGGCGGGTGGCGGCGTTGTCGGGCATGCTGAGGCCCTTGGCAAGGCCGGTGCCCGGTGAAGGAGCCGGCCGCCCTGCAGGCCGGGGCTGGCGCTTCCCGACTCAGCCGCTTCCCGGCTGCACCAAGCCGGGAAGCGCCCGCCCTGCCATGAAGGCCAGCAGGTTGTCGCGCACACCATCGGCCAGCCGCGCCACGCTGGCCGCACTGCCGCCGCCGGCAAAGTGCGGCGAGATCAGCACGTTGGGGCAGCTCCACAAGGCATGGTCGGCCGGCAGCGGTTCGGGGTCGGTGACGTCCAGTCCGGCGCCAGCGAGCTGGCCGGACTGCAGCGCGTCGCACAGCGCGGCGGTGTCGACCAGCGCGCCGCGGGCGATGTTGACCAGCAGCGCGCCGCGCTTCAGCGCGCTCAGCGCGTCGCGGCCGATCAGGCGTCGCGTGTCGGGCGACGAGGCCACCGCCAGCATCAGCACGTCGCAGCGCGGCAGCACGTCCATCAGCCTTGCCATGGGCAACGACTCGTCGAGCTGCGCCGCAGGCGCGGCGCGCCGCGACAGCCCCACCGTGTGCATGCCGAAGGCGCGTGTGCGCCGGGCGATCTCCAGCCCGATGTGGCCCGTGCCGACGATGGCCATGGTGCCGCCCTCGAGCGAACGTGCCCGCAGCGCCAGACCGCGGTCCCAGCGCGCCTGCGCACCTTGCTGCACCATCTCGGGCACGCGACGGCCCAGCGCCAGCAGCAGGGCGAAGGCGTGTTCGGCCACGGTAGGCGCCACCGCGCCCGCTGCGTAGCTGATGGCCGGACGTGTCGGCAGGCCGGCCGCCTCGAAACCTTCGCGGCCGGCCGAGACGAAGTGCATCCATCGCACCGTGCAGCCCGGCTCCGACAGGGCCTGCACCATGCGGCGTGCCTCGGCCGAGGGCGCGTCGTACAGCACCAGCGCCGACGCACCAGGCAGGGCGCCGACCGCGGCGTCCAGCGACTCGGCGACCACCAGCTCGACGCCCGGGACGGACTGCAGTCTCTCGACGATGGCGGCGCGGGCCAGGCCCAGGCGGGCCCAGTAGACGATGCGCATGCGGATGTCCTCGGCGTTGGGGTTCAGGGGCGGCGCGGCGGGTGCGCGCGCAGGGCCTCTTCGTCGACCTCGGCACCCCAGCCGGGGGTGTCGGGAATCAGCAGCTCGCCGTCCACCACCTCGGCCGGGCGGGTGACGAAGCCGCGGCTCCAGGGCGCCTCGTCGTGGCGCAGCTCCAGGATGCGCAGGTTGGGCACGGCCGCGCAGAAGTGCGCCGACATCAGGTTGCCCAGTTCGCCCACCGGGTTGTGCGGCGCGACGTGGGTCTCGAAGACATCGGCCAGCGAGGCGATGCGCACCGACTGCGCCACGCCGTTCCACAACGGATCGACGATGGCCGTGTCGACGCCGCGCGCCTCGAGGTAGGGGCGGTACTCGTGAGGGCCGTGCAGCGACTCCAGCGAGGCGATGGGCGTGCGCGTGCCCTGGCGGATGAGCGCCAGCGCCTGCGGGTCGCGGATGTCCAGCTCCAGCCAGTACAACTCCATCACTTCCAGCCGCCGCGCCAGCCGCAGGTAGCCTTCGGTGCGCTGGCTGAAGCTGACGTCGAGCATCAGCCCCATGCCCGGCCCGGCGCCCAGGCGCAGCGCCAGCATCTGCTGCACCACGGCTTCGATGCGGGCGTCGCTGATGCTGCGGTCGAGGAAGCCGGGCTCGATGCGGAAGCCGCCGTTGAAGAACTGCGGCCGCGCGCCGTCGAAGAACACCGGGTTGGTCTTCAGCACCTTGAAGCCGGCCTCGGCCGCCTCGCGCCCCAGGCGCGTGAAGTCGTCGAGGCTGCGCACCGGCGGCAGGCCCAGGCTGTCGTAGAAGGCCGCGTGGCGCACGCGGTAGCTGCCGCAGTGCGTCCAGTAGACGGGCACGCGGTCGCGGAAGGGCCCGCCGAACAAGGCATAGACGGGCACGCCGCGCGCCTTGGCGCAGACGTCGAGGCAGGCGTTCTCGATGGCGGCGATGGCCTGGTGCGACAGGCCGCCGCTGGCCAGCCGCGTGGTGGCGTGCAGCGATTCGCCGACGCGCGCCCAGGCCGTCGGGTCCATGCCCAGCGCCGTGCGCCCGAAGCCTTCGATGATCGGTGCCAGCGCCACGCCGGCGAAGCCGTCGTAGAACTCCGACCAGCCGACCAGGCCTTCGTCGGTGTGCAGCTTGACGTAGGACGCCGTGCGGTAGCCGGCGTCGGCGGCCAGCGTCTCGATGCGGGTGATCCTCATCGGGGCCGCGTTCCGGGCGACCAGCGCGTGGGCTGGTCGGCGCTCAGGCTGCGCTGGTCCTCACTCCGCGACATAGCCGCTGGCCTTCACCAGCGCCGCGAAGCGCTTGTGCTCGGCGGCGATCTCGGCGGCCAGCGCCTCGGGCGTCGAGACGGTGGGCGTGAAGGCGATGCGCGACAGCTTTTCCTTCGCGTCCGGCGCGCCGGTGGCACCGCTGAGTGCGGCGTTCAGGCGCCGCACCAGGTCGGGCGCCATGCCGGGCGGGCCGAAGATGCCCACCGTGGTGGCACTGCTGACGTTGATGCCGCTCTCCAGCAGCGTGGGCACGTCGGGCAGCAGGGGGCTGCGCTGCTCGCCCGACACCGCCACCATGCGGATGCGGCCCTGCCGGTGCATGTCGATCAGGTTGCTCTGACCGGTGATGACGATGGGCAGCCGCCCGGTGGCCAGGTCGATCTGCAGTTGCCCGCTGTCCCGGTAGGGCACGTGGGTGAAGTCGATCTTCGAGGCCAGACCCATCGCGATGCCCACGAAGTGCGACAGCGAGCCGTTGCCGGGCGAGCCGAAGATGGCGTTGTCGGCGCCGGCCTGTGCCGCGGCCAGCAGCTCGCGCATGGACTTCGCCTGCGTCTTGCTGCCGCTGGCGATGGCGACGTCGAAGCTGGCCACCGCGCCCAGCGGCGTGAAGTCCTTGAAGGGGTCGTAGTCGAGCTTGGCGTAGATGTGCGGGTAGATCACGAAGGGCCCGGTGGTCGCCAGGGCCAGCGTGCGGCCGTCGGGCGCTGCGCGCCGCAGTTCGTTCAAGGCCAGTCGCTGCCCGGCGCCGGGCTTGTTCTCGACGTTGACGGGACGGCCCAGCACCTCCTTCATGCGGTCGGCGACGATGCGGGCCGTCAGGTCGTTGCCGGTGCCGGCGGCCAGCCCGCACAGCATGCGGATGGGCGAACGGTCGTCCTGCGCATGGGCGATGAAGGGGGCGGCGGCCAGCAGGCCCAGGGTGTGGCGGCGCGAAGGCCCGCTCGGGTGGCTCATGTCATGCTCCTTGGGCAGCGCAGCGCCGGACGTTCAGGCGCTGCGCTTCAGGTGGATCTGGCCGATCTGGCCTTGCGGGCCGACACCGGCATAACCTTCGACGTGGTCGAGGTCGACCAGCACCGCCACGCCCAGCATCGCGAAGTCGTGCGCCCGCTCGGCTTCGGGCGCGTGCTCGAAGATGCGGCGGCGGTCCTCGTCAAGGGGGCTGATGCGGGCGCGGCCCTGCAGCTGGTAGGTGGCCCGGCTGTCCTCGTGACGCACCATGAAGCTCACGCGCGGCTGCAGGCCGATGGCACGCACGAAACCGCCCTGTGCGTTGCGCACCCACAGCCCCAGCTGATCGTCGGCAGTCACCTGCACCGAGCCGCGGTAGCTCATCACCGGCTGGCCGTCCTCGGCCACGTGGGCCATCAGCATCGGCCGCCGCTCGACCAGCGCGCGGTCGATCAGATCGCGCAGCGCGGCGGGCAGCACCATGGCCGTGGCGGGCGGCGGTGGAGGCGGCACGCGCTGCAACTGCAGTTCCCTGACCCGGTCGCCGTCGAACAGCAGCGTCACGACCAGCCCGCGGTCGCGCGTGCCTGCGGCGCGCTCGCCGAGCAGGCGCGCGGCCCGGCCTGCCGCGCCGGCGGCCACCACGGCCACCACGGCCGGTTTCCAGCGAAGGGCCTGCCAGGCGGCGCGCGTGGTGGCAGCGAGCAGCTCGGCCTGCACGTCGGCCGCGCCCTGCAGTGTCTTGCCCAGCGCGCGCAGGCAGGCATCGGGGTGCAGCAGGGTGGCCATTGCCGCGGCGTCGCCTTCGACCAAGGCGCTGCGCAGTCGCTCGGCGTGCGCCGCCGGATCGCTCAAGACGTCTCCGGCACGTAGCCGCTTCGCTTCACCAGCCCTTCGAACTGTCGGCGGTCGTCGGCCAGCGAGGATGCCAGCTGCGTGGCCGTCATCGGCATCGGCGTCATGCCCATGGACAGCAGCCGGTCGCGCAGTTCGCTGCGGGCCAGCATCGACTGCACGGCGGCATGCAGGCGGGCCTGCAGCTCGGCCGGCATCCGGGCCGGCCCGTACAGGCCGACGCTGTTGACCACCACCACGTCGGCGCCGGCCTCGCGGAAGGTCGGCACGTCGTTGACCAGCGGCGTGCGCTGCGCACCCGAGGTGGCGATCAGCCGCAGGCGGCCGCCCTTGTGCATCTCGGTGAGGGCGCCGGTGCCGGTGATCAGCATCGGCAGGCGGCCGGCGATCATGTCGCCGATGGCCACGGTGCTGTCCTTGTACGGCACGACGCTCAGCGGCACCCCGCTGGCCAGCGACAGCCCGATGCCGGCGAAGTGCGAGGCCGAACCCTGGCCCGGCGCCGCCCCGTACAGCGCCTCGGGTCCCTTGGCGCGGGCCCAGGCCAGCAGGCCTTTCAGGTCGGTCACGCCGGTGGACAGGCTGGTGGCCATCGCGACGTCGAACCACGACACGCCCGAGATCGGCGTGAAGTCGGCCACCGGGTCGTACTCGAGCTTGGTGTAGATGTTGGGATAGATGGTGAAGGGGCTGCTGGTCGACACCATCAGCATGCGGCCGTCGGGCGGTGCACGGCGCAATTCGCCCAGCGCCAGGCGGCCACCGGCCCCCAGCCGGCTGACGGTGATGACCGGACGGCCCAGCACTTCGCGCAGGTGTTCCGACACCATGCGGGCGGTGGCGTCCATCGTGGTGGCGGCACCCACCAGCACGGTGATGGTGGACTTGTCGTCCTGCGCGAAGGCGCGCGGCACACCCAGCGCAGCAGCGCCGGCGGCCAGGCAGCGCAGTGCGCCGCGGCGGTTGGTGCGGGGCCCGTCGCCCGTGTACAGCGGCGCGCTCATTTCGCCGCCGCCGTCTCGAGCGCGGCCTGGGCCAGGGCTGCGCGCTCGGCCGCGCTCATCTGCTCGTGGTAGGCATGCTGCCAGTCGATCGTCTGCGGCATCTCGAAGAAGCCGCTGCGCGCCGCCATCAGCACGACGGGTGCGTCGGCACCCGGTGCCGGCTTGCCGTCGCGGAAGGCGCGAGCGGCCTGCAGTGCGCGGCGACGGGTTCTGGCGATCATCAGGTCGCCCGGCCCGAGGTGCTCGAAGGCGTGGTCGGTGATGCCGCCCATGCTCTCGGTGACGGCCTGGTCCTGCAGGCCGATGTGGTCGATGCCCGAGTAGATGGCATTGCTGCGCTGCGCCTCGCGATCGATCAGCCAGTCGTTGCCTTCGACGGCCTTGACGCGGTAGCGTCCCAGCCAGTCGGTGGAGATGGGCAGGAACTCGGGCTGCGGCCGCGTGCCGCCGAGCGGCTTGCCGTCCTTCAGCGGCACGCCGGTGCCGGGAATGCCGGTGCGGCGGCGCCAGAAGATCATCATCACGTTCTGATCGTCCAGCGGCACCCAGGCGCGGGCCTGGATGTTGCTGGGGAACGGGCCCTGGGGTGTCTGCGTCCAGAACGGGAACATGTAGTTCGCGAAGCGCCAGTAGTAGGTCTCGGGCTTGACCAGGCGGAAGGCGCCGTAGGTGGTGCCCCAGGGCGCGTCCTGCACGTGGTACTCGGGCGCGCGCTCGCTGGCCGTGTGCTCCAGCGGGTGGCCTTCGGGCACGTTGTCGGGGTCGAGGTGCCCGACGTGCAGGAAGCCGAAGTGCGAGGTGTCGATGTCGCCTTCCAGCGCCTGCATCCAGTTGCAGCTGCGCTGCATGAAGCTGATGTCGACCTCGTCCTCTTCCAGCAGCGTGGCTTCGATCATGGGCAGCGGCGGCGGGTTGGCCTGGCGCTCGCCCATGTAGACCCAGATGACGCCGTTGCGCTCGGCGACCTTGAAGGCGCGCGCCTTGACGTCTTCCTTGAAGTCCTGCGCTGCCGGCACGCTGGGCATGTCGACGCAGTTGCCTTCGACATCGAACTTCCAGCCGTGATAGATGCAGCGGATGCCGTCCTGCTCGTTGCGGCCCAGGAACAGCGAGGCGCAGCGGTGCGGGCAGCGGTGATCCATCACGCCGACGCGGCCCTTCGTGTCGCGGAAGGCGATGAGCTTCTCGCCCAGCAGCATCAGCCGCATCGGGTCACCGTCGGCCACCAGCTCCGACGACTTGGCCGCCGGGATCCAGTACTGCCGCATGAAGTTGCCCATCACCGTGCCGGGGCCGACGCGCGTGAGGTCTTCGCTGTCCTGTCTTGCTTTCATGGGGGTCCTTTCGGTCTTCGTCTTCGTGGTCGTCGTGTCGGCGGATCAGGACGCCTCGGGCACGTAGCCCGAGGCCTTCACCAGGCCTTCGAACCGCTTGCGTTCTTCTGCCAGCGAGGCGGCGAGCTGCTGTCCGGTGACCTGCCAGGGCGTCATGCCCTGGCCGGCGAGCTTGTCGCGGATGACCGGGTTGCTGAACATCGGCTGCAGCGCGCCGTGCAGCTGCGCCACCAGTTCGGCCGGCATCCTGGCCGGGCCGAAGACACCGGTGGAAGTGCTGCTGCTGACGTTGACGCCGGCCTCTCGCAGCGTGGGCACTTCGGGCACCAGCGGCGACCGCTTCTCGCCCGACACCGCCAGGATGCGGATCTTGCCGGCCTTGTGCATCTCCACCAGCGGGCTCAGGCCGGTGATCATGATGGGCAGGCGGCTGCTGACCAGGTCGACGATGCCGACGCCGCTGTCCTTGTAGGGCACGTGCGGCATCTGCAGCCCGGTGGCCATGTTCACCGAGATGCCGACGAAGTGCGACAGCGAACCATTGCCCGGTGCCGAACCGAACATCGCGTTGCCCTTGGCCGCCTTGGCCCATTCGATGAGCTGGCGCAGGTCGGTGGCGCCGGTCAGCGGGCCGGTGGCCAGTGCGACATCGAAGCTGGAGATGCCGGCGATGGGCGTGAAATCGGCCGCCGGGTCGTATTCGAGCTTGGTGTAGATGTGAGGAAAGATGGCGAAGGGGCCGCTGGTGGCGAACAGCAGGGTGCGGCCGTCGGGTGCGGCGCGGCGCACGTCGCCCAGCGCCAGGCGCTGCCCGGCGCCCAGGCGCGGCTGGACCACGGCGGTGCGGCCCAGCGAGTCGCGCAGTTGATCGGCGATGAGCCGCGCGGTGAAGTCCATCGACGAGGCGGCGCCCACCAGCACCGTGATGGCGCCCTTGTCGTCCTGCGACAGGGCCCGCCCGGCTGCCAGGCTGAGTGCGCCTGCGGCCAGGGTCTGGAGGGTGTTCCGGCGGGTGCGCATCGAGCTGTCTCCGGTCAGTAGATTCGAATAATGGAATTTACTTTCATGCTTTGATGGACGTCAAACCGGGCTTGTACGGATGCCGCCGGGAGATCAGCCCTTCAGTCGAAGGGCGAATGAAGCTCCGCGAGGCCCGGCCAGCCGAGGTCGACGTCGTAGACGAAGGCGGGTGTGTCGCCGCAGGGCCAGGCGATGCCCAGCGCCGGGTCGTTCCAGCGCAGGCCGCGCAGCAGCGACGCCTCGTTGTAGTCGCTCAGGCGGAACACGACCTCGGTGTCGGGCTCCAGGGTGCAGAAGCCGTGGGCGAAGCCGGGCGGCACGTGCAGCTGGGTCCAGTCTCCGGCGGCCAGGTCGACCGCCGCGTGGCGGCCGAAGGTAGGAGAGTGCCGTCGAATGTCCACGATCACGTCATGGATGCGTCCCCGCTGCACCCGCACCACCTTGGTCTGCGGCCGCGGCGTGGTCTGGAAGTGCAGGCCGCGCACGGTGTGCCTGGCGGCATAGCGCGAGGCATGCTCCTGCACGTAGTGCCCGGCCAGGCTCAGTGCGCTGAAGTCGCGTTCGCTGAAGTAGTGGCTGAAGCGGCCGTTGGGCAGCGTGCTCTCGACGACGTGGATCGTCATCGCGCCCTCCAGCCCCAGGGGAGACGTGCGCAGACTTGTCATGCATCAAAATATAATTCCAAAAATCGACAAAACGGAAACAAGCTGATGACGGACATCGTGCTGGGGATCGGCAGCTCGCACACCCCGATGCTGAACGCGAAGCTCGAGGACTGGCCGCGCTTCATCGAGCTCGACCGCCTGCGCCTGCATCAGGACCTGGACGGCAACCCGGTGAACTACGAGCAGCTGCTGGCCCTGATGGGCGACCGCGTGCTGCCCGAACTGCAAGCCGAGGTGCTGGCGCGCCGCCATGCCCAGGCGCTGGACCACGTGGCACGGCTGGGTGCCCTGCTGCGCGGCGCGGCGCTCGACGCGCTGGTGATCGTCGGCGACGACCAGAAGGAGCTGTACCACGACGACAACATGCCGTCGGTGCTGATCTACCACGGCGCGGCCATCCGCAACGTGCCGCTGCGGCACCGCCCGGGGCCGACCTGGGCGCGTGACGCCTCGGCCCGGTACTACGAAGCCGACACACCCAAGGACTACCCGGTGCACCAGGCGCTGGCGCAGCATCTGGTGGGGCATCTGGTCGAGTCGGAGTTCGACGTCTCGGTGGCCCAGGACCTGCCCGAGGGTCAGGGCGAAGGCCACGCCTTCGGCTTCGTGCACCGGCGCCTGCTGGAAGGGGCCGAGCTGCCGGTGGTGCCGGTCTTCCTCAACACCTACTACCCGCCCAACCAGCCCACGCCGCGGCGCTGCCACCGTCTGGGCCGTGCGCTGCGCGACGCGGTGCGCAGCTTTCCCGGCGCGCTGCGCGTGGGCGTGGTGGCTTCGGGCGGGCTGAGCCACTTCACCGTGAACGAGACGCTCGACCACGAGGTGATGCGCGCGCTGCGCGACAACGACGCCGAGGCGCTGTGCCGCCTGCCCGTGAAGCTGCTGAACGCCGGCAACTCCGAGATCCGCAACTGGATCTGCATGGCGGCGGCCACCGACCACCTCGCGCTGCAGTCGATGGACTACCTGCCGGGCTACCGCACGCCCGCCGGCACCGGCACCGGGCTGTGCTTCGCGGTCTGGCAATGACCGAGGGCACGACGCTGCTGCGCCTGGCGCGCATCGACTACGCCGCGCCCGGCATCCACCTCTTCGATTTCCGCCACCCGCAGGGCGAAGCCTTGCCGCCCTATGCCCCAGGGGCTCACGTCGATCTTCACCTGCAGGGTGACCTGGTGCGGCAGTACTCGCTGGTCGACCCGGCCGGGGTCGATGCGGTCTACCGCGTCGGCATCAAGCGCGACCCGCGCAGCCGCGGCGGCTCGGCGGCGGCGCACGAGCGCCTGCGCGTGGGCGATCTGCTGCCGGTGAGCGCGCCGCGCAACCACTTTCCGCTCGACGAAGCGGCGCCGCACTCGGTGTTCATCGCCGGCGGCATCGGCATCACGCCGGTGGCCTGCATGGTGCAGCGCTTGCTCGCGCTGGGGCGTGGCTTCACCTTGCACTACGCCGTGCGCACGCGGGCCGAGGCGGCGCTGCTCGACCGCCTGGGCGCCGAAGGGGTGCATCTGCACGTCGACGACGAGGCCGGCGGGCGCTGGCTCGACGTCGCTGCCGCCGTTGCCGCCGTACCCGATGGCGCGGCGGCCTATTGCTGCGGGCCGGCCCCCATGCTGGACGCCTTCGAGGCGGCGGCGCGGGCGCGGCCGTCCCTGTGCTGGCAGGTCGAGCGCTTTGCGCCCACCGCCGAGGCGGCCAGCGCCGGCGGCTTCGTGGTGCGGCTGGCGGCCTCCGGCCGTTGTGTCCCGGTGGGGCCCGGGCAGACCATCCTGGAAGCGCTGCGCGGCGCCGGGCTGAGCGTGCGCGCCTCGTGCCGTCAGGGCATCTGCGGCACCTGCGAGACGGGGGTGGTGGCCGGCACGCCCGACCACCGGGACGCCCTGCTGTCCGACGACGAGAAGCGCAGCAACAAGGTGATGATGATCTGCTGCTCGGGCAGCCTGACGCCGGAACTGGTGCTGGACCTCTGATCGGCCCGGACCACCGACTGCCGACCTAGAATCCCCGCCCTCGAACTCCCTGTTCCACGGCTTGACGCCATCCGACTGGAGACACGCTTGGGCCGACCCCGTCGCAACGACAAGGTGGTGCTGCCGGACTACTCCGAAGGCATTCAGATCAAGACCGAGGACGCCGATCCCCGGTTCAACAACGCACTGGCGCGTGGGCTGGCGGTGCTGCGCGCCTTCCAGATCGATCGCAAGCTGCTGGGCAACCTGGAGCTGGCCGAGATCACCGGCCTGGCGCGGCCGACGGTCTCGCGCCTGACCTACACGCTCACGCAGCTCGGTTACCTGCGTCATCGCGAAGACGTGGGCCAGTACGAACTGGCCGCCGGCGTGGTGGGACTGGCCTACCCCTACCTGGCACATCAGGCCGTGCCGCCGGTGGCCCGGCCCCTGATGCTGGAGCTGGCGCAGAAGAGCGGCACCAATGTCGGACTGGGCGTGCAGGAGGACCTCAGCGTGCTGTATCTCGAATACGCGCTGGGCGAGGCCAACCCGAACCGGCTGCAGCGGGCGGGGTTCCGCATCCCGCTGGTGCGTACCGGCATGGGCCGCGCCTGCATCGCCGGCATGCGGCCGGAGTCGCGCGAACGCCTGTTCGATCAACTGCGCCAGTACTACAAGCGCGAATGGCCCGAACTGCGCAGGCAGCTCGACGACGCCGTGGCGCAGGTGCAGCTGCGTGGCTACTGCATCGCCGCCGGCACCTTCAACGTGCACACCAACTCGGTGGCCGTGCCCTTCGTGCACGGCGAGAGCGAGACCATCATGGCGCTCAACTCGCAGGGCCATGCCCAGCGCCAGACCCCTGCCGTGATGGCACGCAATGGCAAGCGCCTGCTCGAGATGGCGCAGGAACTGCGCCGCCGCCTGGCCGACGCCGGCTCGGGCGTCTCGCTGGGGCGGCACTGAACGAAGGACCGCGATGAACGAAGACCGGCTGGAGATCGCCACCCGCCCGGGCCGCGTGCGCGGCGTCGAGTTGCCGGCGCATGCAGGCCGTCCCGCGGTGCGGGCCTGGCGCGGCATGCCCTATGCCGCGGCGCCGGTGGGCGCACTGCGCTGGCGCCCGCCCGAGCCGCCTGAGGCCTGGACGGGCGTGCGGCCCGCCCTGGACTTCGGTCCCGATCCGCTGCAGGCCCCGATGCCGGCCTCGGCCGCAGCGTCGCAGAGCGAAGACTGCCTGCACATCAACGTCTGGGCGCCGGCCCAGGCCGCGCAGCAGCCGCTGCCGGTGATGGTGTGGCTGCACGGCGGCGGCTTCGTCGGCGGCAGCGGCGCCGACCGCCGTGCCGACGGCGCCCGGCTGGCCGCCCGCGGCGTGGTGGTGGTCAGCTTCAACTACCGCAGCGGCCTGTTCGGCTACCTGGCCCATCCCGCGCTGAGCGCCGAGTCGGCCAGCGGCAGCAGCGGCAACTACGGCCTGCTCGACCAGATCGCGGCGCTGCGCTGGGTGCAGGACAACATCGCCGGTTTCGGCGGCGATGCCTCGCGCATCACGGTGTTCGGCGTGTCGGCCGGCTCGGCGTCGATCGCGCTGATGCTGGTGTGTCCGACGGCCGCGGGTCTGTTCCATCGTGCCATCCTGCACAGCCCCGGCACGGCGCGGCCGCTGGCCTCGCTGTCCGATGCCGAGCAGGCGGGCCTGGCGCTGGGCGACGACCTCGAGGCGCTGCGGCGCCTGCCCGCGGCCGAGTTGTTCGCGCTCACGCCGCGCCTGGTGCCGGCCGTGCGCGGCCTGACCACGCCGCGCGTGCTGCGGCCCATCCGCGACGGCGTGCTGATCCCGCAGGACGAACGAGCGGCCTTCGTGACCGGACGGCTGCAGGCGCTGCCCCTCATCGTCGGCACCAATGCCGACGAGGGCAGCCTGCTGACGCGCAACTGGCCGGTGCGCAGCGTGGCCGAGCACCGCGCGCTGATGCAGGCCAACTTCCCCGGCACGCTGGACGAAGCCTTGCGCCACTACGGCGCCGTCGACGACGCGCAGGCGCTGCCGCGCGTGGCCGAGGCTTTCGCCGACACGCAGTTCAATCTCGGCGCGCGGCTGCTGGGCCATTGCATGGCAAGACACGAGCCGCGCGTGTGGCGCTACGTCTTCACGCGGCGCCGGCCCGGCCAGCACGACGGCCCCCACCACGGCGACGAGGTGGCCTACGTGTTCGGCCAGCTGTCCCAGGGTCGTACCCCCGAAGCGCAGGCCTTCGATGACACCGACGTGCAGATCGCCGAAGCGATGGCGTCGGCCTGGGTGTCCTTCGCGCATGACGCCGACCCCGGCGCGCCGGGCGGCGTCGAATGGCCGCGGCACGATGCTGCGCAGGACAGGCACCTCGAGTTCGGCGACCGGATGATCGCCGGCAGCGGCTACCGCCGGGCCGCGCTCGACTTCCTCGACGCCATCGCTTCGGGGGGCTGAGGCGGGCCGGGCCCAATCCCGAGGCCGGCCCGGAGGACAATGCGCGGGCGGCCGCATGTGCCGTGACAGCCTCAGACGGAGCCTCATGCTCGATACCCTCGAAGCCCATGCCCGCCGCGCCGCCGGTCGCCTGCCTGCCGGCACCCGCCATTGGGCGGTGCGCGCCGTGCAGGAACGTTCAGAACGACTCAGTGTCCGTCAGGACGTCACCGAGGCCCCCAGCCGCTCGCTGGACGTTGGCGCGATGGTCAGCGTGGTCGACGGCGGCCTGGGTTATGCGGCCACCTCCGACCTGTCCGAAGGCGGCCTGGCGGCCGCCTTCGAGCGCGCCCACGCGCTGGCGCGGGCCAGCGCCGGCCGCACCGTCATCGACTACGCCGCACTGGAGCGGCCGACGTCGTCGGGCCGCTATGCCAGCGCCGTGTCCCAACCGGTGGCCGGGGCTTCGCTGCCCGAGAGGCTGGGCTGGCTGCAGGAGGTGTGCGCCGCGGCCGCGGTCGATCCGCGCATCGTCGACCGCCATGCCACGCTGTGGAACACGCGCACCGAGCAGCTCTGGTTCAGCAGCGAAGGCGCGCGCACCGAACAGCAATGGGAGTTCACCGTGCCGGCGATGCAGGTCACCGCGCATGACCGCGGTCTCACGCAGGTGCGCTCCAGCGGCGGCCAGTACAACGGCTTCTGCCAGCAGGGCGGCATCGAGGTGCTGGAGCGCGCCGGCTTTCGCAGCGAGGCCGGCCCGCGCGTGGCGCGCGAGGCGCTGGAACTGGTGGCCGCCCCGCCTTGCCCCAGCGGCACGATGGACGTCATCCTGATGCCCGACCAGATGACGCTGCAGATCCACGAGAGCATCGGCCACCCCTTGGAGCTCGACCGCATCCTGGGCGACGAGCGCAACTTCGCCGGCACCAGCTTCGTCACGCTGGACATGTTCGGCCGCTACCAGTATGGCAGCGAACTGCTCAACGTCAGTCACGACCCCGGCCATGCGCACGAATTCGCCGGATTCGCCTTCGACGACGACGGCCTGCCGGCCGAGCGGGCGCTGCTCATCGAGCGCGGCCGGCTGCTGCGCCCGCTGGGCGGCAGCCTGTCGCAGGCGCGGGCGCGCCAACGCGGCCACGACGTGGGCGGCGTGGCCACCACGCGCTCGGCGGGCTGGAACCGCGCCCCCATCGACCGCATGAGCAACCTCAACATCGAGCCCGGCGACCAGAGCCTGGAGCAGCTCGTCGCAGCCACCGAGATGGGCGTGATGATGTTCACCAACTGCTCCTGGAGCATCGACGACTCGCGCAACAAGTTCCAGTTCGGCTGCGAGTACGCGCGCGTGGTGCGCGGTGGCCGCCTGGCCGAGGTGGTGCGCAACCCGAACTACCGCGGCATCAGCGCCACCTTCTGGCGCTCGCTGGCCGGCGTGGGCCGTGCCGATACCGTCGAGGTGGGCGGCA
Source organism: Rubrivivax sp. (assembly GCA_022843905.1). Classification (GTDB taxonomy): domain Bacteria; phylum Pseudomonadota; class Gammaproteobacteria; order Burkholderiales; family Burkholderiaceae_C; genus Rubrivivax. Next base: position 151,051 of record JALHMT010000006.1, read on the forward strand.
CGCCCTACTGCGGCAAGGGCGAGCCTTCGCAGGTCATCCGCGTGGGCCATGCGTCGCCACCTTGCCGCTTCACCGGCGTCGACGTCTTCGGGGGCGCGCGATGAGCGCGCCGCCGATCTGGCTGGAGCCGGCGGCTTTCGAGACGCTGGCCGACGCGCTGCTGGCGCCGGACCCCGCCGCCGACCGCACCACGCTGGCGCTGCGCGCCGAGTCCAGCGACTTCCTGCGCTTCAACCACGCCGCCCTGCGCCAGGCCACGAACGTGCAGCAGGCCTACGCCACGATTGCCGTCGAACGGGGTCAGCGCCGGCTGGAGAGCACGCTGTCGCTGGGGGGCGAGCCGGTGCTCGACGCCCAACGGCTGAAGAAGGAGCGTGAGCTGCTGCTGGGCCAGATCGAGCTCATTGCCGACGACCCGTGGCTGCAACGACCGGCCGCTGCCACGCACAGCCGCCGCGACGAGCGCGGCGCGCTGCCCGACGCGGGGCAGGTCATCACCCTGGTGCACGAGCTGGCCGGCAGGCGGCTGCAGCAGGACCTCGTCGGCTTCTACGCCGGCGGGCCGGTGGCGCATGCCTTCGCCGACAGCCTGGGATCGCGCCACTGGCACCGCGTGGAGAGCTTCCACTTCTCGTGGTGCCTCTACCAGCGCGCCGACAAGGCGGTGAAGTCGGTTTATGCCGGCACCCGCTGGAGCGATGCCGAGTTCGCGACGCGGCTGGAAGAAGCCGCCTCGCGGGTGCCGCTGCTCGAACGCGAGCCGCGCACGCTGTCGCCCGGCGCCTACCGGGCGGCGTTCTCGCCTTCGGCCATGGCCGAACTGCTGGGCACCCTGGGCTGGAGCGGTTTCTCTCTGAAGGCCAGGCGCACCGAGACCAGCTCGCTGATGCGCCTGCAGCGCGGCGAGGCGCGCTTCGCACCGGGCTTCCATCTCGACGAAGCCTTTGGCCTGAGCACCACGCCGGCCTTCACCGCGGAAGGTTTCGTGCGGCCGGCCAGCGTGCCGCTGGTCGAGGCCGGCGCGCTGCCGGCGTCGGGCGGCACGCTCAACTCGCTGCGCTCGGCCGCCGAGTACGGCGTTCCGGCCAACGGCGTCGATGCCCACGAATCCCCCGAGGCACTGCATCTGCAAGGCGGCAGCTTGCCGCAGGCCGATCTGCTGGCGGCGCTGGACACCGGCCTGTACGTCAGCAACCTCTGGTACCTGAACTACAGCGACCGTGCCGCCTGCCGCATGACCGGCATGACGCGCTATGCCTGCTTCTGGGTCGAAGGCGGACGCCTGGTCGCGCCGGTCAACGTGATGCGCTTCGACGACGACGCCATGCGCCTGTTCGGTGCCGGCCTGCTGGCGCTCACCGACACGCCCGAGTTCATGCCCAACAACGACACCTATGGCGAGCGCCGGCTGGGTTCGGTGACCACGCCAGCAGCGCTCGTCGAAGGTTTTGCGCTGACGCTTTGACCATCCATTGCCACCGAGGAGACACCCGATGACCCAGCCTTCTTCCGCCGACACCGACTTCCGCTCCGACGCCGTCACGCGCCTGCGCGCCGACCTCGCGCTGGCGCTGCGTGCCGCCGCCTTCCACGGCCTGGCCGAAGGCGTGTGCAACCACTTCAGCATCGAGCTGCCCGATGGCTCGGGCCGCTTCCTGCTCAACCCGCGCGGGCTGCTGTGGAAGGAAGTGCAGGCCGACGACATCGTGATGGTCGACCGGCACGGCGAGAAGCTGGCCGGCCGCCACCCGGTGGAGCCGACGGCGATGTTCATCCACGGCGCCGTGCATCGCATTGCGCGCAAGACCTGCGTGCTGCACACGCACATGCCGCATGCCACCGCGCTGACGCTGATCAGCGACCGCGCGCTGGACCCCACGCTGTCGCAGACGGCAATGCGATTCGAAGGCCGTGTGGCGGTGGACGCGCACTACAACGGCCTGGCGCTCGATGTCACCGAAGGCGAGCGCATCGCCCACGCCATGCAGGGCGCCGACGTCGTGTTCCTGGCCAACCACGGCGTGGTGGTCTGCGGCGACCGCATGGACTACGCCTACGACGACCTCTACTACCTGGAGCGGGCCTGCCAGGTGCAGTGGCTGGCCATGAGCAGCGGCCGGCCGCTGGCGCCGGTGGACCCCGCACTGGCGCGCCGCGTGCGCGAACAGACGCTCAGCGAGCGGCTGCAGTCCGAGCTCTACTTCGAGGCCCTGCGGCGAACGGTGTAATCAGCTCGCCAGCCGCCGGCGCAAGAAGGGACTCACGCGGTAGCGCTCGCCGCGGTACTCGGCGTCCAGGGCGTGCAGCACGCCGACCACGCCGGGCACGCTCCACTGCTTCAGCCAGTCGAAGGGGCCGGCCGGGTAGGCCACGCCGAGCTTCATCGCGGCGTCGGCGCCTTCCGGGCTGCACACGCCCTGCAGCACGGCGTCGGCGGCTTCGTTGATCAGCATGGCCAGCGTGCGCGCCACCACCAGGCCCGGTGTGTCGGCCAGGGCCTGGGGCGCGAAGCCCAGCGCCGCCAGCCAGGCCGCAGCCTGGGCCGGCCAGCCAGCCGACGCTCCCGGCGCCACGGCGAAGGCCAGTGCGGTGCCGGGCGCACAGGGCAGGGCCACCAGGCGGTCGAAGACGGCAATGTCACGCTGGCCCAGCTCGGCTGCCAGGCGCTGCGCACTGCGGCCGTCGGTCATCACGAGCGCGGCGCCGTCGACGGTCAGGCCGGTCCAGGGGCTGTCGGGGTCTCGCGTGGCGCTCAGGCCACCGTCGCCGATGGCGGCATTGACGGCCTGCTCCAGGAAGTCCGCCACCGGACCGCGACCGTGCACCGTGACCACGTGGCCGGGCGCGGGCGCGGGCAGCGCGGACGGCGGCGGTGCTGCAGCAGCAGCCGGGTACTCGAAGAAACCGCGCCCGCTCTTTCGCCCCAGCAGGCCGCCGGCCACCATCTCGGCCTGCAGCACCGAGGGCATGTAGCGCTTGTCCTTGAAGTTGGCGTCGTAGACCGAGTTGGTCACCGCGAAATTGGTGTCGTGGCCGATCATGTCCATCAGCTCGCAGGGCCCCATGCGGAAGCCCGCGCCGCGCAGGCAGGCGTCGACCACTGCCGGCGTGGCCGCCTGTTCCTGCAGCAGCGCCAGCGTCTCGGCGTAGTAGGGCCGCGCGATGCGGTTGACGATGAAGCCGGGCGTGCTCTTCGCATGTACCGGCGTCTTGCCCCAGGCGCGACTCAGTTCGAAGATGGCCGTGGCCACGGCCGGGTCGGTGCGCAGGCCGCTCACCACTTCAACCAGCTTCATCAGCGGCACCGGGTTGAAGAAGTGCATGCCCACCAGCCGGCCGGGGTGCTGCAGGCCGTTGGCGATGGCCGTGACGCTGATGGAGCTGGTGTTGGTGGCCAGCACGGCATCGGCGGCGACGATGCCTTCGAGCTCGGCGAAGAGGCCTCGCTTGGCGTCGAGCTGCTCGACGATGGCCTCGACCACCAGACGCACGTCGTGTGCCTCGGCCAGCGTGGCCACCGGCTGGATGCGCGCCATCGCGCCCTTCGCGCCGGCCTCGTCCAGGCGGCCCTTGGCCACCAGGCCGTCCAGCGTGCCGCCGAGCTTGGCGATGGCGGCGGCGGCCGCGCCTTCCCGCGTGTCGAACACCTTCACCGGATGGCCGGCCAGGGCCGCCACCTGCACGATGCCGATGCCCATGATGCCGGCGCCCACCACCAGCACCGGGGCCTTGTCGAGGGCGCTGCTCATCAGTACGTCTCCAGGTGAAGCCGGCCCTCGCGCTTCAGCGCAGCGCCTGTCGTATTCCAGTCCAGGCCCGCAGCCTGCGCGATGTCGTGCAGCGCCAGCACCACGCCTTCTTCCATCGCCTTCAGGCCGCAGACGTAGAAGTGGGCGTGAGGGTCGGCCAGCAGCGATGCCAGGTCGGCCGCGCGTTCGCGCATCGCGTCCTGTACGTAGCGCTTGGGCTGGCCGGGCGTGCGGCTGAAGGCAAAACTGATGTCGATGAAGTCCTTGGGCAGGTTCTGCAGCGGGCCGAAGTAGGGCAGCTCTTCCTTGCTGCGCGCGCCGAAGAACAGCATCAGCTTGCCGCCTTCGAACTTCCCCGAGCTTCTGAGCCGCCTGCGCCACTCGGTCATCGCCCGCATCGGTGCGCTGCCGGTGCCGGTGCAGATCATCACGATGTGGCTCTTCGGATGGTTGGGCATCAGGAAGCTGCTGCCGAAGGGTCCGATGACCTGGACCTTGTCGCCCACCTGCAGGTCGCACATGTAGTTGCTGGCCACGCCGCGCACCGGCCGGCCCTGGTGGTCTTCCAGCACGCGCTTGATGGTCAGCGAGAGGTTGTTGTAGCCAGGCCGCTCGCCGTTGCGCGGGCTGGCGATGCTGTACTGGCGCGCATGGTGCGGCCGGCCGTGTTCGTCCGTGCCGGGCGGCAGCACGCCGATGCTCTGGCCTTCCAGCACCGGGAAGGGCAGGGCGCCGAAGTCGAGCACGACGTGGTGCGTGTCGTAGTCATGACCGGCAACCTGCCCGACCTCGGTCACGCGCACGTTGCCCGCCACCGTGGCGGTGATGCTCTTCTCGGCCGCCTTGGGGCCGTAGAGGTTGGTGTAGGCGTGCGCGGCCGACCACGGCGGCAGCGTGGCGTTGAAGGCGCCGCTGTCGAAGGCGCGCTCGGTACCGGGTTCCGCAGGCGCGGCCGCTGCCGGCGCCTCGGGCGCGTCCCCCACCGGCGCGTCGCCGGCCAGGGCCAGCAGCTGTTCGCGGCTCATCTCGGCCGGCAGGCTGTCCCAGCCCAACTGCTCATCCAGGCTGTAGGCCTTGGCGCGCAGCACCTGGCGGTAGTTGTCGATGCTGCCGGTGGGGCAGGGTGAGATGCAGGCGTTGCACCAGTTGCACTTCTCGGCGTCCACCACGTAGTTGCGCGAGTCGTGCGTGATCGCACCGACCGGGCACATGGTCTCGCAGGTGTTGCAGCGGATGCAGATCTCGGGGTCGATCAAGTGCTGCTTGATGACGGTGACGGCCATGTCCATGTCGTGTCTCCGGGTCCAGCCCGCGATTAGAACCCTCTCCCGCTTGCGGGAGAGGGCAGGGTGAGGGCGCGGGGCGCGCACACACCCTCACCCCCACCCTCTCCCGCAGGCGGGAGAGGGAGTGAACGGCTCAATTGAATCGGACGTACTCGAAGTCCACCGGCTGCCGGTTGATGCCCATCACCGGCGGCGCGATCCAGTTGGCGAACTTGCCGGGCTCCACGACGCGGCCCATCAGGCCTTGCACGTAGGCGCGGTCGGTGGCGCTGGGCAGCCACTCGTCCTGGCGCTGCGCCCATTCGATCTCGCTGACCACCTGGCCTTCGGGCGACACCTTCACGCCGCTGAGCGCGCCGATGTTGCGGTGGAAGGCCTTGTGCGGCGTCTTCAGCCTGAAGGGGATGCCGGCCTTTTCGATGACCTTGTTCCAGCGCTCCACGCCGCTGATGCTGTCCTTGATGTAGTCGTCGCGCAGCACCTCGTTCAGCGCGTTGAGCATCGGCACTTCCTTCTCGACGAGCTGGCCATTCACGACGTTCAGCACGCGGTAGGTCTGGCCGCGCAGCTGGTGGTCGTCGTTGCGCTTGCCTTCTTCGTAGCGGCCCTTCAGGCCGGTGCTGTAGAAGGTCGCCGCGTTGCTGCTCTCGTCGGCGCCGAAAAGGTCGATCGTCACGCTGAAGTGGAAGTTCAGGTAGCGCTGGATGGTCGGCAGGTCGATCACGCCGGCGGCGCGCAGCTTCTGCGGGTCGTCGGTCTTCAGCTCGTTCATCGCGGCGCAGGTGCGGCTGATGACGCGGCTGACGCCCGACTCGCCCACGAACATGTGGTGCGCTTCTTCGGTCAGCATGAACTTCGTCGTGCGGGCCAGCGGGTCGAAGCTGGATTCAGCCAAGGCGCAGAGCTGGAACTTGCCGTCACGATCGGTGAAATACGTGAACATGAAGAACGACAGCCAGTCGGGCGTCTGTTCGTTGAACGCCTGCAGGATGCGCGGGTTGTCTTCCTGTCCGCTGCGGCGCTCGAGCAGCGCTTCGCCTTCCTCGCGGCCGTCGCGGCCGAAGTGCTTGTGCAGCAGATAGACCATCGCCCACAGGTGGCGGCCTTCCTCGACGTTGATCTGGTACAGGTTGCGCAGGTCGTACATGCTGGGCGCGGTGAGGCCCAGGTGGCGCTGCTGCTCGACGCTGGCCGGCTCGGTGTCGCCTTGCGTCACGATGATGCGGCGCAGGTTGGCGCGGTATTCGCCGGGCACGTCTTGCCAGGCCTTCTCGCCCTTGTGGTCGCCGAAGTGGATCTTGCGCTCAGCGTCGCCGGGGTTCAGGAAGATGCCCCAGCGGTAGTCGCGCATCTTCACGTGGCCGAACTGCGCCCAGCCCTGCGGGTCGACGCTGACGGCGGTACGCAGGTAGACCTCGCTGCCGGTGCTGCCCTCCGGGCCCATGTCGTCCCACCAGTTCAGGAAGTTGGGCTGCCACTGCTCCAGCGCGCGCTGCAGCGTGCGGTCTTCGCTGAGGTTGACGTTGTTGGGGATCTTCTCGCTGTAGTCCATCGTGCTCATGGAGGGGCTCCTGGGGTTTGGCTCCCTCTCCCGCGGGCGGGAGAGGGTGGGGGTGAGGGTGGATCGGTGGGTGGGTGGGAGCTGCGGAGTTCGAAGACCCTCACCCCTGCCCTCTCCCGCAAGCGGGAGAGGGAGAAGACTCAAACGCGGTTCCAGTCGAAAGCGGCCTTGTCGCCCTTGCCGTAGACCTTCAACGCGCCTTTCTCACCGACCGCGTTCGGCCGCTGGAAGATCCAGTTCTGCCAGGCGGTCAGGCGGCCGAAGACACGCGTGAACATGTTCTCGGGGCCGTTGAAGCGCAGGTTGGCTTCCATGCCGGTCAGCGCGTCGGGGCTCATCGAGACACGCTCCTCCATGGCCAGGCGGGTCTCGTCGGCCCAGTCGATGTCGTCGGGGTTGCTGGTGACGAGGCCCAGCGCGAAGGCGGCGTCGGCGTCCAGCGGCTGATTGGCCTTCGCACGCACGGCCTCGAGCGCCGGTGCCTCGTCGTAGAAGCGGCGCTGCAGCCGGCTCTGGCCGGTGACCATCGGGAACAGGCCGAAGTTGGTCTCGCCCACGGTGATCTTCGGGGCCCGGGCTTCGTCGTCGGGCAGGGCCAGGTGGTAGCTGCGGTCGCAGGCCAGCGCCAGTTCGAGGAAGCTGCCGGCGAAGCAGGAGCCCGGCTCGATCAGCGCGAACAGGCTGCGGCTGGAGACATCCAGGCGGCTGAAGGTGCGGCGCAGCAGGCCCGTGGTCTCGCGCACCAGCCAGTGCTGCTGGTGGGCGGCCAGCGTGGCGTCCATGGCCAGCACGGCCTTTGCATCGCCTTCGGTCTTGATCAGCCAGAGGCCGATGTCGAGCTCGTTGGTACGCATCGACAGGATGGCGTCTTCCAGTTCGCGCGCCATCGCCAGCGGGTACCAGGCGGCGCCGGCGACTTCGATGCCGGCCACGTCGGTGGGCTGCGCGCCGGTGGGCGCCTTCACGGTGAACACCGCCGTGCGCCTGGCGCGGTCGATCTGCACGGCGACGTGGGTGTAGCGCAGCGCGTCGGCCTCGATGCTGCGGTTCAGCGGCGTCAGCGCCACGCCGCGGCCGTCGGCCGGGCGGTCGCTTTGCGCGGCCAGCTGCAGCGCACGCTCCTGCACCTTGGCGGCGAACTGCGCCGGCTTGACCACCTCGTCGACCAGGCGCCAGTCCTTGGCCTTCTGGCCGCGCACGCCTTCGGTGGTGGTGCAGAAGATGTCGGCCAGGTCGTGGCGCACATGGCGCTTGTCGGTCACGCGGGTCAGGCCGCCGGTGCCCGGCAGCACGCCCAGCAGCGGCACCTCCGGCAGGCTCACGGCACTGCTGCGGTCGTCGACCAGGATGATCTCGTCGCAGGCCAGCGCCAGCTCGTAGCCGCCACCGGCGCAGGCGCCGTTGACGGCGGCCAGGAACTTCAGGCCGCTGTGCTTCGAGGAGTCTTCGAAGCCGTTGCGCGTCTCGTTGGTGAACTTGCAGAAGTTCACCTTCCAGGCATGGCTGCTGACGCCCAGCATGAAGATGTTGGCGCCCGAGCAGAAGACCTTGTCCCGCGCGCTGGTCAGCACCACCGTGCGCACTTCGGGGTGCTCGAAGCGGATGCGGTTGATGGCGTCGTTCAGCTCGATGTCCACGCCCAGGTCGTAGCTGTTGAGCTTGAGCTTGTAGCCCGGGCGCAGGCCGCCGTTCTCGTCGAAGCTGGCGGCCAGCGTGGCCACCGGGCCTTCGAACTTCAGCTGCCAGTGGCGGTACTGGGCGGGTGAAGTCTGGTAGTCGACACGAAGGTCTTGGCTCATGGAGGTCTCCTGGTCAGGCTGCAGGGCAGTGCGTGGGGTGCGCGGATCGATGAGACGCAGCATAATGCATCATTTTGCATGCGTCAAGAAGAATGTGCATTTAAATGCATGATCGGAGCGCAAGCTCAGGCAGCCAGGGCCAAGGCCCCCCGGACCACTGCGCGCAGCTTCACGAACGTGGGCTCCAGGGCCTGTGCACTGGTGTTCACGGTGAACTCGGCCTTGGAATAGAAGGCCGCGCGTCCGGCCAGGATGCTCTTCAAGTCGTTCATGGCCTCGCGGCTGGCCGCCATGGGGCGCATGTCGCCCTGGGCCTGCACCCGCTTCATGTGGTCTTCGGGGTGGGCCTGCAGCCACACCGTGGTGCAGTGGGCCAGCATGAGGTTGAAGTTGGCGGGGTCGGAGACGATGCCGCCGGGCGTGGCGATGACCGCCTCGGGGTAGATCTGGATCGCCTCTTCCAGCGCGCGACGCTCGTAGCGTCGGTAGGCGTTCTGCCCGTACAGCGCCTGGATCTCGCTGATGCTGCAGCCGGCGAACTTCTCGATCTCGCGGCTCAGCTCGACGAAGGGGAAGCCGAGGTCCTCGGCCAGCATCGCGCCCAGCGTGCTCTTGCCGGCGCCGCGCAGGCCGATCAGCGCCACGCGCTCGCTTCGTGCCCGCCCGCTGCGGCCGCCTTCGGCATTGCCGCCCCCGGTGCCCAGCAGCTCGCCCACGGCCACGCGAACCTTGTGCATCGTGGTCTCGTCGCGGTGCTCCAGCAACTCGCGCAGCATCAGCCATTCGGGCGTCGACGTGGTGACGTCACCGAGCAGTTCGGCCAGCGAGCACTGCAGCGCGCGCGACACCTGCAGCAGCACCAGGATGGAGGCATTGCCGACGCCGTACTCCAGGTTCGCGAGGTGGCGCTCGGACACGTCGGCGGCCACCGCCAGCGCCTTGCGCGTCATGCCGCGGCGGGCCCGCAAGGCCCGGGCGCGTTCGCCCAGGGCCACCAGGAACGGGTTCTTCTCCTCTTCCTGGGGAGGCGCGGCGCCGGCGTCATCGACGGGCGGCAGGCGCTCGCCCGACCCGTCGGACGGTTCTCGCAGCGCCTGCAGTATGTTGCTTGACATGGCCCCCTCGCGGCTCTAAAGTGCTGACAAGCACAATACTGCATATCAAGGGTGCTGGCAAGGACGGTGCGGCGTGCCGCACCGCGGCTTCCCTGCCCGCTTGATGCGCGACAAACTCGCGGCCCCGGCCCCCCCTCGGCGGCCGCCCGGCACGACACAGGAGACGACCATGATCCAGGTAGCCATCGCCGACGCGCCCGACGTCGTGCCACCCAGCGACAGCTTCAACTTCGCGCAGCACCTGTTGTCGGTGAACGCCGGCCGCCCTGACAAGGCCGCCTTCGTCGATGACCACGGCAGCCTGAGCTACGGCCAGCTCGATCAGCGCGTGCGTCGCATGGCCGCCGGGCTGCGCGCACTCGGCCTGCGCCGCGAAGAGCGCGTGCTGCTGCTCATGCTGGACGGCACCGACTGGCCGGTGAGCTTCCTGGGCGCGATGTATGCCGGCCTGGTGCCGGTGGCCGTCAACACGCTGCTCACGCCCGACGACTACGCCTACATGCTGGAGCACAGCCGCGCGCAGGCGGTGCTGGTGTCGGGCGCGTTGCTGCCAGCCTTGACCAGCGCGATGATCAAGAGCGACCACGAGGTGGCCAAGGTCATCGTCTCGAGACCCGTCGCACCGCTGCACCCGGCCGAGGTCGAGTTCGAGAGCTTCGTCGCCGCACACGCGCCCCTGCTCAAGCCCGCACCAACGGGCGCCGACGACCCCGGCTTCTGGCTCTACTCGTCGGGCTCCACCGGCCGCCCCAAGGGCACGGTGCACTCGCACGCCAACCCCTACTGGACGGCCGAGCTCTACGGCAAGCGCATCCTGAAGCTGACCGAATCCGACGTGTGCTTCTCGGCCGCCAAGCTGTTCTTCGCCTACGGGATGGGCAATGCCCTGACCTTCCCGATGAGCGTGGGCGCCACCACGCTGCTGATGGGGGAGCGGCCCACGCCCGACGCCACGTTCCATCGCTGGACGGGAGGCGTCTCGGGTCTGAAGCCCACCGTCTTCTTCGGCGCGCCGACCGGCTTCGCCGGCATGCTCGCGTCGCCGAAGCTGCCGAAGCGCGAGCAGGTCGCGCTGCGCCTGGCCTCGTCGGCCGGCGAAGCGCTGCCGGCCGACATCGGCGAGCGCTTCACGGCGCACTTCGGCGTGGAGATCATCGACGGCATCGGCTCCACCGAGATGCTGCACATCTTCCTGTCCAACCAGCCCGGCCGCGTGCGCTACGGCACCACCGGCTGGCCGGTGCCGGGCTACGACATCCAGCTGCGCGGCGAGGACGGCGGGCCGGTGCCCGACGGGGAGCCGGGCGACCTCTACATCCACGGCCCTTCGGCGGCCATGATGTACTGGGGCAACCGCGCCAAGACGCGCGAGACCTTCCAGGGCGGCTGGACCAAGAGCGGCGACAAGTACGTGAAGAACGCCGACGGCAGCTACACCTACGGCGGCCGCAGCGACGACATGCTGAAGGTCAGCGGCATCTACGTCAGCCCCTTCGAGGTGGAGGCCACGCTGGTGATGCACCCGGCGGTGCTTGAAGCCGCCGTGATCGGCGTGGCCGACGTCGAGGGCCTGACCAAGACCAAGGCCTTCGTCGTGCTGAAGGCCGGCGCCGAGGCCAGCGAGGCCGAGCTGAAGGCCTTCGTGAAGGACAAGCTCGCGCCCTACAAGTACCCGCGGCAGATCGCCTTCGTGAGTGAGCTGCCCAAGACCGCCACCGGCAAGATCCAGCGCTTCAAGCTCAGGGACGCGGAAGCCGCGGCGAAGTGATGTCCAGCCTGGTCGACATCCCCTGGTGCGAGCGCCGCGTGCAGGTGGAGTTCGCCTGGATCGAGGCGCAGCGTTCCGACGCGCCGCTGATGGTCTTCCTGCACGAAGGCCTGGGCTCGCTGGCGATGTGGCGAGATTTCCCGCAGCGACTGTGCGGTGCACTGGGTTTCCGCGGCCTGGTGTATTCGCGCCCGGGCTACGGCCGCTCCACGCCGCGCCCGCCCGAAGAAGCCTGGGATCTCGACTTCATGCACCGTCAGGCGCTGGAGGTGCTGCCGGCGCTGCTGAATTCGCTGGAGGTCCGTGCGCCGTACTGGCTCTTCGGCCACAGCGACGGCGGCTCCATCGCCTTGCTGCATGCCGCGCACCTGCCGCGCTCGGTGGCCGGCGCCATCGTGCTGGCGCCGCACATCGTGGTGGAAGACCTCTCGGTCGAGAGCATCGCCCAGGCCAAGATCGCCTACGAGACCACCGACCTGCGCCAGCGCCTGGCGCGTTACCACGACGACGTCGACTCGGCCTTCTGGGGCTGGAACCGCATCTGGCTGCACCCGCCGTTCCGCGCCTGGAGCATCGAAGCCGAGATCGCCGCCATCAAGAGCCCGCTGCTCGCGGTGCAGGGACTGAACGACGAATACGGCACGCTGGAGCAGATCCGCGGCATCGCGCGGCGCGTGCCGCAGACGCAGCTGCTGGAACTGCCCGACTGCGGACATTCTCCGCACCGCGACCAGCCCGACGCGCTGATCGAGGCGGTACGCGGCTTCGCGAAAGCACATGCTTGAGCAAGCGAACGCCGCGGAACCGGCTTTGCCGGGCCGCTGGCGTTGCCCCCTTGAGGTGGGCTGAGCCCGGACACAGGACGCCGGAAGGCGTTCTGTGCCTGGCGAAGGCCAGCCCGCGATTGCACGCGGGCTGGCGCGCGAAGCGCGTAGGGGGTGGGCCTAGCAGCAGCCGTTGAAGGCGCTGCGGCGGTAGAAGGGCCCCAGGTCCTCGGCCATCTCGCCCAGCGTCCTGCGCCATTGCGCGAACTCCGGCTGCGCGGCCAGCGCGCTGCGCGTCTGCGCCAGCAGCTCGGCCTTCAGGGCCGGTTCGTCCACCGTCTGCAGCACGCCGCCCTTGACCACGCTGCGCCCGCCGATGAAGACCTCGTCGACGTGACCACCGTGGGCGCGCGCCAGCAGCATCTCCAGCGGGTCGATGTCGGGGAAGAGGGTGTCGTCGTCGAGGCTGTCCCAGTCCAGCACGATCAGGTCAGCGGGTGACCCTGCGGCGATGCGGCCGCCGGCGGCCGGGCCTTCGGGCTCGGCGCTGACGCTGCGGCGCCCGTGCATCGAAGCGAAGCGCCACAGCATGCTGCGGCTCATGTCCTCGTCGAAGCCCCAGCCCCGGTGCAGCGCATAGGCCAGCCGCATCTCGCGCAGGGCGTCGTCGTCCTCGTCGAAGGCCAGGCCGTCCAGGCCCATCGCCAGCCGGCAGCCCTGGCGCAGCATCTCGGGCACCGGCGCGATGCCCGACTTGATGCCCAGGTTGCTGCTGGTGTTGATGGCGATGGTGACGCCGCGTTCGGCCAGCAAGGCCAGCTCGTCGGGCCGCGCCCAGGTGCAGTGCGCGAGAGTGAGCCGTGGGCTCAGCAGGCCCAGGCCGTCCAGGTAGGGCACGATGCCCTCGGGGAAGGCGTGGTCGGCCCACTCGCGCTGGTACTTCGTCTCCAAAAGGTGCATGTGCACTGGCCGGCCGCTGTCTGCCGAGGCCTGGGCGATGGCTTCGAGCAGCGCCGTGCTGCACCACTGCACGCCGTTGGGGCCGTACTGCAGCGTGACGTGGGCCTTCAGCGTGGGCTCGGCGTCGAGCATCGCCGCCACCTCGTCGAGCAGGGCCAGGTGCACTGCGGACGGCAGCGGCTTGACCGCCAGGCGCCGACTCACCTCGTCGCGTACACCGGGCCGCAAGGCAGCCAGCACCGTGGCATCGTCGCACAGCGCGATGCCGTGGCGGTCGCGCATGGCCACGGCCAGGCCGATGCGCAGGCCGACGTCGCGCGCCGCGCGTGCCACGGCCTGCACCTCTTCGACGTAGGGCCTGCCACCTTGCAACCGCGTGTAGTGCACCATGGCCTGCGCCACGCCGCGGCGCACCGAACGCGCGAAAGCGGTGGCGGCGCAGACGTAGGGGTCGACACCGGGCACCACGCCCAGGTAGGGCAGCCAGCTTTCCAGCGGCTGGCCGAAGGCACCGAGGGTGGCGCTGCGGAAGGTGCGCGCGTGGTCGTGTGCGTTGGACAGGGCCGGCAGCGCGAGACGACGGCGGCCCGCCGGGGCGGCCTCCAGCGGCGTGACGGCGCTGATCCGTCCGCCGTCCATCACCAGGCGCGACGGCCCGGCTGCCGGGGCGCCGCCCGGGTCGGCCAGGAGCAGGGCCACATCGACCTTGCCGGTGATCACTTCATCACCAGCTTGCGCTCGGCCAGCGGCGGCAGGAATCGGCGGTCGAACACTTCCGACGGGGCCGGCTGGCGCGGCATCTCGAAGACCGAAGCCAGTTGCGCCACCGAGCGCTTGAGCCGCTCGTCGTTGATGTCGCCCACGCCGGCCGTGGCCACCTCGGGGGTGAACACCACCTGGCGCAGCGCATACACCAGGCGGCGCTTCTCCAGGTCCTTGTTGATCAGCGGCTCGCGCTTGGCCAGGGCCGCGATGGCGGCATCGGGGTCGGCCACGGCATCACGCAGGCCCTTGTGCACGGCGCGCACCAGGCCGGCCACGACCTGCGGCTTGTCCTTCAGCAGCGCCTGGCTCACCAGGATGCCGTTGCTGTAGAGCTCGATGCCGTTGTCGGCGTAGTGGAACCAGCGGATGTCCTTCTCGGGGTCCAGCCCCTGGGCCACCAGGTTCATGTAGCTGGTGACCGAGAACACCGCCGAGGCGTCGACCTGGTCGCGCAGCAGCATCTGCTCCTGCAGGTTGGGCGCCATGTTGGTCCACTTGACCTTGCTGGCGTCGACGCCGTTCTTGTCGGCCAGCGTGGCGAACATGCGCATGGCCGCCCCACCGGCGGGCGAGCCGAGGTTCTTGCCTTCCAGGTCCTTCAGCGTCTTGATCGGGCTGCCGGCCTTGGTCATCAGCGCGAAGGGCGTGCGGTTGTAGATCTGGTAGACCATCACCGGCGCCTGACCCGGCTTGGCCGCGGCGTTCTGGATGATGGCGTTGAGGTCGCCGAAGGCCGCCTGGTAGGCGCCCGCCATCACCTTGGTGACGGCGGTGGCGCTGCCGTCGCCCTGGTCGATGGCGATGTCGATCTTCTCCTGCGTGAAGTAGCCGCGGTCCATCGCCAGGTAGTACCAGGCGTGCACGCCCTGCAGCTTCCAGTCGAGCACGAACTTGATCGGCGTGACGTCCTGCGCCGCCGCCGGCGCGAGGGCGCCACCGAAGCTCAGGGTGGCGGCGGCAGCAAGGCCCAGCAGGGCGCGGCGGCCCAGGGTCGGGCGGGGGCGGGCAGGGGTCATGTCGGCTCCTCGAAGTGGATGGATGGGAAAGAAGGGATGCAGACCCCAAGCAGGGATCAGGCCAGCTCGAACAGCACGTCCTGCGCGCCTTGCCACAGCACCGTGGTGCCGAGCTTGCGCAGGTTCTCCTTGCCTTCGACGATGGTCAGGAAGTGGTTGCCGGCGAGCTGGCCCATCTTGCTGGCGAAGCTGCACGAGCCGTAGGCCAGGATGATCTCGGTCTCGCTGTAGCCGCCGGGGTAGAACAGGATGTCGCCCACCGACGGGTGGCTGGTGTGGTTCTCGAATCCCACGCCGAGCTGGAAGTCGCCCAGCGGCACCCAGCAGCCTTCGCCGCTCCAGCGCACGTGGATGAGCTTCTGCTGGTAGGGCAGCAGCTTGAGGAAGGCGGCGACGGTCTGCGGCGCGTCGGGGTTGGTCTCGGCGATGAAGCGGTGGCCGGCGGCGGTGATGGCGATGCGGGTCATGGAGATCTCTCTGTGTGGATGTTCGGAGTTGGGAATCTAAGCCCCGGACGCGCTGTATTGCTCCCTCTCCCGCGCGCGGGAGAGGGCAGGGGTGAGGGTGGTGGAGATGCACGCGGCCTTCATCCAGCCCTCACCCCAACCCTCTCCCGCGCGCGGGAGAGGGGGCAAGACCGACAGCGGGCGCGTGATGCGGCGGTTCATGCCATCACCACCTCGTTCTTGCGCTGCGCCCAGCCGGTCATGCGGCTTTCGACGAAGGACGACACCGCATACAGCATCACCCCCATCACCGCCAGGATCACCAGGCCTGCGAACACCATCGGCACGTCGAAGTTGCCGCTGGCGATCATCATCACGTTGCCGATGCCCTTGTTGGCAGCCACGGTCTCGGCCAGCACGGTGCCCACGAAGGCCAGCGTGATGGCGATCTTCAGCGACGCGAACAGGTAGGGCAGCGCACGCGGCAGGCCGACGTTCCACAGGATGTCGCGCTTGCGCGCACCCAGCACGCGCAGCACGTCTTCCAGCTCGGGCTCGGTGTTGGCCAGCCCGGTGGCCACGTTGACCACCACCGGAAAGATGCTGATCACCATCGAGGTCAGCACCGCCGGCACGGTGCCGGCACCGAACCACACCACGAAGATGGGCACCACGGCCACCTTGGGGATGCTGGAAAAACCCACCAGCAGCGGATAGGCCACGTCGTAGGCCAGCTTCGACGAGCCGATGGCCACGCCGATGACGATGCCCACCCCCACGCCCAGTGCAAAACCGAACAACGTGGTCTTCAGCGTCTGCACGGTGTGCGGCCACAGCAGCGGCATCTTCTCCCACAGCACCATGGCGATCTGGCTGGGCTTGGGCAGGATCAGGTCCGACACACCGGTGGCGCGGCAGATCAGTTCCCACAGCAGGAAGAAGCCCAGCAGCGTGGCCAGCGACATCACGCGCTGACGATTCTTGGCCGTCAAGGTGTTCATGCCACGGCTCCCGCAACGACCGCCGGCACATCCGTTTCGGTCGGCACCCGCGCCTGCGCGATGCGCATGCGCAGCTGCTGCACCAGCGTGGCGAATTCGGGCGCGTAGCTGCCCTCCAGCGTGCGCGGTCGCGCGAAGGGCACCTCGCGTTCTTCGAGGATGCGGCCCGGCCGTGCGCTCATCACGCAGATGCGGTTGGCGAGATAGGCCGACTCGCGCAGGTCGTGCGTCACCAGCAGCACGGTGGGGCGCTGGCGCATCCACAGCGCCTGCATGATGTCCCACAGCTCCTCGCGCGTGAACTGGTCCAGTGCACCGAAAGGTTCGTCCAGCAGCAGCAACTGAGGCTCGTGCACCAGCGCGCGGCACAGCGAGGCTCGCTGAAGCATGCCACCGGAGAGCTGCCAGGGCCGCTTGTCGCCGAAGCCCTTCAGGCCCACCTGCGCCAGCAGCGCCTCGGCGCGCTCGGCGTACTCGCCGTTCTTCTTCTTCGCGTAGTCCTGGCGGAAGGGCTCGACGATCTTCAGCGGGATCATCACGTTCTCGCGGATCGTCAGCCAGGGCAGCATGGTCGGGTTCTGGAAGGCCAGGCCGATGCGCACCTTGGCCGTCTCGCCGGTCGCCCCGCGCGGTGCGCCGGCCGGCGCCACTTCACGGCGCGCCACCAGCACCCCGCCCGAGCTGGGCTGCAACAGCCCCGCCACGAGCTTGAGGATGGTCGACTTGCCGCAGCCGCTGGGGCCGACCAGGGCCACGAAGTCGCCCTGCTCGATGCGCAGGTCGGTGTTGGACAGCGCCACCGTGCCGCCGCCGTAGCGCAGCGTCACGTCGGACAGCTGGATGAAGGGATCGCTCATCGTGTGACCTCGGATTCCATTCGAACGATGGCCGCGACCGGGCCGCCACCGGCCGGACCCTGGTGCTCGGCGCCTCCGGAGACATACAGCGCCGTGTGCCCGACCACGCTGGCCAGCACGCCGCCCACGGCCGCACGGGCATGGCGCGTGGCGTTGATGTCGCTGTCGTTGAGCATGGTGTGGCGCTCGCCGCGCACCAGGCCGTCGGGGCTGGCCTCGGCCTTGGACAGCAGGTTCACCAGGCGCCGCGCCAACGCCGTGCCGTCGCGATCGGCGTCCAGGTCGAACGCCTCGCGCAACAGGCGGCGCACGCTGGCGGCGTCCACCGCATCGCGCATCACCGTGTGCGCAATGCGGCAGGGCGATGCGGCGCCTTCGGCCTCGCCCAGCACGATCACCACGTTGCCTTCCAGCTCGATGCCGGCCGAGGCCGAGGCGCGCGCCGACCAGAGCTGCCAGTTCGACAGCACGGCAGCGTCGTCCAGTTCGGCGCGCGCGACTTCGCCCAGTGCCACCGCGACGCCCAGCGCCGACGCGCCGCGCGAGAAACCCATCGACTCGTAGGCGTCATGCGTCACCGGCACGGCGCCGCGGCGCAGCGCGTCGTTGACCTTCGCCGAGGTCAGCAGTGGGCACTTGATCTGCACGAAGTGCACGTCGGCAGCCGACGTGACGCCGGCGTCCTGCATCGCGGCGCGCACGGCCTCGGCCGTGGCATCGACCTGCGCCATGCGGCCCATCTCCTCGGGGGCGAAGTCGCGCGTGTGCGCCACGCCGATCACCAGGCGCTTCATCGCGTGGCCCGTCGCCGGCACCTGCTGCCGCGTGAAGACGGTGAAGTGCGGTGACAGCACGCCTTCGGTGCCGCCCGACATCACCAGCGCCACGCGCTGCGCCACCTCGTCCGCGCTGCAGCCCAGGTGCGGCGCCAGGTAGTGGCACCAGCTGGTGGCCGCGAAGTCGCGCGTGTGGTCGTTGACGCAGCCGTTGCCTTCGGTCTTGCCCATCACGGCCACGATGTGCTGCGGATCGAGCCGGCCGCCGTCGACCATCGCCGTCACGGCCGAGAGGTCGCCCGGGCCGCTGCAGGCCACACGGAAAACGTCCACGCGCTGAACCGTCGCGGCCGTCATCGCGGCACGTCCTCGTCCGGCAGCGCGTTCGGGCGCACGCCCTCGGGCGTCTTCAGGATGGCGCTGCTGTAGTGCTCGGTGTTGCGCGGCCGGGGCGCGGGCATCTGCTGGATGGTCTTGACGGATCTGCCCCAGCCGGCGGCGTCGCGCACCAGCTGGCCGTCGCGCATCACGAAACGGCCGCGCAGCAGCGTGTGCACCGGGAAGCCCTGCACGGCGCGGCCATGCCAGGGCGAGATCTTGCTGATGCTCTGCAGGCGGCCCTGCGCCAGCGTGCCGGCGCGCGCCATGTCGACGAAGGCGATGTCGGCGTGCGCGCCGCTGGCGATCACGCCCTTGGTGCCGTACAGGCCCCAGGCGCGGGCCGGATTGACGGCGCTCCAGCGCACGTAGTCCATCAGCGTGGCGCGCTGGCGGTTGACTTCCGTCAGCATCAGCGGCATCTGCGTTTCCACGCCGGGGAAGCCGCAGTCGCAGGCCCAGATGCTCTCGCGCGTCTTCTCTTCGGGCGTGTGCGGCGCGTGGTCGGTGGCGATCATGTCGATCGTGCCGTCCATCAGCGCGTCCCACAGCGGCTGGTTGTGGCGCGCCTCGCGGATCGGGGGGTTCAGCCGCATGATGCCGCCCAGGCGCAGCATGTCGTTGGTGTTGAGCAGCAGGTACTGCGGGCAGGTCTCGGCCGTCACGTCGACGCCGCGCCTCTTCGCGTCGCGGATCAGGTAGAGCGAGTCGGCCGCGCTGTGGTGCGCGATGTGCACGCGGGCGCCTGTCCACTCGGCCAGCGTCAGCACGCGGCCGATGGCTTCGATCTCGGCGACGGCCGGCCGTGCGGCCAGGTGCGCCAGCGCATCGATGCGGCCGGCGGCCTCCATCTGCTGCTGCCGCCGCGCCATGATCGAGGAGTTCTCGGCATGCACGACGGTGCGTATGCCCAGCGGCGCCAGCTTCTCGAAGCCTTCGAGCAGCGCGCCGTCGGTGGGCGCCGGCAGGTTGCCGAAGGTGTTGCCGACGAAGGCCTTGAAGCTGGTGACGCCGGCGTCGATCAGGTCTTCGAGATGCGCCACGCTGTCGTCGCCGAGCAGGCCGTGGATGCCGAAGTCGACGTACGAGCTTTCCGCCGCGCGCAGCTTGATGCGCAGTGCTTCCACGGTGCCGGTGGGCGGGTTGGTGTTCGGCATCTCGAACACGGTGGTCACGCCGCCGCAGGCCGCGGCGGCGCTGCCGGTCTTCCAGGTCTCCTTGTGCGGATAGCCCGGGTCGCGGAAGTGCACGTGGCTGTCGATGGCGCCCGGCAGCAGGAACAGGCCGTCGGCCCGCACCTCTTCGCGCGCCGCCGGCATCACGTCATCGTGCCCCACGGCGACGATGTGGCCGCCCTCGATGGCGACCGACGCTTCGATGATGCGGTCGGGCGAGACGACCCGCCCGCCGCGGATGACCATGTCGACGTTGCTCATAGTGCCGCCCATCCGCCGTCCACCGGCAAGTCGACTCCCGTGATCTGTCGGCTGACATCGCTGGCCAGGAACAGGCAGGCGTTGGCCACGTCGTGGTCGGTCGAGACCCGGCGCAGTGCGTAGTCGGCGGCGTGTCGTGTCATGGCTTCCTCCAGCGTGATGCCCAGCTTCCTCGCCATGTCGGCGCAGACCTTGTCGCGAAAGCGCGGACCGTCGACCATGCCCGGCGCCACGCAGTTGACGTTGATGTTGTAGGGGCCGGCTTCCAGCGCGAAGCTCTTGGTGATGCCGCGCAGGCCCCACTTGCTGGCCGAGTACGCCAGCCGCCCGGCGCGGCCGCGCATGCCGAAGGTGCCGCCCACGTTGACCACCTTGCCCGCGCGCTGCTTCATCATCGAAGGCAGCACCGCATGCATGGTGTTGAAGCAGCCCGTCATGTTCAGCTCGACGATCTGGTTGAACTCCTCGGTGCTGGTCTCCACGCCGGTCTTGCCGATGGGCCCGGAGCCGCCGGCCACGTTGACCAGCACGTCGATGCGACCGAAGGCCTCCAGCGTGTGACGCGCCAGCGCCTCGGTCTGCGCCGCCTGGGTGAGGTCGCAGGCCACCACCAGGACCTTCACGCCCAGGGCCCGCGCCTCGGCGGCCACCGGTTCGATGGCCGCGGTGTCGCGGCCGGCCAGCACCAGCGTGGCGCCGTGTTCGGCGAAGGCCAGCGTCACCGCCCGGCCCATGCCCTTGGCCGGGCCGGTGATGACCGTCACCTTGCCTTGCAGTTGCAGATCCATCACCGTGCCTTCAGAACTTGCTGGCGCGCTCGGCGCGCGGGGGCAGGAAGCTGCGGTCGAAGACCTCGTCGTTGCTCGGCGTGCGCGGCAGGCCGTTGGCTTCCACCACCATGGCGATGGCGCGCTTCAGGCGGTCGCCGTCGACGTCGCCGAAGCCGATCTTGGCGATTTCGGGGTGCCCCATCTCCTGCTTGATGGTGGCCAGCAGGCGCTCCTTCTCGACGTCGCGCTTGAGCAGCGGTTCGCGCTTCATCACGAAGTCCATCGCCGCCTCGGGATTGGTCATCGTGTCGTTGATGGCGCGGTTGACGGCCTTCACGAAGCCGGCCACGGCCTTGGGGTTCTCCTTCGCGAAGGCGCGGCTGAAGACCACGGCGTTGGAGTACAGGTCCATGCCGTAGTCGGCGTAGTTGATGAAGCGCAGGTCCTTCTCGGGGTCGATGCCCACCAGCTTGGCGCTGAAGTAGACGGTGTTGATGAAGCCGAAGATGGCGTCGACCTGGCCGCGCAGCAGCATCTGCTCGCGCAGGTTGGGCGTCATGTTGGTGATCTTGACCTTGGCCGGATCGACCTTGGCCACCTTGGCGAAGGCCGGGAACAGCTTCAGCGCGCCGTCGTTGGCCGGGCCGCCGACGGTCTTGCCTTCCAGGTCCTTGGGCGTCTTGATCGGGCTGTCCTTCTTCACCACGATGGTGAAGGGCGGCGTGTTGTAGATCATGTAGACGGCCACCGGCGCCTCGGCCGGCCGCGTGGCGGCCAGGCCGATCAGGGCGTTGATGTCGCCGAAGCCGGCCTGGTAGACGCCGCTGGCCACCTTGGTGATCGAAGCGGACGAGCCTTCGCCCTGGTCGATCTCCACATCCAGGCCCTCGGCCTTGAAGTAGCCCTTGTCCTGGGCCATGAAGAACCAGGCCTGCGGGCCCTGGAACTTCCAGTTCAGCACCATCTTGATCTTGGTCTGCGCCTGTGCGGCCAGGGGCATCGCGAACAGTGCGCTGCCGGCGACCACGGCGGCCAGCAGGGAACGTAGCGTGGGTTTCATGACGACTTCTCCAGTTGAGGTGTTCGGTATGGCAGCGGCGCGTCTGGCCGCTGGCGGCCCGGGCTGATGACGGTGGAGTTCAAGAGGCCTGCGCCCCTTGGGTGTGCAACGCGACGCACCAGGCTGGGGCACTTCGCCCCAGCAAGGAGAGCCGGGTCGGCGTGATCCGGCCGCAGCAAGGCACTGCGGGCGGGGCGAGGACAAAGGGGTCTGATCACGGCCGCTACGCACGCACTCGGCGTGCCACTCTGCGCTGCCGGGACATGCTGAATTGCGAAGGACGCGTTGCCGTTTCGGCAACGATCGAAGATGCCGCCCGGCATCGATCCTGCGTAGGCTGGCGATGCCCACCGCACCTGCCCACCCATGAACCACCTGCGCTTCCTGAGGTACTTCGACGAGGTCGTGCGTGCCGGCTCGATCCGGCTGGCGGCCGAAAGGCTGCACGTCGCGCCTTCTGCAGTGAACCGACGCATCCAGGACCTGGAAGAAGAGCTCGGCCTGCCGCTCTTCGAGCGCCTGCCGCGCGGCATGCGCCTGACGGCGGCGGGCGAGCTGTTCGTCAACTACGTGCGCGGCCGGCAGGCCGAGCTCGACAAGGTGCGCTCCGAGATCGAGGACCTGCAGGGCCTGCGCCGAGGCGTCGTCAAGCTGGTGGCCAGCCAGGCGCTCGCCCCCAGCTTCATGCCGCTGGCGGTGGCAGGCTTTCGCCGCAAGCACGCGCTGGCCGACTTCCAGGTGCGCATCGGCGACCACGTGCAGGCGCTGGCCGCGCTGCGCAACTTCGAGACCGACCTGGCGCTGGTCTTCAACCTGTCGCCCGAGCCCGACATCGAGGTGGTGGCGCGCTTCGAACAGCGCGTGATGGCGATGATGCATGTCAGCCACCCGCTGGCGCAGGGCGGCGAGGGCGTGCGGCTGAAGGACTGCGTGGACTACCCGTTGGTGCTGCCGAACCGCGAGGCCGGCGGCCGGCAATTGCTGGAGGCCTACCTGGCGCGCAGTTCGGTCAAGCTGCGCCCGGTGGTCGAGAGCAACAGCTTCGAATTCCTGCGCGGCTGCCTGCAGCACGGCCACGCCATCTCGTTCCAGATCGCCATCGGCGCCACGCTCGAAGGCGGCGACATCGTGGCACGCGAGATCCTGGACCGCGGCTTCCCCTCAGGACACCTGGTGCTGGCGAGTCTGCGCGCGCGGCAGTTGCCGGTGATCTCGCATGCCTTCGCCGAACACCTCAGGGCGCTGCTGGATGCGAGCAGGGCGGCTTGACCTCGCTTCGTGCCGCAGCCTGCCCGGCGGATGGGCCACGACGGGCCGCGGCCGGGATCCTGCCCGCGAGCCGACGTTGACGCAGATCAGCATCAGCGCATCCCGCGGTCCGCGACGAACTGTTCTTGATGTGCAGCAGACGCGCCGTTGCCGGCTTCGCTTGGAATGCATCTGCCGTCTGGATCGAGTCCAGATCGCCCGAGGCTCCCCAGCAACGTCCCCCGGAGCCCCGGACATCGAAGGACGACTCCGGAGGAATCATCATGCGTTCGCGTCTCCTATCCCTGGCACTGGCCGCCGCCGCCGTTGGCATGACGGGCGCGGCCTGGTCGCAGAGCCAGGAACCCATCCAGCCCATCGTGCCGCCCAAGCAGGTGGATCTGGGCATGGTCGAACTGGGCAAGAAGCTGTTCTTCGACCCGCGTCTGTCCAAGTCTGGCTTCATCTCCTGCAACTCGTGCCACAACCTCAGCATGGGCGGCACCGACAACATCCCCACCTCCATCGGCGACAAGTGGCAGCAGGGGCCGATCAACGCCCCCACGGTGCTCAACAGCAGCCTGAACTTCGTGCAGTTCTGGGATGGACGCGCCGCCGACCTCAAGGCGCAGGCCGGCGGCCCCATCGCCAACCCGGGCGAGATGGCGTTCAGCCACACGCTGGCCATTGGCATCCTCGAATCGATCCCCGCCTACCAGCGCACGTTCAAGAAGATCTTCGGCAAGGACAGGATCGACATCGACCAGGTCACGGCCGCCATCGCCGAGTTCGAGAAGACCCTGGTGACGCCCAACTCGCGCTTCGACCAGTGGCTGCTGGGCCGGGCCGATGCCCTGACCGCCGACGAACTGGCCGGCTACAAGCTGTTCAAGGAGAGCGGCTGCGTGGCATGCCACAACGGCCCGGCCGTGGGCGGTAATTCATTCCAGAAGATGGGCATCGTGCAGCCCTACAAGGCCACCAGCCCGGCCGAAGGCCGCAGCGCGGTGACCGGCAAGGAGATCGACCGCTTCAGCTTCAAGGTGCCGACGCTGCGCAACGTGGAGCTGACCTACCCGTACTTCCACGACGGCGCGGCCAACACGCTGGGTGAAGCCGTCGACATCATGGGCCGGCTGCAGCTGGGCAAGACCTTCACGAAGGCGGAGAACGAGCGCATCGTGGCCTTCCTGAAGACGCTCACGGGGGACCAGCCTTCGTTCATGCTGCCCATCCTGCCGCCGTCGAGCGACGCGACGCCGCGGCCGAATCCCTTCAAGTGAACGGGACGGGGCCGGTCGTTTCCAGTCCGGCCCCTCGAACCTTGCACCAGGAGACGCCATGCACACCGAACGAGGCCAGGCCATGCAGCAGAAGCTGCGCGCCGCAGGCATCCAGCCCACCCTGCAGCGACTGGCCGTGGCCGGCAGCCTGCTGGTGCGGCCGGTGCACATGACGGCAGAGCAGGTGATGAGCGCGGCGCGCTTTCAGCTGCCCTCGCTGTCGCGTGCCACGGTCTACGCCGTGCTGCAGTTGTTCGTCCGCCAGGGGCTGCTGAAGGAACTGCCCGTGGACGGGGCATCGACCGTCTACGACTCGAACACCTCGCCCCACCACCACCTGTACGACGTCGAGACCGGCGAGGTCGCCGACCTGCCGATGTCGGGCCTGCAGGTGATGGGCTTGCCTGAGTCGCTGGGCGGGCTGCAGCTCGAAGGCGTGGACGTCATCGTGCGTGTTCGCGGGCTTCGCGGCCGGACGGCGCCGGCGGCCCTGGCCTGAACACGCCGCATTGCCCGGCGCGCCCGGGCTACGGCGCCGGGCCTGCGGGCACGCCGCGCAGCCTCTGCATCAGCCCTTCGGCATCGGCTGGCAGGCCGTGCCCACGCCACACCACGTGCGTGTCGGCGCGCACGATCAGCAGGCCGTGCGCGTACTGCGCAGGCCAGCCGTCCTGCGGCTGCTCGTCCAGCAGTTGCAGCGGCACGCCAAGGCGGCGCGCTGCGTGCAGCAGGGGGTTGACATCGATGCCTGCATCACGCTGCAGCAAGGTGTAGCCCGGGCCCAGCGCGTCGAACACCGACCGCCCGTCGGCCAGCCAGAAGTGCGGCATGCGGCAGCCCGGCACGGTCGAGGGCGTGAAGCTGCCCATCGTGTAGCCGGGCGGTTCTTCGCCATCGGGCACGATGAGCGTCGAGTCGCCGTAGAAGTAGCCGAAGTTCAGTCCGGCGCAGCAGAACTGCTGCACGTTGAGCTCATACGCCTCGGCTCCGATGCGCGTGCGCTCGGTGGCACCCTGCGGTGTGTCGGCCTCGATGTCGGCCGGCACGGCGCTGCGGGCGCGGATCATCTTGGCCGCGTGGTCCATCGCGAAGTTCGAGACCTGCTGCGTGATCGGCTGGCGTTCGGCCTCGTAGGCGTCGAGCAGGCGCGCATCGGCCCAGCCGTCGATGCAGCCCGCCAACAGCCAGGACAGGTGCGTGGCGTCGGCGATGCCGGCGTTCATGCCATAGCCGGCGTAGGGCACCCACAGGTGCGCCGCGTCGCCGGCGATGAAGACCCGTCCGTTGCGGAAGCGGTCGGCCACCAGGCGCCGGCCCACCCAGTCTTCCCGGGTGATGACTTGATACTCGAATCGCTCGTCCACGCCCAGGATCTGGCGGATCGCCCAGTCGCGGTCGACCGAGTCGAACTCGGGCTCGTCGGCATTGAGGTGGTTGTGCACCAGCCAGGTCTCGTGCCCGTCGATGGCGAACACCGTGCCGCAGCGGCGCGGGTTCACGCTGTAGCAGCACCAGGCCCGCGGATCGGGAATCAGGGCGGCCAGACCCGGCGCGCGGATGAAGGTCGACTGCACGCGCTGGATCACCGCAGTGCCTTCCAGCCTGGCGCCCATCTGCTTGCGCACGCTGGAGCTGCCGCCATCGCAGCCGACCAGGTAGCGCGCTCGCAGGCTTCGCGTTTCGGCGCTGTCGAGGTCGAGCAGCTCGACCGTGACGCCGTCGGCGTCCTGCGTGAAGCCTGTGAGCTGCGTGCGGTTGTGCAGTGTCACGCCGGGCATGGCTGCGGCATGGCGCAGCAGCAGCGGCTCGAGGTAGATCTGGTTGATGCGGTGTGGCGGCTCCGGCGTGGGCCACCAGCCGTCGGGGCCCGAGGTGTCGGTGTAGCGGTCGCGCCGGCAGGGGATGGGGATGCGCGTCAGCTCGATGCCGGTCACGCTGGTTCGGAACACGACATCGTTGGGGAAGTCGTCCGGCAGCCCGGCGCCCCGCAAGGTGGGTGCCACGCCCAGCCGCCGGAAGATCTCCATGCTGCGCGCGCTGACGTGGTTGCACTTGACGTTGGGCGGCTCGGCGAAGCGGCGCGGTTCGGCCAGCGTGCAGCGCACACCGCGCTGGCCGAGGTCCATCGCCAGCGTCAGGCCGACGGGGCCGGCGCCGGCGATCAAGACGTCGGTATCGAAGCTCATGGCCGGGTCTTATTCGATCTTGATGTTGGCCGTGCGGATCACCTTGGCCCACTTTGCCGTTTCCGACCGGATGTAGGCCTCGAAGGCTTCGGGTGTCGTGGGCGAGGGCTCGACGCCCTGGGCGCGCAGCGTGGCGCGCACCGTCTCGTCGTTCAGTGCCGCGGTGAACTCGGCATGCAGCCGGGTGATGATGGCCTGCGGGGTGCCGGCGGGTGCCACCACGCCGAACCAGCCGGTGGAGTCGTAGCCCGGCAGGCCGGCTTCGGCCACGGTGGGCACGTCGGGCAGTTGCGCCAGTCGCTGCGGGCTGGTGACGGCGAAGGCGATGAGCTTGCCGGCGCGGATGTGCTGCAGCGCCGAGGGCAGATCCACCACCGCCAGCGGCACCTGGCCGGCCAGCACGTCCAGCGCGGCCGGGCCCGAGCCCTTGTAGGGCACTTCGCTGAGCTTGATGTCGGCCATCTGCGCGAACAGCTGCGAGGTCAGGTGCATGGCCGTGCCGTTGCCGCCGTGAGCGATCGCCAGCCGGGAGGGCTGCGCCTTCGCCATGGCGATCAGCTCGGCCTGCGTGCGCGCGCCTATCGACGGGTTGCCCACGATGACGAAGGGAATCGCCGCCAGCAGCGTCACCGGCTTGAAGTCCTTCTGGGCGTCGAAGGGCATCTGCGGGTACAGGCTGGCATTGGCCGCCAGGGCGCCGGCGGCCCCCACGCCCAGCGTGTAGCCGTCGGGCGGGGCCTTGGCCACCACGCTCAGCCCGATGTTGCCGCCAGCACCCGGGCGGTTGTCCACCACCACCTGCTGGCCGAGCTTCTCGTTCAGGCGCGGGGCCAGCAGGCGCACCACGGCGTCGGCACTGCCGCCGGGCGGGAAGGTGACGACGATGCGGATGGGCTTGTTCGGAAAGTCGGCCTGGGCCTGCGCTGCAGGCGCACAGAGCGCCAGCACGGCTGCGCAGCCCAGCATGGGGAGGGACGCGCGCCAGGCGGCGCGAAGGGTGACGAGCATGTCTTGTCTCCAGGGATCGTTTCGATCGCATTGGACGCAAGACGGGTCACTGCGACCATTGGCAGAACCTCGTGTTGCCAGCCTGGGCAAACCCCGGGTCAGCCTCCACTCAGGGCCATCACGATCGCCACGTCGTCGGCCGCCTGCACGGGCTGCGACAGGTCGTGGATGGCGCGGCCGTTGATGAACACGCGCATGTGCGGCCGCAGCCGCTCCTGCTCGTCGACCACGCGGAAGCGGATGCCCGGGTGGCGGCGGTCCAGGTCGGACAGCAGCGCGCCCAGCGTGTCGCCTTCGGCCTCGACGCGCGTGGCCGCGGTGTAGGAGCGCAGTGCGCTCGGGATCAGGACCTTCATCGCCTGGCGCCGCCGCCGCGCATCAAAGGGTCACGGCCTCGACGGCGTAGATCTCGGGCAGGTGGCGCGCGATGCACTCCCATCTCGAACCTTCGTCGCGCCCCATCCACAGCTCGCCGCCGGTGTTGCCCAGATACAGCGCCACGCTGGCTTCGGCATCGGCCGTCATCGCCTGGCGCTTGATGGTCCACCAGGCCTGGCTCGGCGGCAGGCCCTGGTCCAGCCGCTGCCAGCTGCTGCCGCCGTCCCGTGTGCCGTAGGCCGCGGGCCGGCCCTGGGGCGCGGTGCGCGGCCAGACGTCGGTGCCGTCCATCGGGAAGACCCAGGCGCGGTCGGCGTCGCGCGGGTGCACCACCATCGGGAAGCCGATGTCGCCGACCTCGGCAGGCATCCGACTGCCGATGCGCTGCCACTCGTCGGAGGGCCGGTCGATGCGATAGATGCCGCAGTGGTTCTGCTGGTACAGGCGGTCGGGCATCGTCGGGCACAGGCGCACCAGATGGGGGTCGTGGAAGGTCACGGTCGAGGCATCGAAGCCCTCGACCACCTGCAGGCCCTGCACCAGCGTGCGCCAGGTCTGCCCGGCGTCGGTCGACTCGTGCACGCCGCCGCCCGACATGGCGAAGTACAGGTGCCTGGCGTCGCGCGGGTCGATGATGATGGAGTGCAGCTTGGGGCCGTCGGGCGTGCCGTCCTGCACCGTGCCCATCCACTCGCGGTACATCGCGCTGTCATTGATGGCCGGCAGCGGTGTCCAGGTGTCGCCGCCGTCTTCCGAGCGGAACAGGCCCTGCGGCGAGGTGCCGGCGTACCAGGTGCCGCTTTCGCTGGCGTGGCCGGGCGTGAGCCAGAAGGTGTGGTCGACCGCGCGCCCGCTGCCGTCGGCGGCCTTGTCGAAGGCGGGGGGCTTGGACGCTTCCTTCCAACTGCGGCCCTGGTCCGTGGAACGGAAGACCGTGGGCCCCAGGTGCCCGGTCTTCGCGGCCGCCAGCAGGGTGCGGCCGTCGCGCGGGTCGAGCATCACGTGGCTGATGACATGACCCAGGAAGTGTGGGCCGTCGACGCGCCAGGCCTGGCGGGCCTCGTCGCCGTGGAAGATCCAGGCGCCCTTGCGCGTGGCCACCAGCAACGCGACGTGGCGGGCGGGCTGGGGGGAGGGATGGGCCATGGTGTCGTCTCCTCGCGATGCATTGTCTGCCCTGCCGCGACGGCGGCAGGCGCGTCGGGCCCGTGCCGGTGTTCACCCGGAAACCCGGAGTCGCCACGATCCCTCATCATCGACGGATGAACGACCCCTACATCGACATCCGCGACGGCGTCCGAGCGCTGTGTGCGGGTTTTCCCGACGAATACCACCGCGAGATCGACGCCGCGCGCGGCTACCCCGTGGCTTTTGTCGAAGCCCTGACGAAGGCCGGCTGGCTGGCCGCACTGATTCCGCAGGACTACGGCGGCTCGGGCCTGGGCCTGGCCGAGGCCAGCGTGATCATGGAAGAGATCAACCGTTCCGGCGGCAACGCCGGGGCCTGCCACGGCCAGATGTACAACATGGGCACGCTGCTGCGCCACGGCTCGGCGGCCCAGAAGCAGCGCTGGCTGCCGCCCATCGCGCGCGGCGAACTGCGGCTGCAGAGCATGGGCGTCACCGAGCCCGGCACCGGCACCGACACCACGAAGATCAAGACCACCGCTCTGCGGCGCGGCGACCGCTGGGTCGTCAATGGCCAGAAGGTGTGGATCTCGCGCGTGCGGCACTCCGACCTGATGATCCTGCTGGCCCGCACCACGCCGCTGGCCGAGGTGACGAAGAAGAGCGAAGGGCTGTCGATCTTCCTGGTCGACCTGCGCGAGGCCATCGGGCACGGCCTGGCCGTGCGGCCGATCGCCAACATGGTCAACCACGAGACCAACGAGCTGTTCTTCGAGAACCTGGAAATCCCGCACGAGAACCTCATCGGGCAGGAGGGCCAGGGCTTCCGCTACATCCTGGACGGCCTGAACGCCGAGCGCACGCTGATCGCTGCCGAGTGCATCGGTGATGGTCGGTGGTTCATCGATCGCGTCACGCGCTACGCGAAGGAGCGCGTGGTGTTCGGCCGGCCCATCGGACAGAACCAGGGCGTGCAGTTCCCCATCGCCGAGGCCCACATCGAGGTCGAGGCCGCGGACCTGATGCGCTGGGAAGCCTGCCGCCTGTTCGACGCCCACCAGCCCTGCGGCGCGCAGGCCAACATGGCCAAGTACCTGGCGGCCAAGGCGAGCTGGGAAGCCGCCAACGCGGCGATCCAGTTCCACGGCGGCTTCGGCTTCGCCTGCGAGTACGACGTGGAGCGCAAGTTCCGCGAGACGAGGCTGTACCAGGTGGCGCCGGTCTCGACCAACATGATCCTCAGCTACGTGGCCGAACACGTGCTGGGCCTGCCCAAGAGCTATTGAGACTTCCTGGTGGCCTTGTCGGTCATCTCCACCAGGCGTTCCAGCAGCAGTGCCACCTGCTCGGGCCCGTCGACGTAGAAGCGCGCCGAGCACGGGTGTTCGTCGCGGCCCACGCGCACCGTCAGCCAGTGGGGAGGCGCGGCGGCGAACACCGGTTCGTCGTTGACGTCGTCGCCGGCGAAAACGGCCGCACCAGCGCCGCAGCGTTGCACAAGCGCATGCACGGCGGCGGCCTTGTCCGGGGCGCCGCTGGCCATCGCGTTGACCACCATCTTGCCGTCGAAGACCGCCACCGACGGCGCCATCGGTGCCAGCACCTCGTGGATCAGCGCATGGGCGAAGGAGGGCACCGGCGACGAGCGGTAGTGCAGCGCGATGGACGGGCCCTTGTCCTCGACCCACACGCCGGCGCGCTCGAGTTCGGTGCGCCGTTGCTGCAGCAGCGCGCGCAGCCCGGCCAGCGCGCCGGCCCGCAGGGCTGCGGCGCCGGGGTCCTGCGCGTCCTCGGCGCCGTGGTTGCCCATCAGGTAACGCGGCGCGAAGCCGAGCCGTTGGCGCACGTCGGACACCGCTCGCCCGGTGACGATGGCCAGCGGCATGCGCCCGGCCAGCGTGGCCAGCAGCTCACTCACGTGTCCATCGATGCGGGCGTCGTCGGGCCGCACCACGATGTCGGCCAGCGTGCCGTCGAAGTCGAAGGCCAGCAGCGGATCCTGCCTCAGCACCTCGCGCAGCGCGGCGTCGCCCGCAGGAGTGAAGAGGTGCTTCATGCCGATGCGCGCCTCAGGCGTTCTGGTGCCGCTTCACGCGGGCCTCGATGCGGGCGCGCAGGCGCCAGCGCCCGGCATCGGCCAGCATGCGGCCGGCCCAGCGGAAGACGTTGAACTCGCTGACCGTGCTGCGCAGGCTGGCCATGCGTTCGCGCTGCTCGGCCGCCGGCATGGTGGCCGCGCGGTTCAGGGCGTCGGCGGTTTCTTCGACGTGGTAGGGGTTGACGATCAGCGACTCGGCCAGTTCCCGTGCGGCGCCCGCGAAGCGGCTGAGGATCAGCACGCCCTGCAGGTCGTCACGCGCGGCGACGAACTCCTTGCACACCAGGTTCATGCCGTCGTGCAGGCTGGTCACCACGCAGATGTTGGCCGCGCGGAACAGTTCCGTCACCTGGTCGTGCTCGTGGTGCTTGGCCAGCAGGCACACCGGCTGGTAATCGGGTCGGCCGAAGCGCTCGTTGATGCGGTTGGTGACGAGATGCACGCGGTCCTGGAAGCTGCGGTATTCGTCCAGCGCGCCGCGCGTGGGCGCGGCCACCTGCACGAAGACGAAGCGGCCGATCCAGCTCGGCCATTTCTCGAGCAGCCGCTCCACCGCGTTGAGGCGCTCCAGGATGCCCTTGGTGTAGTCGAAGCGATCCACGCCCACGGCCAGGCAGACGTCGGCCGGCAGGCCCAGGCGCTCGATGACGCGGCGGCGGCACTCCTGCACCGGCGGCATGGCGGCGGTGTCGGCGTCGCTCGGCCATTCGATCGAGATCGGGTAGCTCTCCACCAGGGTCTCCTTCTCGCGGAAGGCGATGGTGGAGTGCTCGTGCTCGATGCGGGCTTCGAGGTAGCGGTCGACCGTCTCGATGAAGTTCTTGCAGTGGTAACGCGTGTGGAAGCCCAGGATGGTGCTGCCCAGCATGCCTTCGAGGATCTCGCGCCGCCAGGGGCAGATGCCGAAGGACTCGGGATTGGGCCAGGGGATGTGCCAGAAGGTCAGGATGGTGGCCTGCGGCAGCTTCTCGCGGATCATGGCCGGCAGCAGCGCGAAGTGGTAGTCCTGCACCAGCACGACGGGGTCCTCGCTGCGGGCCTCGGCCACCGCGGCATCCGCGAAGCGCTGGTTCACCGCCTTGTAGGCTTCCCAGTCGCTCTCGCGGAATACTGGCCGCACGTGGGCCACGTGACACAGCGGCCACATGCCTTCGTTCGAGAAGCCGTAGTAGTAGCCCTCCTCCTCTTCGGGGGTGAGCCAGATGCGGCGCAGCCAGTAGTCGTCCTGTCCGGGCGGCACGGCCACGCGGTCGTTGGCGTCGACCACGTCGCGGTCGGCGCTGCCGCTGCCGTGCGCGATCCAGGTGCCCGAGCAGGCGCGCATCACCGGTTCCACCGCGGTCACCAGGCCGCTGGCCGGACGCTTGACGACGATGCCGTTTTCACTGCGCTCGTGGATGTAGGGCTCGCGGTTGCTCACCACGATGATCTGGTCGCCCGAGAGCTGCGTCTGCAGCAGTGTGCGCAGGCGTTCCGCGGTCCACACCGACTCCATGTTCTGCGAACGACGGAACTCGTCTTCCATGTCTCGCAAGCGCGCGCGCAGGTCGGCCGCGAAGGGCGCCAGCTCGGGCGCCGGCTGCATGGGCTTGAGCAGGCCTTCCCCGCGCATCAGCGCGCGCACGCCGCTGACCCAGCCGCGCCAGCTGAGCTGCGCCACCACCATGGTGATCAGCGCGATGACCAGCCCGAGTCCGGCGATCAGGCCGATGAGGTAGCGCCGCGTGTCCTGGCTGCGCCGCTCGATGAAGCTCATGTCGTGCAGGAGCACCAGGCGCGCCATCATGGTGGGCACCGGCGGCGGGGGTGGTGAGAAGACCGGCTGCACCAGGCTGGGCAAGGCCTCTTCGGGAATCACTTCGGGCGCCGGGTTCTGCAGAGGCCGCGGAGGCGGCGGCACCACCGGCCGCTGCACCCACACCTCGTGCATGCCCACGTGCACCGGGCCGCCGGCCAGCGACAGGCGCGGGTCGGCCTGCATCGCCAGGGCCGCTGCCGACTGACAAGACAGACCGGCAGGGAAGTTGTCACTCACCTGGAGTGCGTTTCCCTCCGGGCTGCACAGCCCGATGGCGAACAGACGCTCGTCCTGCACCGCGCGGTCGAACAGCCGGCGCAGCCGTGGTTCGTTGTCGGTCAGCAGGGCGTCTCCGAGAGACTCGGACAGGGCGTTGGCCACCAGCATGCCGCGGCTGTTGAGGTCGCGGCTGAACCAGCGAAGTGTCATCTGGTCCATCAAGGGCACCGCCAGGTAGGCGGTCACCGTCAGCGTGGCCAGCAGGGGCAGCAGAAAACGGAGCTGGAGTCGGACGGTCTTGAAGCCCATCATGAGCGCGGGGGGCAGGCGCGACGACGCGCATGCGCAAGAGACGGGCTTTGCGGCATGCCTGTTGGGGCCCGATCTTCGGCGATAGTTCCCTGAAGAGCATCCAGTCCAGGGCGAAACCGAGTGTGACCATCAGCGACGCATCGATTCAGGGTCGCATGCCTGCAAGGACGGCTGCACGGGCCGGCGTCGTGCCCCTGGTCATAATTCCACGCCTGCGTTGCCATCGGCAACACGGCCTGCCCTGGAGCCTTCGAATGACAAGACCTGACGTTTTCCCGCCTTCATCTTGCGCCGCCCAGGCGCACCGACTCCTGCGAATCTGCTGAAGATGGCCTGGACCTTTCCCTTCTCGGCCATCGTCGGCCAGGACGAGATGAAGCAGGCCATCCTGATCGCTGCTGTCGACCCCACGGTGGGCGGTGTGCTCATCTTCGGCGACCGCGGGACCGGCAAGAGCACGGCGGTGCGCGCGCTGGCTGCCCTGCTGCCGCAGATGAAGGCGGTGGTGGGCTGCCGTTACCAGTGCGACCCCGCAGCCACGCCGCGCACCGCCTGCAGCGAATGTCCCTCGTTGCGCGCCGGCGCCCGGCCCAAGACGCATCTGGTGCCGGTGCCGGTGGTGGATCTGCCCCTGGGCGCCACGGAGGACCGCGTGGTCGGTGCACTCGACCTGGAGCGCGCGCTGTCGCAGGGCGTGAAGGCCTTCGAGCCCGGCCTGCTGGCTCGCGCCAACCGCGGCTTTCTCTACATCGACGAGGTCAACCTGCTGGAAGACCACCTGGTGGACCTGCTGATCGACGTCGCCGCCTCGGGCGAGAACGTCGTCGAGCGCGAGGGCCTCAGCGTGCGTCACCCGGCGCGCTTCGTGCTGGTGGGCAGCGGCAACCCGGAAGAGGGCGAGCTGAGGCCGCAGTTGCTCGACCGCTTCGGTCTGTCGGTGGAGGTGAAGACCCCGGAAGACCTGGCCACGCGGGTCGACGTGGTCAAGCGCCGCGACGCCTTCGAGCGCGACCCCGAGGCCTTCGTCAAGCACTGGCACAAGGCCGACGCCGCGGTGCAGAAGCGCATCGTCGCGGGTCGTGCCCACCTGCCCGGCGTGAAGGCCGGCGACGAGGTGCTGGAGGCCGGTGCGCGGCTGTGCATGAAGCTCGGCACCGACGGCCTGCGCGGCGAGCTCACGCTGCTGCGCGCCGCGCGCGCTCTGGCCGCGCTGGAAGGCGCGGCCGAGGTGCAGGTCGAGCATCTCAGGCGCATCGCGCCTTCGGCGCTGCGGCACCGGCTGCGCCGCAACCCGCTCGACGACGCCGGTTCCAGCGCGCGCATCGAGCGCGCGCTGGCCGAGGGCTTCTGAATGCATGAGCGCGCCGGGAGCACGGAGGGTGGTCCGGTGACCGCTGCTCGACGCTCGTCATGAGCGACGGCCCCGACGGCCCGGGCATCGCCGCGGGCGTCGACCGCGAGGCCCTCGCGGCCGACGCCTGGCGGGCCGCCCAGTTGCTGGCCATCGACCCGGTGGGCCTCGGCGGCGTGCTGCTGCGCGGCTCGGCGGGCGGGCTGCGCGACCACTGGCTGGCCAGCCTGCGTTCGCTGATGCCGCCGGCCGCGCCCTGGCTGCGCATGCCGCTGCACATCGACGACGAACGCCTTCTCGGCGGGCTGGACCTCACGGCCACGCTGCAGGCCGGCCGGCCGGTGGCGCAGGCCGGGCTGCTGTCGCGCTGCGACGGCGGTCTGCTGCTGGTGGCCATGGCCGAACGCCTGACGGCGATGGCCGCCGCGCGCCTGTGTCACGTCATCGACGCCCACGCCGTGACGCTGCAGCGCGATGGTTTTGCCAGCGTGACGCCGGCGCGACTGGGCGTGGTGGCGCTGGACGAAGGCGGCGAGGGCGACGACCCTGTCACGCCTGCGCTGCGCGAGCGGCTGGCCATCCAGCTCGACATGGATGCACTGCAGCGCCTGCGTGTGATGCCGCCGGCCTCGGACAGCGATGCGAGCGACGCCGCCGGCACCGAAGCCGCCCGCTCGCGCCTGGCGGCCGTGGTGGTCGACGACACGATGCTGCGCACGCTGTGCGAAGCTGCATTGGCGCTGGGCGTGCCTTCGCTGCGCGCCTCGGTGCAGGTGCTGGCCGTGGCACGAGCCGCCGCTGCCCTGGCGGGCCACGAGCAGGTGCAGGCCGACGACGCGGCGCTGGCCGTCCGCCTCGTGCTGCTGCCGCGCGCCACGCGGCTGCCCTCCGGCGAAGACGCCGAATCGGATCCGGCCCCGCCTGAACAAGCCGATCTGCCGCAGGAGCCGCCACCGCCGCAGGAAGCGAACGAATCGAATGACGAAGCAGAGCCGCCTCCGCCGCCGCCCGTGCCTGACGAAGGCTTGCCCGAGCAGGTGCTGCAGGCCGCCATGGCCTCGCTGCCTCCCGATCTGCTGGCCCTGATGGTTTCGCAGGGGGCCGCGCAGCGTCGCGCCGCGGGCGGCCGGGCCGGGGCCCGACAGGCTTCGCGTCTGCGCGGACGGCCTTTTGGTTCGCGCCGCGGCGAGCCGCGCGGCGGCGCGCGCATCCACCTCATCGACACCTTGCGAGCGGCCGCACCCTGGCAGGCCGTGCGCGCCCGCGAACGTGCTGCCGCCTCGGGCAACCCGGTCGTCGGCAAGGTCGACGTACGCAAGCAGGACCTGCACATCACGCGCTTCCGCCAGCGCAGCGAGACGACGACGATCTTCGTCGTCGACGCTTCGGGCTCGGCCGCACTGCACCGGCTGGCCGAGGCCAAGGGCGCGGTCGAGTTGCTGCTGGCCGAGTGTTACGTGCGGCGCGACCGCGTGGCGCTGATCGCCTTTCGTGGCGGCGCCGGCGGCCCCGGCGGCAATGGCGCCGACCTGCTGCTGCCGCCCACGCGCTCGCTGGTGCGCGTCAAGCGCTCGCTGGCCGCCCTGCCGGGCGGCGGCGGCACGCCGCTGGCGTCGGGGCTCGATGCCGCGCGCCAAGTGGCCGAGGACGTGGCCCGGCGCGGCGGCACGGCCGTGGTGGTGCTGCTGACCGACGGTCGCGCCAACCTGGCACGCGACGGCTCTGCGGGCCGCGAGCAGGCCGCCGCCGATGCGCTGGCTTCGGCGCGGCTGTGGCGGTCCAGCCCGGCGGCGTGCCTGCTGCTCGACACCTCGCCGCAGCCGCGCCGCGAAGCGCGTGATCTGGCCGAGGCGATGGGCGCGCGCTACCTGCCGATGCCCCACGCGGACGCGAAGAAGATGTCGCGTGCCGTGCAGGCCGCCACGGCGGGCCGCTAGGCGGTCAATCCGCCATCCGTTACGTGGTTTGGCGGTGCAGATCGCGCCGCGCCGACCCGGCCCCTCAAGCTGTCGCCGAGGACGGGCTCGGCCCGGCCGCAGTGGGGGGGGTTGCCGTCAGTGCAAGCAAGAGGTCGGCCACGCGCCGGGGCGCCTCTTCGTGGGCCAGGTGGCCCAGGCCCGCCAGCCGGTGCAGCACGGCGCCGGGCCAGCGCCGTGCCAGCCGCTCGGCCTGCTCCGGCGGCACGGCGCGATCACGCTCGCCCACCAGCAGGTGCACCGGGTGCGGCCAGCCCTGCAGGCGCCGCTGCAGCGCTGCCAGGTCCCAGTCGGCCATCATCGCCAGCACGCCGGCGATGTGTGCCGGCGACCGCATCAGCCGCGCGTACCACTGGGCGCCGGCGGCGTCGAGCGTGGAGCCGGTGGAGTCGATGAGACGCTGCACCGCGGTGCTGTCACGCGCCTGTCGGGCGGTGAACCAGGGCACCAGCGGGTTCAGCGCCAGCAGCCTGGCCAGCGGCGCGTAGAACAGCCCTGCCCAGCCGTCGAAGGGCAGCAGTGCGGCGTTCAAGCCGATCAGCGTCTGCGATCCAGCGGCCTCGGGCGGCCCGTCGAGCGCCCAGTGCAGCATCAGCGCTGCCCCGGCGGAGTGGCCCAGCACCACCCGGGGCTCGGCCTGCATCGCCCGCAGCAGGGCGGCCAGGGCCGCGGACATGCCCGGCAACGAGCGCTGGCGCGCCGGCAGCGCGTCGGTGAAGGCATGGCCGGGCAGGTCGGGGATCAGCACACGCCAGTGCGGGGCCAGCAGCGGCGCCAGCGTGCGCCAGCTGTGCGAGGACGCGCCGGTGCCGTGCAGCAGCAGCAGCACGGGGCCGTCGCCCAGGCTCTGCACGTGCCAGCGCAGGCCGCCGGCGTCGATGAAGCGGCTGTGCTCGCGCAGCGGCCAGTCGGCCCCGTCGATCGACCAGTCCAGGCGGCGCGTCATGCCGGGGCGCGCCGAGCCCCGCAGCGCGGCGCCCTGTGCGCTGCACCGTCGCGCAACGTGATCGAATCGTCCTGCGGAAGACCTGGCATGCTCGAATTGTTGCGCAGGCGTGGCGGCCTGCCGCTGACAATGCGGGACCGCTTCATCCGAACGCCATGTCGTCGACGCCTCTTCCCCTGGCCGCGCGCCTGCGCAGCGCCACCCACGCCCTGCACACGCAGGTGGAACGCAGCGGCCTGATGGCTCGTCTGCTGCGTGGCCGCCTGAGCCGGCCCGGCTACGTGCTGATGCTGCGCAACCTGCAGGCCCTGTACGTCGCGATGGAAGCGGGCCTGCAGCAGCACGCCTCCCACCCGGCGCTGCAGCCGCTGCAGTGCGGACCGCTGTTCCGCGGCGACGCCTTGCGGCGCGACCTGCTGGCCCTGCACGGCCCGGGCTGGCAGGCCGAACTGCCGCTGGCGCCGGCCGCCGAGGCCTATGTCCGCCGCCTGCTGTCGCTCGCGGCCGAGTGGCCCGCCGGCCTCGCAGCCCATGCCTACGTGCGATATCTGGGTGACCTGAGCGGCGGCCAGGCGCTCAAGCGCATCGTCAGCGCGCACTACGCGCTGGCGCCTGGCGAAGGCACGGCCTTCTACGACTTCGGCGCACCGGCCGATGTCGCCCAGCGCGCCAGCGCGCTGCGTGCCGCGCTCGATCTGATCGCCGCCGACGAGCACACCGCCAGCCGCCTGGTCGACGAAGCCTGCGCGGCCTTCGCTGCCCACGGGGACCTGTTCGAACAACTGGCGGCGATGGGCGAGACCGGCGACGCGCTGGCCTGAACTGCCGCTGTTCAGCGCCGCGACGACAGTTCGCGGATGCGCCCGTACAAGGCCGTGGCGCGGCGGGTCGAGGCTTCCAGCTCCTGCAGCAGGTGTGCCACCGGACCGCTGGCGGCGCCGTCGGCGATGTCCATCGCGGCCACGCTGGCGTTGGTCAGGATGGCGCCGATGACGGCGTCGATCTCGTGCGGTGCGGCGGCCGGGGCTTCGCTCCAGCGCCGTCCCTCGGCCGCCAGGCTCAGGGCGCGTTCGAGCTGCTGGCGCGCGGCGGCAGCACGACGCACTTCGCGCTGGTCGGTGAAGATCAGGATCACGCCCAGCAGCGTGCCGTCGCGGCCGTGCACGCGTTCCGCCCTGAGGGCCACCGGCAGCCCGGGTGCAGGGCCCCGTGCCAGCGCCAGTTCGCCGCGCCAGGTGGGCGATTCGTGTCGCAGGCCCAGCAGGGCGCGACTCAATGCGTCGGGCTCGGTGAACAGCGCAGCCAGGCCGTCCGCGCCGCCCAGGCTTGCCGCCGTGGCGCCGCTGAGGGCGGTGAATGCGGCGTTGGTGAACAGCGGGCGCCCCTGGCCGTCGGTCAGCAGCACCGGTTCCAGCGAGTCCTGCATCTTCTCGCGCACGCTGGCCAGCTGGTGTTCGGCGATGAGCAGCCGCACCGCATGCACCTGCAGGATGATGTCGACCAGTGCTGCGCCGATGGCCCGGCCCAATGCCAGCTCTGCAGTGGTCCAGGACAGGGCGGTGCCGCGCACGATCTCCGACCAGGCCGCGAAGGAGCGTCGCGGCGACAGCTCCAGCGGGTTGTCGTTGACCATCGGCTTGCTCGGGTCGCCGGCCCAGGTGACGGTGAGAAGCTGCTCCTTGCGGAACCACATCAGGTAGTCGGGCTGCGAGGCCGACAGCCGCACCGCC
This sequence comes from Rubrivivax sp., assembly GCA_022843905.1. GTDB lineage: Bacteria > Pseudomonadota > Gammaproteobacteria > Burkholderiales > Burkholderiaceae_C > Rubrivivax. The sequence goes on from JALHMT010000006.1 coordinate 190,219, forward strand.
AGCACGCCGCTGGCCAGCGGCGAGAGCGACGCCAGCGCCGGGTTGGCGCGCGCGACGGCGTTGCAGGCGAAGGGGGCCTCGGTGTACTGCGAGTCGACCCAGCGCAGCAGCTCGCGCAGCTCGGGCGTGGACGGCACCTCGCCCGACGGCAGGATCTCGCCGTCGCTGAACAACGCGGCGCCGGTGGCTTCGAGCGGCTGCAGCAGCGTGCGCGGGTTGCGGAACAAGGCCAGGCGCCAGTCGCCTTCGTTGGACGTTGCATCGACCAGCCGCTGCTCCAGCCGCCGCACCATCACCGCCACCTGGGCATGGGCGTAGTTCTCGATGGCGGCGATGCGCGTGGAGATGACCTCGGCCAGCAGGTCGGCCGTGGCCCGCACGGCCAGGCGCAGGTTGCGCGGGCTGTAGTGGTGCGCCGCCACCAGGCCCCAGAGCCGGCCCTCGCGCACCAGCGACACCACCAGCGTGCCGGTGACGCCCATGTTCTTGAGGTACTGCAGGTGCAGCGGCGACATGCTGCGCAGGTAGCTCATCGACAGGTCGAGGTCGGTCGGCGAGGCGGCCGCATCGGCGCACAGCAGGGGCGATGGCTGGTAGTGCACGTCGACCAGCACGCGCACGCGGTTGCGCACGTAGAGTTCGCGGGCGCGCTGGGGGATGTCGGTGGCCGGGTAGTGGTGGCCCAGCAGCGAGTCCAGGCGTGGGTGACGGGCCTCGGCGATGATCTTGCCGTGGCCGTCGGCGTCGAACTTGTAGACCATCACCCGGTCGTAGCCGGTGAGATCGCGGAAGCAGGTCGCGGCGGCGTCGGCCAGCGCGCCCACCGACGGCGCGCCGCCCAGTCGGTCGAGCGCCTGGGCCACCAGCGCCATCAAGGTGGACTCTTCGATGTCCACCGTCTCGATGTCGTGCCCTGGCGGGGGCAAGGGCTCGAGTTCGATCACCAGGCCCGTGCCGGCCACGCGGTGCACGGCGCCTTCCCAGCGGCGTTCGGCGCCCTCGGTGCGGGTGAGACAGCGCAGCGGCGCCGGCTCGTACAGTTCCCCCTCCGCTGCGGCGCGGACCTGATCGGCCAGCGTGCCGCCGAAATGCGCCAGGCGCGACTTCAACAGGCGTTCGACCGGCAGCCCCAGCAGGGTGGCGGCGTTGGCCGAAGCCTGCATCACGGCGCCGCCCGGCTCTTCGACGAGCAGCAACAGACCGTGCGGCTGAACCGATCCCGTCAGGTGGATCAGTTCGCGCTCGCAGTTGCTCAGGTCGGCCTGGCCGAAACGCGGACTCTCGCTCACTGTCGAAGTGTGGGGCCTGAAGCCCGTTGGCGCCACCGGGAAGCCCCGGCCGCAGGAGTTGGACTCTAGTTCAGGAAGGTCGGGGGCGTGCCGCCGCTGCTGTAGGGGCCGGTGCCGAACAGCCCGAGCGCGCCGACGCGCATGGCAAGTTGCTCGGTGGTCATGCCCAGCATGTCGGCGGCAAGCGCCAGATTGCCGTCGCTGCGTGCCAATGCCGCTTCGATGAGGTGCCGCTCGGCCATGTGGCTGACTTCGTGCAGCAATTGCGGCAAGGGGGCCGCGCCGATCTGCAGCACCAGGTCGTGCAGGGCGTCGGCCATGTCGACCGCTGCACGCGGCAGGGCCGCGACCGTGGGTTTCACGCGGCGGATGCTCAGGCCGACCGATTCCTGGTCGCTGTCGTCCAGCAGGGCCGCGGACACTTCGATCTCGGCCCGCTGGCCGGTCGCCTGCCCGATGATGGCCCGCTCGTGCGAGGCGATGCCCTGCCGCCGCGTGAGCGCCAGGATGGCGGCGAGCCGGCCGGCCGGGTCGCCCAGCAGTTCTGCCAGCGTGCGACCCAGCACGTGCGGTTCCTGCGTCAGCCCGCACAGCGTGACGAAGCTCGGGTTGGTGATCAGCACGCGGCCTGCGGTGTCGGTGACCACCAGCGCGTCGGGCATGCGGTCGACGAAGTCGATGACGCGGTCTTCGCTGCTCTGCACGCCCTGATGGGCACGCGCCATGCGGGCGCGCACCAGCAGCAGCAGGCTGTCGCCGGCGCGGAACGGCGTGGCCGAGATGTCGACGGCGTGGGTCTGCGGATGCGGCTGGGCGAGCCGGGCGCGGATCTCGCCCGGTTTGCCGGTGGTGCGGGCCGACACCAGCAACTGGTTGACCGCCGGCCTCGAGCCGCGTTCTATGCCCGACACGGCTTCGCGGTCGACCGGTGTCTCGCCCTGCGAGGCGAACAGCGCCACGGCGGAATCGTTGGCTTCGAGAACCTTCAAGGTGCGCGCGTCGACGATCATCACGGCGTCGGTGGCGACCTGGAACAGCAGGCGGTAGCGGGCCTCGATCTGGCGCTGCTTCCAGTAGCTGCGTTCCATTTCCTGCTGCGCGTCGATCAGTCGCTGCTGGATGGCCGCCACCGTGCGCAGGTCGCGCCCGACCGCCAGCACCGGGCCCTGGGTGCCGAGCCGGATGGCCGAGTACGCGACCGGCAGGTCGTCACCCCCCGGTGTGGGGTGGTTGACCTCGCGGCGGCGCGTCACGCCGGTGGAGCGAACCTCATCGAGCAGCTGTTCGACCTTGCGACGCGTCTCGCCGGTGACGGTCTCGGCCCAGGGCCGGCCGATCCAATCGATGGCCGGGCTGGAAAGGTTGGCCGCGCCGACGGCGACATTGCGGATGACGCCTTCGGCATCGATCACCAGAGCGATGTCGCTGGCGATGGACACGAAGGTCTGCGCCAGCTCGGGCGCCAGCGCTGACAGCGCTCCCAGGTCGGGCGTTTGCGGGGGGAACTTCGGGCTGTCGGTCACCCTGTGACCCCGCCTCGGCACATCTGAACCACGAAGACCCCACTCCATTGCCGCTGTCGGTGAAGGGCCCGCACCTTAGCACATGGCACAGGGGCGGGTGGTCCTGCCGGGCCCGGGCGGCTGCCGCGACGGTTCGCGGCCCGGTATCGCACTTGCCGATACCCCGGAGGCCCGCGTCCACCACCTCGTTGTTGCGAGCCTTCCAGCCAGGGTCTGTCTTGTTGACGGGTCCTGCACAGGTGTCTATCCTAGCTGACACAAGGTGATGTCACAAGTGGGTGACACCATCTCTCGATTGACCCGATGGCGACAGGCCGAGAGGAGCTCCATGGATCCGACCACACGCATTGCCCAGGCGCTGGGCGCCGCGGTCAGGGGGGCTGAAGGCGCGGGCTGTCCGCCCCGGCTCGCGGCAGCGGTGCGGCACTCGGTGTTTCCCGGCGGGGCGCGCATCCGGCCCAAGCTCTGCCTGGCGGTGGCGCTGGCCCATGGTGACGACGACCCGGCGCTGAGCGATGCCGCCGCCGTGGCCGTCGAGCTGCTGCACTGTGCATCGCTGGTGCACGACGACCTGCCTTGCTTCGACGATGCCGCCACGCGGCGCGGCCTGCCGTCCGTACACGCCGCCTACGGCGAACGGCTGGCCGTGCTGGCCGGCGACGCTCTCATCGTGCTGGCCTTCCAGGCGCTGGGCGAAGCCGGGTCGGCGCACCCGCAACGACTGCCGGCGCTGCTGTCGCTGATGGCGCGCGGTGTGGGCATGCCGCACGGCATCGCCGCCGGCCAGGCCTGGGAGTGCGAGCCCCAGGTCAAGGTGCGCGACTACCAGCAGGCCAAGACCGGCGCGCTGTTCGCTGCCGCCACGATGTGCGGCGCGCTGGCCGCGGGCGCCGACGCCCGCCCGTGGCGCGCCCTGGGCGAATGTCTCGGCGAGGCCTACCAGGTGGCCGATGACATCCGCGACGTTGCGGCCGACCCCGTGCTGATCGGCAAGCCCGTGGGACGCGACATCGCCTTGGGGCGCCCCAGCGCAGCCCGCGAGCGCGGCCTGATGGGTGCCGTGAACGACTTCGAGCGCCTCGTCGAGGCGGCCGTCGATGCCGTTCCGGACTGCCGCGGTGCGACCCACCTGCGCGCCCTGGTGCGAAGCGAGTCAGAGCGTCTCGTGCCGGCCGAGATGCGGGCCGAGATGCGGGCCGGGTCGGCGCGCGCCGCGGTCTGACCCCCTCATCGACGTCGGCCCTGCGGGGGCGGCGTCGGTGGCCCCTTCCAGCCAACACCGGACTCTCATGCAACTGCAACCCACCCTTGCCACCGCCGCGCCGCGGGGGCTGCTGGAGCGCTGGCGTGCCTGGCGCGACCGCACCGTGCGCGACCCCGGCTTCCAGCAATGGGCCGCCCGCTTCCCGTTGACCCGTCCCATCGCGAGGCGTCGCGCGCGCCAGCTGTTCGACCTGGTGGCCGGCTTCGTCTATTCGCAGGTGCTGCTGTCCTGTGTACGCCTGAAGCTGTTCGAGATGCTGGCCGAGGGCCCGATGAGCGCGGAGCAGATCGCCGGCCGCACCAAGCTGCCGCTGGACGGCGCGCTGCGACTGCTCGATGCCGCCGTCTCGCTGCGCCTGCTGGCGCGTCGCGAGGGCGGCTACGGCCTGGGCGCCCTGGGCGGACCGATGGTCGGCAACGAAGCCCTGCTGGCCATGGTGGAGCATCACGCCACGCTGTACCGTGACCTGGCCGATCCCGTGGCGCTGCTGCGCAGCGGCGGACAAGGCACCGAGCTGGGCGCCTACTTCCCCTATGCCGGCGCCGAGCGCCCGGGCGAACTGCCGAGCGACCAGATCGCCGCCTATTCGGCGCTGATGACGGCCTCGCAACCTTTCGTGGCGCAACAGATCCTGGGCGCGTATTCCTTCCAGCCGCACCGTGTGCTGCTCGACGTGGCCGGCGGCGAGGGCCGCTTCGCCGGCTCGGCGGCGCTGGCCTGGCCGCACCTCGAAGTGCGTGTGTTCGACCTGCCCGCGGTGGCCGAGCGTGCGCGCGGGCGTTTCGCCAGCATGGGCCTGTCCGGCCGTGCCAGTGCGTTCGGCGGCGACTTCCTGGTCGACCCCCTGCCGCCGGGTGCCGACGTCGCGACGCTGATCCGCGTCGCACACGACCACGACGACGAACGCGTGATGAACCTGCTGCGCAAGGTGCGCGCCGCGCTCGTGCCGGGCGGCACCCTGATCCTGGCTGAACCCATGGGTGGCACGGCCGGTGCCGAACCGATGGGTGACGCCTACTTCGGCTTCTACCTGCTGGCCATGGGCCGCGGCCGGCCGCGAACGCGCGACGAACTGGTGGCCATGCTGCAACAGGCGGGCTTCAGCGGGGTGCGCAGCCTGCCCACTCCGCTGCCCCTGCAGGTGGGTGTGCTGTGCGCGCGGGTCTGACGGGCCGCCGGTGCGAGTGCGCGGGGCCGGGAATCCGAGCAAGGTGTAAATCGGACTTGACACTCTGGCAAGTAAGCGTAGAGTGACATTTGACCGAGCGCCCATGAAGAGAACAGCACCTCCCCCCCGTCCCGAAGCCACGCCGTGCGCTGCTTGTCATGAGCCTGCCGGCACCCGGAGTTGCCCATGAAGTCCAACGCCATCGTCCTCGAACGTCCCGAGCACCTGTCGCTCGAAAGCCTCGAACTGACGGCGCCGGGCGAGGAAGACCTGCTGGTCGAGGTCGACTGGAGCGGCATCAGCACCGGCACCGAACGCCTGTTGTGGAATGGCCGCATGCCGGCCTTTCCCGGCATGGGCTACCCGCTGGTGCCGGGTTACGAATCCGTCGGCCACGTCATCCATGCCGGCGCGAAAGCCGGCCACGCCGTCGGCGACACCGTCTTCGTGCCCGGCGCCAACTGCTATGGCAGCGTGCGCGGCCTGTTCGGCGGCTCCGCCTCGCACGTCGTCGTGCCCGGTCGCCGTGCCGTCACGGTCGACGCCGCACTCGGCGAACGCGCCATCCTGCTGGCCCTGGCGGCCACGGCCTATCACGCGGTCTCCTGCGGCGGCAAGCGCGAGAAGATCGTGCCGCCCGACCTCATCGTCGGCCACGGCGTTCTCGGCCGACTGCTGGCGCGCATGACGGTGGCCGCGGGCTTCGAACCCACGGTGTGGGAAGTCAACCCGACACGCGCCCAGGGTGGTGAGGGCTACCGCGTGGTCAACCCGGAAGACGACACACGCCGCGACTACCGCGCCATCTACGACGTCAGCGGCGACGCCTCGCTGCTCGACACCCTCATCGGACGCCTGGCGCCGGGGGGCGAAGTGGTGCTGGCCGGCTTCTACAGCGAACGCGTGTCCTTCTCTTTCCCGCCCGCCTTCATGAAGGAAGCGCAGATCCGCGCCGCTGCCGAATGGCAGCGCCCGGACCTGCTGGCCACCAAGAAGCTGATCGACGACGGCGTGCTGTCGCTCGACGGCCTGATCACCCACCGCGAGACGGCCGCACACGCCGACGCGGCCTACCGCACTGCCTTCGGCGATGCGGCCTGTCTGAAGATGATCCTCGACTGGAGACATTCCGCATGAGCAGCTCGCACCAGACGCCCTCGGTGTCGCCCATCCAGATCGTGATGAAGGCGCAGTTGCGCGCCGAAGCCGCGATCGAACCCGATCCCGTCTCCACCTCGCCGGCCAGCAAGACGACGCAGATCATCGCGATCTACGGCAAGGGCGGCATCGGCAAGAGCTTCACCCTGGCCAACCTGAGCTACATGATGGCGCAGCAGGGCAAGAAGGTGCTGCTCATCGGCTGCGACCCCAAGAGCGACACGACCAGCCTGCTGTTCGGCGGAAAGGCCTGCCCGACCATCATCGAGACCAGCAGCAAGAAGAAGCTGGCCGGCGAGGCGGTGGCCATCGGCGACGTCTGCTTCAAGCGCGACGGCGTCTACGCCATGGAACTCGGCGGCCCCGAGGTCGGCCGCGGCTGCGGCGGGCGCGGCATCATCCACGGCTTCGAGACGCTGGAGAAGCTCGGCTTCCACGACTGGGGCTTCGACTACGTGCTGCTCGACTTCCTGGGCGACGTGGTGTGCGGCGGCTTCGGCCTGCCCATCGCACGCGACATGTGCCAGAAGGTCATCGTCGTGGCCAGCAACGACCTGCAGTCGCTCTACGTGGCCAACAACGTCTGCAGCGCGGTCGAATATTTCCGCAAGCTCGGCGGCAACGTCGGCGTGGCCGGCATGGTCATCAACCGCGACGACGGCACCGGCGAGGCCAAGCTTTTCGCAGAACACGCCGGCATCCCGGTGCTGGCCACCATCCCGGCCAACGAGGACATCCGCCGCAAGAGCGCGTCCTACGAAATCATCGGCCGTCCCGGCACGCAGTGGGCGCCTCTGTTCGAAGAGCTCGCCACCAACGTCGCCATCGCGCCGCCGGTGCGGCCGAAGCCGCAGACGCAGGACCAGCTGCTGGGCCTGTTCAGCGCCGAAGTGACCGGCCGCGACTTCAAGATGGAGCCGGCGACGATCTTCGACATGGTGGGCAAGAACGAGATCGTCAAGCCGACGCTCGAAGTCGTATATGACGCCGCGTGAGTCCATGAGCGCGGGGCTCCCCCTCACCCCAGCCCTCTCCCCCGCGAGCGGGGGAGAGGGTGCCGTCACCCCTGCCGCCGCGTCACTCCCTCTCCCGCTGGCGGGAGAGGGCGGGGGTGAGGGTGGGCAGATCGCAGACGGCCTCGGCTGTCACTCCGGCAAGGACATGATGCATGCCGCCGCGCAGGCCGCGGGCAAGAGCGAAGTCCTCGCGCAGTACGCCAAGGACTACCCGCTGCCCGAAGGCGCGGGGCCGCACGACCAGCCGCAGAGCATGTGCCCGGCCTTCGGTTCGCTGCGCGTGGGCTTGCGCATGCGCCGCACCGCCACCATCCTGTCGGGCTCGGCCTGCTGCGTCTACGGGCTGACCTTCACCTCGCACTTCTACGGGGCACGCCGCAGCGTGGGCTACGTGCCTTTCAACAGCGAGTCGCTGGTCACCGGCAAGCTGTTCGAGGACATCCGCGAGGCCGTCTACGCCCAGGCCGATCCGGCCCAGGTCGACGCCGTCGTGATCATCAACCTGTGCGTGCCGACCGCCAGCGGCGTGCCGCTGCAGCTGCTGCCCAAGGCCATCAACGGCGTGCGCATCATCGGCATCGACGTGCCCGGATTCGGCGTGCCGACGCATGCCGAGGCCAAGGACGTGCTGGCCGGTGCCATGTTGCGCTACGCCCGCACGGAAGCCGAAGCCGGCCCGGTGATGGCGCCGCGCAATGGCGTCTCCGACAAGCCCACGGTGAGCCTGCTGGGCGAGATGTTCCCGGCCGACCCGGTCGGCATCGGCATGATGCTGGAGCCCATGGGCCTGGCCACCGGACCGGTGGTGCCCACCCGCGAGTGGCGCGAGCTGTACGCCGCGCTCGACTGCGCTGTGGCCGCCGCGATCCACCCCTTCTACACCGCCAGCGTGCGCGAGTTCGAGACGGCGGGCCGCCCCATCGTCGCCTCCGCCCCGGTCGGCCACGACGGCACCGAGGCCTGGCTGCAGGCCATCGGCCGCGCCTGCAACGTGCCGCAGGCGATGATCGACGCGTCCAAGAACAAGTGGCTGCGTGCCATCAAGGGCGCGCTGTCGGCCAAGCCGATCAAGGGCCGCGTGACGGTCAGCGGCTACGAAGGCAGTGAACTGCTGGTGGCGCGCCTGCTCATCGAGAGCGGCGCCGAGGTGCCTTACGTGGGCACCGCCTGTCCGAAGACACCCTGGTCGGCCCCCGACCTGGAATGGCTGCAGGCCAAGGGCGTGCACGTGCAGTACCGCGCTTCGCTGGAGCAGGACATCGCCGCGGTGCGCGAGTTCCGCCCCGACCTGGCCATCGGCACCACGCCGGTCGTGCAGGCCGCCAAGCAGGCCGCGATTCCGTCGCTGTACTTCACCAACCTGATCTCGGCGCGCCCGCTGATGGGCCCGGCCGGTGCCGGCTCGCTGGCCCAGGTGGTCAACGCCGCCATTGCCAACAAGGCGCGCTTCGACACCATGCGCGAGTTCTTCGACGGCGTGGGCACGGGCGACCGTGCCGGCGTGTGGGAAGACGTCCCGGTGGAGCGCCCCGAGTTCCGTGCCGAGACCAAGCGCCAGGTCATCAAGATGATCAAGAAGCGCAAGGCCGAGGAGATGATATGACCCCCCCCCGTAGCGCCTTCGGCGCTTCCCCCCGGGGGGGCGGCGCCAGCGGCCCGGCGAAGCCGGTTCCGCGGCCCCCGCTTGATCGGTCGCAGCCGATGGAGATCGTGGCATGAGCTTCGTCATCGATCACGACCGTGCCGGCGGCTACTGGGGCGCCGTCTACGTCTTCACCGCCATCAAGGGCCTGCAGGTCATCATCGACGGCCCGGTGGGCTGCGAGAACCTGCCGGTCACCTCGGTGCTGCACTACACCGACGCGCTGCCGCCGCACGAGTTGCCCATCGTGGTGACCGGCCTGGGCGAAGAGCAACTGGGCCGCGAAGGCACCGAAGGCTCGATGAAGCGGGCTCACGCCGTGCTCGACCCCGACCTGCCCAGCGTCGTCGTCACCGGCTCGATCTCCGAGATGATCGGCGGCGGCGTCACGCCCGAAGGCACGACGATCCAGCGCTTCCTGCCGCGCACCATCGACGAAGACCAGTGGCAGTGCGCCAACCGCGCGATGTACTGGCTGTGGACGCAGTACGGCCTGCGCAAGGTGCCCGAGCGCACGCCCTTCGAGCAGCGCCCGGCCGGCGAGAAGCCGCGCGTCAACCTCATCGGCCCCTGCTACGGCACCTTCAACATGCCCAGCGACCTGGCCGAGATCCGCCGCCTGGTCGAGGGCATCGGCGCCGAGGTGAACATGGTGTTCCCGCTCGGCAGCCATCTGGCCGATGTCGCCAAGCTGGTGGACGCCGACGTCAACGTCTGCATGTACCGCGAGTACGGCCGCATGCTGTGCGAAGCGCTGGAGCGCCCGTACCTGCAGGCGCCCATCGGACTGCACAGCACCACCGCCTTCCTGCGCGAACTCGGCCGCCTGCTGCACCTCGACCCCGAGCCCTTCATCCAGCGCGAGAAGCACACCACCATCAAGCCGGTATGGGACCTGTGGCGCTCGGTGACGCAGGACTTCTTCGGCACCGCCAACTTCGGCGTGGTGGCCGGCGAGACCTACGCCCGCGGCCTGCGCCACTTCCTGGAAGACGAGCTGGGCCTGCCCTGCAACTTCGCGGTGTCGCGACTGGCCGGGCAGAAGACCGACAACCAGACCGTGCGCGAGCTGGTGCACACGAAGACGCCGCTGGTGCTCTTCGGCAGCTACAACGAACGCATGTACCTGTCCGAGAAGTCGGGCGGGCACGGCCCGAAGCCGGCCTACATCCCGGCGTCGTTCCCCGGCGCCATCATCCGGCGCGCCACGGGCACGCCCTTCATGGGCTATGCCGGCGCCACCTACGTCGTGCAGGAGTTCTGCAACGCGTTGTTCGACGCGCTGTTCCACATCCTGCCGCTGGGCACCGAGCTCGACAAGGTCGAGCCGACGCCGGTGCGCGAGCGCCAGGAACTGCCCTGGGACGACGACGCCAAGCTGCTGCTCGACGACAGCGTCGAGGCGCAGCCGGTGCTGGTGCGCATCTCGGCCGCCAAGCGCCTGCGTGACCACGCCGAAGGCGAGGCCCGGCGCCACGGCGAAACGCGTGTCACGGCACAGCGGCTCGCGCTGTCCTGTGGTGTCGCTCTGCCGGGAGTGCCGGCATGACGACCCTCGGCACCAGGCTTCGCCCGGGCCTGGCGCCCCTCACACGATCGTCCCGGTGCGCCCCGCACCGGGCGCACCCAACGTCGCGGCATCCGGCCGCGGCTGCCCCCGTCGCGCGGGCATCACGCGCGTCTGGCCGCAAGGCCAAGCTGAAGGAGTTTTCCGATGGCTGAAACAAAGGGCTCGATCTCGGGCCTGAGCGACGACGAGGCCCAGGAGTTCCACAGGTACTACATCCAGGGGTTTATCGGCTTCACGGCAATTGCCTTGGCAGCCCATATGCTCGTCTGGATCTGGCGCCCCTGGCTCTGATCACCTGAACGTTTGACCCGATAACAGGGGACCACCATGGCCGTTATTCATAAAGAACTATCGCACTCGGTGACGGAGCATGATTTCCGAAGCTTCGGGATCATTTTTGCACTGGGTTTTGCGGTGTTTCTCGTGATTGCCTTGATCGGGCAATTGCTGGGTTGGCATTGGCGTTCCTGGTTGCCGGGGGCTGAAGGTGCAAGATCGATTTTTGGCGGCGTTAAAGCTGGTGTTTACACCTTCATGTCGCACTTACTGTAGGAGCTTGGAATCATGTGGAGAATTTGGCGTCTGATCGACCCGCTTCGTGCGCTCGTCGCACAGGCAGTTTTCTTGTTCGGCCTGGCAGCGATGATTCACCTCATCCTGCTGAGTACCAACAAGTACAACTGGATGGATGGCCCGGCGGCTGCAAAGCCGGTGGCATCGGTGACCTCACCGATGCCAGCCTCCGTGGCTTCGCTGACCTTGACGAAGTAGCTTTCGTCGAGCCAGTGGCATCGGGCGGGGTCGGAACGACTCCCGGCTTCGCCCGCTTGCAAGTGCAAACTCACCGTCGGACAAGGTCCTCTGCACCCGGCGGATGGAGATAGAAAATGGCAATGCTGAGTTTCGAGAGAAAGTACCGCGTTCGCGGTGGAACCCTCGTCGGTGGCGATCTGTTTGATTTCTGGATGGGCCCGTTCTACGTGGGTTTCTTCGGCGTCACGACGGCTTTCTTCTCGTTCGTCGGTACTGCCCTGATTTTCTGGGGTGCCAGCCAGGGTCCGACCTGGAATCCTTGGCAGATCAACATCGCTCCGCCCGATCTCTCTTATGGGCTTGGAATTGCCCCGCTGCTGGAGGGGGGCTTGTGGCAGATCATCACCGTGTGTGCCATCGGTGCCTTCGTGTCGTGGGCGCTGCGCGAGGTGGAAATCTGCCGAAAACTCGGCATGCAATACCACGTGCCGATCGCCTTCGGTTTTGCCATCTTTGCCTATGTGACGCTGGTGGTGATCCGTCCGGTGCTGCTGGGCGCATGGGGTCACGGCTTCCCGTACGGCATCTTCAGTCACCTCGACTGGGTGTCTAACGTGGGTTACCAGTACCTGCACTTCCACTACAACCCGGCGCACATGCTGGCGATCACCTTCTTCTTCACGACGACGCTGGCGTTGTCGATGCACGGTGGCCTGATCCTGTCGGCGAGCAACCCGCCCAAGGGTGAGCAGGTGAAGACCACCGACTCCGAGGACACCTTCTTCCGCGACGCCATCGGCTACTCGATCGGCTCGCTGGGCATCCACCGCCTGGGCTTGTTCCTGGCGCTGGCAGCGGTGTTCTTCAGTGCCGTCTGCATCGTGATCAGCGGTCCGTTCTGGACACGCGGCTGGCCCGAGTGGTGGGGCTGGTGGCTGAACCTCCCGATCTGGAGCCAATGGCCGCTGAAGTGAGCCGCAGGAGAACACCATGCCCCAATTCATGCCTGAGTATCAGAACCTCTTCACCACCGTCCGCGTCGCGGGACCGTCCCACCTGGGGGTTCCGCTGGCCAAGGGCGACGACATCCGGATCGGTTCCCCGCCGATCCAGGTGCCCTTCTTCGCCCGCCTGGGCATGGCCCAGATCGGGCCGGTCTACCTCGGGACGCTGGGCGTGGCCTCGTTGTTCCTGGGCACGCTGGCCTTCGTCATCATCGGCATGAACATGTTCGCGTCGGTGGGCTGGGACCCGGTGCAGTTCGTGCGCCAGCTGTTCTGGCTGTCGCTCGATCCGCCGGCGCCCAAGTACGGCCTGGGGCTGGCGCCGCTCAACGAAGGCGGCTGGTGGAACATCGCCGGCCTGTTCCTCACCGTGTCCATCCTGCTTTGGTGGGCGCGCATGTACCGCCGGGCCCGCGCGCTCGGCCTGGGCACCCACGTCGCCTGGGCCTTCGCCGCGGCGATCTGGCTGTTCCTGGTGCTGGGTCTGATCCGCCCGGTGATGATGGGCAGCTGGTCGGAGGCCGTGCCCTTCGGCGTGTTCTCGCACCTCGACTGGACAGCGGCCTTCTCCATCCGCTACGGCAACCTCTTCTACAACCCCTTCCACGCGCTGTCGATCGCCTTCCTGTACGGCTCGACCCTGCTCTTCGCGATGCACGGCGGCACCATCCTGGCCGTCAGCCGCTTCGGCGGGGAACGCGAGCTGGAGCAGATCGTCGACCGCGGCACGGCCTCCGAACGCGCGGCGCTGTTCTGGCGCTGGACGATGGGCTTCAACGCGACGACCGAGTCGATCCACCGCTGGGCGTGGTGGTTCGCCGTGTTGTGCCCGCTGACCGGCGGCATCGGCATCCTGCTCACCGGCACGGTGGTCGACAACTGGTACCTGTGGGCGGTGCAGCACGGTGTTGCGCCCCCGTATCCCGCGCAGTTCGGCAACATGGTCGACCCGGCCGCAGCACTCCAGGGAGCCAAGCCGTGAACGCCTTGACCCGAATCACCACCTTCGTGCTCACCGTGGGCGCTGCCGTGCTGCTCGCGGGCTGCGAGCGTCCCCCCGTCGACACCGTGCAGTCGGGCTACCGCGGCACCGGCATGGAGCAGGTCTACAACCCGCGCCTGCTGGCCGCCCAGGTGCCGTTGAACCAGGCGCCGCCCCTGATCCCCCAGGGCGGGCCGGAAGGTCCGAAGGCCAAGGACGTGCTGCAGAACGTGAAGGTGCTGGGCGACCTGAGCATTGCTCAGTTCACCAACAGCATGGTCGCGATCACGGCCTGGGTGTCGCCCAAGGAGGGCTGCAACTACTGCCACGTTCCCGAGAACATGGCCGACGACTCCAAGTACACCAAGATCGTGTCGCGTCGCATGCTCGAGATGACGCAGAAGATCAACGCCGAATGGACACCCCACGTGGCGGCCACCGGTGTGACCTGCTACACCTGCCACCGTGGCGAGCCCGTGCCGTCGAAGATCTGGTTCACGGCCAAGGCGCAGGACCAGGGGCCCAAGTTCATCGGCAACCGCAATGGCCAGAACGCGCCCGTGGGCAACGTCAAGGCCGGCTCGCTCGATGTCGATCCGCTCACTCCCTACCTGCTGAAGACGTCCGACATCCGGGTGGTCGGCAAGACGACGCTGCCCAGCGACCACGTGGCCTCGATCCAGGCGACCGAGAGCACCTACTCGCTGATGATGCACTTCTCGTCCTCGCTGGGCGTGAACTGCACCTATTGCCACAACTCGCGCAACTTCGGCAAGTGGGAAGAGAGCCCGCCGCAGCGGACGACGGCCTGGCACGGCATCCGCATGGTCAACGACCTGAACAATGCCTTCCTGGTGCCGTTGACCTCGACCTTCCCGGCCAGCCGCCTGGGCCCGACGGGCGACGTCGGCAAGGTGTCCTGCGCGACCTGCCACCAGGGTGCCTACAAGCCTCTGTACGGGGCGGCGATGGCCAAGGACTACCCCGCAATGCTGCGGGCGCCCGCGGCAGCCACCGCCACGCTGCCCGCGCCGGTGGCCGAGGCGCTGCGCTCGGTGCTGTACTTCGACGTCGGCTCACCCGTGCTCAAGGGCGAGCAGGAAGTCGGTCTGGCGCAGCTCATCGCCTCGATGAAGAGCACACCGGCCACCACGGCCACCATCTCGGGCTTCCACTCGGCGGCCGGCACGCTGACGCAGAACCAGGAGCTGGCCAAGCAGCGTGCCTTCACCGTGCGTGACTCGCTGCTGGCAGCGGGCATCGCCGAGTCGCGCGTGACGCTGGCCAAGCCGCAACAGACCGAAGCCAACCTGGCCGGTGAGGATCCGACGGCACGGCGCGTCGAGGTCACGATCAAGTAGCGCAGGGCGGCGCCCGCACAGGCCGGAGAGGTTGATGCATCGTCCAGCTCCCCTGTCCGGCGGGCAGCCCCTCCTTCTCGGGGGAGGGGCCGCGTGAAGCCCGCCGCAGCGCACGCGGTGCGACCGATCACGCGAGCGCCGGCGCCATCCGAGGAGCCCTTGGGAGCGTCTCCGCGGCGGCGAACCGGCATGCCGAGTACGGCGCGCCGTGTCGGTGCCGTGGCCGTGCTGCTGCTGGTCGACGCCCATCGTTCCGCGCGCCTGTGGGCCTGGTCGCGCCTGGTGCTGGGTCAGTGGCCCCTGCGCGGCATTCCGGGCCTGGGCTTCTCCAAGGTGCTGGGCAGCGGTGCACACGGCGGTTTCGGCATCGCGCCCAGCGGGACCCACCAGGGACTGTTCCTCGTGTTCGACGACGAAGGGCATGCGCGGGACTTCATCGCTGCCTCGCCGGTCATGGCCGGCTACAGGCGGCACGCCCGCGAGATCTGCGTGGCCTTGCTGCGGGCCTGCTCCAGCAAGGGCAGCTGGTCGGGTGCTGCGATGGACGTCAGCGCGGCGGCGCCGGGCAGCGGACCGATCGCCGCGCTGACGCGCGCGTCGATCCGACCGCGCCATGCGCGCGAGTTCTGGAAGCTGTCACCACCGGCCGAGCTGTCGCTGGCAGCGCAACCCGGCTGCCTGCTGGCGGCGGGTCTCGGCGAAGCGCCAGTGCTGCGCCAGGCCACCTTCAGCCTGTGGACCAGCGCCCAGGCGATGGATGCCTATGCGCGAACCGGTGCGCACCAGCAGGCCATCGCCGCGTCGTATCGCGGCAACTTCTTCTCCGAATCCATGTTCGTGCGCTTCGTGCCGATCGAAGTGCATGGCGTCTGGCAAGGGCAGCGCCATGGCTGATGCACTGCGCGAGCATCGGGTGGTGGTCATCGGCGCCGGCATCGGCGGGCTGGTCAGCGCCCTGCTGCTGGCGCGACAGGGCCTCCGCGTGACGCTGGTCGAGGCTGCCGACGCCCCGGGCGGCAAGATGCGCCAGCTCCACGTCGGCCCGGCCGCCATCGACTCGGGCCCGACCGTGTTCACGATGCGCTGGGTGTTCGAGCAGATCCTGGACGCCGCCGGCTTCTCGATGGACGAACTGCCGGCGCTGCAGCCACTGGACGTGCTGGCGCGCCACGCCTGGCGCGGACAGGACGCGCGGCTCGACCTGCACGCCGATCAGCGGCGATCCGCCGAGGCCATCGGCGCCTTCTCCGGTGCGGCCGAGGCCCGTCGCTTCCTGAGCTTCTGTCGCCAGGCACGCGAGGTCTACCAGGCGCTCGAGGCGCCCTACATCCGCGCCGCGCGCCCGAGCCTGATCTCGATGGCACGCGACCTCGGCCCCGGCGGCCTGGCCACGCTCACGCGGCTGGGTCCCTTCGCCAGCCTGTGGCGAGCGCTGGGCAGGCACTTCCATGACCCGCGCCTGCGGCAGCTGTTCGGGCGCTACGCCACCTACACCGGCTCATCGCCCTGGGAGGCGCCTGCCACGCTGATGCTGGTGGCCCAGGTCGAACTCGACGGCGTCTGGTCGGTCGACGGCGGCATGCACGCCGTCGCACAGACCTTCGCCCGGCTGTGCGAGTCGCGCGGCGTCACGCTGCGCTACGGGGCGCCCTGTGAACGCATCGTCGTGCGGGGCGGCCGTACCAGTGCCGTTCAGCTGCGCGGCGGCGAAGAGCTGGCGGCCGACTCGGTGGTCTTCAACGGCAGCCCGCAGGCCCTGGTCGACGGGCTGCTCGGCGACGACGTGCGCTGCGCGGTACCCGGCCTGCCGGTGGCCCGGCGCTCGCTTTCGGCCGTGACCTGGTCGGCGCACACGGCCACCGCGGGCTTCCCGCTGGTGCGTCACAACGTCTTCTTCGACAGCGACTACGCCGCCGAGTTCGACGACATCTTCCGCCGCCGCCGCCTGCCGCGCGGCGGCACCGTCTACGTGTGCGCCCAGGACCGTGCCGATGACACGGCCCTGGCCGCCGGCACGCCCGAGCGCCTGCTGTGTCTGGTGAATGCACCCGCCGATGGCGACACGCGACCTTTCGATGCCCTGGAGACCGACCCGTGCGAACAACACAGCCTGGAGCTTCTGCGTGGCTGCGGCTTGCAGATCGAGATGAACCCGGCGCAGGTGCATCGCACGACGCCGCGGGACTTTCATCGCCTGTTTCCGGCCAGTGGCGGGGCGCTGTATGGCCAGGCGACGCACGGCTGGATGTCGTCGTTCCAGCGCCCGGGCGCGAGCTGCCGGGTGCCGGGCCTGTTCCTGGCCGGGGGCGGAGTGCACCCGGGACCGGGGGTGCCGATGGCAGCGCTGTCGGGACAGTGGGCGGCCGCGACCCTGATGGCACACCTCGATTCGACCAGCCGGTCCCGCCGGGGGGCTACCTCTGGTGGTACGTCGACGCCATCAGCGACGACGGCCGTCACGCCCTGAGCATCATCGCCTTCGTCGGAAGTGTCTTCTCTCCCTACTACGCCTGGGCCCTGGGCCGGAATCCGTCGACCGAGGCCGAAAACCACTGCGCCGTCAACGTCGCGCTGTACGGCGATGCCGGGCGCCGCTGGACCATGACCGAACGCAGCAAATCCAGTGTCGAGCGCAGTGCGCGCGGATTCCGCGTCGGCCCGAGCAGCCTGCGCTGGGACGGACGATCGCTGGTCATCGACCTCGACGAGGTCGGCATGCCGATCCCGCAGCGTGTGCGCGGCCGCGTGCGCGTGTGGCCGCAGGGGCTGTCGAGCTTCGTGGCACCGCTCGACGACGGCGGCCGCCACCGCTGGGGCCCGATCGCACCCTGCGCCCGGGTCGAAGTCGAACTCGAGCAGCCCGGGGCGCGCTGGGCGGGCCACGCCTATCTCGACAGCAACGAAGGCGACGAGCCGATCTCCCGGCCCTTCCACGAGTGGGACTGGTCGCGCGCCAGCCTGCGAGACGGCAGCACCGCCGTGATCTACGACGTGCGCCAGAAGCAGGGGGCCGACCGTGTCATCGCCCGGCGTTTCCGTGCCGATGGCCGCAGCGAGGACTTCCAGGCGCCACCGCGCCAGCAGCTGCCGCACACGAAGTGGCGCATCCCGCGCGCGATGCGCAGCGAGCCGGGCGATCCGGCCCGCGTGGTGCAGACGCTGGAAGACACCCCCTTCTACAGCCGTTCGCTGCTCAGCTCGCAGCTGCTGGGCGAACGTGTCACCTCCGTGCACGAGTCGCTCAGCGTGCCGCGCGTGGTCTCGCGCACGGTGCAGCTGATGCTGCCCTGGCGCATGCCCCGCGTGCGCTGAACCACGACGGACCCGCGACAACACCATGAAGCCCATCGGCCGCACGCTGCTGCAGACCTGGGCGTCCTTCGGGCCGCGCTTCCTGCCGTTTGCAGACGCTGCCACGCCCGATCTGCCGCTGACCCGGCTGCTGCGCCTGTCGCTGTTCCAGGTCTCGGTGGGCATGGCCCTGGTGCTGCTGGTGGGCACGCTCAACCGGGTGATGATCGTCGAGCTCGGCGTTCCTTCGTCGCTGGTGGCCGTGATGATCGCGCTGCCGGTGGTCTTCGCGCCGATGCGTGCGCTGATCGGCTTCCGGTCCGACACCCACCGCTCGGCCTTTGGCTGGCGCCGCGTGCCCTACATCTGGAAGGGCACCATGGTGCAGTTCGGCGGGCTGGCCATCATGCCCTTCGCGCTGCTGGTGCTTTCAGGCGGAGGCACCTCGCAGGAGTGGCCCGCATGGATAGGCCATTTCGGCGCCGGCCTGGCCTTCCTGCTGGTCGGTGCCGGGCTGCACATCACGCAGACCGCGGGCCTGGCGCTGGCCACCGACATCGCGCCGCAGGAATCGCAGCCCCAGGTCGTCGGCCTGATGTACGTGTCCCAGCTCGTCGGCATGGTGGTCAGCGCGCTGGCCTTCGGCGCACTGCTGGAGGACTTCACCCCCGCACGGCTGGTGCAGGTCATCCAGGGCGCGGCGGTGGTCACCATCGTGCTCAACGCGGTGGCGCTGTGGAAGCAGGAGCCGCGCGACCGCTCGCGCTTCACGCAGCCGCGGCGCGATCCCACCTTCCGCCAGAGCTGGGACAGCTTCATGCAGGGTGAGCACGCGCTGCGCCGTCTTGCCGCGGTGGGCCTCGGCACCATGGCCTTCAGCATGCAGGACGTGCTGCTCGAACCCTACGGCGGCCAGGTGCTGGGCATGACCGTCTCGTCGACCACGCAGCTGTCCGCGACGCTGGCTGTGGGCGGCCTGCTGGGCTTCGGCCTGGCCTCGCGCGTGCTCGCCGGCGGTGCCGATCCCTTCCGCATGGCCAGCGCCGGTGCGCTGGTCGGCCTGCCGGCCTTCGCCATCGTGATCGCCGCGGCGCCCCTGCACTCGCCGATGCTGTTCGCGTTCGGCGTCTGGCTGATCGGTTTCGGCGGCGGCCTCTTCGCCCACGGCACGCTGACGGCCACCATGAGCCGCGCGCCCAAGGACCAGGTCGGGCTGGCGCTGGGCGCCTGGGGCGCCGTGCAGGCCACGGCGGCCGGTGTCGCGGTGGCCTGTGGCGGCGTGCTGCGCGACCTGGTGTCTGCAGCAGGCGCCAGCGGTCGGCTGGGCACGACGATGGCCACATCGCACAGCGCCTACGCCGTCGTCTACGCCGTCGAGATGCTGTTGCTACTGGCCACGCTGGTGGCCATGGCGCCCTTGCTGCGTCCCGCTGGCGACCGGGCATCGGCCCGTGCTGCGCTGCCAGTCATCCCCCCACCTTCCTCGAAGGAGGCGACATGATCGACACCCGCAGCGAGGCGCTTTCTGCCTTGCCGCCAGGCGGCTCCGCGGCCGCCTCTTCGAGTTCCACGAACCCCCCTTCACGACCAGGATCCCCCATGGACCAACGACTCTTCTGGGGCACGCCCCACACCGACACCGACGTCAACGCCTTCGAGACCGCTGCCCGCGCGCGGGCGCACGATGTCGCCGCCGGCAAGTACGCTGCTGCGACGCTGGTCGAACAATCGCTGGAACAGATCGCCCGGCGCTCCATCGGGCTGGTGATCTTCGCCACGCTGCTGGCCATGGTGATGATGCTGCTGGCCTACCAGACCGGCAGCAGTGCCTCGGCCCTGTTCACGCAGCTCAACCGCTGGGGCTTCGTGATGGTGATGGCCAGTTGCCTGCTGCTGCTGCCCAACCTCGGACTGATGTGGGCGTCCGACGCGCGGCTGACCTATGCAGACCCGCGCCAGGCCTACCTGTTCTCGATGAAGGCCCACAAGTCGCGCGCGGCACGCTACACCATCGCCCTGTGGCTGATCTTCGTCGCCACTGCGATGACGCTGCTGTCGGTGGCGCGCTTCTCCTGAAGCCGGCACCCCGCCGGCAGGTCCCGCGGGGTTCAGCCGGGCGCCGGGCCTTCCACGGCTGCGCTGGTCGGTGCCGGCGCTGGCGGTAGCGTCGGCGCGGCCGCAGGCGCAAGCTGCGGCATCGTCAAGGCGCGCTGCACGAAGGCATCGAGCAGGGTGTCGGCGATGCGGTCGAACATCGAGCCGGACAAGCGTGTCATCAGTGCGCTGTCGAACTGGTAGTCGAGCTCGAACGCGACCTTGCAGGCATCGGGTGTCAGTGCCGTGAGCTGCCATTGCCCATCAAACCGCCTGAAGGGCCCCCGTTCCAGGTGAATGGCCATGAACTCCGGCCGGCGTTTGGGGTTGCGCGTGCGGAAGTCGAACTTCAGACCGTGCCAGCGAACCTGCAGGTCGGCCGAAACGATCTGCTCGTCGCGCGCGACGATGGTCGCTCCGGCACACCAGGGCAGGAACTGCGGGTAGTGCTCGGCCGCCTCGATCAGATCGAAGAGCGCCGTGGCCGGTCGAGCCACCAGGGCCGAGCGTCTCAGCTGCATGGGTCGGAGGCGCGGCTTCAGAGCCGCGCCACGCGGCCTTCGTCGACCAGCGGCCGGTACAAGGCCGTGTCGCTGTCGATGCGGGCACGCACCGCCTCGGGTGCAGACGGCGTCATCTCGAAGCCGGCGCGTTCGGCCTGGCCGCGCACTTCGGGCGTGGCCATCACCTGCAGCAGGTCCTGGCGAAGGCGCTGCAGCACGGGCGCCGGCGTGCCGGCCACGGCCATCAACGCCGCCCAGGGGTGCATCTCCACCGGTGGGCCGCCGGCCTCGCTCAGGGTCGGGATGTCCGGATGGCCCGCCAGCCTGGCGCGTGCGGCCACGGCCAGCGGTCGCAGCTTGCCGCGGGCATGCAGGCCGGCCGCGGTGTTCATCCCGATCGCGGTGAGGTCGACCTCGCTGGAGGCCAGCGCGGTGAACAGCATGCCCGTGTCCTTGAAGGGCACGTGCAGCATCTGCACGCCTGCGGCGCGCGCGAAACTCTCGACAGCGACATGGCTGGCGTGTCCGTTGCCCAAGGTCGCGTAGCTCACGCGGCCCGGTGCGCGGCGGGCCTCGCCGATCAGCTCCTCGAGTGAGCGGAATCGGCTCCCACCACCCACCCACAGCAGGAAGGTGGCGCGGAACAGCATCGTCAGCGGTGTCAGATCGCGTCGAGGGTCGTAAGGCAGCTTGTGATGCAGCAGCGGGTTGACGGCCAGTGTCGCCGTGTCGGCCAGGAACATCGTGTGGCCATCAGGCGCCGTGCGGCGCACCTCTGCAAAGGCGATGATGCCCGAGGCGCCTGGCTTGTTGTCGACGATCACCGGCTGGTCCCAGCGCTGGGACAGCTGCTCGGCCACGCTGCGAGCCACCACGTCGGGGCCGATGCCCACCGAGTAGGGGACGACGATGCGCACCGCCTGCCTGGGAAACGGCTGGTCGCGTGCCGCTGCTGCGCTGGAGGCCGCGCCCACGACTGCCCAGGGGCAGGCCAGGGCGGCCACGCATTGGCGGCGCGACAGGCGCAGCCCGGTCGTTGGCCGTCGGTCCATCAGGTCACCGTCCGGGCGAGGAGCGCACCCGCCGACAGCAGCGTGGCGAACCACAGTTCCAGCCGGAAGCTGCGGAAGAGGATCTGATTGAAGGCCGTGCCGCGTGGGCAGCGCACGAAGTCGCGCTGCAGTTGCAGGGCGGCCGGCAGCAGCAGCAGAGGCAGCAGCAGGGCGGGCGAGCCGGCCAGCCAGGCCATCAACGGCAGCATGGCGAAGGGACCCAGCAGCAGCATGCCGAACAGGCGTCTGGAGGCGGCTTCGCCGAAGGTGACGGCGAAGGTGCGGCGGCCCACCAGACGGTCGTGCGCGATGTCGCGGTGGTTGTTGACGGCCAACGCCGCCGCGGCCAGCGCGCCGATGGCCACCGATGCCATGACCGTGACCACGCCCACGCTTCCCGTGAGCACCCAATCCGAACCCATCACCGCCACGAGGCCGAAGAATACGAACACCGTCAGCTCGCCGAAGGGCGTGTAGGCGATGGGCCGTGGCCCGCCCATGTAGGCCAGCGCAGCGATCAGCGAGGCTGTGCCTATGGCCAGCACCGGCCAGCCGCGCCAGGCCACCAGGGCCACGCCGACGACCACCGCCAGCAGCGCCACCATCACGATGCCGGCTCGCACGTGGCGGACACTGAGCCAGCCGTTGGCGGTGGCGCGCGGCAGGCCCGTACGTGTGCCGCTGCTGTCGCCGCCGCGGACGGTGTAGCCGACGTCGTTCTGCATGTTGGTGACCACCTGCATCAGCAGCGCAGCGGCCAGCACCAGGAGTGCGGCGATCCAGTCGATCTGGCCGCTGCGCTCGAAGCCCAGGGTCGCACCCACCAGCACGGGACTGAGGGCCACGGGCAGGCTTCGGGGCCGCACGGCGACCGACCAAGCCTGGATGGAGCCGGTCCTGATGGCAGGTGTGTGGTCCACGGTCGCGCGGTCGACGCTCATGTCCCTTCCTTCGTGCGGATGGCCGGAAAGAATCGCATGGTTCGATTCTGTGTCGCGGCCTGGAACGGCCCTTGAGTCAGATCAAGCGAGGCCGGTCGGAGGGGCGTGTCGCTGCATCAACCCGATGGCTTGAGCAGCCAGGCGACGACCGCCTTGACGTCGGCATCGTTCAGCTTCCTGGCGTCGGTGGGTGGCATGGGAACCGGGCCCCACACGCCCTGGCTGCCTTTGCGGACGCGCTGGGACAACAGGGTCACGGCGTTGGCCTGCCCCTGGTACTTGACAGCGATGTCGCGCCAGGAGGGGCCCAGCAACTTCTTGTCGGGGGCGTGGCAGACGTTGCAGCCGCCCTTTTCTGCGAGCTGTTGGGAGGCGTGGACCGGAGCGCCTGCGGACAGCAGCAAGCTCAGCACTGCGGCAGCCGGCATCCAGGCGAAAAGCGGGAGGTGGATGGGCATCGGATCATCTCGCGCAGTTCCATCACTCCATGAAAACAGGGGCCGGGATCCTCAGACGCCCGGCCCCCGTTTCGAGGGCTCGATCAAGCCTCGGCCCGCTACTGCTTGGGTGCAGCTGGGGCCTGTGCCGTGATCGTGGACGTGTCCGTCACGGCCGCAGCCTTGGCTGGGGTTGCCTTGCCTTGCAGGAAGGCGGGAACCCACTGCGTCTTGGTGAGCAGCTGGTAGTGGACGAACAGCGAGGTCACCACCACAGCGCCGAGGAAAATCGGGACGCCGATGGTGGGGTTGACGACACGCCAAATCTTGCCTTGGTTCATGATGTTTCCTTTACTTGAGCCACGGCGAATAGACGTAGGCGAAGAAGTGCGCGATGAGCGCAATCAGGCCGAAGATTCGAGTTCCCTCGACCAGGCCGCGTTGCAGCTCTTCGGCTTCCGGTGTCGTCAGGCCGGACGGCCAGACGCGGTCGGGATCTTCATTGATGGGCATAACCCGTACTCCTCTAGTGACATACCGTGCTGTACCCGCACGAGGGCTTTTTCGTGGCGGGAAGGGCCACTCATTCCCCCTTTACCACGAGGGAAACTCTACGTCGGCCGTCGGCTTGCGTCAATTCGTATTGACACTCAACGCTGTCATACATCAATGACGCTGGCGCCTTCTCGGGCCGGCCTGATGGGAAGGCCCCCGCGGGGCCCCTGAATGCGTTCATCGCGGGCTGCCGTGCTGCAGGGCCTGGCGTTCGCAGAGCTGGATGACCCAGCCCACGCGCTCGTCGAAGCTGCGTACCGGGGGCGGCAGCGGGACATGGACCGCTGCGGCATCGACCAGAAACTGAACCTGGGGCAGCGCAGGATGGCGTTCGCGCCCACGGCGCGGCGGCACCAGGGCGGCCCCGGTCGCTCGTGCAATGAGCGCCAGCTTGCGTTGCCTGGACACCACGGCACGGCGGGCGATGGAATCCAGCCCGTTGCGTTCGAGCTCGCGGCCGATCTCGGCATACACGAGGCGCGCAGCGTGGATGGCCGGCCGGCAGTCGCGCGGCAGCGCCGCGATGCCATGCTCGGCGCTTTCGTACAGCGTGTCGGCGGTCTTCAGCAGGCGCTGGATCACGGAAGCCATGGCCGCGTCGAAGCGCGGCGCGGCCAGCCAGTCCTGCGGCTCGATGCCGGCCTCACGCAGCCACTGACGCGGCAGGTACAGGCGGCCGTTGCGGGCGTCTTCGCCAACGTCGCGGGCGATGTTGGTGAGTTGCATCGCAACGCCGAGGTCGCAGGCGCGCGCCAGCGCGTGTTCGCAGCGGGTGCCCATCACCAGGGTCATCATCGCGCCCACCGTGCCCGCCACCCGGGCGCCGTAGGCCTGCAGCTCCTCGATCGACTCGTAGCGCCGGCCGGTGGCGTCCCACAGGAAGCCGTCGAGCAGGGCGTCGAGCAGTTCGCGCGGGATGTGGAAGCCATGCACCACGCCGGCCAGCGCACGGTCGCAATCGATCGCCTGGGGCCGGCCCGCGTAGACCGCATCGAGCCGCTCCTGAAGCTGCCGCATGGCCGTGCCCGGGCACTCGCCAAGGTCGATCAGGTCATCGGCGACACGGCAGAAGGCGTAGAGCGCGCGCGCCGGGCCGCGCACACGCGCCGGCAGCAGCAGCGAGGCGGCGAAGAAGGTCTTCGAACCGCTGCGCATCAGCTCGCGGCAGGCCGCAGCGTCGCGGGCGCGCAGGGCGTGGGGGGCAAGCTCAGGCGAAGCTGTCGACATGCGGAATCACCGTTTCCAAGGCCTTGGCCGACATCAGCACGCCGGGCACGCCGGCACCCGGGTGCGTTCCCGCACCCACCATGAACAGGCCCTGCACGTCCTCGCTGCGGTTGTGCGGGCGGAAGTAAGCGCTTTGCAGCAGGATGGGCTCGGGCCCGAAGGCCGCACCCTTGAAGGACAGCAGCCGGTCGTGGAAGTCCTGCGGCGTGGTCACTCGAGAGGCAACGATCTCCGCGCCCAGGCCGGGCAGCACGGTCTGCTCCAGACGCTGCTGGATGGCCTGGCGGTAGGTCTCCGCGAAGGCCGGCCAGTCGGTGCCGCTGTCCAGGTGGGGCACCGGGGCCAGCACGTAGAAGGCGTCGTGTCCGGCTGGCGCCATGCCGGGATCGGTGGCGCTGGGGCGGTGCAGGTACAGGCTGAAGTCCTCGGCCAGATGGTGCCGCTTGAAGATGTCCTTCAGCAGGCCCTCGTAGCGCGGGCCCAGCACCATCATGTGATGCGGCACGTCGTGGAACTGCTTCTTCGTGCCGAAGTACCAGACGAACAGGCTCATCGAATAGGCCGCCTTGTCGATGCGGCGGTCGCTCCAGTGGCGCCGGTGCTGCGGCTCGATCAGGTGGCGGTAGGTCCAGGCCACGTCCCCGTTGCTGACCACGATGTCGGCCCGGTGCTGCTCGCCGTTGGCGAGTTCGATGCCGGTGGCGCGGCCGTTGCTGACGTTGATGCGCCTGACCTCGGCGTTCAGGCGCAGCGGCACACCGCGCTCGGCCAGCAGCCCGACCAGGCCCTGGACCAGCGAGCCCGTGCCGCCCATCGCCCAGTGCACGCCGTAGCGTCGCTCCAGCGTGTTGATGAGGCTGTAGACGCAGGTCACCGAGAACGGGTTGCCGCCGATCAGCAGCGGGTGGAAGCTCATGACGACCCGCAGCTTCGGGTCGCTCAGGTGGCCGCACACCATGCGGTAGATGCTGCGCCAGCCGCGCATCTTCACCAGAGAAGGCACGGCCGCCAGCAGGTCGCCGATGCCGTCGTAGGCCTGTGCGCCCAGTTCCTCGAAGCCGAGCTTGTAGCAGACGGCGGCTTCCTCGAGGAAGCGCTCGTAGCCCGGCAGGTCGGCGGGGCAGAAACGCGCCACCTCGGCGCGCATGGCCTCGGCGTCACCGCTGTAGTCGAACCAGGTGCCGTCGTCGAAGCGGATGCGGTAGAACGGGTCGAGCGGGCGCAGGTCGATGTCGTCGGACATCCGGCGCCCGCACAGCGTCCACAGCTCTTCGAGCATGAAGGGCGCGGTGACGATGGTCGGGCCGGCGTCCCAGGTGAAGCCGTCCTGCTTCCAGACGTAGGCACGGCCGCCGGGGGCGTCGAGCTTCTCGAAGATCTCGACGCGGTAGCCCATGCAACTCAGGCGCACCGCGGCTGCCAGGCCACCGAAGCCGCTGCCGATGACGATGGCCTTGGGCGCTCGACCGCCGCGGCGGACGCCGGCTGTCGTCGAGGGGGACGCGGGCCGTCCGCCGCCCAAAGGGGCCTCAGCGGGCGTGAAGTAGCTTTTCATCGGCCTCGATCGTTGGGGTGGCGGCGGTGGTCGTCCTGGCTGCCGTCGCAGCAGGGGCCTTCCGGGTCTGCTGCCGGATGGCCCATCGCCACAGCGCGGTGGCCTCGATGGGCAGCACGAGCAGCCAGTGCTCCAGGATGGCCAGCACGAGCAGCGTGGCCACCAGCAGTCCGCCGCTGCTGCCGGCGCTGCCGGCGGGGAACCGGAGCGCCTGTTCGATGACGACCACGGCCACGACGGTGGCCGCCACGACGGCGAACGGGAACAGCAGGTTCATCGTGCGGCGCCGGAAGTAGCTGCCCATGTAGCTCAGGTGCGCGGGCAGCAGCTCGATGCTCAGGTTGCGCACGCCGAGAAAGACGTTGAGCTTGGCGCTGATGCGCATCACCCACAGCACCAGGAAGGTGTACAGACCGACCAGGTTGGGTGCGTCCCAGGTGATGGCCACGATGACCAGGCCCGAGGCGAGGATGGCCAGTTCATGCCACAGGATCGCCTGCACGGCCTGAACGAAGCGTAGCCAGCCCCGGGCGCCGGGCGTGGCCGCCTGCCGGCGCGGGCCGGTGACCCAGCCCGTGAGGAAACTCAGCTCGTGCCAGCCCCACACGAGCAGTGCGCAGGTGAAGGCGCAGAACACGGCCGCCGGTGTGTCCAGCGTGGCGGTGTGGGCCAGGCCCCAGAAGGATCCCAGCGCGAGCAGGGTCGACAGCAGGTGGCTCCACCGGAAGGTGGTGCGCGGCAGTCCGTCGAGCAGCAGCACGATGCCGGTGGAGAACCACCAGACGAAGATCGCGAAGCCGATCGGCAGCAGCAGGTCAGTCACACGAAACTACCTCGATCAAGCTTCCCCCCATGGATCCGGCTTTGCCGGGCCATCGGGGGGCGGCATGCGGCGAGGACGCCGCATGCGCTCGTAGGCGACAAGCAGTCCGCAGGGACTGCTTGTCGTCCGACTCGCCCCCCTTGGGGGGTAGCGAGCGAAAGCGAGCTTGGGGGCAACACTTCACCGGGTCGAAACCCTCGATCAAGCTTCCCCCCATGGATCCGGCTTTGCCGGGCCATCGGGGGGCGGCCCCCTTGGGGGGTAGCGAGCGAAAGCGAGCTTGGGGGCACCATGTCACCACGCCGGAGCCACGCGGACCTGCTGAGGCAGGTCGTGGCGCTTCACCGGCAGCAGGTACAGCTTTGCGAAGGCTGCGAAACCCAGCACGGCGATGCCGGCCTGCTGGATCTTGCCGATGACGCCGCCGCGGGCCTTGGCGGCGTCCATGCGCTGTTGCAGAGCGAACAGGCGGTCCATGCCGGCGCGGAAGGCCGGGGCGTCGATGTCCAGCGAGATCGGGAAGACCTGCTTGGAGATCTCGTTGGTGATGGCGAACACCTTGTAGTCGTAGTCGGTGGCGTCCAGGCCCATCGCCTCCTTGAGCATCGGCCGCGTGTGGTCGCGCACGTACATCGTGGCGTACACGGCCAGCAGGAAGAAGCGGATCCACAGCACGTTGCCGCCGCGCAGCAGGTGCGGGTTGGCGCGCATGATCAGCGCGAACGACTCGCCGTGGCGGAACTCGTCGTTGCACCAGCGCTCGAACCACTTGAAGATCGGGTGGAAGCGCTTGTCGGGGTTGCGCTCGAGCTGGCGGAAGATCGTGATGTAGCGCGCGTAGCCGATCTTCTCGGACAGGTAGGTCGCGTAGAAGATGTACTTGGGCTTGAAGTAGGTGTAGGCCTTGGTGCGCTTCAGGCCGCCAAGGTCCAGGCCCAGGCCGAAGTCCTTCAGCGACTGGTTGATGAAGCCCGCATGGCGCGATTCGTCGCGCGCCATGAAGCGCATCAGCGCCTTCACGTCGGGGTTGGTGACGTTCTTCTGGATCTCGTTGTAGAGCACGCAGCCCGAGAACTCCGAGGTCACCGAGGTGATCAGGAAGTCGAGAAACTCGGCGCGCAGTTCCGGCGACACCTGCGAGAAGCGCTCGGCGACTTCGGCGGCGAACTCCGGCGTGCGCTGGAAGTGGTCGTGGTTGTTGTCGCCTTCGTACTCGGCCATCATCACGTCCCACTCGGCGCGGATGCCCGAGACGTCGATGCGGTCCATCGCGGCATAGTCCGTGGTGTAGAAGCGCGGGCTCAGCAGCGTGCTTTCCTTGGCCTTGCGGGCGGCTTCGTCGGGGGTGTCGATGGTGTGTACGGCGCTCATGGAAGCTCCAGTTCAGTTCAGCGGCCGGGGGCCGGATGCGGTGAGACCGTCAGCAGGCGCGCGAAGGTGCCGGCATTGGTCGGTCCAAAGGATTCGAGGTCGATGCGTTGCCCGGTGGCCGGGTCGCTCAGGGTCAACCGGCCGTCGGCACGGCCGATGAGTTCGAAGGCGGCTTCAGGTCCGAGATCGCGCATGCGGCGCTCGCGAGCCAGCGCACGCAGCGCGCCGCGCAGGAAGCCTGCCTCGCCCTGCACACGCTCGATCTCCTGGCCGGTCCTGCCGTCGATGACGGCCACGCTGCCGTCGCTTCGGTCTTCGAAGCGCAGGCTGCGCGTGGACACCGGACCCGCATCGGGGCTGCGGATCTCCACGCCCGACAGCCGCACCGCGGCGACGCCGGCGATCGAGACCAGCACCAGGGCGGCCAGGGCCATCAAGAGGCCGCGGGGCAGGTGTTCCGGAGGATGCTGTGCTGTGCTCATCGCGTGTTCCGTCAGTCGGGTCGGTTCGTGGTCACCGGCCGGCCAGCGCGGGATGTGCACCCGCGTTGTCCTGGCGACCAGGTGCTGTCGACGGTGCGGCTGTGCCTTCGCCGAAGCTCTGCGTACCCGCCGACAGCCCGGTGCTGCGCGACCAGGCGTCCGCCAGCAGGGCTGCCACTTCAGCCGCTTGCGGCACGCTGCGCAGCATCGGCTCGGGCTGGGCCAGCTTCCACGGGCGGGCGTGCGGCCACAGATGCAGCCAGGCGATGCGGTCCTTGCCGTTCAACGTCAGCGGCAGGTCGCCGCTGCCGTTGGCGTCCAGCCGCAGGCCGGCACCGACGATGCGCTTGAAGGGAATGTTGAAGGTCAGCGTCAGCACGATGCCGATGCGCATCACGACGCGGCGGTCGGTGATGGTGTAGACCGTGCCGCGCGCCGACAGCCAGGCCACCAGGCTCAGCAGGCCGATCGCGGTGGCGCCCAGCAGCGCCATCCAGAGCAGCGAAACCAGCATGTCGCGGGCGCCAGCGCCGGAGCCCAGCAGCACTGTCAGGCGAAGCCCTGCCAGCACCGTGAAGTAGACGACCAGCTTGCGCACGTGGAAGGCGCGTCGCGCCAGCATGCGCCAGTCGGGGCTGCCCTGCCACAGCAACTTCTCGCCAGCGGGCAGGGCCTCGGGCAGCCCGCGCTGCGGCTCGAACTCGTGTTCGTGGCCGCTGCCGTGTCGGTGGCCGGAGCTCATCGGACGACCCTCCGCCCTGCGAACATCGGGATTCGCACCCGGGAGAAACCCGGCGCGCTCACAGCAGCGGCTCCGTGCGGCCGGCCACGGCGTACAGCGTGCCGCCGCCGTAGTAGGCCTGGATCTTCTCTTCCTCGAGCATGGTCACGACGTCGGACTGGCGGGTTCCGGGGACCAGGGCGAACTGGCCGCCCGTGACCGCCTCGACCCTCACCTCGCGGCGCGAGACGCGGGCGAAGTTCATCGGCACCAGCACGCGGCGGCCGGAGCCGGCCACTTCGATCTCGAGATAGCGGAACAGGTTCTCGGCGGTGTCCACCCACAGGTCGACCACCTTGCCGCCGGACACGCCGTCGGTGCCGACCACCTGCAGGCCGCGCGGATCGGTGTCGCCGCGCACGATGCCGTAGCCGGCAGCGGCGCGCATCGGAATCACCTTCGGCTGCCCTTCGTAGTCCTCGTCGGGGCGATCGGCGCGCTCTGTCCAGGCGCCGGGGCCGACACCGTCGAGCATCGGGTTGCCGGTCGGTACCAGCGGGGCGCCGGCCCAGCGGTGCGCGGGCTGCGCTGCCAGCACCTGGGTCGACGGGCTCGGGTTGGGCACCGTCACGTCGCCATGGCTGGTCTTGTAGACCTTGGGGTCCGGGATCGGCCAGCCGGAGATCTTGCCGCGGCCGCTCTCGGTCTCCATCGGGTAGCCCTCGCGGTGGTTCTCGCGCACGAGGTAATAGATCAACCCCGCGAAGAAGATCCAGAAGAGGTACAGCACGAACTGTGCAATGTCGATGTTCTGCGTGATGGCGCCGGTGGTTCCCATGGAGGTCTCCTTCTGAGGGCGGGGTCTAGCCTGGAAGGTCGGCCAGACCGAACTTGTGACCGGCCGCCCGGGTGGGCAGGCCGTGTGAGCGGACGAGCGGGCCGATCGCGATCAGCGCCGCGAACAGCAGGTAGAGCTCGATGTGGTAGACGAAGCTGTAGCCGGTGACGGGGTCCTGCAGGGCCGTGCCCAGCGCACCGTGGGTGGCCAGCGACGAGACGACGTCGCGCACGGCGCCGCCCGCGGCGATTGCCACGCCGGCCGCCGTGGCCTGCACCGCGCCCCAGGCGCCGAGTGCCAGCCCGACGTGTTCGGGCTGTTCCAGCGACATGGCGGCGGTGAGTGTGCCCACCGCGAACATGCCGGCGCCGAAGCCGATCATTGCGGTGCCGCAGCGGAACAGCCAGGGCGCGTCGAGCGGCGCGGCGAAGATCACCGCGGCGAAGGCCGGCAGCCCCACCAGCACGCCGACGGCCGCCACGCGGTAGGGGTCGCCGCCACGCGTCAGCCAGCGCGCGGCCAGCGCGAAGGCCGCCAGAGCGCCCAGTGCCATCACCGCCGTCAGGGCGCTGGTGGCGCCCACGCTGAGCTTGAGGATCTCGCCGCCGTAGGGCTCGAGCACCACGTCCTGCATGTTGAACGCTGCCGTGCCGAGGGCGACGGTCCACAGGAAGCGTCGAGCGCGGGGCTGGGCGATGAAGCTCTTCCAGCGCGGCCCGAAGGGGCTGACCGCATCGGTGACGCGGTAGCGGCGTGTCGGGTCGCGTGCTTCCTGTTTCCAGACGGCCCAGGCGTTGAAGGCCACGGCGGCCATCGCGGCGCCCTGCACCACCTGCACCAGACGAGTGGGCGTGAAGTCGGCCAGCATCAGGCCGAAGATCGCGCCGCCGCCGACCATGCCCACGAGCAGCATGACGTACATCAGGGCCACCACACGCGGACGGGCCTCGACCGGCGCGAGGTCGGTGGCCAGCGCCAGCCCGGCAGTCTGCGTGGTCTGCAGGCCGGCGCCCACGAGCAGGAAGCTCAGTGCCGCGGCGACGTGGCCGACCCACAGCCACTCGGTCAGCGTGCCCTGACCCGACAGCAGCAGCAGCGCGAAGGGCATGATGGCCAGGCCGCCGAACATCAGCAGCGAGCCCAGGCCGACGTAGGGCACGCGGCGCCAGCCGATGGGCGAGACGTAGGTGTCGGAACGGTGGCCGATGAAGGCGCGGAAGGGCGCCGCCACGATGGGCAGGGCCACCATCAGCGCCACCAGCCAGGCGGCCACGCCCAGCTCGATGATCATGACGCGGTTGAGCGTGCCCACCATCAGCGCCGTGCACATGCCCACTGTCACCTGGAACATCGACAGCCGCATCAGCCGGCCCAGCGGCAGCTCCTTCGTCGCGGCATCGGCGAAGGGCAGGAAGCGCGGACCCAGGCGCTTCCAGTGGCGCGCGAATCGGGAGGGCTTGCTCGAGGTCGACATCGGGGTCTCTGGCCGTCTCAGCGGCGCAGCAGTTCCAGCGCGTGCGACTTGTAGAAGCCGCTGGCCACGCGCTGGTGGCGCGTCTCGTTCCAGGAGGCCAGTGACGGTGACCCGCGCAGGGCCTGGGTGAGGGCGGTGTGGGCCACCGGCTCGATCCACGGCGCGCGGTCGCCGCGCGGGAACAGACGGCCCACGGTGATCATCGCGGCCAGCAGCGGCGTGCGCGGGGCGAAGGTGAAGATCATCGAGGTCGAGGTGCGGTCGGCCAGGCGCGACAGCGCTGCGACGGCGTCGGTGGCGTCGTAGTGGATGAGCGAGTCCATCGCCACCACGTGGTCGAAGTGTCCCAGGGCGGGATCGAGCATGTCGCCGCTGCGAAACTCGACCGAGCCGCCGTTCGGGATCTCGGGCAGGCGCTCGCGTGCCAGGTCGACCAGCGTGGGCGAGAGGTCGATGGCCACCACCTCGGCGCCGCGCCGCGCGGCTTCCACCGCCAGAGCCCCGGTGCCGCAGCCGGCGTCCAGGATGCGTTTGCCGCGCAGGTCCTGCGGCAGCCAGGACAGCAGCGTGCCGCGCATGCGGTCGCGGCCCTCGCGCACGGTGGCCCGGATGCGGCCCACCGGCGCGTCGGAGGTCAGGCGCGCCCAGGCCTGGACCGCCGTGCGGTCGAAGTAGTGTTCGATCTGACCGCGACGGGTGCGGTAGCTGACGTGTTCCATCAGTCGAATCCCAGCAGGTCGAAGATGTCGCGGTCCTTCATGGGCACCGCTTCCATCGGCTCGGAGCCCACCCACAGGGCGGCGGCCAGCCGCAGGTACTCCTTCTGCACGGCCGCCAGCTCGGGGCTGTCCTCCATCTCGAACAGCGTGCTCTTCTTCAGGCGGCTGCGGCGGATGACGTCGAGGTCGGGGAAGTGCGCCGCCAGCTTCAGGCCGATCTTGGCGTTGTACTTGTCGATCTGGTCGGTGGCCGCGCTGCGGTTGGCGATCACGCCGCCCAGCCGCACCTTGTAGTTCTTGGCCTTGGCACCGATGGCCTGCACGATGCGGTTCATCGCGAAGATCGAGTCGAAGTCGTTGGCGGTGACGATGAGGGCGCGGTCGGCGTGCTGCAGGGGGGCCGCGAAGCCGCCGCAGACGACGTCGCCCAGCACGTCGAAGATCACCACGTCGGTGTCTTCCAGCAGGTGGTGCTCCTTGAGCAGCTTGACGGTCTGGCCGACCACGTAGCCACCGCAGCCGGTGCCTGCGGGCGGGCCGCCGGCTTCCACGCACATCACGCCGTTGTAGCCTTCGAAGACGAAGTCCTCGGGGCGCAGTTCCTCGGCGTGGAAGTCGACCGTCTCGAGGATGTCGATGACGGTGGGCAGCATCTTCTTGGTCAGCGTGAAGGTGCTGTCGTGCTTGGGATCACAGCCGATCTGCAGCACGCGCTTGCCGAGCTTGCTGAAGGCGGCCGACAGGTTCGACGAGGTGGTGCTCTTGCCGATGCCGCCCTTGCCGTAGATGGCAAAGACCTTGGCGGTGCCGATCTTCAGGTCGGGGTCGAGCTTGACCTGCACGCTGCCCTCGCCGTCGGGCGCACGGCCGGGGTTGGCCGCCGAACGTCGCAGGTCGGTGACGGGAATCGATGCAATGTTCATGCGGCCATCCTTTCGACGAAGACGCCTTCGAGGCGGTCTTCGAGTTCTTCCCCGGCACGACGCAGCGCTTCGAGCACCTGGTCGTCGGGATTCCAGTAGTGACGCTCGTGCGCCTCGAGGAGCCGGCTCGCCACCTTGGCGGACGCGGCGGGGTTCAGCTGGGCCAGGCGGTCGCGCATGGCCTCGTCGAGCATGAAGGTCTGCGTGAGCTGCTGGTAGACCCAGGGCGCGACCTGCCCCGTGGTGGCCGACCAGCCCATCGTGTTGGTGATGGCGACCTCGATCTGGCGCACGCCTTCATAGCCGTGCTCCAGCATGCCTTCGTACCACTTCGGGTTGAGCATGCGCGAGCGCGTTTCCAGCGCCACCTGTTCCGACAGCGTGCGCACCGTGCCTTCGCCGCGCGTCTGGTCGCCGATGTAGACCGGAGCCACGGTGGCGTTGACGTCGCGCGTCTTCTTGGCGCGCTGCACGGCGCGGCTGATGCCGCCCAGCGTGTCGAAGTAGGTGTCGACGGTGGTGACGCCGAGTTCCACCGAGTCCAGGTTCTGGTAGGCCAGCTGCACGCCGGCCAGCACGCTGTCCAGCAGCTTGGGCTGTTGTGTCGGGCGGCCGTTGCGGCCGTAGGCGAAGCCCTTTCGCCGCGTGTAGGTCTCGGCCAGTTCGTCCTCGCTGTCCCAGCGGCTGTTGTCGACCAGCAGGTTGACGTTGCTGCCGTAGGCGCCTTCGGCATTGCCGAAGACGCGCAGCGAGGCGGTGTCCATGTCGCCACCGTGCTCGGCGATGTAGGCCAGCGCGTGCTTGCGAACGAAGTTGAACTCGACCGGCTCGTCGGCACTGGCCGCCAGGAAGGTGGCCTCGGCCAGCAGCTTGATCTGCAGCGGCAGCAGGTCGCGGAAGATGCCCGACAGCGTGATGACGACGTCCACCCGCGGCCGGCCCAGCTGTTCCAGCGGGATCAGCTCGGCCCCGGCCAGGCGGCCATAGCCGTCGAATCGCGGCTTGGCACCCAGCAGCGCGAGCGCCTGCGCCAGTGGAGCGCCTTCTGTCTTCAGGTTGTCGGTGCCCCACAGGACGAGAGCGATCGACTCGGGGAAGTCGTGGCCGTCGGCCTGGTGGCGGGCCAGCAGTCGCGAGGCCTGGCGCGCACCGTCCTGCACGGCGAAGGCGCTGGGGATGCGGAAGGGGTCGAAGCCGTGCAGGTTGCGGCCTGTGGGCAGGATGGCCGGGTTGTGCAGCATGTCGCCGCCCGGGGCGGGGCGCACGTAGCGACCGTCCAGCGCGTGCAGGATGCCGGCCAGCTCGTGGTCCTCGGCCAGCAGCTTGTCGGTGGCGGCCAGCTCGGTGAGCCTGGCCAGCAGCGCGTCGTCGTCGCCGCGGCCGGCGGCGGTGATGGCCAGCGTGGGCGAGCCGGTATGCACCAGAGATTCCAGCGCACTGCGCGGCACGTCCAGCTTCAGGGAGACGCCGGCGCCGCTGTCTCCCGCATCGCACATGGCGGCCAGGAAGTCGACACGCTGTGCCGGCGACGGCGGCTTGCCGACGACGTGCAGCCCATGCGGGATGAGCGTGTACTCGAGTTCCAGCACGTCGGTCCACAGCTTGGTGACGGCCTGCTCGACGGCGCTGTCCTGCAGCGTGCGCCAGTCGGGGTCGGCCTTCAGCAGCTCCAGCTCGACCGCCTGCGCCTGCACCAGCGGCGTGAGTTCGCCGCGCTCTGCCGCCGCTTCGGGCGGCAGCCCGCGCCAGCGCTCGATCGAGGCCTTCAGGTCGATCAGACCCTTGTACAGGCCCGCGGTGGCCACCGGCGGCGTGAGGTAGCTGATCAGCGTGGCCGCAGCACGCCGCTTGGCGATGGTGCCTTCCGACGGATTGTTCGACGCGTAGAGGTACAGGTTGGGCAGGTCGCCGATCAGGCGGTCGGGCCAGCAGGCACCGCTCATGCCGGCCTGCTTGCCGGGCATGAACTCCAGCGCGCCGTGGGTGCCGAAGTGCAGCACGGCGGCGGCCTTGAAGTCCTCGCGCAGCCAGCGATAGAAGGCCGAGAAGGCGTGCGTCGGCGCGAAGCCGCGCTCGAACAGCAGGCGCATCGGGTCGCCTTCGTAGCCGAAGGCCGGCTGGATGCCGACGAAG
Source organism: Rubrivivax sp. (assembly GCA_022843905.1). Lineage (GTDB taxonomy): Bacteria > Pseudomonadota > Gammaproteobacteria > Burkholderiales > Burkholderiaceae_C > Rubrivivax. The sequence continues at coordinate 226,088 of JALHMT010000006.1, forward strand.
ACGTTGCCGTAGCGCTCGCCCAGCACGAAGATCGAGCTGCCGTCGCTCTGCTGGCGGCCGGGCGCCGGGCCCCATTGCGCCTCGATCTCCTTGAGCCAGCGCTCGCGACGCACGTGATCGTCGGCGGGGATGCGCGCGTGCACGTTGGCGATGGCGCCGAAGCGTTCGGCGTTGCCCTGGATGATCTGCTGGCGCAGTTCGTCGGCGGTGGCCGGCACGTCGAGCGTGTAGCCCTCGCGCTTCATGGCCAGCATCGTGTTGTGCAGCGACTCGAAGACCGACAGGAAGGCGGCCGTGCCGGAAGCGCCCGCGTTGGGCGGAAAGTTGAAGATCACGCAGGCCACCTTGCGCTGCGCCCGTTCGCCGCGGCGCAGCGCGACCAGCTTGGCGACACGGGCGGCCAGCGCGTCGGCGCGCTCGCTGCAGGTCTGCATGTCGTGCGAGTCGAGCGCGGCGGTGAACTTGCAGCCGCGGTCGCAGCCGGTGCAGGCGTTGCCGGCGGCGTCGGTGCGGCCGCCGTAGACCATCGGGCCGGTGGAGCCGTCGAGCTCGGGGATGGCGACCATCATGGTGGCTTCGACCGGCAGCAGCCCGCGATCGGAGCCGCCCCAGGACTCCAGCGTCTGGAACTCGACCGGCATCACCGACAGGTAGGGCACGTCGAGCGCGGCCAGCGTGTCTTCTGCGGCGCGCGAGTCGTTGTAGGCCGGACCGCCGACGAGCGAGAAGCCGGTCAGCGAGACCACGGCATCGACCGTCGTGCGGCCGTCCTTCATGAAGAACCTGTCGACCGCCGGTCGTGCATCGAGCCCGGTGGCGAAGGCCGGCACCACGCGCAGGCCGCGCGCTTCGAGCGCGGTGATGACGCCGTCGTAGTGGGCCGTGTTGGCCGCCAGCAGGTAGGAGCGCAGCAGCAGCAGGCCGACCGTGCCCTGCGTGCCGCTGGTGGCCACGCGCGGCAGCATCGCCACGTCTTCGGCCATGCGCTGCGCCATGCGCGGGTGGTAGATGCCCAGTTCCGGGTACTCGATGGGCGCGGCCGGCTTGATCTGGCCGCGCAGCACGCGGCGCGGGCCGTCGGCATAGCGGTCGACCAGCAACTGCACCATGCCGACCATGTTCTCGTAGGAGCCGGCCAGCCAGTACTGGAGCACCAGGAAGTAGGCGCGCATGTCCTGCGCGGTACCGGGGATGAAGCGCAGGATCTGCGGCAGACGACGCAGCATCTTCATCTGCTGCGCTCCGGCGGTGGCCTTGCTGGCACCTTCGGTCTCGCCCTTGCCCGACATCTTGCCGCGCAGCTTCTTCAGCAAGGCCATCATGCCGGTGGCTTCGCCGTCCATGCTGAACTTGCCCATGCGGGTGAGCTTCATCACCTCGCTGGCGGACATCGCGCAGACCATCGCGTCGCAATGGTCGCGGCGCGCCTTCATGGCCTCGAGCACGGGCTGGAAGTGGTCTTCCATGAACAGCATCGTGGCGATGACGATGTCGCCCTGGGCGATGTCGTCGCGGCAGCGCTGCAGGGCGGCGGCGTCATCGCTCCACTCGGACGCGGCGTGCACCGTCAGGCGCAGGCCGGGAATGTCGCGCGCCAGCGTGCGGCTGGCGCGCTCGGTGGCGGTGGCCAGGTGGCTGTCCATCGTGACCAGCACCACCCGGATGGTGGGGCCCGCCGCGGCGGACTCAGGTGCTGAAGTGCGCTTTGGCATCGTAAAGGGTCTCGACGGTGATGGTGGCCACGCCACGTTCCCGGGCATAGCGCTCGGTGTTGCGGCGGGCCTTGCCGCGCACGAAGAAGGGAATCTTCTGAAGTTCTTTCTCGGCCTCCGGCGCCCAGCGCGGGTCGACCGGGCCGACAGGCTGTGCGGCGGCCTGCACCACCGCAGCGGTGGCAAGCACGGCCGCCGGCGCGCTGCTCATGGCCGCTTCGATGGCGGCTGCTGCCAGCACGGCGGTGGGCTGCGAGCCGGCCTCGGCGGCGGGTGCGGGCTCTGCGGCGCTGCGCGGGGTGTTGGCCGAGCCCAGGTGCGACGGCGCCGCGTCGCCGTGGAATTCGAAGTCGTCGCGGAACATGTGCAGCAGGTGCTCTTCCAGGCCCATCATCAGCGGGTGCACCCAGGTGTCGAACATCACGTTCGCACCTTCGATGCCCATCTGCGGCGCGTAGCGGGCCGGGAAGTCCTGCACGTGCACGGGGGCAGAGATGACGGCACAGGGCAGGCCCAGGCGCTTGGCGATGTGGCGCTCCATCTGCGTGCCCAGCACCAGTTCCGGGTGGGCCTCGGCAATGGCGGCCTCGACCTCGAGATAGTCGTCGCTGATCAGCGGCTCGACGCCGTAGCGCTTGGCGGCGTCGCGGATCTCGCGTGCGAACTCGCGGCTGTAGGTGCCCAGGCCGACGACGGTGAAGCCCATCTCGTCGGCAGCCACCCGGGCTGCGGCCACGGCATGCGTGGCGTCGCCGAAGACGAAGACGCGCTTGCCGGTGAGGTAGGTGCTGTCGACCGACTTCGAATACCAGCGCGCACGCCCGTCGGTCAGGGCCAGGGCGGCCGTGCCGTCGACGCCGGCCAGTTCAGCCACGCGGCGGATGAAGTCGCGCGTGGCGCCCAGGCCGATCGGCACGATGTCCACGCGCGGCTGCTTCCAGGTGCGCTCCAGCCACTGCGCGGCGACGCCGGCCACTTCCGGGTACAGCACGACGTTGAAGTCGGCGTCGGGCAGGCGCTTCAGGTCGGCCGGGGTGGCGTTCATCGGCGCGACCACGTTCACGTCGACGCCCATCGAGGCCAGCAGGCCGGTGACTTCCTTGACGTCGTCGCGGTGGCGGAAGCCCAGGGCCGTGGGGCCGAGCAGGTTGCAGCTCGGCCGACGACCTTCGGCGCGGGCCGGGCGGGTCAGCATCGGCGGGGTGCCGGCGGCCGGCTTGGCCAGCGTGCGCACGAGCTGGTAGAAGGTCTCGGCCGCGCCCCAGTTTTCCTTGCGCTGGTAAGACGGCAACTCGAGCGCGATGACGGGGATGGGCAGGTGCAGCGCTTCGGCCAGACCGCCTGGATCGTCCTGGATCAGCTCGGCAGTGCACGACGCGCCGACGATCATGGCCTGCGGCTGGAAGCGGTCGTAGGCCTGGCGCACCGAGGACTTGAAGAGATCGGCCGTGTCACCGCCCAGGTCGCGCGCCTGGAAGGTGGTGTAGGTGACCGGCGGGCGCTCGGCCCGGCGCTCGATCATCGTGAACAGCAGGTCGGCGTAGGTGTCACCCTGCGGCGCGTGCAGCACGTAGTGCAGTTCGCGCATGGCCGTGGCCACGCGCATCGCTCCCACGTGGGGCGGTCCTTCGTAGGTCCAGAGGGTCAGTTGCATGGGTCGTCTCGCGGCGCGATCAGGCGGCCAGCCGCGTGCGGCGGTCCAGCGGGCGGGCCAGCAGGCCGGCGAGGTCGGCAGCCTGCTCGAAGCCGTGGATGGGCGAGAAGACGAGTTCGATCGACCACTTGGTGGTCATGCCCTCGGCTTCCAGCGGGTTGGCCAGGCCCAGGCCGCAGACCACCAGATCGGGCCGCGCGGCGCGGCAGCGGTCGAGCTGGCGTTCGACGTCCTGGCCTTCGCTGAGCATCACGTCGGCCGGCAGCATCTCGAGCTCTTCGGCCAGGTGCTGGCGGTGCAGGTAGGGCGTGCCGACCTCGACCAGTTCCATGCCCAGTTCGCGTGCGGCGAAGCGCGCCAGCGGCACTTCGAGCTGCGAGTCGGGGAAGAAGAAGATGCGCTTGCCGGCCAGCGACGCGCGGTGGCGCGCCAGCGCCAGCGTGGCGCGTTCACGGGCCGGCGCGATGGTGGCTTCGAACCGCGACGGCTCGACGGCGAAGGCACTGGCCGCCGCCTGCAGCCAGCGGGTGGTGCCTTCGACCCCGAAGGGGAAGGGCGCCGACAGGCGCTGCACGCCGCGCGCTTCGAGCGCGCGCGCGGTGTCGCCCAGGAAGGGCTGGGCCAGCAGCATGTGCGTGTGGCGTCCCACCGCGGGCATCTCGCCGGCGCGGCGAGCGGGCAGGAAGCGCACGTCGGCGATGCCCATCTGGCGCAGCAGGCGTCCGAGCTGGTCCTCGACGATGTCGGCCAGCGCGCCCACCACCAGCAGCGAGGGGGCGGCCTGCGCGGGTTCGGCGGGCAGTTCGGGCACCAAGGCCGCCAGGCAGGCGTCCTCGCCTTGCGTGAAGGTGGTCTCGATGCCGCTGCCGGAGTAGTTCAGAACCCGCACTCGCGGCATGAACTGTGTCGACAGGCGTTGTGCCGCGCGAGAGAGGTCGAGCTTGATGACTTCCGACGGGCAGGAACCCACCAGGAACAGCAGCTTGATGTCGGGGCGGCGCTCGAGCAGGCGCGTCACCACGCGGTCGAGTTCGGTGTTGGCGTCGGCCAGGCCGGCGAGGTCGCGCTCGTCGATGATGGCGGTGCCGAAGCGCGGTTCGGCGAAGATCATCACGCCGGCAGCGGACTGCACCAGGTGCGCGCAGGTGCGTGAGCCGACCACGAGGAAGAAGGCGTCCTGCACCTTGCGGTGCAGCCAGACGATGCTGGTCAGGCCGCAGAAGACTTCGCGCTGACCGCGTTCGCGCAGCACCTTGTCGCCGGCCGGACGGCCGACGGTGCCGGTCTGCGGCATGGAGACGACCGACACGCCGCTCATGCCGCGACTCCTGCCGACGCCGCGGCCTGCAAACGCGCCGCGCGCAGCTTCAGCAGGAACTGCGCGGCGTTGACGACGTAGGTGGCGTAGGCCGCCAGGGCCAGCCACATCAGCGGCCGGGCCGTCATGGCGCCGGTGTAGAGCGCGACGACGTAGGCCGTGTGCAGGGCCATCACGCCCATGCTCACCACGTCTTCCCAGAAGAACGGACGGGCGAAGAGGTAGCAGCCGAAGACGCGCTTCTCCCAGATCGCCCCCGTGACCATGATGGCGTACAGCAGCACCGTCTTGATCACCACCGAGGCGAGGGCCGCGCTTTCTCCGGCGCCGGTGGCCAGGTAGCGCAGCACCAGCCCCAGGCTGACGAGGAAGACCAGGAACTGCACGGGGGCGAGCACCCCCTGAACGAGGGTCCAGACCGTTTCGTCGCGGCGCTGGCGCTCGTCTTCGGTGTAGAGCGGCTGGCGCACGATGGGCTGGCGTCTGCCGGCGAGGGGGATCGATGAGGAGTGCACGTTGGGGGCTCGAGGACTGACCCCAATCTAGACGCTGAACTGAAAAGTGTCAATCAAGGTTGACGTTAAGAAAGACTGACGATACCGTTCGACCCATGCTGGCAGAACCCTCCGCCCCACTCAGACCGGTGCCCGGCGCTTCGCGTGCAACGGCGCCGGGGCTGCGAATTCGCTGCCGCATCCTCGTTTCCGAGGCGCGTCAATGAGTCTTCCTTGCTGCACTGCGGCGGCCCTTCAGGAAACAACGGGGCCTGTTAAACACGCTTTGACACCCCGTCGCAACAGGCGTACAAACCAGTCCACCGATGCACAGCCCCGCCTTTTCGACGAAGGATGGGCTCGAACTCCAGGCCTCTCGGACCCGCCCCGGCTGCACGCGACAGCGTCACCCTCGTCGAGCCCTTGTTCCCAGCAGGACGCCAGCGGCATCACACAACCGAGGAGACGCGGCGTGACAGACCTGAATGAATTGCGCAAGTCCGGCCGGCTGACCGGCCAACCCGACGACACCTGGCTGCGCCACGATCGCGTGGAAGGGGCTGCCAACGCGGGTCGCCTGTCCGGTCCGCGTGCCGTCAGTGCCGCGCGCATCGAAACCCTTTTCCGCACCATCGAGACGGAGATCATTCCCCGCCTGATGCTGCTGCACGGCGAAGGCGGTGCAGTGCAGCGGCCGTCCGCAGACGCCTCACTGGTCATCGAAGAGTCCCACGTCGTCGAGTTCGCCGACCTTGCGCTCAAGGGCGACGCCGCGGCAGGCGGCTACCTCGAGGCACTGCTGCTGCGCGGCGCGCCGCTCGAAGCCATCTATCTGAACCTGCTGGCTCCAGCCGCCCGCCGCCTGGGCGACCTGTGGAGCGCCGACCTGTGCGAGTTCACCGACGTCACCGTGGCACTCGGCCGCATGCAGGCGCTGCTGCGCGGCCTGTCGGCCGACATGAAGCTGCCGCGCAGCGCGGCCGCCAGCGGCCGCCGTGTGCTCTTCGTGCCCGCTCCCGGAGAACAGCACACCTTCGGTCTGTCCATGGTCTGCGACTTCTTCCGCGCCGGCGGCTGGGACGTCTGGACCGAAGCCCCCGCGCCCGCCGACACCGTGATCTCCCTGGTGCAGGAGCGCTGGTTCGACCTGGTCGGTTTTTCGATGGGCCATGACCGCGGCATAGCACCCACGGTCGAGCTGATCCGCGGCATCCGCAAGGCCTCGCACAACCGGGCCGTCAAGATCCTGGTGGGTGGTCCCCTGCTCATCGACCGACCGCAGATCGCCACGCTCGTCGACGCCGACGGCATGGCACTCGACGCGGCTCAGGCCATGTCCGTGGCCGATGAAATGGTCAGCGCCCGCCCAGCAGTCTAGGTGAGCGCGGACTTCACCCACCCAGAAGCGTTCAAAGCAGTGAAGACGGTGAAGCGTGTCGACGGGCTTGGCGAGCCGTCGCGCCGCGCATTCCAGTCGCCCAAGAAGTCTCTGGACGCTCTCGACGCCGAGGAGGCGGGCGGGCTGATCGAGGCCGCATCCGATCTGGCCCTCGTGCTCGACAGGAAGGGCGTCATCCAGGATCTGGCCGTGGGCAGTGATGACATGCCGCTGGCCGGCGCGTCGGACTGGATCGGCCGCCCCTGGGTCGACATCGTCGCCGTCGACAGCCGCCCCAAGGTCGAGTCGCTGCTGAACGACACCGCGGCCAAGGCTGCCGATGCGCGCCGCTGGCGCCACATCAACCACCCGATGCTGGGCGGAGCCGACCTGCCCATCCTGTGTTCGGCGGTCACCGTCGGCCCGCGCGGCCGCGTTGTCGTCATCGGCCGCGACCTGCGCGCGTTGGCGGCCGTGCAACAACGCCTGGTCGACGCACAGCATGCGCTGGAGCGCGACTACTGGCGTCTGCGTCACCTCGAGACGCGCTACCGCCTGCTGTTCGACATTTCGCCCGAGGCCATCCTCATCGTCGATGTGCTCAGCGGCAAGGTGATGGAAGCCAACCCCGCGGCGCTGGAACTGCTGGGCATGGCGCAGCGCCGCATCGTCGGGCAGGCGTTTCCCGTGGGCCTGGACGACAAGGGCGGTCGGGCGGTCGCCGCCATGCTGGCACGCGTGCGCAGTTCCGGCCGCAGCGACGAGGTCAAGGTGCGCCACCCCAAGGGCCTGGGCGACATCACGCTGCACGCCGCCATCTTCAAGCAGGAAGACGCGCAGCACTTCCTGGTGCGCCTGGTGTCGGTGCAGCCGCAGACGGTCACGGCCAGGGCCGGTCAGCAGGCCTTCATGCAGGTGATCGAGAACGCTCCCGACGGCTTCGTCGTCACCGACCCCGAGGGCCGCGTCCTGCAAGCCAACGCAGCCTTCGTCGAACTGACGCAGCTCACCAGCGACAACCAGCTGCGCGGGCAATCACTGGACCGCTGGCTGGCCCGGCCCGGTGTCGATCTCAACGTCATGCTCGCTACCCTGCGCCAGCAGGGCTCGGTGCGGCTGTTCAACACCAGCATGCGCGGCGAGCACGGTGCGGTGGCCGAGGTCGAGATCTCGGGTGTTTCCGTGCTCGAAGGCGAAACCCCCTGCCTGGGCTTCACCGTACGCCATATCGGGCGTCGGCTGACCACCGACTCCCAGGCCGCCAAGTCCGCGCCCCGCTCGGTGGAGCAGCTGGCCCAGCTCGTCGGCCGCATGCCCCTGAAGGACCTGGTGCGCGAGTCCACCGACCTCATCGAGCAGCTGTGCATCGAGGCGGCGCTCGAACTGACCCAGGACAACCGCGCGTCTGCCGCCGAGATGCTGGGTCTGTCGCGCCAGAGCCTGTACGTCAAGCTGCGCCGTTACGGCCTGGGCGATCTGAACAGCGGCGACGGCGCCACGAACCGCTGACACCGACCGGGGCTGCAGCCCCTTTGTCGCTTCGGGTTGACCTTCAAAGCGTAAACCCAAGTTGACACAGCAGGACGTCGGGACAAGAATGTCCCGCATGGCCCGCCCTGCGATTTCGGCTGTTGCCGAACTGTTCAAGCCGATCACCTGGTTCCCACCGATGTGGGCCTTCGGCTGCGGTGTGGTCGCATCGGGCCTGCCGCTGGGTGACCGCTGGGTGCTCATCGTGCTGGGCATCCTGCTGGCCGGCCCGATGGTGTGCGCCACGAGCCAGGCCGTGAACGACTGGTTCGATCGCCACGTCGATGCCATCAACGAACCCAACCGTCCCATCCCCTCGGGGCGCATCCCCGGGCGCTGGGGCCTGTACATCGCCATCGGCTGGACCGTGGTGTCGCTGCTGTGGTCGATGGCGCTCGGCCTGTGGGGTTTCCTGGCCGCCGCGCTGGGCCTCGTGCTGGCCTGGGCCTACAGCGCGCCGCCGGTGCGCCTGAAGCGCAACGGCTGGTGGGGCAACGCCGCCTGTGCCGTCAGCTATGAAGGCCTGGCCTGGGTGACCGGTGCGGCGGTGATGGCCTGGGGCACGATGCCGCATTCCAATTCGCTGCTGCTGGCCGCGCTGTACAGCGCCGGTGCGCACGGCATCATGACGCTCAACGACTTCAAGTCGGTCGAAGGCGACAAGCGCATGGGCATCGGCTCGCTGCCGGTGCGCCTGGGCATCGATCGCGCCGCGCTGACGGCCTGCTGGATCATGCTGCTGCCGCAGGTCGTCGTGATCGGCCTCCTGCTGCACTGGCAGACGCCCTGGCATGCCGCCGGCGTGACGGCGCTCGTCATCGGACAGGTGCTGATGATGAGGCGTTTCGTCGCCGATCCGCGGGCACAGGCCACCTGGTACAGCGGCTTCGGCGTGCCCTTGTTCGTGCTGGGCATGCTGGTCAGCGCTTTCGCCTTGCGCGCAGTCGCGTCAGCGGGGGCCTGAGCGTGAGCAGCCGGGGCTTCGGTTGGGCCCAGGTCGCCAGGCTCGGCCTCGTGCAGGCCTGCCTCGGGTCCGTCATCGTGCTCATCACGTCCACGCTCAACCGCGTGATGGTGGTCGAACTGGCCCTGCCGGCGCTGTTGCCGGGCGTGCTGGTGGCCTTGCACTACATGGTGCAGATGGCGCGCCCCCGCATGGGCCATGGCACCGACGTCGGTCGCCGATGCACGCCGTGGATCATCGGCGGCATGGCCGTGCTGTCCTCGGGGGGGGCGCTGGCCGCGCTGGCCACCGTGTGGATGGGGACGAACGTGCTCGGCGGCACGGTGCTGGCCGTGCTTGCGTTCTCGTTGATCGGCCTGGGCGTCAGCGCCTGCGGCACGTCCCTGCTGGTGCTGCTGGCCAAGCGGGTCGACGCACCGCGCCGCGCGGGTGCCGCCGCCCTGGTCTGGCTCATGATGATCATGGGCTTCGTCATCACCGCCAGCGTGGCCGGCAAGCTGCTCGACCCCTACTCGCCCGAGAGGCTGCTGGCCGTCACCTGCGGTGTCGCGCTGCTGGCCTTCCTCATCACGCCGCTGGCCTTGTGGGGGCTGGAGCGCCAGGGCGCTGCCGAGGCGGCCACCGAGGAGACGCGGCTGCCGGCCCACGCCTTCCGCATCGCGCTGCGCGAGGTCTGGGAAGACAACACCGCGCGCCGCTTTGCCATCTTCGTCTTCGTCTCGATGCTGGCCTACAGCGCCCAGGATCTCATCCTGGAACCTTTCGCCGGCACGGTGCTGGGCTACACGCCGGGCGAGTCGACCAGCCTGTCCGGTCTTCAGCACAGCGGCGTGCTGGTCGGCATGCTGCTGGCCACACTGGCCGGCCGCGAATGGCGCGGCCGTCGATTCGGCTCGCTTCGTCTGTGGACGGCCTGGGGCTGCGCGGCGTCGGCCCTTGCCATGGCGGGCCTGGTGATGGCCGGCATCGTCGGCACGGCCTGGCCGTTCAAGCCCACGGTCTGGCTGCTGGGGGTGGCCAACGGGGCCTTCTCCATCGCCGCGATCGGCTCGATGATGCAACTCGCCGGCCAGGGCAAGAGGGCCAGTGAAGGGGTGCGAATGGGCCTGTGGGGTGCTGCGCAGGCGATCGCCTTCGGTCTCGGCGGCCTCATCGGCACCGGTGCCAGCGACCTGGCGCGATGGTTCATCGCCAACCCGGGAGTCGCCTACTCCAGCGTCTTCGCGCTCGAAGCGCTGGCCTTCGTCGTCGCCGGCCTGCTGGCCTGGCGCATCGACACATCCACCGGCGGGGGCGTCGTTGCGCCCGCGTCTACCGCCCGGGGCAACGACCCCGGGCTTCAGCCAACGCGTGCGGGGCCGGCTTCGGAAGCCGCTCCGCTCGCCTCGGCGCAGCCAGGGGCTTCGACATGAACACGCAGGACACCTATGACGTCGTGGTGGTGGGCGGCGGCCCATCGGGTGCCACTGCAGCGCACGATCTTGCCCTCCAGGGCGTGCGCGTGCTCCTGCTCGATCGTGCCGGTCGCACCAAGCCCTGCGGGGGCGCCATCCCGCCGCGCCTGATGCGCGACTTCGACATCCCCGAATCGCTGCTCGTCGCGCGCGCCCGCTGCGCTCGAATGATCTCGCCGTCCGACGTCAAGGTCGACATCCCCATCGAAGGCGGTTACGTCGGCCTCGTCGACCGCGACACCTTCGACGAGTGGTTGCGCCAGCGCGCCACCGATGCCGGCGCCGAGCGCCGCACCGGCACCTTCGAGCGCATGGAGCGTGATGCCGATGGCGTGCGCCGCGTGCATTTCTCTGCACACGACCCGGGCCACCGCCATCAGGCGCAGCCGCAAAGCGTACGGGCGCGCTGCATCATTGGCGCCGACGGCGCGCGCTCCGAAGTGGCGCGCCAGTCGGTGGCCGGCTGGGATCGCGGCAAGTTCGTCTTCGCCTACCACGAGATCCTTCGTTCGCCCGCCGCGACCGAGCAGCCTGCCAGCGCGCCCGTCGACTACGACGGCTCGCGCTGCGACGTGTACTACCGCGGCACGCTGTCGCCCGACTTCTACGGCTGGGTGTTCCCGCACGGCGACACCATGAGCGTCGGCACGGGCAGTGCGGACAAGGGCTTTTCGCTGCGTGCGGCCGTGGGGCGCCTGCGCGAGGCCAGCGGACTGTCGCAGATGGAGACGCTGCGCCGCGAAGGCGCGCCGATTCCACTGAAGCCGCTGCCGCGCTGGGACGACGGGCGCGACGTGGTGCTGGCCGGCGACGCCGCCGGCGTGGTGGCACCGGCCTCGGGTGAAGGCATCTACTACGCCATGCTCGGGGGCCGGCTGGCCGCCGACGCCGCCCGCGAGTTCGTGAAGAGCGGCAATCCCAAGGCGCTGGCGCTGGCGCGCAGGAACTTCATGAAGGAGCATGGCCGCGTCTTCTGGGTGCTGGGCATGATGCAGCACTTCTGGTACCGCGACGACAAGCGCCGCGAGCGCTTCGTCAGCATCTGCAAGGACAAGGACGTGCAGCAGCTCACCTTCGACGCCTACATGAACAAGCGTCTGGTGCGCTCCAAGCCGATGGCGCACGTGCGCATCTTCTTCAAGGACCTGGCCCACCTGTTCGGGTTGGCCCGGGTTTGAACCCGGCCGCAGTGCCGTTCGCGAGCTTCGGCACCACGGGACCCTTGGATCTGCTGGGCTGGAATGCCGGCTGGGCGCTGCTGTTTGCCGACGCCCTGCTGTTGCTGCTGCTGCTCGAAGGCGCGGCGCTGGTCTGGTGGCTTCGGCGCGGGCGCCACGCCGTGGGGCCCGGTGACATCGTCTGGGCGCTGCTGGCCGGCCTCGGGCTCACCGCTGCGCTGCGGCTGGCGGTGGTGCAGGCGCCGTTGGGCGCCATCGTGATGTGTCTGGCCGGCGCCGGGGCGGCGCACGCGGTCGACCTGTGGCGGCGCCTGTCGCGGCGCTGAATCGGTCCGGCGAGGGCGCGGCCGGACGGCTGCTGGTCAGTGCAGGCCGCTGAACACCGTGCGGCTGGCTTCCATGACGGTCATGCCGCTGCTGTTGAGCGTGCGGGCCTGTGCTTCTTCCTGCGTGGCCACGCGCACGTCGCGCACCCTGGCATGCAGCCGCAGCGACATGCCGGCCAGCGGGTGGTTGCCGTCCAGCACCACGTGCGAAGGGTAGACCTCGGTGACGACATAGATCACGTCCTGCGGCATGTCGGGCGTCTTTGCACCCGGCGGCAGTCCTTCGAAGGCCATGCCGGCCTCGAGATCCTGGGGAAACAGCTGGCGGTCCTCGAAGCACACGAGTCCTGCCTTGTAGTCACCGAAGGCATGCTCGGGTTCCAGGTGCAGGTGCACCTCGTCGCCGGCCACGTGCCCGGCCAGCGCTTCCTCGACCTTGGGCAGCAGGTCGTCACCGCCGAAAAAGAACTCGACCGGTTCGGACAGTTCGTCGATGGGACGGTCCTGGCCGTCGGAAAGTGTCCACGTCAGGCTGACGACGCAGGGAGATTCGATCTGCATGGCGCAATGATCGCATGGAGGCTGTCGCAGAATCTCCGGATGGACATCGACAGCCCGGCCACATTTCTCGCAGGACTGACTCCGGCGCAGTTCATGCGCCGCCACTGGCAGCGCCAACCCCTGCTGGTGCGGCAGGCCTTCCCCGGCCAGCGGCCGCCGGTCTCGCGGGCACGCCTGTTCGAGCTGGCGGCGTCGTCCGATGTCGAGTCCCGGCTGGTGCAGGGCCAGGGCCGCGATTGGAAGGTGCGCTGCGGACCCCTGCCGCGCCGTGCGCTGCCGCCGGCAGCGCGTGCGAACTGGACTCTTCTGGTGCAGGGCCTGGATCTGCACGCGACGGCGGCGCACGAGATGCTGGCCCCCTTCCGCTTCATTCCCCAAGCGCGCCTTGACGATCTCATGATGTCCTGGGCCAGCGATGGCGGCGGTGTCGGGCCCCACCTCGATTCCTACGATGTCTTCCTGATCCAGGTGCAGGGCCGCCGACGCTGGCAGATCGGCCGCCCGGCCGACGATGCCTTCGTCGAAGGACTGCCGCTGAAGATCCTGCAGCACTTCGAGCCGGAGCAGGAATGGGTGCTCGAGCCGGGCGACATGCTCTACCTGCCGCCGCGCTGGGCCCACGACGGGGTTGCACTGGGCGAGTGCATGACCTGTTCGGTGGGGTTTCGCGCCCCGGCACGTGGCGCGCTGGCGCGCGAACTGCTGCAGCGACTGGCCGACGACGGCGACGACGACGGGGCCGTCGACCCTCTCTACCGCGATGCGGGCGAGCCCGCCACCGGTGCGTCCGGCGAGATACCGCAGCGCCTGCAGGCCTTCGCCAGGCAGTCCGTCGAGCGGTTGCTGAGCCGGCCCGACGCCCTCTCGCGAGCTCTGGGCGAGGTGCTGACCGAGCCCAAGCCCCGCGTCTGGTTTGCCGCGCATGACGGGGCTGCGGCAGACCCGGGCCCGCGGGCGGCCGGGGTTGCGCTCGCGCCGGGCTCCCGCATGCTGTACGACGATCGCCATGTGTTCCTCAACGGCGAGTCCTATCGCGCCGGCGGCCGAGACGCGCGGCTGATGCGAAGTCTGGCCGATCGTGGCAGCCTGAGTGCTGCCGAACGCAGGAGACTGAGCGCAGCAGCGCAGGAGCTGCTGTGCACGTGGCTGGAAGACGGTTGGTTGCTGCAGGAGGATGACGCATGAACGACCGGGTTGACGAAAAGGGCGAAGACATCCCGCCGGAGGGGCCGCCCCTCATCACCTCGCGACAGGAGTTCGCCCAGGCGATACGGTGGTCCCTGCGTGCCTCGGCCAAGGCGGGTGCACGCCGCATCCTCTGGGTCGATCCCGACTTCGCCGACTGGCCCCTGGGTGACCCTGAACTGCTGCAATCCCTGACGGCCTGGTTGCGCCAACCGATGCGGCAGCTGGTCATGCTGGCCCAGAACTACGATGCCGTGCCGAGGCGGCATGCCCGGTTCGTCGAATGGCGCAGAAGCTGGTCGCATGCCGTCGACCCGCGCACGCCGGAAGAAGTGCCGGCCTCGATGCACCCGAGCTGGGCGCTCGACGACACGTCCGTGTGCGTCGAGCTGATCGACAGGGTGCGCTGGCGCGGTCGTTGCACCCTCGATGTGCGTCAATCCAGGCTGATGCACGAACAGATCGACGCCATCCTGCAACGCTCCAGCCCCGCTTTTCCAGTAAGCCAGTTGGGCATCTAGGGATTAGCCCTAGTTCGGGCTATACTCATGGGCTAGGCTCGGCGACGAAGTGTTACGAAGTTTCGGCATCCTCCAAGGGTCGAAACCCCGGGGATGTCGCGCCGTGTCTTCTGGATGGGTCTCTGAGAGTTCTCGAAGAGCGCCCTCATCAGCTTGAAGTCTTGCCCGAAGTCGATCGACCCATTATTCCGAGGACCTACAAATGAACAAGTCTCTCCTGTTGGCTGTGCTGGTTTCTTCCGTCGCCCTGGCCGCTTGCGGCAAGAAGGAAGAAGCGCCTGCTCCGGCACCGGCTCCTGCCGCTGCCCCCGCTCCTGCTCCCGCTCCCGATCCGGCTCCCGTGGCTGCCGCCGCTTCGGCTGTCGACGCTGCCGCTTCGGCCGTCGGTGCTGCCGCCTCGGCCGCCGGTGCCGCAGTCGACGCCGCCAAGGCTGCCGCTACGGCCGCTTCGAAGTAAGTCTTCCGCAGGCCTTCGGGCCTTCGAAACGAAAAAGCCGCCCTCGGGCGGCTTTTTCGTTGCGCGGCGACGCTCACTTCAGATCGTTCACCAACTGCGCAACGATGCGCTTGGTGTTGTCGCTGGTTTCGGCGACACCCGCGGAGTTCAGCACCGTGACCACCGTCTTGTCGCCGGCGGCCTTGACCGCGATGCGGTACCGCAGCGCTGGCGCCGGGCCGCTGGCGCCGAACAGGCGCGAGAAGAAGCTCGGCTCGCCCTTTTCGATGTCCTTCGGGTCGACGTAGCGCACGAAGTAGATGCCCGCAGCCCGGTCCCGGTCTTCGACCGAAAAGCCGCTGCGGTCCAGCGCCAGGCCGACACGTCGCCAGGCGCGGTCGAAGCCTTCGTCCATTTCCAGCGCGGCATTGCCGCCGGAGCCCAGGATGCGCGCCCGTGGCGTGGCTTCCGGTGCACTGGCCACCGCGCTGCGAGCGACTTCCTCCTTCGTGCCCAGGCGCACCATCAGGCGGCTGAGCAGTTCGGCCTCCAGGCTGGGATCGGTTTCGCGAAAGCGCCAGACCGTGCTGTCCTTGGCCTCGTTGGCCCAGACCTCTTCCATCCCGCGGTGGCTGATGTAGATCTCGCTGCCGCCGGGGACGCGCTCGATGCGCGTGCGGAAACGGTCGCGTTCGCCCGAAGAGTAGAAGGAATCCAGCGCGCGGCCGATCACCGCACGGATCGGGTCCATGGGGATCTTGGCGCGGTTCTCGGCCCAGTCGGTCTCCATCACGCCGGCTTCGGCGCTTTCCCTGTCGATGGCGAAACCGCGCTCCAGCCAGAACGCGCGCACCTGCGGCCAGAGCTGCTCGGGCGTCATGTCGACGACCAGCCAGCGCTGGTTGCCCAGGCGTTCGACGCGGATCGGCCCCACGGCTGCCGGCGCCACGGCCTGGCCCGTGGCCACTGCGGCGGCCGGAGCGCCCGTGCTGGCGGCCGCACTGACCACGCCGCCCGGCAACTGGTAGCGGCTGTCGCGAGCCAGCTGGGTCAGGTCGGGCGGCACTTCCAGGCCCTTGGTCTGTGTCTTGGCGCTGCTGCGGTAATCGATCTTCTCGCCGCCCAGCAGGGTCTGGACGCTGGAACAGCCGCCCAGGGTCAGCAGGGCAGCCAGCGCAGTGGCAAGCCTCAGGGGCCGGCGGTGTTGCACGAAGGGGGAACGGTTCACGGGCGGTATCTCCAGCGCGGCGCTCGAACGTCGAGTGCAGGCAGGTTCGAGAGGTGGAAGGGCCAGAAGGTTCAGCGCTGGAGGCCGCTGTCGCGCAGTGCCTGCCCGACGAGCGTTTCGCCGGCGGCGCTCAGCGGCACGATGGGCAGGCGCGTGGCGGCCCCGCACAGCCCCAGGCGTGCCATCGCCCACTTGGTGGGCGCGGGGCTGGGCTCGCAGAAGAGCTGACGGTGCACCGGCAGCAGTTGCAGGTGCAGGGCAGCGGCGCGCTTGACGTTGCCCTCGATGGCCGCCATGCACATCTCGTGCATCAGGCGCGGCGCGATGTTGGCAGTGACGCTCACGTTGCCCTGGCCGCCCAGCAGCATCAGGGCCACGGCCGTGCCGTCATCGCCCGAATAGATGGAAAAGCCTCTGGGCGCGTGCTTGATGAGCCAGGCCGCACGTTCGATGTTGCCGGTGGCTTCCTTGATGCCCACGATGCCGGGGATCTGCGCCAGGCGGATCACGGTGTCGTGCTGCATGTCGGCCACGGTGCGGCTGGGCACGTTGTACAGCACCATCGGGATGTCGACCGACTCGGCAACGGCGCGGAAGTGCTGGTAGATGCCTTCCTGCGAGGGCCGGTTGTAGTAGGGCACGACCTGCAGCACGCAGCTGGCTCCCACGCTCTTGGCGAACCGCGTCAGCTCGATGGCTTCGCTGGTCGCGTTGCCGCCGGTGCCGGCCATGATGGGCAGGCGCCCCGCGGCATGTTCGACCGCGACGCGCACGATCTCGCAATGTTCTTCCACCGACACGGTGGGCGATTCGCCGGTGGTGCCCACCACGCAGACGCAGTCGGTGCCTTCGGCGATGTGCCAGTCGATGAGGCGGCGCAGCGCCGGGTAGTCGATGCTGCCGTCTTCCTGCATCGGCGTGACCAGGGCCACGATGCTGCCAACGATGGGGTTCATGCGGTTCGCTTCCTTCGGAATCGGCCGATTTTAGCCGCCGGACCCGGGTGAAGCTCCGTAGGAAGGTCCGATCCGGTGGCGCGGGTGTTCCGGCCCGCCTTCGCACGGTGCCAGGGCGGCCACGCGCTGCACGTAGCGCGGCGGTTCGTCCTCGTAGCCGTCTTCGTAGGCCACGATGCGCCAGCCAGCGCATTCGCGCAGCAGTTCGCCGTGCTGCAGCAGGAAGTCGGGGCGCGAAGGCCTGCCGATGATCTGGTGCCCGTCGGCGAAGGTCTCGTGGATCAGCACTCCGCCTGGAGCGACCGTGGCGCGCAACACCGGCCACAGCGGTCGCCACAGGTAGTTGGTGATCACGACGGCATCGAAGCTGCGGCCGGCCAGCGGCCAGGGCCCGCCCTCGATGTCGGCCACGATCACCTCGGCGATCCCGGTCAACGGCTGAACGGCGGCGGTGTCGCGGTCCAGCCCGGTGACAGCGAAGCCGCGCGACGCCAGCCAGCGCACGTGGCGCCCACTGCCGCAGGCCAGATCGAGCACGCGGCCGCCCGGCGGGATCAGGGCCGACCATCGAGTGACCCAGGCCGAGGGCGGTGAATTGCCGTGCATGAAGTTCGGGCCCTCTTGTCGATCAGAAGCAGGCCCACACCCTGTTGGCCAGATCGACCACGGTATGCGGGTTCAGGTAGGCAGAGAACACGACCGCCAGCAGCGCTGCCGCGCCGGCCCACGACACCCACCTGACGAGGTTCGGTTTCATGCCGGCTGGGGGGCAGCGCGTGCGATGGGGCCTTCGCGCACCGGCAGGTTGACCAACGTGGCCATCACGCTCAGCGCCACGGCCAGCCACCAGACGACGGTGTAGCTGCCGGTCATGTCGTAGAGCTTGCCGCCCAGCCAGACCCCCAGGAAGGAGCCGACCTGGTGGCTCAGGAAGACGAAGCCCCCCAGCATGGACATGTACTGCACACCGAAGATCTGCGCCACGATGGCGTTGGTGGGCGGCACCGTGGACAGCCACAGCACGCCCATCGTCGCTGCGAAGAGGTACACCGACCACGGCGTCAGCGGTGCCAGCACGAAGAGGGTGATGACGATGCCGCGTCCCAGGTAGATGGCCGCCAGGATGTGGCGCTTGGCCAGACGTTGCCCGAGCGCACCCGCAGCGTAGGTGCCGATGACGTTGAACAGGCCGATCAGTGCCAGCGCCGTGGTCGCGACCTCGGGCGACAGGCCGTGATCCTTCAGGTAGCTGGGCATGTGGATGCCGATGAAGACGACCTGGAAACCGCAGACGAAGTAGCCGGCCATCAGCAGCCTGAAGCTCGGGTAGGCAAAGGCCTCGCGCAGCGCCGCGCCGATGCTCTGCTGCGGGCCGCTGGCTGCGGCACGCGCCGGTTCCTTCAGGCCCAGGGCCAGCGGGATCATGGCCAGCGCCAGGCAGCCCAGCACGAACAGCGCGTTCTGCCAGCCCCAGGTGCCGATCAGCCAGTTTTCCACCGGCACCATCAGGAACTGGCCGAAGGAGCCGGCCGCGGCCGTGACCCCCATCGCCCACGACCGTCTGGCCGGATCGACGTTGCGCGCGATGACGCCGTAGACCACGGCGTAGGTGGTGCCGGCCTGCGCCATGCCGATCAGCACGCCGGCGCCGCCGGTGAAGGCCGCGCCCGACGTCGCCAGCGCCATCGTCACCAGGCCGCCGGCGTAGAGCAGGGTGCCGATGATCAGCACCCTGAAGGCGCCGAAGCGGTCGGCCACCATGCCGGCCACCGGCCCGGCCAGGCCCCAGGCGATGTTCTGCACCGCCATCGCGAAGGCGAAGGTCTCGCGCGTCCAGCCGCGCTCCATGGTGATGGGTTGCAGCCAGAGACCGAAACCATGCCGGATGCCCATCGACAAGGTGACGATGGCGGCGCCGCACACCAGCACCTGAAGCATCGACAGCCGGACGGGGGTCGAAGCGGGATTCATTCAGGGATTCTCTCGGAAAACGCTGCACGTCTGCAGGTGGCGCCCGGCTACAGTGCCCCGATCCCCAGGAGGCGCGTATGAAGGTGCTTGTGCTCGGCAGCGGTGTGATCGGTGTCTCGACGGCCTACTACCTGGCGCGCTCCGGGCACGAGGTCGAGGTCTGCGACCGCCAGCCGGGACCGGCGCTCGAAACCAGCTTCGGCAACGCCGGCGAGGTGTCGCCCGGCTACTCGGCGCCGTGGGCCGGCCCGGGCGTGCCGCTGAAGGCCATCAAGTGGATGCTGATGACGCACAGCCCGCTGGTCATCTGGCCCTTGCTCGACCCCGCGATGTGGCGCTGGGGCGCGATGATGCTGGCCAACTGCACCGAGCGTGCCTATGCGCTGAACAAGAGCCGCATGGTGCCCATCGCCGAGTACAGCCGTGACTGCCTGAAGGCCTTGCGCGCCGAGACCGGCATCGCCTACGACGACCGCGCGCAGGGCACGCTGCAGCTGTTCCGCACGCAGGCGCAGATGGACGGCATCGCCAAGGACGTCGAGGTGCTGCAGCAGTACAAGGTGCCCTTCGAGGTGCTGGACCGCGAGGGTTTCGTCAAGGTCGAGCCGGCGCTGCGGCTGACGCAGGAGAAGTTCGTCGGTGCGCTGCGCCTGCCCGGCGACGAGACCGGTGACTGCTTTCTGTTCACCAAGCGCCTGGCCGAGATGGCGCAGCAGCTCGGCGTGCGTTTCCACTACGGCACCGAGATCCTCGGCCTGGAGAAGGAAGGCCAGCGCATCAGCGGTGTGCGCACGGCCGGGGGCACGAAGCGCGCCGACCGGTACGTGATGGCGATGGGCAGCTTCTCGCCGCTGCTGCTGAAGCCACTGGGCATCGACGTGCCCGTGTACCCCGTCAAGGGCTACTCGATCACGGTGCCGATCACCGATGCCGCATGCGCGCCCGAGTCGACCATCATGGACGAGACGCACAAGGTGGCGGTCACGCGCCTGGGCGACCGCATCCGCGTGGGCGGCACGGCCGAACTGGCCGGCTACAGCAACGCACTGCGGCCGGCAAGGCGATCCACGCTGGAGCACGTGGTGACCGACCTCTTCCCGCGCGGCGGTGATGTCTCGAAGGCCAGCTTCTGGTGCGGCCTGCGTCCGATGACGCCCGACGGCACGCCCATCGTCGGCCCGACGCCCATCGACAACCTGATGCTGGCCACCGGCCATGGCACCTTGGGCTGGACCATGGCTGCAGGCACCGGCCGCATCATCGCCGACCTGGTGTCCGGGCGTGAGCCCGAGATCGACACGGCAGGCTTGTCGATGGCGCGTTACCGCAAGGCCTGGCGCGGCCCGCAGCCGTCGCTGGCGCCCGGCGTGCCGGCCTGAATCGCCTTGCGGACGGTGCGAAGAGACGGCAACATGCGCGGGCCGAAGCACTGCCTTGCGAACCCGTCTTGATCACACCGGCCATCCATCATCTCTGCGACCTGCCGCAGCATCGCCTGGCGGTCGCGTCGCTGATCCATCACGAGTTCTGGACCGAGGTGGCTGGTGCCAGCGTGCAGGGCATGCACGATCGCCTGGGCCAGGCGGCCAGCCCCGATCGAGTGCCCCTCTGCCTGGTGGCGCTGCACGAAGGCCAGCCGATCGGCGTGGTGAACCTGGTCGACAACGACGACGACGATCACACCGACTGGCACCCCTGGCTGGCCGGCATGGTGGTGGCCGGTGAGTGGCGCGGGCAGGGCGTGGGTTCGGCCCTGGTGCTGGCCCTGGTGGGCCACGCCCGGCGCCTCGGATTCGAACGCCTGTGGTTCGGTACCGATGGCCCGGGCTTCTATGAACGTCTGGGCGCCGTGCGCCACCTGCAGCCGCGCGAGGGCTTCTGGTTCATGCGTTTCGATCTGGCCTGATCGGCCTGCCTCGACCCGGGGACGCAGCGGCTTGGTCGTGTCTCAGCGCCCGCGCTGCGGCACCTCCGGCGCACCGCCGCCGTCGGTCAGGTGATGGCGGCCCCGGCCGTGACCGTGGAAGGGCAGCACCACGCAGGCGGTGAGCAACTGGCTGGCCAGGATGAGGCTCAGCCACAGCAGGCGACGTTGGGGTCCTCGTTGCATTCGTTTCTCCATCGACGCCGACAGTGGCGCGTGGCTGAAAAACGCCTTGCCGGGAACGGCGTTGACCCCGGGCTGTTGCTGGCAGGTAAAGGTCTTCGAAGGGCGACGATGCGTCGATCGTGATGCATTCACGGCCCGCTCAGGACACATGTCATCGTGTGTATCCGACAGGCTCTTCGCCCCACTTCCGGGCGGATACTGACCGTGCTGAAAAGGGCAAAGCCCGCGAAAGCGGGTGACGCAAAGTCAACGGTCTAAAGGGCACGGCGAGTTGCACGGCTCCATGACGGCAGGACCGCCAGTGCATGTCTTCCCCGAAGAACATGCGGGCTCGGTGCGCCTCGCGGCGCGCGAGCCGGAGCAGACCTGCCCGTCATGGAGCCGACCTCGCCATCGCCCAGGTGATGGAGTAGAGATGTCGAAGCAAGGTTTGTCGAAGTGTCTGGGCCGCTTGTCGGTAGTGTCCTGTGTGGTGTTGTCGGCGGGTGCGCCCGTGGTGGCAGCGCCGCCGTCCCCGCTCGAAGAGTTCGCCCCGGGCCGCGTGCTGGTGCAGATGCGCGCCGGCCTCGACGACGCGCAGGTGGGCCGCCTTGCACGAGAACAAGGTGCATCGAAGGCGCGCCGGCTCGGCCGCAGCGATGTGCACGTCGTCGAACTGGAGGCCGCGGGCGGCGAGCGTGCGCTGCTCGAGCGCCTGAAGCGGCACCCGCACGTGAAGTCGGCCGAACTCGACCGCCGTGTCGCTGCCGCCCTGTCCACCAACGACCCCTACCTCGGCAGCCAGTGGCATCTGGGCAAGATCGGTGCGACCACGGCCTGGGAGCAGACGCAGGGCAGTGCGGTCCGCATCGCGATTCTCGACACCGGCATCGATGCCGCCCACCCGGATCTGGCCGGGCGGCTGGTGCCCGGCTGGAACGTCGTCGACAACAACGCGACCACCAGCGATGTGCACGGGCACGGCACGGCCGTCGCCGGCGCTGCTGCCGCCGCCATGAACAACGGCATCGGTGTCGCCTCGGTGGCGGGGCAGGCGCTGCTGATGCCGGTGCGCATCGCCGACGCCAATGCCTACGCCTACTGGAGCAACGTCGCGACGGGCTTGTACTGGGCGGCCGACAACGGTGCCCGCGTGGCCAACGTCAGCTACAACGGCGTGGCCGCCAGCACCACGGTGCAAGCGGCCGCGCAGTACTTCAAGAACAAGGGCGGGCTGGTGGTGGTGGCCGCCGGCAACAACAACGTCGACGAAGGCATCGTGCCGAGCACGGCGCTGATCGCCGTCTCGGCGACCGATGCCAACGACGCGAAGACGAGCTTCTCGAGCTGGGGGCAGTTCGTTGCCTTGTCGGCGCCCGGCATCAACATCTGGACGACGGTCCGCGGCGGCGGCTACCAGGCCTGGTGGGGCACCTCGATGGCCAGTCCCGTGGTCGCAGGCGCGGTGGCCCTGGTGATGGCGCGAAACACGAACTTGTCGGCCGGTCAGGTCGAGAGTCTGCTGTTCTCGACCGCGGTCGACCTCGGTGCCGGCGGGCGCGATCCGGTGTTCGGCCATGGCCGCCTGAACGCGGCGGCGGCCATCACGGCGGCTGCGACCTCGGTGCCGCCGCAGGACACCCAGGCGCCGACGGTCCGCATCGCTGCACCGCTGGGCAGCAGCACGGTGTCGGGCCTGGTGCCGGTCAACGTCGAGGCCAGCGACAACGTCGGCGTCACGCGTGTGGATCTGGTGGTCAACGGCAAGGTCGTGGCCAGCGATTCGGCTGCACCGTTCGGATTCTCCTGGGACGCGTCGACGGCTTCGACCGGCATGGTCTCGCTGAACGCTGTCGCCGTGGATGCTGCCGGCAATGCCGCCGCCTCGGCGCCGGTCAGCGTCAACGTCGCCTCGGCACAGAAGGACACCACAGCGCCGACCATCACCCTGCGCAACCCCACCCAGGGTGTCACGGTGTCGGGCACGGTGCAGGTGCAGGTGGCTGCCAGCGACAACAGCGGCAGCGCCGGCATCTCCATGACCCTGGCCATCAATGGCAAACAGGTGGCCAAGGCCAGCGGTGGATCGCTCAGCTACAGCTGGAACACACGCAAGCTTGCGCCGGGCACGCACAGCCTGGCCATCGTGGCGCGTGATGCTGCCGGGAACCAGTCCACGCAGGCGATCAGCGTGCGTCGATAAGGATCCTCGTCAGCCCGATGCCCGCGCTTGCGGGTAGCATGCCCGGAAGCGCTCCCAGCAGGATTTCGTGCGAGGCTTCGACGAGGCCGCGTCGATGCCCGCGTCGGAACATCCCCGGGGGCCATGCTCCGGGAGAGTGATAGTGCGTGATGCAGCCCCCCCTGCGACCCCGAGGGCGCTTCGAGCGCCCCGCTGGGTTCAGCGTCTTCGCGTGGGCACGCCGGTCGCCACACTGTGTGTCCTATTGATGGCCTGTTCACCGCAGGTCGACCCGCAGGCGGCGGTGAAGTCGGCG
Organism: Rubrivivax sp.; assembly: GCA_022843905.1. Classification (GTDB taxonomy): domain Bacteria; phylum Pseudomonadota; class Gammaproteobacteria; order Burkholderiales; family Burkholderiaceae_C; genus Rubrivivax. Next base: position 249,541 of record JALHMT010000006.1, read on the forward strand.
CGAAGCCACCTCGACCAGGGCAGGGCCGTGGATGCCGCCATCGAGGCCAAGCGAGCGCTGCAGATCGACCCCACCTTGTCGGAAGCGCGCTTCCTGCTGACCCTGGCCCTGATGGGCAGTGGCGACGTGCCCGGAGCCGAGCTGGAACTGCGGCGCGCCATCGAGCGCGGTTGGCCGATGACCCAGAGTGCGCCCTTGCTGGCCACGCTGCTGACGGCGCAGGGCAAGCACAAGGAACTGGTGGCCGAGCTCTCGGCACAGTCGCTGGACGACCCCGCAGCGCATGCCCAGTTGCGCACCCTGCTGGCCGCGGCACTCTCGCGCACCGGCAAGCCCGCCGAGGCGGAAAAGGTCATCGACGAGTTGTTGCAGGCCCAGCCGGCGCATCGGCCCGCCCGTCTCGAAAAGGCCCGGCTGCTCGCTGCGACTGGCAAGGGGCCTGCGGCGCTGCGCGTAGTCGATGATCTGGTCGCGCAGGACGGCCAGGACGCCGATGCCCTGCTGCTGAAGGCGGAGCTGGCACGCGCAGCCAGGGGCCGTGTCGTCGACGTGCTGGCCTTGTACGAACGCGCCGCTGCGGCGCGGCCCACGCTGATGCCGGCCCATGCCGCCCTGGTGTCGCTGTCCGTGGCCCGGGGCGACCTGCCGGCGGCGCGCGCACGCTGGACCGAGATGAACAGGCACCTGCCCCAGCACCCGCAGACCTTCTACACCGATGCGTCGCTGGCCATGCTGGAGGGCCGGCCGCAGCACGCGCGCGAGATCGTCCAGCGGCTGCTCAAGGATGCGCCTGACAACGTGCGGCTGCTGGCACTGGGCTCCCAGGCCGAAGCCGCGCTCGGCGGCCGCGAGAGCGCCATCAAGATGATGCAGAAGGCGGTGCAGTCCGAACCCGACTCGATGCCGCTGCGCGTCATGCAGGCGCGCATCCTGCTGGATGCCGGAGACGCCGACTCGGCGCTGTCGGCCCTGCGCATGGCCTTGCGCTCATCGCCCGACGACGTGCCGCTGCTGATGATGCAGGCGCAGGCCCTGGTGATGCTCGGGCAGGTGGCGCAGGCCGATGCGGTGTTCGACCGTGCCGCCAAGCTGCGCCCGGGCGACGGGGCGGTGCGCACGGAGCGTGCGCTGTCGAGGTTGGCCAGGGGGCAGGACGACTGGGCCCTGGGTGAGCTGCGCGCCGCGGCGCAGGCCGACCCGCGATCGATCAGTGCCGACGTGGCGCTGTTCACGGCCCGGCTGCAGCGCGGGCAGTACGACGCCGCGCTGGCGGCCGCCAATGCGCTGGGCGCCAAGCGGCCCGAGCTGCCTCTGGCGGCTTTCCTGCGAGGCCGGCTTGCGCTGGAGCGCGGCGATGCGCGCGAAGCGCGCAAGGCCTTCGAAGCGGCCCTGCAGAAAGACCCGAAGCACTTCGCTTCGCTGTCGCAACTCGCCGCCATCGACGTGGCCGAAGGGAAGACGGCCGACGCCGCCAAGCGGGTGGAAGGGGTGCTGGAGCGCGACCCGACGAACCTGCAGGCCCTGCTGACGATGGCCCGCATCGCGGCGCAGCGGCCCTGGGCCGTGCAGGACGTCGACGGGTGGCTTCAAAAGGCCAGCAAGGCACACCCCAAGGAAGTGTCCGTGCCGTACGCGAGCGTCGACCTCTACCTGCAGATGGGGCAGGTCGACAAGGCCCGGTCCCTGGTGGAGACGCTGTCGGCACAGAACGACAAGTCACCGGAACTGCTGGACCGCCTGGGCCGGGTTCAGCTCGCCGGCGGCAATGCCGTGGCTGCCACGGCCACGTTCAACCAGCTGCAAGGCCTGCAGCCGCGCTCGGCTCAGCCGCACCTGCGGCTGGCCCAGGCCTATCGCCAGCGCCAGGACTGGTCGATGGCCGCCTTGCATGCCAACAAGGCGCTGCAGGCGTCACCCGGGCTGTTCGCTGCCCGCCGCCTGCTGGCCGAACTGGCGCTGTTCGAACAAGGCCCGAAGGGCGGCATGAGCCTGGTCAAGGCGCTGCAGAAGGACTATCCGCGCGAGGCCGCGGGATGGCTGCTCGAAGGCGATGCCGCGATGGTCCAGAAACAAGGGGCGGCGGCTGCTGCGGCCTACCAGCAGGCCATGCTCAAGCGCCAGCCAGCCGATGCCGCGGCGCGCGCCTACCGGGCCCTGGTGAGCGCCGGCAACCCGGCCGCGGCGGAGTCGCTGGCGGCCGATTGGCTGGCCAGGCATCCCGCCGACCGCGGCTTCATGCTGCAGCGTGCCGATTCCGCGATGCGAGCGGGCGATCGCGAGGTCGCTGCAGCGCGTTATCGGGAAGTCCTGGCGCTGGAGCCCAACGAACCGGCTGCGAACAACAACCTCGCCATGCTGCTGGTGGCGCAGGGCAAGCCCGAGTCCGTGGCGCTGGCCGAGATGGCGGTCAAGCAGATGCCGGGCCGGGCTGAGTACATCGACACCCTGGCGCAGTCGCTGGCGCTGGTCAACCGTCTGCCCGAGGCCTTGCAGTGGCAGGCCAAGGCCGTGGCCCTTCAACCCGTCAACGGTGACCTCAGCTTGACCTTGGCCCGACTGCACATCCAGGCCGGCAAGCCCGACTTGGCCCGGGTTGAACTTCAAAAACTGAAAGATAGGGGTGAGAAGTTCAGGAGTCAGCAAGAAGTGACTGAACTGCTGGGAAAGATCGGGTCCTGAACGGCTGCTTGAAGCAAGAGTGCCGGGGCAATGAAGCAGAAGTCCCCCTGTCGGGTTCTTTTACACGCAGCGGTGCCCTCGCGCAGCCCGCGAAAAACAATGCCTTACAGATCAGACACTTGAGCAGCGGCTGGCCGAGTGGCCCGCTTCGTGCTTGCGCTTGTCGCATCGAACATGGAACCGTCCGGTTCACCCGAGGATTCAGACAATGAAAACATTCCTTCGCGCCGCCATTGCTTCCGCAGCCCTGCTAGCAGGCTTTTCGGCCAGCGCTGCGACCTCGTACTGCAGTGCAGCGGGCGGCAACACCGACGGGCTCAGCACGTCGAACATGACCTACAACAGCAACAACGCCAATGATTGTTATGGCGTCGTGGCGGGTAACGACACCGACACCGCCGTCAACGGTTTGAACTGGGGTAGCGATTGGGAGCTTGCCGCTCGCGACAACACCGGTCCGAACGAAGTCGACATCAGCAATGTCGTGGCGGGCATTCTCTGGACGGTGACGGCGTCGGATTCGGCGTCCGGCAACTGGACCCTGATGGGTGTCGATCAAAACGGCCCGCTGTCGGCGAACCTCGGCGACAAGTTCGATTTTGTCGGTGTGCTCAAGGGCGGCAACGGATTTGCGGCCTACTTTTTCGACGACGTCACCTACCAGCTCAACGCCAACAATGGCGGGAGCTTCAGCATCGTTTTCAAGAACAACGGCAACAAGATCCCCGACCTGTCGCACATGACGGTGTACGCCCGCTTCTCCGGCCCGTGCACCGTGAACTGCGGCGGCGGCGGCGGCGGTGGTGGCAGCGTTCCCGAGCCGGGCAGTCTTGCCCTGGCGGGACTGGCGATGACCGGCCTGGCCTTCCTGCGCCGCCGTCGTCCCTCCTGATGCAACTCATCCGGCAGGCTTCAGGGCCTGTCGCGATGCCCTCGAGACCCGCTTCGGCGGGTCTCGTCGTTTCCGGCCCCGATCTTCGCGCCGGCGCATCCCTAGAATCGCCGCCCATGGCATCCCCTGGAAATTACGCAGAAGCCTCGATCCGTGTCCTGAAGGGCCTCGAGCCCGTCAAGCAGCGGCCGGGCATGTACACCCGCACCGACAACCCGCTGCACATCGTGCAGGAGGTCATCGACAACGCCGCCGACGAAGCCCTGGCCGGCCATGGCCGGCGCATCGCCGTCAGCTTGCATGCCGACGGCTCGGTGAGCGTCGACGACGACGGCCGCGGCATCCCCTTCGGCCTGCACCCGGAAGAGCAGGTGCCGGTGATCGAGATCGTCTACACCCGGCTGCATGCCGGCGGCAAGTTCGACAAGGGTGCCGGCGGCGCCTACAGCTTCAGCGGCGGTCTGCACGGCGTGGGCGTCAGCGTCACCAATGCGCTGGCCCGGCGGCTGCAGGTCAGCGTGTGGCGCGAAGGCCAGCTGGCCACGCTGGCCTTCAGCGGCGGCGACGTCATCGAGCCCCTGGAGCTGCGCAAGTCGGCCAGCGGCGACCGCAAGAGCGGCACCAGCGTGCGCGTGTGGCCCGATGCGAAGTACTTCGAGAGCGCCGAACTGCCGCGCCACGACCTCACGCACCTGCTGCGCAGCAAGGCCGTGCTGATGCCCGGCGTGACGGTGACGCTGACCGTCGAGAAGACCGGCGAGATCACGACCTGGCTCTACAAGGGTGGCCTGCGCGACTACCTGATGCAGAGCCTGCCGGCCGAGCCGCTGATCCCGCTCTTCGAAGGCGAGCAGTTCGCCGGTGCCAACGAGACCGAGAACTTCGCCGAAGGCGAAGGCGCCAGCTGGTGCGTGGCCTTCACCGAAGACGGCGGCGTGCTGCGCGAGAGCTATGTCAACCTGATCCCCACGGTGGCCGGCGGCACGCACGAGTCGGGGCTGAAGGACGGCCTGTTCGGTGCCATCAAGGGCTTCATCGAGATGCACTCGCTGCTGCCCAAGGGCGTGAAGCTGATGCCCGAGGACGTCTTCTCGCGCGCCAGCTTCGTGCTGTCGGCCAAGGTGCTGGACCCGCAGTT
>JALHMT010000007.1 GCA_022843905.1 Rubrivivax sp.
CTGCCGGGCTTCGCCGCCAACAGCGACGTCGGGACCTGAACGTAGCAGGCAGGTAGAGGGCTGCCGGTAACGGCAGCCACTTACAGCCCAACGGGGCGGCACGACCAACGTGCCGCCCCTTTTTCATTTGTGCAGAGGTGTTGGATGAACGACTGGACCGAAGGCTATGTGACCGAGGTGGACTACACCTACGGCTTCTACAAGGAGATGAGCCCGGCTTCGATGCGCTACGCGCTCTCAGCAGCCGGCTATGAGGCGCCCCCCATCGACCACTTCAGCTACTGCGAACTGGGCTTCGGCCAAGGAGCCGGACTGAGCCTGCTGGCTGCCGCCAATCCGCAGGGCAACTTCTATGGCACCGACTTCAACCCTGCGCACTCGGCTGGCGCTGCGCGAATGGCCCAAGCCAGCGGCCTGCCCAACTTGCACGTCTACGACGACAGCTTCGAACAGTATGCGGCGCGCGAACTGCCGAAGTTCGACTACATCACGCTGCATGGCGTCTGGTCGTGGGTCGGAATCGAGAACTGCAACCACATCGTCGAGTTCATCGGCAAGCATCTGAAGGTCGGCGGGGCCGTCTACATCAGCTACAACACACTGCCGGGCTGGACCCACGCCCTCCCGATGCGCGGGCTGCTCAGCCAATACGTGCAATACCAGACCGCACCGGCTGACTCCCTGGCCGGCCGGATCGACGGCGCACTCAAGCTTCTCAACGCCCTGGACGGCGTGCCGGGCAGCTACTTCAAGCAGACGCCCCAGCTTGCCGAGCGCATCAAGGGCCTGCAAGGCCAGAACCGCAACTACCTCGCTCACGAGTACCTGAACCGCCACTGGACGCCGGTGTTCTTCTCCCAGATGGTCGAGGCCCTGGAGGCCGCCAAGCTCAGCTTTGCAGCACATGCCAACCCTTTGAACTGCATCGATTCGCTCAACCACACGAAAGAGCTGCAGGCGGTACTGGACGGCATCGCCAGCCCCATCTTCAAGGAGGTCGTGCGCGACCTGGGCATCAACCAGAGCTTTCGTCGCGACATCTTCGTTCGCGGGCCGAGGCGTCTTTCGAGGCACGACCATGCTGCTGCCCTGCTCGACACGGTCTACGCGCTGGTGGTCGAGCGCGCGCAGTGCGCGTTGAAGATCAAGACCACGGTGGCCGAGGCCACGCTCAACGCCGCAACCTACGACCCGATCCTCGACGCCTTGGCCAACGCGCCAGCCTCGGGACGGCAACTGGCCGAGGTGCTGGCGAGCGCCGGACCGGATGCCGAAAACAGGGTGCTCCAGGCGGTCATCGTCCTGGTTGGAGCGGGATACATCGCACCATGCGTCTCATCGGCCCAGGAGGCCGCTGCCAAGGCCAGCAGCGACCGGTTCAACCAGCACATCGTTCAGCGCACGGTGCGAGCCACGGAGGGCGATTTCAACTTCCTGGCCTGCCCGCGTACCGGCACCGGCGTGGCGCAGCAACGCATGGGACAGCTCTACATGCACGCCGAGACGCTCGGAGAGGCCACGCCGGAGCAAAGGGCAAGCACGCTGTGGGCGTTGCTGAAGTCTTCCCGACAGCACCTGCTGAAGGACGGCAAGCCCATTGAAGGCGACGAAGCCAGCGTGGCGGAATTGACCCGACGGCACGAGGAATGGATCACGACGCAGCGACCCCTCCTGAAGTCCCTCGGCGTCCTCTGACGACGCCGTAGGATTCGAGACCAAGGACAACCGTCATGGGACAGGACGCATTGACGAGTCTGACGCTCCGCTACGACGCAGAAGAGGACCGCCTCGCGCTGCGCCTCGTGCTCGGCGGGGAGCCACCACGGCACCTGCTGGCCTGCCTGACACGACGGGTCACCCAGCAGCTGCGCGCTCAGCTGCAGACCCTGGCAGAACAGTCTGCTCAGGCCCCTGAACGCCTGCCGCCGTCCAGCCGCAGCCAGGTCCAGGCGCACTACCACCAGGCCGTGGCGGCACAGGTTCCCACGGCCGCGGGACCGCCGATCCATCGCCATGGTGAAGCCCCGACACCACTCGTGACCGCGGCCCAGTGCGGGCGTGTGCGCGGTCAAGGGTCCTGGGTCATCCGTCTGGACCTGCGGCAGGCCGAGCCGCTCACCATCACCCTTACCAATTCCACCCTTCACGCCACCATTGCCCTCATCAACCGGCAGGTGGCCGCGGCGGGATGGGACCTGCCGGCGATGGCCATTCAACAGGACACCCATGCAGCACCAGGAGCGCTGCTGTTGCGCGAACTCCACTGAACCCGGTGCGCCGGACGAACTTCATATAGGACAGCGCTAGAATACGCTTCCTATATGAACTCAACGCTGCGCATCCCTCTGCACGCGACCAGACCGCAATTCGAGCGACTGCAGGCGCTGCAGCAAGCTTTTGCGCAAGCCTGCAATTCCCTTGCGCCCGTCGTGCAACAGAGTCGCTGCTGGAATCGAGTCGCCCTTCATCACATGGCCTACCGGCCGATGCGCGCCCAGTACCCCGAACTCGGCTCGCAGATGATCTGCAACGCCATCTACTCCGTTTCGCGCACCAGTCGGCACGTCTACCAAAGCCCGGCCAGCCCATTCAATCTCCAGCGGCTGGAGGCCAGGCCCCTGCCTTTGCTGAGGTTCCAGCCCGACAGCCCCGTCTTCTTCGACCGCCACACGCTGAGCCTCAAGCCAGGTCAGATCTCGCTGCTGACGCTCGAGGGCAGGCTGCAGTTCCACCTGACCATCCCTGAAGAGATCGAGCAGCGCTTCAGACTCGATCATCTGCGGGAGATCGTCCTGAAGCAACAGGGTGCCGACTTCGTCCTCGACTTCACTTTCGGCAAGGCCGCCCCAGCGGCGGACCCTGTGGACGACCTTCCCGAGTATGTCCTGGTCACGGATGACCCTCACCTCCCCCTCCGCCCGGAAGCCGCCAGAACGCTGAACCCATGAGCACGAACAAGAAACCGCCGACTCCGGCCGCGAACATCCTGCGGGAATCTCTGGCCTCGCAGGCGCCATTGTTCTGGCGGGCGGGCCTCTTCAGCCTGATCGCCGGCCTGCTGATGCTGACGCCCTCCTGGTTCATGTGGGAGGTCTACGGGCGCGTGCTGAACAGCCGCAGCGAAACCACGCTGCTGATGCTGCTGATCATCACCGTACTGGCCTACGTGCTGATCGAGTTGCTTGAACTCATACGCGCACGCATCCTCGCCCGGGCCTCCGAGGGGTTTGACCAGCGCGTGCGTACCCGCGTCTTCGACCTTGCCTTCGACACCAGCCGCAAACGACAAGGGGCCATGGCCGTGCAGGCGTTTGCCGACCTCAAGACGCTGCGCGAAACCATCTCTTCGCCGGCCGTAACGGGCTTCATGGACTTGCCTGCCGCCTCCGTCATGCTGCTGCTGATGTTCATGCTCAGTCCCTGGCTCGGCGTGATGACCCTGCTGGGTGCCTGCTCGCAGGCGCTCGTCGCCTGGGCCACCGACCGCAAGACCATGCCGTTGCTGAGCGACGCCACGCGCGCGTCCAGCGAAGCCCAAGCCTATTCTGCGAGCACCCAGCGCAATGCCGAGGTGATCGAGTCGATGGGCATGCTGGAAAACGTGCACAAGCGCTGGATATCACGCCAGCGACGATTCCTGGCGCGGCAGTCCGAAGCGTCCGACGTGGCCGGCGTCAACGCCGTCGCCGCCCGAATGATCCAGACCATGCAGGGCTCGCTCCTGCTCGGTGCCGCGTGCTGGCTGGCCCTGCACAACGCAATCTGGGGCGGCATGGGCATGGCCATCGTCGCCTCCATCATCGGAGCACGCGTGCTGGCCCCGATGGCCCAGCTGGTGTCGCAGTGGCGGACCGTGGTGTCGGGCCGCGAGGCTTACGGCCGGCTGGGGCAGATGCTGGCCAGCATGCCCAGCGTCCAGGAATCGATGCCGCTGCCGCGCCCCAAGGGGGTTCTGACGGTCGAGGGGGTCCACGCTGCCGCGCCAACGTCCAACCTGCCCATCTTGCGCGGCGTGACCTTCACCGCCAACCCCGGCGAACTGGTCGCGGTGATCGGCCCTTCGGCTTCGGGAAAGACCTCGCTGGCCCGGCTCCTGGTAGGTGTCTGGCCAGCGCTGTCTGGAAAGGTGCGGCTGGACAGCGCCGATGTCTATGCCTGGAACAAGGAAGAGCTCGGCCCCCACGTCGGCTACCTCCCTCAGAACGTCGAGCTCTTCGACGGCACGGTGTCCGCCAACATCGCCCGCTTCGGCGACGCCGACCGGGCCAAGGTCCGGGCCGCTGCGGAACTCGTCGGGCTGACCTCCTTCATCGAATCGCTGCCACAGGGCTTCGACACCGAGATCGGCAGCGACGGCGCCAATCTCTCCGGCGGCCAGCGCCAGCGCCTGGCCCTGGCGCGTGCCGTCTACGACGATCCGCAGCTGATCGTGCTGGACGAACCGAACGCCAGCCTCGACGAAGCGGGGGAAAAGGCCTTGTTCAACCTGCTGATGGCCTTGAAGGCCCGTGGAGCGACGGTGGTGGCCAACACACACCGCACGTCCTTGCTGCCGGCCGCAGACAAGATCCTCGTGATGAACGAAGGTCAGTCGGCAGCATTCGGCCCGCGCGACGACGTGCTCGCCGCGCTGCGCAAGGCCGCCGAGCAGGGCCGGGCTGCCGTCCCCGAGCCGCCGCGTCCGGCAGCGGCTCCTGCCCAGCTGAGTCTCGGTACCGGGAGTGCCGCATGAGCACCGGCTTCTTTTCCCGCGGCCCCATGGGCCGTTGCCTGTGGACCTTCCGTCGGGAGTTTGCCTGGGTTGCAGTCTTCAGCGTCTTCGCGAACCTGCTGGCCCTGACCCCCACCTTGTACATGTTGCAGGTGTTCGACCGGGTGATGATCAGCGGCAGCGAGTTGACGCTTCTGGCCTTGACCCTGCTCGCGGTCTTCTTCTTCCTGGTCATGGGTTTCGCCGAGTGGATACGGTCGCGCTTGCTGGTTCGCGCGGGTGCACGTTTCGATGAGGCCATCAATTCCATGGTCTTCCGGGCGAGCTTCGTACGCAGCCTCGGGCAACGCTCGCGCAACCCACAGCAGGCCTTCGTCGACCTGACGGCGGTGCGCCAGTTCCTCACGGGCCAGGGAGTCTTTGCCGTGATGGACATGCCGTGGACTGTCGTCTACGTTGCCGTCCTGTTCCTCATGCACCCTTGGCTGGGCTGGAGCGCACTGATCTTCATGATCCCTATGAGCGTGCTGGCCTGGCTGGCCTACCGCCTCACGGCCGAGCCCGCGCGTCGCGCGCAGGATGCCGCACGTGAAACCAACGCCTTCGTCTTCGCCAAGATGCGCAATGCGGAGACGGTGGAGGCGCTGGGCATGGTGGGCAACCTGCGCAGGATGTGGCTGGGCCTGTACGAGCGCCAGATCCAACTGCATGGCTCCGCATTCGAGAGCTCGCAGCGCATCACCGCCATGACCAAGTTCGTGCAGTACACGCAGCAGTCGCTGATCTTGGCCGTGGGCGCGCTGCTGGCGATGGAAGGCAAGATCGGCGTCGGAGCCATGATCGCTTCGAACGCGCTGATCGCCACCGCGCTGAGGCCTTTCGGGACCCTGGTGATGACCTGGAAGGGTTTCCTCGAGGCAAGGTATGCCTACGGGCGCCTGGAGCACCTGCTGCAATCCCACGAAGCCTCGGAGCCATCTGCACCTCAATTGGCTGCGGTTCGTGGACAGATCACCCTACGCCAGTTGAGCGCTCGCGCTAGTGGGCGGGAGCTGCCAATTCTCGACCAGTTGGACGCCGAGTTCCGTGCCGGCGAGGTGGTGGCCATCGTGGGCCCTTCAGGTGCTGGCAAGTCCACGCTGGCGCGCTGCTTGCTGGGGATCTGGCCCAACACCTCTGGCGACATCATGCTCGACGGCCGGCCGATCCGTGACTGGCCCCGGGAGGCCCTGGGGCCCCAGGTCGGCTACCTGCCACAGGACATCGAGATCTTCGACGGCACCATCGCTGAGAACATCGCACGGTATGGCGATCCTGACCCCGATCAGGTCATCGTGGCAGCGACCCGAACCGGCATCCACGACATGGTGCTGCGGTTGCCGAAGGGCTACGACACGCCCATGGGCGAGGCGGGCGCCCTGTTGTCGGCAGGTCAACGCCAGCGCGTCGGCCTGGCGAGAGCCATCTACGGTGAACCCGAGCTGATCGTGCTGGATGAACCCAACGCGAGCCTCGACGACGCCGGGGAGGCTGCCCTTATCAAGACCGTCCGCGAACTGCGTGCCCGTGGGCGTACCGTGTTCATGATCGTCCACCAACGACACATTCTGGCTGCTGCCGATCGCGTCGTCGTGCTGGAGTCCGGTCGCATCAAGACCATCGCCCCCGTTGTCGTGCAGCGCGCACAGCCCCATCTCGAGAAACAACCATGAGCACTCCCGTGCAAGCCATGCCCGTTCTGCCTGCCGGCGACGCCGCGACGGTCACAGACGTCGAAGACGTCAAGCTGAACACCGAAACCCGGTCGACGATCCGCCTCGGCTTCTGGGTCCTGATCGTCGGTTTCGGCATCTTCCTGGCCTGGGCCACCCTGGCACCGCTCGATGAAGGAGTCATCGCACCGTCGACCGTCTCGATCGAACAACGCAAGAAGCTGATACAGCATATCCAGGGCGGAGTCGTCAGCGAAGTCCTCGTGAAGGAGGGTCAGGAAGTCAGGGCCGGCGACGTGCTCGTCGTCCTCGACGACGCGGTCAATCGCGCGGGCCTGGAGTCGATCCGGCAGAACTACCTGGGGCAACGCGCCATGGAGAGTAGGCTCCTGGCCGAGATGGCGGGCGCGGCAACCATAGGCTTCCACCCCGACCTGCAGGGCAAGAATGATCCCATCGTGCAGCAGCACATCACCGCTCAGCAGCAAATCTTCGCTGCACGTCGCGCTGCCCAGAATGCCGAGATCGCTGCGGCCGAACAGTCCATTGTCGGCATCGAGGGGCAGATCACAGGCATGACCCAGATGCTCGAGTCACGCCGCCAGCAGGCCACCCTGCAAGGGCGCCAGCTGGCCAATCTGCAGCAGCTGGCCGCCGATGGTTTCGCGCCGCGCAACCAGGCGCTGCAGCTCGAGCAGGCGCAGGCGGAACTGCGCACCGTGCTGGCCGACCTCGAAACCAACATGCAGCGGGCGCGTAGCAGCATCGCGGAAACCCGTATCCGCATCGCACAGCGCAAGCAGGAGTACCTGCGCGAGGCCTCCTCCCAGCTGGCCGACGTGCGCCGCGAGGTTCAGGCCAACCAGGAGCGCTTGTCGGCGATCACCTCCGAACTGGGCCGCATGCAGGTGAGGAGCCCGGTGGACGGCCAGGTCGTCGGACTGACCCTGTCGAATGTCGGGGGTGTAGCTACTGCAGGTCAGCGACTGATGGAGATCGTCCCCAAAAACGAATCCCTGCTGCTCGATGCCCAGGTGCCGCCGGCGGTGATCGACCGGATCAAGTCCGGCGACCCGACCGAAGTACGCTTCTCCAGCTTCGCCAACGCCCCTCAGCTCGTGGTGCACGGCAAGGTGGTGTCGTTGTCGCGCGATGCCGTCGGCGAGGTGATAGGCGGTGTGCCCCACACTTACTACCTTGCACGCGTCGAAATCACTCCCGAGGGCCTGAAGGCTCTTGGGGACCGCACGCTCAAGGCCGGTATGCCGGCCGAGGTCCTGATCAAGACCGGTGAGCGTTCGCTGTTGACCTACCTCCTCCATCCGCTGACCAAACGCATCGCTGCGGCGATGACCGAAGAGTGAACATCCGCAACACAGCGACCGCGCGGCTGGGCCCGCAGGGGCGCTTGAATCGACGTCGTGCTCGTCTTGGGGCCCTGGTACTGACGGCTGGCATTCTCGCCGCGCCAGCGCAGGCTCTGACGCTCGCCGAAGCCTTCGAGGCTGTCCGTCTCAACGACCCCCAGTATCGGGCCGCCGAACGGGAACTTGAGGCGACGCGACTGGGCATCCCGATTGCCCGTTCATCGCTGCTGCCGCAGATTGCATTGAACCTCTCGACCTCCGACATCAATGGGCTGCGCCAGTTTCCCAACGCGTTCAACCAGGAAGTCACGGTACGCGTCGACTACACCGCGCCCTCGTCGTCCCTGTCGCTGCGCGCTCCGCTGTTGAATTTCGAAGGCCTGGGCCGATTGCGCCAGGCGGAGGCGCAGACCGCGGTGGCGGAGCAGACTTTCCGGGCACGAGGACTCTCGTTGGTCGACCGGCTCGGAACCGCCTACATCCAAACCCTGCTGGTCCGCACCAACGTTCGCGTCTCAGAGCGCGAAGTGACCGCTGCTGAAGCCCAGGTTCAGCGGGCCGAGCAACGGCAGCGAATGGGTGAGGGGACGCGCACGGAGGAGGCGCAGGCCCGGTCCGCGCTCGAGCAGGCTCGCTACCGGATGATTGACGCGCGGGATCAGTTGGCCACCGCGATGGCGCGCCTGCAGCGCATGACAGGTCAGCAGCTGGCCTGGATCAACGAGCTGCCTGAGCAGTTCAGGCCGATGCCGTTGCCAAACGGGTCGTTGCGGGAGTGGTTGGACATGGCTGCAGACCTGAGTCCGGTGCTGGAAGCTCGCCGCCATGCCGTTCGTGTTGCCAGAGCCGGTGTCCAGCGCAACCGCGCCGGACACCTACCCAGGCTCGATGCCGTGGCCAGTGTGTCGCGTTCCAGAAACGAGTCCTTGAACAACCTCAACCAGTCGTCCAGTCTTCGCAGCCTGGGACTGCAACTGTCCGTTCCCTTGTATGCCGGTGGAGGCGTCGATGCGAGTGTGCGTCAATCCGAGTCCTTGCAGGCTCAAGCGGAGGAAGAGCTTCGCGGGGAACGCGAGACTCTCGACCTCGAGGTGCAGCGATTGCATCAAGCGGTCACGCACGGTGTCGATCGGATCGATGCAGCGATGAGGGTGGTCGAGTCCACCCAGATCGCATTGACCGGGGTCAGTCGGGCCTTGGATGCGGGTTTCGCGACACCGGTGGACGTTCTGGATGCACAGGCACGGCTCTTCTCCGTCCAGCGCGATGCAGCTCAGGCACGTTACGAATACCTCGTCGCCCGGATGCGACTGATGGCACAGGTCGGAATGCCGATGCACCAGGTCGTCAGCGACCTCGATCAGCTCCTTGCGGTCCGGGCCGAAGTGGACACGACGAACGCGCGCGCCAAGCCATGACTAATCGAACCGTGTTCCCCAGCTTGTCCAGGCTCGCTGCCGTGCTTGTCGTGTTGCCGCTGGCTCTGCTTGCCGGCTGCGGCGGCAGTGGCGGGGGAGCTGACGGAGGCGGAGCCTTCGTCAGCAACATCACTGTCTCATCGGTCCGGTTTGGCGCCACCATGGGCATCACGGTCACCGGACGGAACCTGGGTGCCGCCATCGAGCTGACCGTCGACGGAGACTGCACCGATGTCACTCGGGTTGTCGGCACTTCGGACGATGCCGTTCAGTGGACCTGTGTCGTTCGCAGCCTGGGCGAACTGGTGCCCCGCGTCAGGAACTCGGAGACACGGCGGGAGCTCGGCTCTGTCAAGGTCAATGTGCCGGCGCCCCGGGTGTCCATCACAGCAACGGACGGCACACGCTCGGGGACGTTCGTGATGGAACTGGACCCCGTCGCGGCGCCGAAGACCGTCGAGAACTTCCTGGCTTACGTGAACACCACTCCGACGAGCTTCTATCGCAACACGCTCTTCCACCGGGTCGTGCCGGCGGTTGGTGTCTTCGGCGGCGGGTTCACGAACGGGCTCAGCAATTCCTTGTTGCCAAAGTCAGCCACCCGTCCCGCTATTCCGCTCGAGGCCGGCCTGAAGAATTTGCGCGGCACCGTGGCTATGTTCCGCGGTGCGGCAGCGACCTCCGCAACCAGTCAGTTCTTCATCAATACCAGCGACAACCCCCAGTTCGATACGGGCGCCAACGGCGATCCAGCCGGCTATGCCGTGTTCGGCCGGGTCATCGAAGGTATCAATGTCGTCGACGAGATCAACACGGTCCCGACCGGCTACGACGTAGGCCAGGCCGTAAGCGGGGTGCCATCGATACCGGTGTCGATCACGGCCATCAGCCAGATCCGCTAACCGATGGAGAGCATTCAGACACCTCGAGGTACCGACGGCGGAGTCATTTCGCGCTGCTGGTCCTGGTTGGCAGACCTTCCTTTGGCCTGGCCGCTGGCCAAGCGTGATGTTATGGCGCGTTACCGAGGCAGCCTCGTCGGCGTCTTGTGGGCCTTGCTGGCCCCGATGGCCATGGTGGCCGTCTACACGCTGGTCTTTCGCGGGGTGTTTCAGGCCCGCTGGGGCAGCGGCCAAGCCGACGGCTTCGGCTACGTTGCACGTCTGTTCTCAGGTCTCATGGTGTTCACGGCCGTATCCGAGGTCGCGGTGCGGGCTACAAGGCTGATGCAGGACAACGCGAACCTGGTCAAGCGGGTGGTTTTCCCCCTGGAGCTGCTGTGTGTGGCCCTGCTCATGCAGGTGGCGGTTCACTCGCTCGTCCAGGTTGGCCTCCTGGGCATCCTGTTGATGATCTTTGGCGAAGGTCCGCGGTGGTCGTGGCTGTGGTTGCCGGTGGCGTGGGCCTGGGTGCTCGCCTTGCAGTACACCTTGTCTCTGGTGCTTGCGGCGATCGGCTGCTATGCGCGGGACCTGCAACACATGGTGCCAGTGGCCATGACGGGCCTGATGTTCCTATCGCCGGTCTTTTATCCGGCCGATGCCGCTCCGGCGGCCTTGCGCCTGGTGTTGTCGCTGAACCCGGTGTCGGCCCCGATCGAGATGATGCGAATGGCATGGTTTGGCGACCCCTTCGACCTGCAGATGGCCGGGCTGCAATTGGTGGTTCTGGCCGTGACCCTGCTGGCCGCGCGCTGGGTGTTCGCCCGGCTGCGGCCAGGCTTCCCGGACTTGGTCTGATGAGCCGGGGCACTGACGATGTCGTCATCGCACTCGACGACGTCAGCAAGAGTTATTCGCTGGAGTCGCGCCCCTGGCATCGGTTGTGGAACCAGCTGACCGGGCAGATGTCACGCGGCCGGCAACACCACGCCCTGAACCACGTCAGTCTGCGCGTCCGCCGGGGCGAGGTGGTCGGTGTCGTCGGTCGCAACGGTGCTGGCAAGTCGACGTTGCTGCAGGTGGTATGCGGCGTGCTGCAGCCTTCCAGCGGCGTGCTGTCCGTCAAGGGCCGGGTCGCCGCGCTGCTGGAACTCGGCGCAGGCTTCAATCCGGAACTGACCGGGCGAGAGAACGTGAGGCTCAATGGACCTCTGCTCGGCATGAGCGCGCCACAGGTCGAGGCGCTGTTGCCGGAGATCGTCGACTTTGCCGGCATCGGCGACTACATCGACCAGCCGGTGCGCAGCTATTCGAGCGGCATGTTCATGCGACTTGCGTTCTCGATGGCCACCAGCGTGGAGCCCGACATCCTGGTCATCGACGAGGCGCTGTCCGTCGGCGACGGTGCGTTCGCGCGCAAGTCCTTCGAGCGCATCATGGCCCTGAAGGAGAAGGGCACCACCATCCTCTTCTGCTCGCATTCGATGTTCCAGGTGGAGTCGCTTTGCCAGCGTGCGATCTGGATCGAGGGCGGCAGCATCCGGTTCGATGGTCATGCGCATCAGGCGACGGTCGAATACTCGGAGTGGCTCGCCCGCTCGGAGAAGGATCCCACGGGCTCGTTGCCCAAGCCGCAGCGCTTCGATTCGCCGACGGCCTCCATCGTTGCCATCGACGTGGCGGCGCCGTCGGAAGGTCTGTATCGAAGCGGAGTGGACGATCTCGAGGTGTCCGTCACCTACCGCAGCGATCCCACGCTGGCTTGCCCTACGCTGGGCGTGCTGTTGCTGGGGCCCGACTCACGCGTGGTGGCCAGCGCCGGCAACTGGATCGACGGCGTTGTGCTGGATCGGGCGACCGACGGTTCCGGCCGGGCCACGCTGCGGTTCCCGCGCCTGCCGCTGCTGAAAGGGCGCTACGGTATCTCGGTCTATGTGCTCTGCGACCGGTCGATCATCGTCTACGCCGCCGCCGAGCACGTGTCATCCATCGAAGTGACCCAGACGACGCTGGAGCAGGGGGTCGTGTCGTTGCCGCACGAGTGGATCATGGCGCCGCCGAGATGATCGAAGGTCTTGCGCTGGCGGCGCAAGGCGCGTGGCCGGCACCCTGCGCCGTGATGGTGGTGGGTGACGGGTGCGACGAGGCCTGCCGCCTTCTCCGATCTCTGGGTTATGCAGCTCAGGCACGTGCCACGCTGACCGGCGACGGCGAGCGCTCGCCGGCTCTTCTCCTGCTTGCGGATCAGGTGCGGGTGGACGCGGTGGCGATGCTCGAGCTTCTGGGACTTCGCTTGGCTGCAGGCGAGGCGAGCGTTCTCGTCGCCGACCCGCGTGAGTCACCATCGAGACGTCTGAGCGCTATCGCCCTGATCGAGGTCGTGGCCCGCCGGCTCGATTGGACAGTGGCGAAGCCTGCGTCGGGTTGGACCTTGCTGCGAAGGCCAGCGAAGGCCGATCGCGAGTTCCGGTGGGTGGCCCCCGACAGATCAGCCGACATGCGCGCGCAGTTCCAGAACATCTTCGGGCAGGGCATGAGCGAAGCGCTGTGGCGGTGGAAGTACGCCGAAGGCCAGGGAGTCGGGCTGGGCTTGTGGCGGGAGGGTCGGCTGCTTGCGCACTACGGCGGCATGGTTCGCGATGTTCGTGCCTTCGGTCGGTCCGTTCGGGCCTGCCAGGTGTGCGACGTCATGGTGGCGGCCGACGCCCGCGCCGCCTTGGCGCGGCGAGGGCCACTGGTGCAGATCACCAGCACCTTCCTCGAGCACCAGATCGGATGGGATCTGCCCTGTCGAATCGGCTTCGGCTTCCCGAGCGACCGCCACTTCGGCGTTGCGCACCACTTGGGGCTCTACGATGCCGTTGACGAGATGCTGATGCTGGCCTGGCCGATCTCGCCGATGTCGTCTCGTCTAGGGCCATCCTGGCAGGTTGAACCGATTGCCGGCAATGCCTTGCGGCCCGGTTCATGGATCGCCGCCCGCGTCGACCAGCTCTGGTCGTCAATGGCCAGTGACTTCTCCGGCAAGGTGATCGGCGTGCGCGATGCAGCCTGGTTACGCCACCGCTACGTGGACAGACCCGATGCCGAATACCGGACGTGGGCCGTCTGTTCAGGAATTCTGCGCCGCTGGATCGGGGTTGTCGTCACACGCGATTACGGCACGCACACCGAGCTGATGGATGTCGTAGGTCAGCCCCGGCACTTCGACACACTGTTGTCGGCGGCCCGGCAAGTGGCGGCCCAGTCGGGCTCGTCCTATCTGCACGCATGGATCACGGCGTCCCAGCTCCCCTTGCTTCAGCACCCCGGAGAGGACGGAACTCGTCCTTTACCTCAGAAGCTGGGCATACTGGTGCCCGCCAACGCTCACAATGCCGGCCCTGCGCCTTCCGATTTCGTGGGACGATGGTTCCTGATGTCTGGTGACACGGATTTCCGCTGACTGGCAGTCGTCATGCTCTCCTCTTCGACCCTGCCCCAGGAACTGGACATCCATCCTTACGACGCCTTGGCGGGACTGCCGGGGCGGTCCCTGCTCGTCTTCGCGCCGCATCCAGACGACGAAGTCTTCGGCTGCGGCGGCATCCTGGCGCTTGCGGTGGATGCGGGCGCTTCGGTGAGGGTTGTCGTCATTACCGAAGGCGATCAAGGGGGAGACGTCCGGGCGCGCCGTGAGGAGAGCCTCGCCGCGGCGCGGGTTCTCGCTCCCGGCGGCGGGTTGGACCTGGAGTTCTGGCAAGAGCCGGATCGCAGGCTCGCCCTGTCGGAGCGGCTTGTGTTGCGCATGAGGGCGGCGATCGCCTCCAGTGGTGCGGATTGGGTTCTTGCGCCATCGCCATATGAGATTCATCCAGACCACCGCATCGTGTGCATGGCGACCTGCGAAGCCTTTGTCCGGGCCTTCTCCTCATCGTCGGACGCGAGACTGGCCTTCTTTGAGGTCGGCCATCCGCTGTTTGCCAGCCATCTGGTCGACATCACGGCCGTCGCGGGTCGCAAGGCGGCGGCGATGAACTGCTTCGCGTCACAGCTGGCCCGACAGCGCTACGACGAACACGTGCTGGCCATGAATCGCTTTCGGAGCTATACCCTGGGAGCTGAGGTCACCCATGCCGAGGCGCTTCAGGTGGTGTCGGCCGATGACTTGCGCCAGGGACTGGGCGCGGTGCTACGCCGCGTGGCCGAAGGTGTCGATCGGCGCCTTGGGTTGCCGCGGGAAGGGTGAGCGGCCGTGTCCTCCGACAGAGGTGTCACCGTCATCATCAGGACCATTGGTCGGCCCACCCTGCACGCCGCGCTGATGTCGGTTGCGTCTCAGAAGGTGGCCGACCTCGAGGTGGTCATCGTCGCAGCGTCGGCTGGCATTACGTCCCCCATCGTTGAAGGTCTGCACGTGCGGACAGTCGGTGGGGGCAGGCGTTGGCAACGAAGCGAGGCCGCATCGCTAGGACTGTCCGAGGTCACCACCCGCTGGGCTCTGTTCCTCGACGATGACGATGAATTACTTCCGGGCCATCTGCACAAGCTGATCGAGGCACTGGCGAAGGCGCCCGACGCCGTACTGGCCCATACCGGCGTCGAGCTCGTTCGACAAGGCCACGGCCAAGAAGCGCCAGTTGTCTTCGACACTTCGTTCGAGAACTGGGAATTGCTGCTCGGGAATCGTATCCCCATTCATGCCGCGCTCTTCGATGCCCAGCTAGCGCATCGGCACGGAATCAGTTTCGATCCTGGGTTCGACCTGTATGAAGATTGGGACTTCTGGCTTCAGCTGCGTGCCGTCGGCTCGTTCGTGCACGTGCCGGGAGTCTCGGCCCGCTACCTCGTTTCCGAGTCGTCTTCCGAGGTGCATCGCGTGGCGTTCGGCGACGAAGCCTATTGGAGGGTCTGGCGAAAGTGGTGGCCATTGGCACCCAGGGCATGGTGGACCGCAGCGCTTCAACAGGCAATGCTGGCCAGCGATCTTCGCCGTGAAGCAATCGCACAACGCGTCGACTTGGGCGCCAAGCTCGATGCGCAGCACGCTGAGTTGGTCGAGGCGCGCCACGAGATCTGGCGACTCGGTGTGCAACTCAGTCAAGCTCAGTCGGAGCTTGTCTCCGCGCACCAGCAGACCGCCGGTCTGCAGAAGAGTATGGTGCAAATGCGGGCGGACTTGTCACAGACGCAGGCGGAGCTGGCGGTAATGGCAGCGGAGATCGTGGTGAGGCGAGACGCTGCCGCCCTGGCTGAGCGGCGGCTGTCGGAGACGCATGGCACCCTGGCCCATGAGCGTTTGGAGCTGGCGCGACGCGACCTTCAGATGCGGCAGGTCCGGGACCAGCTAGGGGCGGTATTGGAGTCGAGTTCCTGGCGGCTGACGGCCCCCTTGCGACAATTGGCCGATCGCCTTCGCTCCCTCCAGCATGGGCTGGCAAGGTGGCGTCGAGCCTCCAGCTGGCGCCGCCGCTGGCTCTCTCCGGGGCAGGGGTGTGGCTATGCCTCGTGGATCGCGGGCTTCGAAGCGGACGACCGCGCCCGGCGTCGTGCTGAGCTTGCACAACCTCGTGACGTGATGATCTCGGTCCTGATGCCGGTCTTCAATCCAAACCTGCAACACTTGGATGCAGCCATAGAGTCGGTACTCGCGCAGAGCCATGCGCGCTGGCAGCTGTGCCTGGCCGACGACGCCTCGACAGCGTCCGGGGTGCGCGAACATCTCGCGCGTTGGCGTGATCGCGATCCGCGCATCCGCTTGGTCGAACGTTCGACCAACGGCCACATCAGCGCCTGTTCCAACACTGCCTTGACCTTGGCTCAGGGGGACTGGGTGGCGCTTCTCGACCAAGACGACCTCCTGTCGGACTTGGCACTTGCAGAGATGGCCGACGCCATCGCGCTGCATCCGCAGGCGTCCGTCTTTTTCTCCGATGAGGACAAGATCGACGCAGATGGCACGCGTTTCGAGCCATATTTCAAGCCAGCCTTCAACATCGAGCTGATGCGCTCACAGAATCTGGTGAGCCATCTTGGCGTGTACCGTCGCGCGCTCGTCGAGGAGATCGGAGGCTTCCGTGAAGGTTTCGAGGGCTCGCAGGATCATGACTTGGCGCTGCGTTGCATCGAGCGATTGCGGGCTGACCAGATCGTGCACGTCCCGAGAGTGCTTTACCACTGGAGGGTTTCGCCGGGCAGCACATCCGGCGGCTCCGAGCAGAAGCCATACGCTGCCAGTGCAGGGCTGTCGGCCGTGTCGGATCATCTGTCGCGTGTGGCACCCGGGTCGACGGTTGAGAGGCTACGCTCGCTTTCCTACTTCAGAGTTCGGCACCCGCTGCCTATTCCCCCTCCACTCGTGCTCGCTATCGTGGCCGTGCCTCAGGTGGATGCGAAGGAGCGCAATTGGGCCGCCGGACTGGTTCAAGCCACGAACTACCCCAGTTTCGAAGTCGAGTTGGTGGAGGAAGCGGGCCCCGTTGCAACCTTTCGCGCGTTGACTAAGCGTGCTTCTGCTGGTGAGCTCCCCGACCTGGTGCTGTTGCTGGCGCCCATGCTGGAGGTTGCGCATGAGGGCTGGCTTGCAGAGCTGGTCAGCGAGGTCGTTCGGGACGGTGTCGGCATGGCAGGCGGCCGTGTCGACAGTCCCCAGGGCGAGCTGTTGCAAGGAGCGATGATAGGTGGGCTCCGCATGGCCTGGGCCGAAAGTGGGCGCCAGCGCCACGGCCACTTTGGACGGGCGCGGCTGACGCAAGGGGTCAGTGCCGTTAGCGGAGCCTTGCTGCTGTTGCGCCGCGAGTTGCTGGCATATCTGCCGGACCTGGACGGACTGTCGTCGCTGCAGCAGGTCGCGTGGCTGTTCTGCGGGGCTGTGCGACGCGCTGGGTGGCGCATCGTGTGGACCCCTCACGCGATCCTGATCGCGCGCGACGGCGCATCTGTCCGGCAGGTTGTTGGTGATGAGCTGAGCGAGGGTGCGACAGATCCTGCGTTCCATCCCCATCTCAGGCACGATGGCGGGGACTTCGTCGTCGGGCAAGGATCTGTGGACGTGCAGCCGCGGGTCGGCTTCTGATGTGGTGGATCTGGGCAGTCTGGCCGTCGCAGGCCGCCGGCCATGCCACTGCGTGGAGCTGCCGTCAGCCGAGGCCCAGCGCCGCCAGGATCGCCGGCCGCTGCGCGGTCCAGGCGTAGGTCTCGCGGGCGTGCTGCCGGGCGTTCGCGGCGACGCTGGCGTAGCGATCCCGTTCGCCCAGCACCTGCTTCAGCACCGCATGCCATTGATGGGCCTGTGCGAGGTAGCCGTTCTCGCCGGGGCGGATCGCCGCCTGGTAGGTGGCCGTGGGAGAGGCCACGCTGACCGTGCCGACCACCGCGGCATCGAAATACTTCAGTTCCGACTTGCAGTTGGTGAAGACGTTGAACTGCAGCGGCATCAGGTTGTATTCGACCGAGGCGATGAGCCGCTGCAGGTTGACGTAGTCCTGGAACGGGAAGCGCTGCACGCGGGCGCCGAAGCGTTCGAGCGCGGGCCCGGGTTCGATGTATCCCACGACGACCACGCCCAGTGTCTCGTCTTCCTCCAGCAAGGCCTCCAGCGCCGGCACCACCATGGCGAAGTCGCGGTTGTGCGACGGTGAGCCGCTGAAGTAGCCCAGGTGCACCAGCCCGCTGTGTCCCAGGGGCACGTCCTTCTTCGCCGTGAACAGCCGGTCCGACATGTCGAGCTGTTCGCGGTTCAGGAAGTTCGGGATCACGCTTGCCGGCAGGCCCGAGAAGGCGCTCATCTGGTCGGCCAGCTGCCGGTTCGTGGCGATGGCGCCATCGCACTGGCGCAGCGTCGCGCCCAGGCGCGAGGTGTAGGCGAACCAGTCGTCCCAGACGCGCGGGTCGCGTGTGTCGAGGTCGAGCGTGGAGATCAGCAGGTGGGCGTAGTCGGGATTGAAGACGAGGTCGTCGGAGTCGAACAGCACCCGCTTGCCCCGCGAGCGGAAAGCCGCGATCAGCCCGGCCACGCGAGCGTCGTAGCGCGTGCGGCAGATCACCAGCAGGTCGGCGAGCTCGCAGATCTGGCTCTGCTGGGCCAGGTCGTCGAGGAAGAAGTAGGACGCCGACACTTCATGCGCCTGCTCGTTGAGAACCTGCGCCATGTTGTAGATGCGGTAGCGGAAGGTGCTGTTGTCGGCGCGTTCGTAGAAGTAGGCGACCCGTTTGCGGCCCCGTGCCAGCTGCCGCAGACGCTGCGACAGCGGCTGCAGCCAGGGGTCGCTGTAGTTGAACGGGGCGACGGCCTCAAGCCCAAGCATGGCTGCCTTTCGACCAGCGCTCGACGACGGGCGCCAGCGCTGTCTGCCAATCGGGTTGCAGCCTGTGCGCTTCGAACCGTCGCCGGCGTTCGGGCTCGTCCTCGGCCAGCCGCAGGGCCTGCTGCAGGGTGGCCAGCATGCTGTCCAGCTCGAGGTCGGCGCTCAGGATGTTGTCGCAGTAGCTGGACAGGGACTGCTTGTTGCCAAAGCGGTTGGTCACGACGACCGCTTGCGAGGCGGCGAGGTCCAGCGGCGGATAACTGGGGTGCGGGGTGTACATCAGGCACAGGCCGACGTCGATGGTGCCGGCCAGTTCAGCGTATTCCGGCCAGGCCAGCCCCTCGACGCGCCGTGCCGTCGTGCCATCGCAGAACTGGAAGGCCGGGATGTGGGCGCCGACCAGCAGGATGTCCCACTTCGACGTGTCGACGATGCCGCGCGCCACCGCGCGGTCCAGCACGTCCAGGCCGAAGTAGAACAGGTTGCGCACGTGGTTCGGGCGCGCGTAGTACAGCAGCCGGCGACGACCATCCGGCCCCGGGCGCCTGCGGTAGACATGGGCCGGAAACGCCGGTTCGAAGGCCAGCGCCGTGCTCGCCAGGTGGGGCAGGCCGGACGACGCGAGGTGGTCGAGCAGGCCCTGGGTGTTGACGGCGATGTGCAGACCCTGGCGCGACAGCAGCTGCGAGCAGCGCAGGTGGTCGTCCCCGCCGGGGTAGAACATGCGCTCGTCCTCCTGCAGCACGTAAAGGATGCGCGGCGCGGCGACCGACGACAGCGTGGCTTCGGTGGTCCACCAGGAGGTGGTGACGAACAGCTCGTCGTCGAAGACATCGATGGCAGCCTGGGGCGAGTGGATGCTGGCGAACGCGAACTCGACCTCGCTGTCCAGCGTGATGCCGTACAGGGCCAGCACGGTATGGAGATTGGCGGGCAGGGCACGTTCGGTGCGCGTCACCACGCGCAGCCGCGCGCCTCGACTTGCCGCGAGCAGGGCCGTCAGGATCATGGCCGTGCCGACACCGCCGAACAGGCTGCCCTGGTTGATGCTGTCGGTGACGATGCTGATGCGCTTCTGTCCGCCGCGCGGCACCGGGAACACCGACAGCGGCACGGCATGGCCGAAACGCGTCGCCAGCAGCTGGCGCGCCGTGGGCAGCACGGCCGGCGCCCCGGGAGGTGCGGGCGGCGACGCAGGCGTGGCCGGCGCTGGCGCCGTGCCCGGCAGCGCTTCCAGTGGGGGCAGGGTGAAGACAGGGGCCGGCGTGCCGAGCCGGCGGCGCAGTTCGTCCAGGAAGCCCCTTGTGCCGTGCAGTCGCCAGTAGCGCAGGGCGTTGCGAAGGCGGCGCGAGACGGGCATGGTGGGGAACGCTCTGGGAGGAAGGACAGGCACCGCGCGCCGAGGCCGCCCGGCGGCCTGGGCCGCTGGACGCCGCGCCGGATCAGAGCCGGTTGATCAAGGCAGCGATGACGAGGCCGATGTTGCCCAGAGCCGTCTGGCGAAAGACGCCGGTGCGACGCAACCCGCCCAGCCGCTTCCAGACGCCGCGCTTTCGGGCTTGGGCGAACTCGTCGAGAATCTGCCGATTCTCCGGCGTGAGCTGGTCGCGGATCTCGTTCAGCGAGGTCAGGTTGGCGTCGTTCCAGCGCTTGAAGCGGCCCTGCAGCAGCAGCTTGACGCGCTGTGCACGGGCCAGCCACCCCATGTTCGAGCCGATGAGGTTGTTCTCGTGCTGGCGGTAACGCACCGTCGGGTAGGGGTCGTAGTGCACCTGGCCGCCGCAGCCCGTCACCACCATGTAGGCCCACCAGTCGTGCGTGACGGCGTCGACGTTTTCGCCGGCGCGCCGCAGCAGGTCGCGCGCGGCACGATTGAAGACCATGGTGTTGCCGCCGGCGACGTTCTGCACCAGCGCGTTGCGGAAGCTCGGGCCCTTGTGGAACAGGGGCGAGTAGCCGATGTGCTGGTTGCGCGCGTCCACCAGCAGCGTGCGCGAGCCGTACAGCGCCGGGATGTGCGCGGGCACCGAGCGCAGCCAGGTCACGGCGCGCTCGAGCTTGTCGGACTCCCAGATGTCGTCCTGGTCGGCGTAGGCGAAGTAGTCGGCGTCGATGTCGGCGCGGCAGGTCAGCGACAGGAAGTTGGCCGTCGAGCCTTCGGCCGGGCCGTTGTGGATGGAGATGCGGTCGACGCCCCAGTGCGAGCGGTAGTACTCGAGAATGGCGTGGGTGTGGTCGTCGGAGCCGTCGTCCGATGCCCAGATCTCCCAGGTCGGGTGTGTCTGGGTGGCGATCGAGTTGAGCTGTTCGGCCAGGAAGCGCTGCGCCTGCATGGTGCACAGCAGGATGGCCACCTTGGGCACCTTCTGCTGCGGCCACTGCATCAGGGACTGCAGCTTGACCAGCGGAATGACACGCCGGAATTCCTCCCAGGGAGCGAGCAGTTCGGCCACCGGTGCTCGCCTGGCTCGCATCACGCCGATGTCGGCGACCTGCTGTGAGGGCTTCTGTTGTGCTTGTCCCATAACGTGCATGATTCTAGTGCAGGGTTTACCAAGGTCCGGGCATTGCAGTCGCAACCGTTGGATAATCGCCCAGGTGAATCCATCAGACATCGACACCCCGGCTGAGACTGCACCGCCCCAGCGTTTCGACACGCTGGCGCTCGACCCCAAGCTGCTGCGGGCCGTGGCCGACTCGGGCTACCTCACGATGACGCCCATCCAGGCCAAGGCCATCCCGCTGGTGCTGGACGGCCACGACATGATGGGCGCAGCGCAGACCGGCACCGGCAAGACGGCGGCCTTCTCGCTGCCCCTGCTGCAGCGCATGCTCAAGCACGAAAACGCCAGCATGTCGCCTGCGCGACACCCCGTCCGGGCGCTGGTGCTGGCCCCCACGCGCGAACTCGCCGATCAGGTGGCGGCCAACGTCAAGACCTACGCCAAGCACACCCAGTTGCGCTCTGCCGTGGTGTTCGGCGGCATCGACATGAAGCCGCAGACGGCGCAGCTCAAGGCCGGCGTCGAGGTGCTGATCGCCACGCCCGGCCGCCTGCTGGACCACATCGAGGCCAAGAACGCGGTGCTCAACCAGGTCGAGTACGTCGTGCTCGACGAGGCCGACCGCATGCTGGACATCGGCTTCCTGCCCGACCTGCAGCGCATCCTGTCGTATCTGCCCAAGCAGCGTCAGACGCTGCTGTTCTCGGCCACGTTCTCGCCGGAGATCCGTCGCCTGGCCAACAGTTACCTGCAGAGTCCGCTCACGGTCGAAGTGGCGCGTCCCAATGCCACGGCCACCAACGTCGAACAACGCTTCTACAGCGTCACCGACGACGACAAGCGCGCCGTGGTGCGTCAGTTGCTCCGACAGCGCGAGCTCTCGCAGGCCATCATCTTCGTCAACAGCAAGCTGGGCGCGGCGCGGCTGGCCCGCTCGTTCGAGCGCGACGGCCTGAAGACCGCGGCCTTGCATGGCGACAAGTCGCAGGACGAACGCCTGAAGTCGCTGGAAGCCTTCAAGCGCGGCGAGGTCGACCTGCTGGTGGCCACCGACGTGGCCGCACGGGGCCTGGACATCGCCGACCTGCCGGCGGTCTTCAACTTCGACGTGCCCTTCAACGCCGAAGACTACGTGCACCGCATCGGTCGTACGGGTCGGGCCGGTGCCTCGGGCCTGGCCGTGACGCTGGTGGCGCGCGACGATCTGCGCCTGGTCGGCGACATCGAGAAGCTCATCAAGAAGAAGCTCGAGATCGAGCCCTTCGAACTGGAAGACGAGCGTCCGCGTCGCCGTCGGCGCGACGAAGATGAAGCGCCGGCGGATCGCGAGGTCGAACAGGCGGCCTCGCGGGCCATCGATCGCGCCGCCGAGCGCCCGCCCGCACGGCGCCCGTCCCTGCCCGGCGGCGACCCTTTCTTCGACCGTCCCTACGAGCCCAGCACGGCGGCAGCGGCGCCAGCGCCCGTCGGCGCCGAAGCGGTCAAGCCTCAGGCCGCGCTGAAGCCCGGTGCACCCAACATCAGGCCGAAGAAGAAGGTCGCTTCGCTGCTCGGCGGCGGTCGCTGACATCCAGGCCGGCGCATCTCCCGGGCGTCTATCGGCCTCAGGCGGCCAGCAGGCAGAACACCGCCGGCACCTTGTCCGGCATGTGGACGGGATGGTCCCGCCACCCGGCCACCGTGTCGCACCGCGTCCAGGCCGAAGGCAGCGTGAGCCCGCAGCTCACCGACACGCGGGTGGCCGGCGACAGCACCGTCAGCATGGCGCCCAGCAGCGCGGCATTGCGGTAGGGCGTCTCGATCATGAGCTGGGTCTGGCCCTCGCGGCGCGACAGCGCTTCGAGCGTTCGCAGGCGGGCGGCCCGGTCGCCGGCGTCCTGTGGCAGGTAGCCCACGAAGGCGAAGCTCTGGCCGTTCAGACCGCTGGCGGCCAGCGCCAGCAGCAGGGAGCTCGGCCCGGCCAGGGCCTGCACCTGCACGCCAGAGGCATGCGCCGCCTGCACCAGCGCCGCCCCGGGGTCGGCAACGGCGGGCAGTCCGGCCTCCGACAGCAATCCGATGTCATGCCCGAGCAGCGCTGGCTGCAGCAGTTCCCGCCAGGCTGCCGCGGGTGTGGTGTCCGAGCTGCCCTTGCGCGGCCGCGGCAGCTCGACGATCTGCAGGGCCTGCAGGGCCTGGGCCAGCGGCACCTGCGCCGAGACGCGCTTGAGGAAGCTGCGCGCCGAGCGTGCGTCCTCCACCACCCAGTAGGCCAGACGGGCGGCGGCCTGCAGCACGCCGTCGGGCAGCGTCTGGCTCAGGTCGACGGCCTCGGCGCCGAAGTCCAGCGTGTTGGGGACGAGGATCAGCCGGCCACGGTTCATCGCCATGCTCAGGCCGTGTCCGTCAGCGAGGCGCCCAAGGGGTCGATGCCCGCTTCGCGCAGCATCATCGAGGTACGGATCAACGGCAGGCCGACCAGCGCCGTCGGATCGTCGCTGTGGATGGCCGCCAGCAGCGCGATGCCCAGCGTTTCGCACTTGGCGCTGCCGGCGCAGTCGTAGGGCTGCTCCAGTCGCAGGTAGCGTTCGATCTGCTCGTCGGCCAGTGCGCGGAACTCGACGGCCACCGCTGCGAGTTCGCAGCGCTGGTAGCCGGTGTCCCGACGCACCACGGCCACGGCGGTCTGGAACACCACCCGGCGTCCGCTCATCTGGCGCAGTTGCGCCGTCGCGCGCTCGTGGGTGCCGGGTTTGCCGATGGCCTGGCCGTCGAGGTCGGCCACCTGGTCGGAGCCGATCACCACGGCGTCAGGATGGATCGAGGCAACTGCCTGCGCCTTGGCCAGCGCCAGTCTTCGGGCCAGATCGGCAGGCGCTTCGCCGGGCAGCGGGCTCTCGTCCAGGTCGGGCGAGATCGACTCGAAGGACAGTCGCAGTCGTTGCAGCAGCTCACGGCGATAGCGCGAGCTGGAGGCCAGGATCAGGGAAGGCGCGGACATGGCCTTGATTCTCCCATCGTGGTACCGGCGTCCCCCTGTCAACGAGGATCCATCCCGGCCCTGCCGCTGCGCGCCACGGCGCCGGCCCATCCGACCAGCAGCATCAGGGGCAGTGCGAACCTGACGTC
This sequence comes from Rubrivivax sp., assembly GCA_022843905.1. Lineage (GTDB taxonomy): Bacteria > Pseudomonadota > Gammaproteobacteria > Burkholderiales > Burkholderiaceae_C > Rubrivivax. The sequence goes on from JALHMT010000007.1 coordinate 23,987, forward strand.
GCGGAACACGGCATTGAACAGCGCCGACAAGGCGATCGCTGTCCAGAGCATCAGCGCTGCAGCGCCTGCCGGCCCGCTTCGAGCGGCGCCGACGATCATCATGCCCAGCCAGGTGAGGAACAGCAGCAGACCCAGTGCGCCCGCCTGCACCGTGAACAGCATGAATTCATTGTGCGGCGTGGTGTGCACGGCCAGCGCCGTCTGCGGCGTCACCCGCGCCTGCCACAGCGTCTGCCAGCTGCCGGCCCCGTGGCCCAGCAGCGGCTTCTCGCGCACCATCTGGCTGGTCAGTTCCAGCATCCGCACCCGCTGGCCCCAGCTGGTGGCCACCTGGTCGTTCGACTGGTAGTGGCGCAGTTCAGCCACGCCCTCGGCAAAGCGCAGGCGGACGGTGTCCGACGCCTGCCAGCCCAGGGCCGCCGCCAGCACCACGGCCAGCAGACCCGCTGTCTTGCGAAGCAGCCCGCGCTGGGACGACAGGGCCCAGGCGAACAGCATCACGGGCAGAACGACCATGCCGGTGCGACGGTCCTGCAGCACGAGCCCGGCCGCGGCCATGAGGGCGGCCAGCGAGGCCAGTACCCGCCAGTGCAGCATCGTCTGCCGCGAGGCCAGCCAGAGTCCCAGCACTGCACCCACCGCCAGCAGCAGCGAGGTCACGACCCGCTGGTTTCCTGTGGCCTCCAGGGTGGCCATCCAGATCAGGGCCGCCGGATCGGTGGCCAGCAGACCCTGCGAACGCATCAGGAACAGCAGGCCGACGACGGCCGATGCCGCCACGAAGTGGCCCAGCGCCTGCTCCGCCACGCGCGGCGGGCACGCCGCCACGATCAAGGGCATCAGGGCGAGCAGAGAGTAGGTCCAGACGTGTGCCGCCACCCTGTTCCAGGGTGCCTGCGACCAAGCCGAGGAAAGCAGCATCAGCACGAGAAAGGCGGCCAGCCATCGCACGCCGGGCTCCTGCCAGTACGCTGCACCGCGGCCCCGCTGACGCAGAAGGTTCAGGCACAACAGGGCACAGCCGACATAGGCGATGTACTTGGCTCCGATCTGTGCATAGCAGGCCCAGGCCGCCAGCAGTGCGAACCAGCGCAGCAGGCGCTCGTCGGCGGTCGGTGCGGAAGGCAGGGTCTGCATGGAAGTTGGGCCGGCGACCGCGGAGGGGGCGGGCGGTCGAGGTTTCGACGCGGCGGGTTCCCTGGTCGGCGGCCGGCGATGTTACCCGGCACCCGCCAGGGCCGATGTCGCCGCTACACTGGCTTGATGAAGGAGCAGGTGTTCGATCCCCACCGCCTGGACATGCGGGCGTTCGCGCGTGCCGGCATCGAGCTGGCGGGCCGTTGGCCGCAGGCGTCGTTGCCGCGCCTGGGTGAGGGCCTGCTCCCGATGGCCGATGGTGCCCCGGCCGTCGAATGGAGGGCGCGCGGCGAGCAGCGCGAAGTGCGTGGCGGCTCGCACCAGGTGTGGTTGCATCTCACGGCCCGTACCACCGTGTCGATGGAGTGCCAGCGCTGCCTCATGCCCATGCTGCAGGAACTGGAGTTCGACCGTCATTTCATGTTTGCCCGTGACGAAGCCGAGGCCGCCCGTCTGGACGAGGAGAGCGAAGACGACGTGCTGGTGATGGCCCGCCACCTGGATCTGACAGAACTGGTGGAGGACGAACTGATCCTGGCGCTGCCCATCGTGCCGCGTCACGAGGTCTGTCCGGAACCTCTTTCGGCGCCGCCGGAAGAAGCTCCCGCCACCGAGGAGCGGCGCGAGAATCCTTTTGCTGCACTGGCGGCCTTGCGCCGCAGGACCACAGATTGACCTGCCGCCACAAGCTCCCATGGTATAGTGCCGGGCTTTGCGGGATCGCCGGGGCGACCGCAATGGAGTGGGCGCAGCACCCGACGGTATGCCCCATGCCGACCTCGTCCTTGCGTTTGGTACGTTTGGCACGTTTGGCGCACGGAATCCGCCGTGGTGCTTCGAGTCATCGCATCGATGGGTTTGACGGCAGTTCCGCGGTCTTCGCAAGCCTTCAAGGTCATGAGACCGGTCACGGGACGGGTCGCAGGGCCGGGCCCAGGCCAAGGACAGGGCGCTCGGACGCGCCCCAGATTGCAACGCTCATGTCTCCCGTTCGTGTTTCGGGAGACCAGATTCCCAGGAGTTATTCATGGCTGTCCAGCAGAACAAGAAGTCGCCATCCAAGCGCGGCATGCACCGGTCGCACAACGCAGTTGCTGCGCCTGGCACGGCGGTCGAAGCGACCACCGGCGAGACGCACCTGCGTCACCACATCAGCCCCAACGGCTTCTATCGCGGGCGCAAGGTCTTCAAGACCAAGGCAGACGCCTGACCGCTTCAGCCGACGTTGCCTGTACGTCGCCGCTGGGCTGGCGTGCAACCCCAAGGTTGAGCCCCGCCTGAGCTGCCCCGGCGCTGAGCCCTGTTCTCGGCCAGGCGTCCTCACCCGTGTCACAGCCCACTGATCTCGCTCCGCTGCCGCTGGTTCGCCTGGCGGTGGATTGCATGGGTGGCGATCACGGCCCGGCGATCACCTTGCCGGCTTGCAGGAGCTTCCTCGACGCCCACCCCGAGGCCGAGCTGGTGCTCGTGGGTACGGCGGCTGCCATCGAGCCGGCACGAGCCTGGATGCGCTGCACCTTGGTGACGGCCCAGGACGTGGTGACGATGGACGACTCGGTCGAGATTGCGCTGCGCCGAAAGCGAGATTCGTCGATGCGCGTGGCCATCGCGCAGCTGAAGGCCGAGGCGGGCTCCGCACCTCTGGCCCACGCCTGTGTCTCGGCCGGCAACACCGGCGCGCTGATGGCGGTTGCACGTTATGTGCTGAAGACGCTGGACGGCATCGACCGCCCGGCCATCGCCACCGTGATGCCGAACCAGCTCGACCGCTACACCACCGTGCTCGACCTGGGCGCGAACGTCGACTGCACGCCCGAACACCTGCTGCAGTTCGCGTTGATGGGCAGTGCGCTGGTGGCTGCCGTCGAGGGCAAGGCCGAACCCACCGTCGGCCTGCTGAACATCGGCGAGGAGATCATCAAGGGCAGCGAGACGATCAAGCGTGCCGCCGAGCTCCTGCGCCAGGCGGCGGCCGAGGGTCAACTCAACTTCCATGGCAACGTCGAGGGCAACGACATCTTCAAGGGCACGACCGACATCGTGGTGTGCGACGGCTTCGTCGGCAACGTTCTGCTGAAGACCTCCGAAGGCCTGGCCTCCATGCTCACCGAGTTCATCAAGCAGGAGTTCACGCGCAGCTGGCTCACCAAGGCAGCTGCACTGGTCGCGCTGCCCGTGCTGAAGCGGTTCAAGGCCCGTGTCGACCCGCGGCGCTACAACGGCGCCGCGCTGCTGGGCCTGCGCGGCCTGGTCTTCAAGAGCCATGGTTCGGCCGATGCCTTCGCCTTCGAACAGGCGCTCAACCGCGCCTTCGACGCGGCCCGCAACCGCCTGCTCGAACGGGTGCAAGCCCGCATTGCGGAAACCGCCAGGGCGCTGCCGGCGGCACCCGACGCCCGGCAGGCTGCATGAACGGGAACACCTTGAAGTATTCGCGCATCACCGGTACCGGCAGTCACCTGCCGCCCCGCAGACTGAGCAACGCAGACATGGTGGCCGATCTGGCACAGCGCGGCATCGAGACCAGCGACGACTGGATCGTCGAGCGCACCGGCATCCGCGCACGCCATTTCGCGGCACACGGCGTGACTTGCAGCGACATGGCGGTCGACGCCGCGCGGCATGCACTCGAGGCTGCCGGCCGCCGGCCTTCCGACATCGACCTCATCATCGTCGCCACGTCCACGCCCGACATGGTGTTTCCGTCCACCGCATGCCTGGTGCAGCAGAAACTGGGAGCCTTCGGCGGCGCGGCCTTCGACGTGCAGGCCGTCTGTTCGGGCTTCGTGTATGCGCTGACGGTGGCCGATTCCCTGATCCGCACCGGCGCCGCCACCCGCGCGCTGGTGATCGGCTCGGAGATCTTCTCGCGCATTCTCGACTTCGACGACCGCACCACCTGCGTGCTGTTCGGCGACGGTGCAGGTGCCGTGGTGCTCGAAGCCAGCGAACGGCCCGGCCTGCTGGCCAGCGAACTGCATGCCGACGGCCGGCACGTCGAGATCCTCTGCGTGCCGGGGACCGTCGCGGGCGGCAAGGTCACCGGCAACCCCTTGCTGCGCATGGACGGGCAGGCGGTCTTCAGGCTGGCCGTCAACGTGCTGGATAGCGTGGCACGCGCCGTGCTGGCCAAGGCCGGCAAGACCGAGGCCGACATCGACTGGCTGGTACCGCACCAGGCCAACATCCGCATCATGCAAGGCACGGCGCGCAAGCTGAAGCTGCCGCTGGACAAGCTCATCGCCACCGTGCACGAGCATGGCAACACGTCGGCCGCATCGGTCCCGCTGGCACTCGACGTCGCGGTACGCGACGGCCGCATCAAGCCGGGACACACGGTGATGCTCGAAGGCGTGGGCGGCGGCTTCACCTGGGGTGCCGTGCTGCTCGACCTCTAGGGCCACGGCGTCACCCACAAGAAGATACAGAGACAGAGATGGCAGAGTTCGCTTTCGTCTTCCCCGGACAGGGTTCGCAGTCCGTCGGCATGCTCGACGCCTGGGGCGACCACCCCGCGGTCATCGCGACCTTGGCCGAGGCCTCGGCCGCACTCGGCGAGGACATCGGTCGGCTGATCCACGAGGGTCCGAAGGAGGCGCTGGAGCTCACCACCAACACGCAGCCGGTGATGCTGACGGCGGCCATCGCCTGCTATCGCGCATGGCGTGCCGAAGGCGGCCCCGCGCCCCTGGCCCTGGCCGGGCATTCGCTGGGCGAGTACAGCGCACTGGTGGCCGCAGGCGCGCTTTCGCTGGCCGACGCCGTGCCTCTGGTGCGCTTTCGCGCCATGGCCATGCAGGAGGCCGTGCCGGTCGGGGCCGGCGCCATGGCGGCCATCCTGGGTCTGGATGCCGACGTCGTGCGGGCCGGCTGTGTCCAGGTCGCGGGCGAGACCGGCGAGATCGTGGAGCCGGCCAACTTCAACGACCCCAGGCAGATCGTCATCGCCGGCAGCAAGGCGGGCGTGGACCGCGCCTGTGAAGTGCTGAAGGGCCTGGGCGCCAAGCGTGCCCTGCCGCTGGCCGTGTCGGCGCCGTTCCACTCGTCATTGATGAAGCCCGCCGCCGAACGGCTGAAGGACAAGCTGGCGACGGCCAAGATCGCCACGCCCGCGATTCCGGTGGTCAACAACATCGACGTGGCTGCGCCGGTCGAACCGGCGGCCATCCGCGACGCGCTCTACCGCCAGGCTTTCGGCCCCGTGCGCTGGGTCGAGGTGGTGGCGGCCTTGCGCGCCCGGGGCGCCACCCACATCTTCGAGTGCGGCCCCGGCAAGGTGCTGTCCGGATTGAATCGCCGCATCGACGCGGCCATCGTCACCGCCACCGTGCTCGACGCGGCCTCGCTGGCCGAAGCCAAGGGGTTGCTGCAATGAGTGAATCGCGCATCGCGCTCGTCACCGGGGCCTCTCGCGGCATCGGCCGCGCCATCGCGGCCAGGCTGGCAGACCAGGGATTCCAGGTGATAGGCACCGCCACCACGCAGGCCGGTGCGGCGGCGGTCGACGCCGCGCTGGCGCCGTCGGGCGGGGCCGGGCTGTGCCTGAACGTCACCGATGCCGCAGCGGTCGACGCTGCCGTCGAGGCGCTGGTCAAGCAGCGCGGGGGCCTGCACGTGCTGGTCAACAACGCCGGCATCACGCGCGACCAGCTCGCCATGCGCATGAAGGACGACGACTGGGACGCGGTGATGGACACCAATCTGAGAGCCGTCTTCCGCCTGTCGCGCGCCGTGATGCGGCCGATGATGAAGCAGCGCTACGGCCGCATCATCAACATCACCTCGGTGGTCGGCGCCAGCGGCAATCCGGGGCAGGCCAACTACGCGGCGGCCAAGGCCGGCGTGGCCGGCATGACACGCTCGCTGGCGCGCGAGCTCGGCAGCCGCAACATCACCGTCAACTGCATCGCGCCGGGCTTCATCGGCACCGACATGACCGACGCGCTGCCCGAGGCGCAGCGGGCCGCGCTGCTGCAGCAGATTCCACTGGGCCGGCTGGGTACGCCCGAGGAGATTGCGCATGCCGTGGCCTTCCTCGCGTCGCCCGGGGCGGGTTACATCACCGGCACGGAACTGCACGTCAACGGTGGCATGTTCATGAATTGAATGAAGACCCGCGCCGGTGCGCGGGTCGAGCAAGCAGACCGGCATGGGCCCCGCCGGTAGAATCGCGGGCTGTTTTCCGACCACACTCCTGGAGGAGTCATGAGCGATATCGAAGCACGTGTCAAGAAGATCATCGCCGAGCAACTCGGCGTTCCCGAGTCCGACGTCACGAATGAGAAGGCCTTCGTGGCCGATCTGGGTGCGGACTCTCTCGACACGGTCGAACTGGTGATGGCCCTCGAGGACGAGTTCGGCATCGAGATTCCCGACGAAGAGGCCGAGAAGATCACCACCGTCCAGTTGGCGATCGACTACGCGGTCAACCACCCGAAGGGCTGACGGCGGCATGTCGCGGCGCAGGGTTGTCGTCACGGGCCTGGGGCTGATCAGCCCTGTCGGCAACACCGTTGCCGAGGGCTGGTCACAGCTCGTGGCCGGGCAGTCCGGCATCGACCGCATCACGCGGTTCGACGCCACGGGGCTGCCGTGCCAGATCGCCGGTGAGGTCAAGGGCTTCAATGTCGAGGAGGTGATTCCGGGCAAGGAAGCCCGCCACATGGATACCTTCATCCACTACGGCCTGGCCGCTGCCGTGCAGGCCGTGACCGATGCCGGACTGCCGCACGGGGAAGCCCTGGACGAACTGCAGGCCGAGCGCATCGGCTGCATGGTCGGCTCGGGCATCGGCGGTCTGCCGATGATCGAGCAGACGCACGAGGACTACCGGCAACGGGGTGCCCGCCGCATTTCGCCCTTCTTCGTACCGGCCTCCATCATCAACATGATCTCGGGCCACATCTCCATCCGCTACGGATACACGGGGCCGAACATGGCCATCGTGACGGCCTGCACCACCGGCCTGCACTGCATCGGCGCGGCGGGGCGTCTCATCGAGTACGGCGACGCCGACGTGATGATCGCGGGCGGCGCGGAGTCGACGGTGTCACCGCTGGGCATCGGCGGCTTCGCAGCTGCGCGGGCGCTGTCCACCAGGAACGACGATCCGAAGGCCGCCTCCCGCCCCTGGGACAAGGACCGCGACGGATTCGTCCTGGGCGAGGGGGCAGGCGTGCTGGTGCTGGAGGAATACGAGCATGCCAAGGCCCGTGGCGCGAGGATCTACGCCGAACTGGCGGGTTTCGGGCTCGGTGCAGATGCCTTCCACATGACCGCGCCCAACGTCGACGGTCCCAAGCGCTCGATGCTGGCGGCCCTGCGCAATGCCGGCGCGAATGCCGGCGACGTCCACTACCTCAACGCACATGGCACCTCCACGCCCCTGGGCGACCTGAACGAGACCAACGCCATCAAGCTGGCGCTGGGCGAGCACGCCCGCAAGGTGGTGGTCAATTCCACCAAGTCGATGACCGGGCACCTGCTGGGTGGCGCCGGCGGCATCGAATCGGTGTTCACGGTGCTCGCCGTGCACCACCAGGTCAGCCCGCCGACGATCAACATCTTCAACCAGGATCCTGAGTGCGATCTGGACTACTGCGCCAACGAAGCGCGCAGCATGAGGATCGACGTCGCCATGAAGAACAACTTCGGATTCGGCGGCACCAACGGGACCCTGGTGTTCCGGCGCGTCTGACCGCCATGCGCCTCGCGCCGGCCGTCAGCGTGACGGCTTCGAACGCCGGGGTGTGGCGCGGGCTGCAGGTGCTGCTGCCAGCGGCATCGGCCGGGGTCGGCGCAGCCTGGGCGGCGCTTCATCTCGGCGCGAGTCCCGTTGCCGCCCTCGGCTGGGCGGCGTGCAGCGCGATGGCGGCAGCGGCCCTGGTCTGGCGGTGGCTCCCGGCACAGCCGGTTCATCTGCGCTGGACGGGATCGGCCTGGCAAGTGACTCCGGGCGGCCGCGACACGTTCATCGACCTGCAGTCGGCCGAAGTGGCGATCGATTTCGGAACCCTGCTGTTGCTGCGCCTGCGCCCCGCATCGGCCGCAACAGGCCTGACGGGCTCCGGCACCCTGCTCTGGATCGCCGTGACGCGTCTGGAAGCGGGCCCTGACTTTCGCGCGCTCTGCGTGGCTCTCTATGCCGCCGACCTCGGTCGCGAGCCGCCGACCGGGGTCGCCGACGGGCTGCCGGCCCGCTGATCCGCATGGCCGACGCCGACGCCGACAGCCTGCTGGTCGAGCGCGTCAAGCGCGGCGACCAGCGTGCGTTCGAGTTGCTGGTGATCAAGTACCAGCGCCGCATCGAACGCCTGATTGGCCGCATGGTGCGCGACAGCGACCTGGTGCAGGACATCGCTCAGGAGACCTTCATCCGCGCCTACCGCGCGCTGCCGCAGTTCCGCGGTGAGTCGGCGTTCTACACCTGGCTGTACCGGATCGCGGTCAACACCGCCAAGAAGGCGCTGGTCGATCTCAAGCGCGACCTGCTGGTGTCGGAAGGTTCGATGACCGTTTCCGATGACGGTGATGAAACTTCACGGATCGAGAATGAACTAACCGACGGCGAGACACCCGAAGCACTGCTGGCCAGCAAGGAAATCGCCACGGCGGTGAATGCGGCGATCGAAGCGCTGTCGGAAGACCTGCGGCAGGCCATCACCCTGCGGGAGATCGAAGGCTTGAGCTATGAAGAAATCGCCGAAGTCATGAACTGCCCCATAGGCACCGTACGGTCCCGGATCTTCCGTGCCCGTGAGGCCATTGCCACGCGACTGCGCCCGCTGCTGGATACTCGAGACGGCGCCCGCTGGTAGCTGCTCGAAACACGGCCTGCTCAACATGAGTCTGCAACGATGAATTCGATCTCAGATGCCCCTGTCCCTTCGGAGGACGACAGACGCTTGCTCGTCTCGCGGCTGGTCGATGGCGAGTGCGACGCCGACCTGGCCCGTGACATCTGTGCCAGCTGGCGGGACGATCCCGGACTGCAGCGCGACTGGCACCGATACCAGCTGATCGGCGACGTCATGCGCTCCGACGATCTGGCCACCCCGCCCGCGCGCGACCGGGCCTTTCTGGACGCCCTGCGCGTCCGGCTCGCCGACGAGCCACCCATCGTGGCGCCAGCGCCGGTCATCGTGCCGGCTCCTGCTGCTCCGGCTGCACGCGGCCGTCATGGGTGGCTGGCGCCCGCTGCCATCGCCGCCGGCTTCGTTGCCGTCGCCGGAGTGCTGGTCGTGTCCCGCATGTCCGAACCGACCGCAGAGCCGCGCGCGGGTCTGTTGGCAGGCCAGGGTGTACCGGCCGGACTGCAACGGGCCGGCAACGGTCCGTCACCCGGGGGGTCGTCGCCTGGCTCCTTCGACGCGCAGTTGATCCGCGACGCACAGATCGACGCCTATCTTCGCGCCCACCGCGAGGCCCGAGGCAGTTCTGCAGCTGCCGTTCCCGGCGGCGTGATGCGCAGCGTCGACACCATCGTCCCCCAACGCTGATGCCAACCCCTGCTTTCCTGCCGCGCTGGCTGATTGCCGCGCTGGTGGCGTCCTGGCTGGCGCCGGTGGGATGGACCGCCCAGGCCCAGGGTGCCAGCGCTGCCGGCGCCGATCCGCGCGCACGCCTGGCGCGGATGCACCAGGCAGCCAACGAGCGCAACTACCAGGGCACGATGGTCTTCACCGCGGGCGGCGCCGTATCGAGTTCCAGCGTGGCGCACTTCGCCGTCGGCGACCAGTCCTACGAACGCATCGAATCGCTCGACGGCCGCCTGCAGAAGATCTACCGCCACAACGACGCCGTGCACACGCTGTGGCCGCAGTCCCGTGTGGCGGTCGTCGAGAAGCGGGACAGCGGGAACAAGCGCCGTCCGCTGCTGCAGACCGTCGAGGCGCGCGCGCTCGACCAGTACGAACTCCGTCCGGAAGGCCGCGAGCGCATCGCCGGCCGCGACGCCGACGTGTTCCTGCTCAAGCCGCGCGACGACTGGCGCTATGCCCAGCGGCTCTGGGCCGACGTCGCCAGCGGCCTGATGCTGCGCGCCGACGTGCTGGGTGCCGACAAGAGAGTGCTCGAGTCGTCGGCGTTCTCCGAGGTCGAGATCGGCGTGAAGCCGCAGCCTGAAAGTGTGCTGCAACCCCTGCGCAAGCTGAGCGGCTACCGCATCCTGCGAGCCCAGCAGGATCGCATCGCGCTTGACGCCGAGGGCTGGTCGCTGTCCCGGCCACTGCCCGGCTTCAGTCTCGTCAGCTCGGTCCGGCGCCCGATGCAGGCGATGGCCGAAAGTGACACCCGGCCGCCCGAACCCGTGCTCCAGGCTGTCTACTCGGACGGGCTGACGCACGTTTCACTCTTCATCGAGAAGTACGACAGCACACGCCATCGCAAGGACGTCGACGCCCAACTCGGCGCCACGGCCACGCTGATGCAGCGTCGCGGCGACCATTGGCTGACGGCCATGGGCGACGTGCCTGTGGCGACCCTGCGCGTGCTGCTCGATTCGCTCGAACGTCGGCGCTGACGCAGTCCGGGATGCCCTTGGGCATCACACGGCCCGGCGCTTTCTGTCAGGCTCTTCATCATGGAAACCAAGGACATGCCCATGTTCTCCCTGTCTCGTCGGGCCCGCGGTCTGCTGGCCTCCTTCCTCATCGTGATGACCGCAGCGGCTGCACCGGCCCTGACCCAGGCTCAGACGGTGCAGTTACCCGACTTCACCGAGCTCGTCGAACGGGTCGGGCCGGCGGTCGTCAACATCCGTACCCTGGAGCGCGGGCGGTCTACCACGGCAGCCGGACCCGGTGGTGGCGAGGTCGACCCCAGCATCGAAGAGTTCTTTCGCAGGTTCGGCATTCCGATCCCGGGTCGCCCCGACCCGCGCCGCGGCAACCCGCCCGGCGGCAGCGACGAGCCGCAGCAGCGCGGGGTCGGTTCCGGCTTCGTGCTCAGTGCCGACGGCTTCGTGATGACCAACGCGCACGTCGTCGACGGTGCCGACGAGGTGATCGTCACGCTCACCGACAAGCGCGAGTTCAAGGCCCGCATCATCGGGGCCGACCGGCGCACCGACGTGGCGGTGGTGAAGATCGAGGCCAGCGGCCTGCCCTTCGTGAAGATCGGCGACGTCAACAAGCTGAAGGTGGGCGAATGGGTGATGGCCATCGGCTCGCCCTTCGGGCTGGAGAACAGCGTCACCGCCGGCATCGTCAGTGCGAAGGCGCGTGACACCGGCGACTATCTGCCCTTCATTCAGACCGACGTCGCGATCAATCCCGGCAACTCCGGCGGACCGCTGCTCAACCTGCGTGGCGAAGTGGTGGGCATCAACTCCCAGATCTACAGCCGCTCGGGCGGCTTCATGGGCATCTCCTTCGCCATTCCCATCGATGAAGCGACGCGGGTGGCCGAGCAGTTGCGTACCAACGGGCGCGTCATCCGGGGCCGCATCGGCGTGCAGATCGCGCCGGTCACCAAGGAGGTGGCGGAGTCCATCGGCCTGGGCAAGGCAGCTGGCGCGCTGGTCCAGGGTGTCGAGACCGGTGGGCCGGCCGACAAGGGCGGCGTCGAGGCGGGGGACATCATCACGCGCGTGGACGGCAAGGTGGTCGAGAAGTCGAGTGACCTGCCTCGCATCATCGGCAGCACCAAGCCTGGAACGAAAGCCACGCTGCAGGTCTTCCGTCGCGGAGCAACGCGCGACGTCACGGTGACCGTGGCCGAGTTCGAGCCCGACCGTCAGACGCGGCGCGCGTCTGCAGAGCCGGGCGCCGCACCGGCGGTGAAGAACGCCCTCGGCATCACGGCGACCGACCTCACCGAGGCGCAGCGGCGCGAGCTGAAGCGGGGCGGTGTGCGGGTCGAGGCGGTGGACGGCGCGGCAGCACGCGCCGGTCTCCGCGAGGGCGACATCATCCTGTCGCTCGACAACACCGACATCACCGACTCCAAGCAGTTCGCCACCATCGTGGCCCGGGTCGAAAAGGCGCGCGCAGTCAGCGTGATGGTGCGCCGAGGCGAATGGACCAACTACCTCGTGATCCGACCGACGCGGTGATGGCTTCGAGGCCCGGGCGGCTCAGCCGTGGACCCGGGCCCTTCGCTGTCTCACCCGAGGCCCGCTCGGTTGACTGTGCTTGCGGGTCTTTCCGTATCGTGGGATTCGCGGCCGCTGGGGAACCATCGGGTTAGTACCGAGTAGCGGCCGGGCTTGCATTCCCGATGTTGGTGACCGCCCGCTTCATTCTTGAGCATCGCTGCATTAGCGTTCGCCGCCGCTAGAATTGGCAGTCGGGGGCAGGTTTTCCCCCTGCCGACGGTCCTAGCGGGCACTCACAGTCGGACCCGCTCGGTGCCCCGGAGAGCCTGTGGACAAGCTGTTGATAGATTTTCATGTTGGAACCCTGCAACGGGCTACAAACAAGCATTGGCGCGGGTTTTGGGTCTGGCCTTTTGGTTAGAATGAACGCCCAACAAGCAGTTGCCAAACGTTCTGTTGGAAGGCGCGTCAACCATTCGACGTGCCTTTTTTTTTACTTCGGCCGGGCGCTTCGCATCGACGATTCGCGCGGCGACTCCCGTCTCGATCCGCGGCGTCCATCGACGCGCAGGAGCATGCAGAGACGGGCACCGTAGGTCTTCATGGATCACATCCGCAACTTTTCCATCATCGCCCACATCGACCACGGCAAGAGCACGCTGGCCGATCGCATCATCCAGCGCTGCGGCGGCTTGTCCGACCGGGAGATGGAGGCCCAGGTCCTCGACTCGATGGACATCGAGCGCGAGCGCGGCATCACCATCAAGGCGCAGACCGCGGCCCTGAGCTACACGGCCAGGGACGGGCAGGTCTACAACCTCAACCTCATCGACACACCCGGGCACGTCGACTTCTCTTACGAGGTGAGCCGTTCGCTGTCGGCCTGCGAGGGCGCGCTGCTGGTGGTCGACGCCTCGCAGGGCGTCGAGGCGCAGACCGTGGCCAACTGCTACACCGCGTTGGAGCTGGGCGTGGAAGTGGTCCCGGTGCTGAACAAGATGGACCTGCCGCAGGCCGACCCCGAGAACGCGAAGAGCGAGATCGAGGACGTGATCGGCATCGACGCCGAGCATGCCATCCCCTGCTCGGCCAAGACCGGCATGGGCCTGGACGAGATCCTCGAGGCCGTCATCACCCGCATGCCGGCGCCGCGCGGCAAGCCCGACGGCGCGCCGCGCGCCATGATCATCGACAGCTGGTTCGACAACTACGTGGGCGTCGTGATGCTGGTGCGCGTGGTCGACGGCAGCTTCGGCAAGGGCGAACGCATACGCATGATGGCCACCAACACCGTCTACGGCATCGAGCAGCTGGGCGTGTTCACCCCCAAGAGCATGCCGCGCGAGGTGCTGAGGGCCGGCGAAGTGGGGTTCCTGATCTGCGGCATCAAGGAGCTTCAGGCGGCCAAGGTGGGTGACACCATCACGCTGGAGAAGAAGCTGCCCAACAACGCAGGCCCCGCCATCGAGCCGCTGCCGGGCTTCAAGGAGATCAAGCCGCAGGTCTTTGCCGGCCTGTACCCCACAGAAGCCAGCGAGTACGACCAGTTGCGCGATGCGCTCGAGAAGCTCAAGCTCAACGACAGCAGCCTGCGCTACGAACCCGAAGTGAGCCAGGCACTGGGCTTCGGTTTCCGCTGCGGCTTCCTGGGCTTGCTGCACATGGAGATCGTGCAGGAGCGGCTGGAGCGCGAGTTCGATCAGGATCTCATCACCACCGCGCCCAGCGTGGTCTACGAGGTCGAGCTGAACGACGGCACCGTGCTGATGGTCGAGAACCCCAGCAAGATGCCCGACCTCGGCCGCATCCGCGAGATCCGCGAGCCCATCGTCACGGTGCACCTGTACATGCCCCAGGACTCGGTGGGCCCGGTGATGACGCTGGCCAACCAGAAGCGCGGCCTGCAGCTCAACATGGCCTACCACGGCCGCCAGGTGATGCTGACCTACGAGCTGCCGCTGGCCGAGATCGTGCTGGACTTCTTCGACAAGCTCAAGAGCGTCTCGCGCGGCTACGCCAGCATGGACTACGAGTTCAAGGAGTACCGCGCTTCCGACGTCGTGAAGGTCGACCTGATGATCAACGGCGACCGCGTCGATGCGCTCTCCATCATCGTGCACCGGGCGCAGAGCCAGTACCGCGGCCGTGCGGTCGCCGCCAAGATGCGCGAGCAGATCCCGCGGCAGATGTACGACGTGGCGATCCAGGCAGCCATCGGCGCGAACATCATCGCGCGCGAGAACATCAAGGCGCTGCGCAAGAACGTGCTGGCAAAATGCTATGGCGGTGACATCAGCCGCAAGAAGAAGCTGCTCGAGAAGCAGAAGGCCGGCAAGAAGCGGATGAAGCAGATCGGTGCCGTCGAGGTGCCGCAGGAAGCCTTCCTGGCCATCCTCCAAGTGGACGACTGATCAAACACCCATGAGTTCCATCACCGCAGCGCTCTATGGTGCCCTCATCGTCTACCTCGGCGGCTGGTTCCTCGGCCACTGGACCGGCAACTTCTCGCTGCTGCTCTTCCTGCTGACGCTGGTCACGCTGGTCTACTGGGTGGCTGAGCGCCTTCGCTTCAAGCCGGCGCGCGAGGCCGCGGCGGCCACGCTGGAGCAACAGGACGCGGCACGTCGTGCCGAACTGGCCAGGATGGGCATCGCCAAGGTCGACGGCGACCTGTCCGAGGCGCGCGCCAGGCTGCTGATGCAGCCGTGGTGGCTGGACTGGACGGCCGGGCTCTTCCCGGTGATCCTGGTGGTGTTCCTGCTGCGCTCCTTCCTCTTCGAGCCGTTCAAGATCCCATCCGGATCGATGATCCCGACGCTGCTCGTGGGTGACCTGATCCTCGTGAACAAGTTCCACTACGGTGTGCGACTGCCCGTCATCAACAAGAAGATCGTCGACAACAACGCGGTCAAGCGTGGTGACGTGATGGTGTTCCGCTACCCGGTCGATCCACGCCTGGACTACATCAAGCGCGTGGTGGCTTTGCCGGGCGACGAAGTGAGCTATCAGAATCAGAAGCTCAGCATCAACGGCCAACCGGTGGCCGGAGAGTCCAAGGGCGACTATTACGATGAGGAAAGCCTGCGCTACACACCGCGCTTTACCGAAAAGCTCGGTGACGTGGAGCACAGCATCCTGGTCGACCCGAAGCGGCAGGCGTACTACGGGCCCGACCCGAAGACCTTCCCCATGAACGAGAATTGCCGCTACACGGCCGAAGGCATGACCTGCAAGGTGCCGGCGGGACACTACTTCGTGATGGGTGACAACCGTGACAATTCTCAGGATTCACGCTTCTGGGGCTTCGTCCCCGACGAGAACATCGTCGGAAGGGCCTTCTTCGTGTGGATGAACTTCGGTAACCTCGGAAGAATCGGTCCATTCCATTGAGCCGGCCTGCTGGACTGCGGGGCCGCATCGCGAATCCAGGTCGCCCGCCGGCAGGAGATCACATCAGTGCGCACCCCCACCGTGAGCCGGAGTACCCGGCGAGGACAGCAACGCGGCATCACCCTGTTCGGGTTGCTGTTCTGGGCTTTGCTGATCGGATTCAGCGGCTACCTGCTCGTGCGCGTGCTGCCCACGCTCAACGAGTACTTCACCGTACAGCGCACCGTCGACAAGGTGGCGGCTTCGTCGCCGGCCACTGTCGCCGAAGCCCGCGCCGCGTTCGACAAGCAGCGGGACATCGAGTACGCGATCGAGTCCATCTCGGGCAAGGATCTCGAGATCACGAAGGAAAACGAAAAGGTCGTGATCGCCTTTGCATACCGCAAGGAGATCCCCATCTATGGTCCGGTGTACCTGCTCATGAAGTACGAAGGCAGTTCCAGGCGCTAGCGCGCCGGGTGTGCCACCGGCCCGAATGGATCCGACCCTCGACCACCTCCAACGCACGCTCGGCCATCGTTTCAAGCAGCCGCGACTGTTGCAGCGTGCGCTGACGCACCGCAGCTTCGGCGCCGACCACAACGAAAGGCTGGAGTTTCTCGGCGACGCCGTGCTCAGCTTGGCCGTGTCCACGCTGCTCTTCGAGCGTTTCTCGGGCTCCGACGAAGGCGACCTGACCCGCGTGCGGGCCCACCTCGTGCGCGAGGACAGCCTGCATCGTGTCGCTCTGTCGCTGGGCCTGCCCGAGGTGGTGCGCCTGTCCGAAGGCGAGTCCCGTGGCGGCGGCGCGCAGCGCCCGTCGATCCTGGCCGACGCGGTCGAAGCCTTGATCGGCGCCGTTTTCGTGGATGGCGGATTCGAGCCTGCCCACAGCCTGGTGCGCCGCCTGTTCGGCGAACTCATTGCCTCGACCGACGTCGAGAGCTGGAGCAAGGACGCCAAGACCGAACTGCAGGAGTGGCTGCAGGCGCGCCGCCTGCCCGTGCCGGCCTATCGCATCACCGGCACACGCGGACAGGCGCACGCCCAGACTTTCGACGTCGAGTGCGCCGTGCCCGACCTCCGCCTGATCGAGCGCGGCGAAGGCCGATCGCGCCGCATCGCCGAGCAGGAGGCCGCACGACGCATGCTGGACGTGCTCAAATCGACGGACAAGGATTGACGACCCCTCCCGTAGCGCCTGCGGCGCTCCCCCCAGGGGGGCGACGCTGGCGGACCGGCGGAGCCGGATCCGCGGCGTCTGCATGAATTCGCACCGCGCTGCGCGCGTTCACGCGACAGGCTGCATCCATTGGCGCTGACATGACCGACACCATTCCTGAAAACCCGTCCCCCCTGCCCGAGAGCGACGCCCACGGGCAGCGTTGCGGGCTGGTGGCCATCGTGGGACGGCCGAACGTGGGCAAGTCGACGCTGCTCAACGCGCTGGTGGGTCAGAAGATCAGCATCACCTCCAGCAAGGCGCAGACGACACGGCACCGCATCACCGGGGTGCGCACCGTGGGGCCGTCCCAGTTCGTCTTCGTCGATACGCCGGGCTTCCAGATGAAGCATGCGGCGGCACTGAATCGCACGCTCAACCGCACGGTGCTGTCGTCGCTGGGCGACGTGGACGTGGTGCTCTTCGTGGTCGAGGCCGGTCGCTTCGGGCTGGACGACGCCAAGGTGCTGTCGCTGCTGCCACCGGACAAGCCCGCGCTGCTGATCGCCAACAAGCTCGATGCCGTCAAGCGCCGCAACGACGTCCTGCCCTGGCTGAAGAGCATGCAGGAACGCCACGCCTTCGCCGAGTTCGTGCCGATGTCGGCGCAGAAGGACGCCGACGTGCAGCGGCTCTTCGCCATCGTCGAGAGGTACCTGCCCGAGCAGCACTGGTTGTACGAGGAAGACGCGCTCACCGATCGCAGCGACCGCTTCCTGGCCAGTGAGATCGTGCGCGAGAAGCTGTTCCGACTGACCGGTGACGAACTGCCCTACACCTCCACCGTGGTCATCGAGAAGTTCGAGGAGGAAGGCCAGCTGCGCCGCATCAGCGCCAACATCGTCGTCGAGCGCGAAGGCCACAAGGGCATGATCATCGGTCAGGGCGGCGAACGCCTGAAGCGAATCGGCAGCGAAGCGCGGCAGGAACTCGAACGGCTGATGGACGCCAAGGTCTTCCTCGAAATCTGGGTCACCGTGCGCTCCGG
Organism: Rubrivivax sp.; assembly: GCA_022843905.1. Lineage (GTDB taxonomy): Bacteria > Pseudomonadota > Gammaproteobacteria > Burkholderiales > Burkholderiaceae_C > Rubrivivax. The sequence continues at coordinate 41,738 of JALHMT010000007.1, forward strand.
CTGGGCCGACGACGAGAAGCACCTGCGCAGCTACGGCTACGAGTGATGAACCGCGGAGGCTGTCCCGCAGCGCTGCGATGAGCACACGGCGCGCTTCTGCCGGCGGACCGCTGGCGGCCTTCGTGCTGCACCACCACGACTGGAGCGAGACCAGCCTGATCGTCGAGTTCTTCACGCGCGAGCGCGGCCGCATGGTGGCAGCGGCCAAGGGCGCCAAGCGGCCCTACTCGCAGCTGCGACCGGTGCTGATGCCGTTCCAGCGCCTGAACGTCCAGTTCGGCAAGGCCCCCGCCGACGACAGTGCCGAGGTGTACAACCTGCGCAGCGCCGAATGGGCCGGTGGTGTGCCGATGACGGGCGGCCCTGCGCTGTTCGCCGGCTTCTACCTGAACGAGCTGCTGCTCAGGCTGCTGGCGCGGCAGGACGCCCACCCGCTGCTGTTCGACATGTATGCAGACACCTTGCAGGCCATGTCGCGGGCGGACGAGAGCGGCACGCAGGCGGCCTTGCGCGCTTTCGAGCTGGTGCTGCTGCGGGAACTGGGGGTGCTGCCCGAGCTCGCCCTGGTGACGCAGACCGTTCTGCCCGTGCGCTTGGAAGGCCACTACGGGCTGGACGCCGAGGCCGGTGTGGTCGAGTCGCCCGGCAGCGGGCTGGTCGGCCGCATGCTGGTGACGCTGGAGGCGGCGCTCGAGCACGGCAGCGGCGTTGCGCTTCGGCAGGCGGTGGCCGGCGCCGTGCCGCCGTTGCGCGGGCCACTGCGGGGCCTGCTTCACTATCATCTGGGATCCTCGCAGCTGCGCACGCGACGCGTGATGCTCGACGTGCAGAAGCTGCTCGACCTGGAAGGCACTTCGCGATGAATCCATGGGTGGCAGCTGACGCGCAGGGCGGCCGCGCCGAAGGCGGCACGGCACTGTCGGTCAACGTCAACAAGGTGGCCCTGCTGCGCAACACGCGGCACCTGGGCATTCCCAGCGTGGTGAAGGCCTCGGCGATCGCCTTGCAGGCCGGCGCCAACGGCATCACCGTGCACCCCCGGCCCGATCAGCGCCACATCCGCGCCGGCGACGTGCGCGACCTGGCCGTGCTGATGAAGGACTGGCCGATGGCCGAATACAACATCGAGGGCAACCCTTTCCATAACCTGATGGACTGCCTGCACGAACTGGCCGCCAACGGGCAGGCGCCCGATCAGTGCACCTTCGTGCCCGACGGCGAAGGGCAGTTCACATCGGACCACGGGTGGGACCTTGCGGCCGATGCCGATCGACTGCGCCCCTTGATCGCCCAGGCGCATGCATTGGGCGTGCGGGTGAGCCTGTTCATGGACCCGCTGCCCGAGGCCATGGCGGCCGCACGCGCCGTGGGCGCCGACCGTGTCGAGCTGTACACCGAGCCCTATGCGGCGGCGCACGGCACGCCGTCGCAAGCGGCCCAGCTCGACCGATTCGCCGCCGCAGCGCGTGCTGCGCAGGCCGCGGGCCTGCAGGTCAACGCCGGTCACGACCTGAACCGCGACAACCTCGAAGACTTCCTGCGCGCCGTGCCGGGTGTGCAGGAGGTCTCCATCGGCCACGCGCTGATCGCCGATGCGCTGGAACTCGGCCTGGCCGAGACGGTGCGCGATTACCAGCGATGCATCCGCCGTGCCTTCGGGCAGGCCCCGATGATGTGATCTACGGCATCGGCACCGACATCTGCGACATCCGGCGCATCGCCGCGACGCTGGAACGGCGCGGCGAGCGCTTCGCGGACAAGGTGCTGGGTCCGCGCGAGATCGCCGTCTTCCACGCTCGTCGTGGGCGTTCGGCAGACCGGGGGGTTCGCTTCCTGGCGACACGCTTTTCGGCCAAGGAAGCCTTCAGCAAGGCCATCGGGCTGGGCATCCGCATGCCGATGACCTGGCGCCACTGCGAGATCCTCAACCAGCCCGGCGGCAAGCCCTATGTGCACCTGGACGGCCCGCTGGCCGACTGGTTCACGTCGCGGCGCCTGCACGCCCACGTCACCGTCACCGACGAAACCGACTACGCCGCGTCCTTCGTCGTCGTCGAAACCCTGGACCCTGCACCATGACTCTACATTCGCCTGTCGTGCTCGACGTCGCCGGCACCACGCTCGACGCCGCCGATCGCCGCCGTCTGAAGCACCCGCTGGTGGGCGGGGTGGTGCTGTTCGCCCGCAACTGGGAGAGTCGCGCGCAGCTCACGGCGCTGACCTCGCAGATCAAGGCCGTTCGTGCCGACCTGCTGATCTGCGTCGACCACGAGGGCGGACGCGTGCAGCGATTCCGCACCGACGGCTTCACCCACGTGCCGGCCATGCGGACCTTGGGCGAGCTGTGGATGAAGGACCCCCTGACGGCCACCGACGCCGCCACGGCCGTCGGTCACGTGCTCGGTGCCGAGTTGCGCGCCTGCGGCGTCGACCTCAGCTTCGCACCTGTGCTCGATCTCGATTTCGGCGGCAGCACCGTCATCGGCGACCGCGCCTTCCACCGCGACCCGCGCGTGGTGACGATGCTGGCCAAGAGCGTGGCGCACGGCCTGCTTCGCGCCGGCATGGCGCACTGCGGCAAGCATTTCCCGGGTCACGGCTTCGTGAAGGCCGACAGCCACACCGAAGTGCCCGTCGACAAGCGCACGCTGAAGGCCATCGGCAGCGACGACATGCGGCCGTACGAATGGCTCAGCACCACGCTCACGGCGGTGATGCCGGCACACGTCGTCTACCCCAAGGTCGACGGCAATCCGGCCGGCTTCTCGGCGCGCTGGCTGAAGGACATCCTGCGTGGGCAGATCGGCTTCACCGGGGCTGTCTTCAGCGACGATCTGAGCATGGCCGGTGCCAGATCGATCGGCACACAGTCCCTGACCTATGCCGAGGCTGCGGCGCTGGCGCTCGACGCCGGCTGTGACATGGTGCTGCTGTGCAACCAGTCGCTGGACGGTGGCGGAGCGGTCGACGAACTTCTCGACGGCCTCGACGAGGCCGCCAGTCGCAAGCTGTGGCAGCCCGACCCGGACAGCGAACGGCGACGCCAGGCCCTGCTGCCCCAGACCGCGCCGCTGCCCTGGGACGAACTGATGCACGACCCGGTCTACCAGCGCGCGCTCGAACGGCTGCCCTGAACCCGGGCGCAGCAGCGCGCCGTCGCATCTGCGATGAAGAAGGGCCTCGTTCTGCGAGGCCCTCGTCACATGGGACCGGATCGGTCCGACAGCCTCAGCTCGATCAGCGCGCCGTCTGCTCGAACGGCAGCTTCATCTGCGACAGGTCCTTGCGTGTCTCCACCAGCACCAGCGGGCCGTCGTCTACGACGATCTGCGGGCGCGGCACACGCGGCACGCGCACCGGCAGCGGCGTGTTGGCCATGGCTTCCTGCACGACACGGATCTTCTCGGCGTCGGAGTTCACCCATTCGAGGCCCGAGGTCGCAGCCATCGAGCGCAGTGCATCGACCGGCAAGGTGTAGGACTCGACCACGGGCCGCGGTGCAGCGATCGGCGCGGGCGCCGGCACCGGTGGTGCTGCGGCTGCCACCGGTGCGGCGGGTGCAGCCGCTTCAGCAGGGACGACCGGCGGTTCGACGTCGGCATGCGAATCGGCCGCGACTTCGGAAACGTGTACTGCACGCGTGGCAGCCTCGCTCTCGTCGACATAGTCGGCCGCGATGGCTGCCGACGGCACGGCCGCCAGCGGGGCCAGCGCAGCCTCGTCGCGCACGCTGCCTTCGTCCGCCGACACGCCATCCTGCGGCGCTGCGCCTTCGCGCGGTTCGCGGCGGCCCCGGCCACCGCGCCGGCGGCCCCGGCCTTCACGTTCGCCACCTTCACGAACGCCACCTTCGGGTGCGCCGCCCTCGGCCGGCTGGCTGTCGCCGGCTTCGGCGCGCGGCATCGCGGCAGCGCCTTCTTCGACTGCTGCGCCTTCGGCGGTTGCGGGTGCCAGCCCCTGGACATTGCCGGCATCTTCAGTCCGGCCTTCAGCCCGGTCGCGACCGCCACGGCGGCGGCGACGGCGGCCGTCCCGCTCGCCCTCAGCGCCGGGTTCGCCCAAGGGAATGGTGTCGACGAAGGCCGGCGGCGGTACGCCGCCCTCTTCACGCAAGGCCACTGGGGCGCGTTCCGGCCGTGGGCCGCGACGCGGTTCCTGGCGTTCCGGCGTCAGGTTGTTGGCTGACTGCTGTTCGCTGCCCGCGGCCTCCGATCGACGGCTGTCGCGGCTTCCGCCACGTCCACCCCGTTCGCCGCCGCGAGACTCGCCACCCTCCCGTGAACCGCCGCGGCCACCACGCTCACCGCCGCGCTCGCCGCCGCGGCCTCCGCGTTCACCGCGTTCACCGCGTCGGCCGTCACGACCTTCACGACCGTCACGACCTTCACGCTTTTCTGGGGCCGCCGTTGCGGCCAGAGGGGCGGGCGGCACCGGCACCGGCGCCGCCATGGGGGCTGGAGCAGGATCGCTGCCGCCGAAGATCTTCTTCACCCAGCCGAAGAAGCCCGTGCCGGCAGCCGGCGCCGGTGTGGGCCTGGGCATGGGGGCAGGGGCGGGGGCGGCCACCACCGGTGCCGGCGCGGGCTTCGGGGCTGGCGGGGCGGCCACCGGCGCGGGCGGTGCCGGCTGGTCGGGCAGAACACCCTTGATGATGGGTTGCTGCTTGGGCTTGGCCTTCTCGCGACGCGTGATGCCGACCTCGTCGTCCGGCTCCTCGATCATCGTGTAGCTGGCCTGCAGGCCTTCCAGGCGCGGATCGTCGTGGCGCAGGCGCTCGAGCTTGTAGTTCGGCGTCTCGAGGTGCTTGTTGGGCACCAGCAGCACGGTCACGCGCTGCTTCAGCTCGATCTTGGTGATCTCGGTGCGCTTCTCGTTCAGCAGGAACGAGGTCACCTCCACCGGCACCTGCACGTGCACGGCGGCGGTGTTGTCCTTCAGCGCCTCCTCCTGGATGATGCGCAGGATCTGCAGCGCCGAGCTCTCGGTGTCGCGGATGTGGCCGGTACCGTTGCAGCGCGGGCAGGTGATGTGGTTGCCTTCGCTGAGCGCCGGGCGCAGGCGCTGGCGGCTGAGTTCGAGCAGGCCGAACTTGCTGATCGAGGAGAACTGCACGCGGGCGCGGTCGTTGCGCAGCGCATCGCGCAGGCGGGTCTCGACTTCGCGCCGGTTCTTGCTCTCTTCCATGTCGATGAAGTCGACGACGATGAGGCCGCCCAGGTCGCGCAGCCGCATCTGGCGCGCGATCTCGTCGGCGGCTTCCAGGTTGGTGCGCGTGGCCGTTTCCTCGATGTCGCTGCCGCGCGTGGCGCGCGCCGAGTTGACGTCGACCGAGACCAGCGCCTCGGTGTGGTCGATCACGATGGCGCCGCCCGAGGGCAGGTTCACCGTGCGGCTGAAGGCCGTCTCGATCTGGTGTTCGATCTGGAAGCGGCTGAACAGCGCCGCGTCGTCGCGGTAGCGCTTCACGCGATTGGCCGTCTCCGGCATCACGTGGTTCATGAACTGCTGCGCCTGCTCGAAGATGTCGTCGGTGTCGATCAGGATCTCGCCGATGTCCGAGGTGAAGTAGTCCCGGATGGCGCGGATGACCAGCGAGCTCTCCTGGTAGATCAGGAAGGCGCCCTTGCCGACCTGCGACGCACCGTCGATGGCGGTCCACAGCTTGAGCAGGTAGTTCAGGTCCCATTGCAGCTCGGGTGCGCTGCGGCCGATGCCGGCGGTGCGCGCGATCAGGCTCATGCCCTTGGGGTATTCGAGCTGGTCGAGGTTTTCCTTCAGTTCCTCGCGGTCTTCGCCCTCGATGCGCCGGCTGACGCCGCCGCCGCGCGGGTTGTTGGGCATCAGCACCAGGTAGCGCCCGGCCAGGCTGATGAAGGTGGTGAGCGCCGCGCCCTTGTTGCCCCGTTCTTCCTTCTCCACCTGCACCAGCAGTTCCTGGCCTTCCTTGACGGCGTCCTGGATGCGCGCACTGCGCAGGTCCGTGCCTTCGCGGAAGTAGTTTCGCGAGATCTCCTTGAAGGGGAGAAAACCGTGCCGGTCCTCGCCGTACTCGACGAAGCAGGCTTCCAGCGAAGGTTCCACCCTCGTGATGACGGCCTTGTAGATGTTGCCCTTGCGCTGTTCGCGCCCTTCGATTTCTGTTTCGAAGTCGAGCAATTTCTGGCCATCGACGATGGCCAGACGCCGCTCTTCGGGCTGCGTGGCGTTGATCAGCATGCGTTTCATGTGCACTCCTCTTCACGCCCCGGCCTTGCAAGCCGGCGCGCACGAACACGCCCCCGGCCTTGCGGCCGACGGCAGCTTCGATGCACGAGAAATGCGGGGAACCGCGACGCGAAATGCCCTGGACTGCGATTCGACCGCGAAAGCTTCGGCGGTCTCAGTGGCGCAGCGTTGGCGCGTGCGTCACGGCGACACCGGCCGATGCCCCTGGCTGCTGCGTGCCGTGCCGCGGATCGCGCGGCCAGGGCAGTGCGCCACGCGCCGCGCCGGACTGGGTCCGCGGGCGTCGGGTGGCTTGCATTGCAATAGCGGGTGGGGGCATGGAGGCGGCTGTCGCCGGACGCGGGTGCAAGCACGAGACATCTCGGCGCTGGCACCAGGAATTTTCGGTGACCTTCCCGACGGGCGGGAGGTGGGGTTCTCTGCGTTCTCTGACGCCAGTCAACACCTGCTGCCGGGACACTTGGGGACCCCGACTCTCAAGCGCCGCGACCGGCGTTGCATCACCTGAACATGCGCGAACCAACGCGCATGACCTGCCACCTTCAGCCTCTGTGCCCGGGTAAACTCCGGAAAATCAAGCACTTACAGCACGAACGTGGAGCGACCGATTATAGGGGGCAAAGGCGCTGGTGCTGGAAGGAAAGGGCCGGCATCACCGGCTTCGTCGCTGCAAGAGACCCCAGTGACCCGGGCGGGGCCCCAGGTCTGGCACCTCACCGTCGACCTCGAATCGGCCGGTCAGCGGCTGGACAACTACCTGCTGCGCCACCTCAAGGGTGTGCCCAAGACCCACGTCTACCGCGTCATCCGATCCGGCGAAGTGCGTGTCAACAAGGGCCGTGCCAGCGCCGACACGCGAGTGGCCGAGGGCGACGACGTGCGCGTGCCGCCGGTCCGCCTGCCCGAACGTTCGTCGGCGCCGCCGGCGCCGGCCCGTGAGTTCCCGGTGCTGTTCGAGGACGAACATCTGCTGGCCATCCACAAACCCGCCGGCGTGGCGGTGCATGGCGGCAGTGGGGTGAGCTCGGGCGTCATCGAGCAGCTTCGGCGGTCGCGACCCACGGCTCGCTTTCTGGAGCTGGTGCACCGGCTGGACAAGGAGACCTCGGGCGCGCTGCTGCTGGCCAAGAAGCGAAGCGCGCTGACGGCGCTGCAGGACCAGTTCCGCGCCCGCGACACCGGCAAGACCTACGCCGCGCTGGTCTTCGGCGCCTGGCCTTCGAACCTGAAGGTCATCGATCAGCCCCTGCACAAGACACTGGACGCCGCCGGCGAGCGGCACGTGCGCGTGGTGGACGCCGCGCACGAGGACGGCCGCCGCTCCATCACGCTGGTGAAGGTGCGCCAGGTCTTTGCCGGCCACACCCTGCTGGACGTCACCATCAAGACCGGGCGCACGCACCAGATCCGGGTGCACCTGTCGCATGCCGGACACCCCATCGTGGGCGACCCCAAGTACGGCGACTTCGCGGCGAACAAGGCCTTTGCCCGTGCGCAGCGTTTCGCGCGAATGTTCCTGCATGCCCGCGACCTGAGCTTCGACCACCCGGCCACGGGGGAGCGAATCACCCTCGCCGCCCCGCTGCCCGCCGACTGCGCCACACTCCTGGCCCATCTATGAAATCACGCCGCTTCGATCTGATCGTCTTCGACTGGGACGGCACGCTGTTCGACTCCACCGGATTGATCGTGCGCTGCATCCAGTCGGCCTGCCGCGACATCGGTGCCGAGGTGCCCAGCGACGAGGCCGCCGCCTATGTCATCGGACTGGGTCTGAACGATGCGCTGAAACACGCCGTGCCGGGCCTGGACCCGTCGCGCTACCCGGAACTCGGCAGCCGCTACCGGCAGCACTACTTCGCGCGCCAGCACGAACTGGTGCTGTTCGACGGTGTGCTGCCCATGCTGCAGACCTTGAAGGCGCGCAACCACTGGCTGGCCGTGGCCACGGGCAAGAGCCGGCGCGGCCTGGACGAGGCGCTGGCGCAATCGGATCTGGGCAGCTTGTTCGACAGCACGCGCACCGCAGACGAGACCGCCAGCAAGCCGCATCCGATGATGCTGGAACAGTTGATGCGCGAACTCGGTGCCGACCCGCATCGCACGCTGATGATCGGCGACACCACGCACGACCTGCAGCTGGCGGCCAACGCCGGGGCCGCTGCCGTCGGCGTGAGCTACGGCGCGCACGAGCCCGCGGCCTTCGAGAGCTTCGCGCCGCTGTTCGTCGCCCACTCCGCCCCTGAACTGCACGACTGGCTGGTGCGCCATGCCTGAAACGACTGCCGCCCTTCCCGAACCGGTCTGCAGCTCCGGCGACCTGCAGGAGCGGGGCCCGGCGTGGGTCTGGGACGTCACCCAGTACGGCCAGCCGGTGCGCGCCTTTGCGATGCGATTCGACGGCGTGGTGGTCGCCTATCTCAACCGCTGCGTTCACGTACCCACCGAGATGGACTGGCAGCCCGGCCAGTTCCTCGACATGGACAAGCGCTGGATCCTCTGTTCGATCCACGGCGCGGCCTACGAACCTGCCGATGGTCGCTGTGTCGGCGGACCCTGCGGCCGCGGGCGCCTGACCCCGATCACCGTCGAGGAATCCGACGGGCAGGTGTATTGGTATCCTACCCGGGACATCCAGCCGGTGTCCTTCGACCCGTCGCCCGTGGCGCCGGAACCGACCCCCGGGTCGTCGACCCCTTCGACGCCCGCCACGCCGGCTGACGGGAGCCCACCATGAATTCCGACGACGACAACCGACTGCCGCCTTCCGAGCCGGCAGCCCCTGCCATGCCCGGTCCGGCGCGCGCCGGCTTGCCTGCTCCCCAGGCGCCGGCCCTGCAACTGGAAAGCACCCTGGAGCGTGTCGCCCGCGAGCTGCTGCGCCAGCAACGCAGCGATCGCCGCTGGCGCCTGTTCTTCCGCTTTGCCTGGCTTGGTCTGGCGCTGGCCGTGGCCTGGGCCCTTTTCGCGCATCGGCTGCAGGCGCCCACGGCGTCCACCGCCCACACGGCGCTGGTGGAACTGCGCGGCGAGATCGCAGCCAACTCGGAGACCAGCGCCGAGTCGCTGGTCTCGGCGTTGAAGAGCGCCTTCGAGGACGTCGGCTCCAAAGCCGTGGTGCTGCGCATCAACTCGCCCGGCGGCAGCCCGGTGCAGGCCGGCATCGTCTACGACGAGATCAAGCGATTGAAGGCCAAGCACAACAAGAAGGTCTATGCCGTGGTCGAGGAAATGTGTGCCAGCGGCGCCTACTACATCGCCGTGGCAGCCGACGAGATCTACGTCGACAAGGCCAGCATCGTCGGCAGCATCGGCGTGCTGATGGACGGCTTCGGATTCACCAGCCTGATGGAGAAGCTGGGCATCGAGCGCCGCCTGCTGACGGCCGGCAGCAACAAGGGCATGCTCGATCCGTTCTCGCCCCAGAACGAGCAGCAGGTGGCCTTCGCCAAGGCCATGATCGAACAGATCCACGCGCAGTTCATCGCGGTGGTCAAGGAAGGGCGGGGCGAGCGCCTGAAGGAAACCCCCGAGACCTTCTCGGGCCTGTTCTGGAACGGCGAGGAAGCAGTGAAGCAGGGACTGGTCGACAAGATCGGCAACCTCGACTACGTGGCGCGCGAAGTGATCAAGGCCGAAGAGATCATCGACTACACGCCACGCGACAACGTGGCCGAGCGGCTGGCCAAGCGCTTTGGTGCGGCGGTCGGGCAAGGTGCAGTGCAGACGCTGCGCGAGATGTCGCCGCTGCGCTGAAGGGCCGCCGAGATGAGCGATGCCTCGGCCGTGTGGCCGCAATACCTGCTGCCCAAGCGGGCGCTGACCGTTCTGGCCGGTCGCCTGGCCGGCGCGCGTGCGGGCAGCGTCACCACGGCAGTCATCCGCCGCTTCGTGGCGCGCTACGGCGTCGACATGAGCGAGGCTGCGAATCCCGACATCGGCGCCTACCCCAGCTTTAACGAGTTCTTCACCCGGGCGTTGAAGCCGGGAGCGCGGCCGATGGCGAAGTCCGACCTGGTGTGCCCGGTGGACGGTGCCATCAGCCAGCTGGGCGCCATCGACGGTGACCGCATCCTGCAGGCCAAGGGCCACGACTACACGGTGGCGGCGCTGGTCGGTGGCGACCGCGCGCTGGCCGCACACTTCCAGGGCGGCCACTTCGCCACGCTGTACCTCAGCCCGCGCGACTACCACCGCATCCACATGCCATGCGCCGGGCGCCTGCTGCGTATGATCCACGTGCCCGGCGATCTGTTCTCGGTGAACCCCGCCACGGCGCGCGGCGTTCCCGGGCTGTTCGCGCGCAACGAGCGCGTGGTGTGCGTGTTCGAGAACGACCGCGGCCCCTGGGTGCTGGTGCTGGTCGGTGCCACCATCGTCGGCAGCATGGCCACCGTGTGGCACGGCGTGGTGAATCCGCCGCGCAGCGGGATGTTGCGCGAATGGTCCTACGCCGACCAGGCGATCGATCTGCCCCAGGGTGCCGAGATGGGTCGCTTCCTGCTGGGCTCCACCGTGGTGATGCTGTTCCCGCGCGGCCCGCTGCGGTTCAATCCGGGCTGGGCGCCGGCGGGCGCCATCCGCATGGGCGAAGCGATGGCCACGCTGGCGTGAAGGTCGCGCGCTGGGCTTCGGTACTGCTGTGGGTGGTGCCCGCACTCTGGTCTTCGAACTACATCATCGCCCGGCTCGCCGATGGCGTGGTGGCGCCGCATGTGCTGGCGCTGGGGCGCTGGGTGCTGGCCCTGGCGCTGATGCTGCCCTTCGTCTGGCGCGGCCTGTCCCGGCAAGGTGCCGTGCTGAAGCAGGAGTGGAAGCAGATGCTGGTGCTGGGCACCCTGGGGATGTGGATCTGCGGCGCCTTCGTCTACATCGGCGGACAGACCACCAGCGCCACCAACATGGCGCTGATCTATGCCGCCACGCCCGTGGCCATCGCGGTGGCCGGGGTGAAGCTGCTGCACGAGCGCATGTCGGCTGCCCAGCGGGTGGCGGTGGTCTTTGCGCTGCTGGGAGTGCTGTTCATCATCGCCAAGGGCGATCTGCGCAACCTGCTGGCGGTGCGCTTCGCCATCGGCGATGCGTGGCTTGTCGCGGCCGCGCTCTCCTGGACGGCCTACTCGGTGATGCTCAAGCGCTGGCCTTCGGCCCTGGGCCCGGCAGAACGGCTGGCGGCCATCATCTTCGGCGGCATCGTCGTGTTGCTGCCCTTCACCGCCCTGGAGTGGTGGTTCGCCCCGCGCCCTCCCTTCGGATGGGCGGCCCTGGGACTGGTGGCACTGGCCGCCCTGGTGCCCGGCGTGTTGAGCTACACGGCGTATTCTTTCCTGCAGCGTGAGCTGGGTGCATCGCGCACGGCCCTTCTGCTGTACCTGACGCCGGTATACGGCGCCGTCTCGGCCTGGCTCGTGCTGGGCGAGCTGCCCGGCTGGCACCACCTGGGCGGTGCCGCGCTCATCCTGCCCAGCATCTGGTTGGCCACACGGCGCTGACTTAGGATTGCGGGACGCCGCAGGCTGCGGTGATCTTCTTCAAGAGGCTGCCCATGGACACCGCCACGCTTTGCCCGGTCACCGAAACCGAGATCCTCGCCGCGGTCGAGGCGCAGCGCGCCGACGCCGTGTCCCTGCTGCAGGCGCTGGTCGCCGAGCCGTCGCTGCTGGGCGACGAGGCCTCGGCACAGGCGCTGATGGCCCGGCAGTTCGGCGACCTGGGCCTGGAAGTGCGCGAGTTCGCCATCGACGAGGACAAGCTGCGCGATCACCCGGGCTACTCGCCGTCCATCGTCAGCTACGAAGGCCGGCGCAACGTGGTCGGGCTGCACCGGCCGGCCGGCCCGGTGCGCGGCCGGTCGCTGATCCTCAACGGGCACATCGACGTCGTGCCGGTCGGCGCCGAACGCCTGTGGGCGCGCCCGCCCTTCGAGCCGTGGATCGCCGGCGACAAGCTGCACGGCCGCGGTGCGGCCGACATGAAGGCCGGCATCGTTGCCTACACGATGGCCATGCGCAGCCTGCAACGCATGGGCTACGAGCCGGCGGCGGCGGTCACGCTGCAGTCGGTGATCGAGGAAGAGTGCACCGGCAACGGCGCACTGGCCTGCCTGGTCGAAGGGTACACGGCCGATGCCGCGATCATTCCCGAGCCCGGCGGCGAGATGATGAGCGCGCAGCTGGGCGTGATGTGGATGACGATCGACGTCTACGGCGTGCCGGTGCATGCCGCGGTGGCGCAGACCGGCATCGGCGCGATCGACTTCGCACACTACCTGGTGGGCAAGTTGCGCGAACTGGAAGCCGAGTGGAACCGCCCGGAGCACCGCCATCACATGTACTGCCGGCACGACCATCCGATCAACTTCAATCTCGGCAAGCTGTCGGGTGGCGAGTGGTCGTCGTCGGTGTCCACGCACTGCCGCGTGGACATGCGGCTGGGCTTCTATCCGGGCGTGAAGCCGGCCGAAGTACGGGCCAAGGCCGAGGCGGTGCTGCGTGAAGCACACGCGGCCCATCCGGCTGCCAAGAGCGTGAAGGTGGAGGTCAGCTACCAGGGCTTCCAGGCCGAGGGCCTGGTGGTCGACCTGCAGCAGCCGTCGATGCAGCAGCTCATGCAGGCCCACCGCGACATCACCGGCACGACGGTGGGCACGCGCGCTCTCACGGCCACCACCGACGTGCGCTTCTTCCACTTGTACGGCAACATCCCCGCCACCTGCTACGGCCCGGTGGGCGCCAACATCCACGGCGTGGACGAATGGGTGTCGCTGGCCAGCCTGCAGCAGGTCACCGCCGTGCTGGCGCTCTTCATCGCACGCTGGTGCGGACTCAATCCCCGTACCTGAGGCCGATACGCCAGCACCGCTGACGCAGTCCGACCCCTCAAGCGAAGGCCACGGACGGGCTCCACCTCCGAGCCCGAGGCCGCAGGGCCAGCACCGCTGGCCCAGGCCGACCCATCAAGCGGACGCCGCGGACGGGCTCTGCCCGGCCGCCAGCGTTGCCCCCTTGAGGGGGAAGCGGCGAAGCCGCTTCGGGGGTGGGAGTCACTTCATGGGGATGCGCAGCATCTGCCCCGGGTAGATCTTGTCGGGGTGCGACAGCATGGGCTTGTTGGCCTCGAAGATCACCGGGTACTTGTTGGCGTCGCCGTAGAACTTCTTGGCGATCTTCGACAGGTTGTCACCCGACACCACGGTGTGCCACTGAGCCTCGGGCTCGGGCGTGTTGACCACCAGCATGTCGTTGACTGCCGCCACGCCGGACACGTTGCCACAGCACAGCAGCACCTTTTCCTTGGTTGCCTGGTCGGCCACCTGGCCGGCCACCGTGACGGTACCGGAGGGCGCATCGAAACCGATGTCGAGTGCATCGACCTGCAGGCCTTGCGCACGCACGTAGTCGGCGATGGCGTTGCCGGCAGCCTGGCTCAGCGCAGCGACGTTTTCGGGCGTCGGTGCCGCGGCCACGGCAGCGGTGGCAGCCTTGGCCTGGCCGGTGCCGAACAGCTTCTCGCCGGCTTCCTTGAAGAATGACATGAGACCCATGGTCTGCTCCTGAGGGGGGAAAGAGGTCTACTCTACGCGCCGCTTCGAGGTCGGCGGCCCCGACCTGGGTCGGGGACCGCCGCTTCTGTGTGGCAACGGGGATGCAGTGCGGAACGGCGTTCCCGGCGGGCCGGCCCGGTCAGGCGACCTGGGGCGGGGCGCCTGACTGTCTCGCGCGACGAAGCCGCCACGACACGGCCAGCGCGCCGGCGAGCATCATGGCCCAGGTGCCGGGTTCGGGCACCACCTGCACCACCTTGCCGCCATAGTCGACGATGTAGAGCTCGCCGTTGGCACCTTCGCCGAACGAGGAAATGTTGCCGATGGCGCCTGCGCTGCCGGCGTCGAGCACGGCGGTGAGATCGACCGCGTTGGCCAGCGTCGCCGTGGTCACGCCGGCGTCGATGGCCCAGATGCGCCCGGTGACGAAATCGCCGAAGACGTACTGGCCGTACAGCTCGGACGTGATGTCACGCACCACGTAGCCGCCTGTGATCGACCGGCCGACGGTGCGTGGGTAGTCGAGCACCGGGTCGACGAGGCCCGGCACGGCGGGGTCGCTGATGCCGGGGGTCGCGATGTTGCCCTCGCGCAGGCGCCAGCCGAAGTTCTGGCCGCCCGGGCTGTTCGACAGGATGCGGTCGACCTCTTCGCGCGAGCCCTGGCCGACGTCGCCCAGCCAGAGGTCGCCGCTGAGGCGGTCGAAGCTGCCGCGCCAGGGGTTGCGCAGCCCCAGCGCGTAGATTTCGGGCAGCGTGCCGGCCACGTTCACGAAGGGGTTGTTCGACGGAACGCCGTAGTTCCGCGTCGGGTCGCCCGGGAAGTCGTCGCGCGAGATGTCCACGCGCAAGACCTTGCCCAGGAAGCTGCTGCGCGACTGGGCGTTGTTGAAGGGATCGTTGCTGCCGCCGCCGTCGCCCGTGGCGATGTAGAGGTTGTTGTTCTGGCCCGGCTTGAAGCCGATCCAGCCGCCCTTGTGGTTGGTCAGGCTCGCCGGCTGGTCGATGCGCAGGACTTCGATGCGGGAAGCGCTTTCAACCTGGGAGGCGTTGGTGGCGCTGGTGCGGTAGCTGGCGATGACGTTGTCGCCTGTGGCCGGATCGGAGTAATTGACGAAGAAGCGGCGGAAGCCGGCCGCGCCCGCCACGCCGTAGCCCGGGTCGAATGCCAGACCCAGCAGGCCTTGTTCGCTGGCGGTGGCCACGGGGATGGTCAGGAAGTCGCTGAGCGCGCCGCCTTGCGACACCTTGATGGTGCCGCCCTTCTCGACGATGAAGACCCGACCGTCGTTCAAGGGCGCGGTGGCGAACACGGGGCTGGACAAGCCGCTGGCCACCAGCCGGGTGTCGATGGCGGCGTGCGTGACGCCCCCTCCGATGAGGCCGACAAAGCCGGCCCAGGCCCATGTCAGGCGCGATAACCACGGGGGTGTGAGACGACGCACGGCACTTGTCATGGAGCCTCCCGGAATTGCCGCAACCATAAGCCGTCGGGCGTCAGGCGTCAGCGGGGCTGTGCATCGATGTTGCAAGTGCTTGTATCGCTGCGCCTCCCCCCAGTTGCTGGGTCAGTTCGGCGGCCACACGCCGCAGCAGTTGTGCCGCGGCGCCGCCCAGGGACACGTCGAAGCTCGCCGTGGGACCGATCACGGTCAGGCTCAGCACCATCGTTCCGCTGCCGTCGCAGACCGGCGCGGCCAGGGCGCTGAAGCCCACCACGGCGGCGTCCACCGCGCGGCTGATGCGTTCCCGGCGCACCGCGTCCAGCTCGCGCTCGAAGGCGGTGTCGAAATCGACGTCGGCCTGTGCGGCAGCCACCAGCCGGCGCGGCAGCAGTGCTGCGAAAAGGCGGCCGGAGGCCGTGCCCTGCACGCTCATGACCGTGCCGTGCCGCATGGCGACGTGCACAGCCGAAGGGCCTTCTTCGGTGCGTACGATGGTCGGCCCGTGGTTGCCCCAGACGGCAATGGCCGAGGTCTGCCCGATGGCGCGGGCCAGCTCCGGCAGTCGCGCCGTGGCCAGCCGCACGGGGTCGTACTGCTGCAGGCTGATGAGGCCCAGCTGCATGGCCAGCGGGCCCAGGCCGTAGTGCCCGCTGCCAGGGTCCTGGGTGATCAGCCCCAGCTTGCCGAAACTCACCAAATACGGGTGCGCCTTGGGGGGTGCCATGCCGGCAGCGCCTGCGAGGTCCTTCAGCGCCATCGGCCGGCCGGCATCGGCCAGCGCCAGCAGCAGCCGACCACCGACCTCGATGCTCTGGATGCCGCGCTGGACTCGGGTGTCCGCCTTGTCCGGAGGGTCCGCCATCATCGGGTTTCTACTAATTTGAATGAGTTAGACATTATCAAACGATTTGCCTAAGATCAACCCCCTCGATTCGTCTATGGCGAATTGATTAACCGAATCAGGAGTCCGCCGTGTCGACCAAAGCCTTCGCTTCCCAAGCCGACCTCGAAGAGAAGAAGGTCAGCTTCACCAAGCTGTCCGAACACGCCTATGCCTACACGGCCGAGGGCGATCCCAACACCGGCATCGTCATCGGCGACGACGCGGTGATGGTCATCGACACGCAGGCCACGCCGGTGATGGCGCAGGACGTCATCCGCCGCATCCGCGAGGTCACCGACAAGCCCATCAAGTACGTGGTGCTGAGCCATTACCACGCGGTTCGCGTGCTGGGGGCTTCGGCCTACCAGCCCGAACACATCATCGCCAGCGAAGACACGCTGTCGCTCATCAAGGAGCGCGGCGAGCAGGACAAGGCCAGCGAGATCGGCCGCTTCCCGCGCCTGTTCCGCAATGTCGAGAGCGTGCCGGCCGGCCTGACCTGGCCGACGCTCACCTTCACCGGCCGCATGACACTGTGGCTGGGCCAGCTCGAGGTGCAGCTGATGCAGCTGGGCCGCGGACACACCAAGGGCGACACGGTGGTGTGGCTGCCGCAGGAACGCATCCTGTTCTCCGGCGATCTCGTCGAATTCGACGCCACACCGTACGCCGGCGACGCCTACTTCGGCGACTGGCCGCAGACGCTGGACAACATCGCCGCGCTGCATCCCGTCAAGCTGGTGCCCGGCCGCGGCGCAGCCTTGCAGAACGAGACCGAGGTGGCCGCGGGCCTGGCCGGCACGCGCAGCTTCATCGCCGACGTGTTCGCCAACGTGAAGGCCGGCGCTGCGGCCGGCAAGGACCTGAAGACCGTGTACCGCGACACGGTGGCAGCCGTGCGACCGAAGTACGGCCACTGGGTGATCTTCGACCACTGCATGCCCTTCGACATCACGCGCGCCTACGACGAGGCCACGCAGCATCGCGACCCGCGCATCTGGACCGCCGAGCGCGACATCGAGATGTGGAAGGCCCTGGAGACATGACCTCCGCCGAAGCGGCTTCGCCGCACCTTGCAGGCCGCGCCGAGCCAGTGGCTCGGCTCCTCGCAACGCGAGACGGGCCCACCGGGCCCCTCTCGTCCCGGCCCGGCCCCCCCAGGGGGGCGCCGCCAGCGGCCCGGCGAAGCCGGTTCCGCGGCGGCCGCTTGGCGGGGCCGCCCGCACAGGTGCGGCACGGCCGTTGGCGGCGCCCATGCTGAAGACCTACACCTGGCCGCGCTACGACTACCGGCGCGCGCCCGAGTTGGAACAGGCCGGCCTGCGCCGCGTGCCTCTGGTGGTCGTCGGTGCCGGGCCGGTCGGGCTGGCCACGGCCATCGATGCCGCGCAGCGCGGCTTGCCGGTCGTGCTGCTGGACGAGGACAACACCGTGAGCGTGGGCTCGCGCGGCGTCTGCTACGCCAAGCGCACCCTGGAGATCTTCGACCGCCTGGGCGTGGGCGACGCGGTGGTGGACAAGGGCGTGACCTGGAACGTCGGCCGCACCTTCCACGGCGAGCGGGAGGTCTTTGCCTTCAATCTGCTGCCCGACGCCGGCCACCGTCGCCCGGGCATGGTCAACCTGCAGCAATACCACCTGGAGCAGTACCTGGTCGAGCGGGCGCAGGCCTTGCCCGGCATCGACCTTCGATGGCAGCACAAGGTGAGCGCGGTGTCGCAGGACGACGAGGGAGCCACAGTCGAGGTCGACACAGCCGATGGCGGTTATGCGCTGCGTGCCGACTGGCTGGTGGTGGCCGATGGCGCACGCAGCCCCATCCGCCGCGCGATGGGGCTGGACATCGAGGGCCGCATCTTCCAGGACCGCTTCCTGATCGCCGACGTGGTGCTCGACCGCGAGCTGTTCCCGGCCGAGCGGACCGAACGCCGCTTCTGGTTCAACCCACCATTCCACCCCGAGCAGAGCGCGCTGCTGCACCGTGAGGCCGACGGCGTCTGGCGCATCGACTTCCAGCTTGGCTGGGACGCCGACCCCGAGGCGGAAAAGCAGCCCGAGCGCGTGATGCCGCGCATTCGCGCGCTGCTCGACAGCCAGGGTTTTGCCGAGGTCGGCTTCGAGCTCGAGTGGGTCAGCGTCTACACCTTCCAGTGCCGTCGCATGAGCCGCTTTCGTCACGGAAGGATGCTCTTCGTGGGCGACTGCGCGCACCAGGTCTCGCCTTTCGGTGCCCGCGGCGCCAACTCCGGCGTGCAGGACGCCGACAACCTGGTTTGGAAGCTCCAGCTGGTGGCCGACGGCCTCGCGCCGCCGGCGCTGCTGGACAGCTACGACGCCGAGCGCACGGCAGCCGCCGACGAGAACCTGCTGAACTCCACGCGCAGCACCGACTTCATGACGCCCAAGAGTCACGCCTCGCGCGTGCTGCGCGACGCCGTGCTGTCGCTGGCGGCCGAGCTCCCGATGGGACGTGCGCTGGTCAACAGCGGCCGCCTGTCGGTGCCGTCGACACTGTGGAACTCGCCGCTGAACACGCCGGACACCGAGGCCTTCGAGGGCTGGATGGTGCCCGGCGCTCCGCTGGATGACGCGCCCGTGCAGTCCGCCGGCCGACCCGGCTGGCTGCTTCCGCACACCGGCCAGGGCTTCGTGCTGCTGCGCTTCGGCGCACCGCCGCCGGCCGAGCACGAGGCGCTGAACCGCCTGGCGCGGGACGACATCCCGGTGCACACGCTGGTGGTGATGCCGCAGGGCGAGTCCGGCCCCGCAGGGCTGGACTGGGTGCAGGACGTCGAGGGCCACGCAGCCCGACGCTGCGACGCGCGCGACGGCACCTTGTACCTGCTGCGCCCCGACCAGCACGTGGCCGCACGCTGGCGCAGCTTCGATGTCGACGCATTGACGGCCGCGCTGCGGCGTGCCTGCGGCCAGGAGATCGCTGCATGAAGCACCTCATCACCGAACCGCACTTCGGCGTGCCTGGCGAACGCCATCGCCACGCCTACACGCCGGGCGACGACTTCTACCAGATGCTGGTGGACGGCCACCGCGAGCTGAGCGATGCGCAGAGCGAGCTGATGAACGCCCGCCTGGTACTGCTGCTGGCCAATCACATCGGTGATCTGCGCGTGCTGCGCGAGGCGATCGAGGTGGCGCGACAAGGTGCGGTCGCGAACGGCCTGCCCGCTGAATCGAAGGAGACCACGAGATGAGTGAACTGAGCTACCAGAGCGGCTTTGCCAACCAGTTCGAAAGCGAGGCCGTGCCCGGCGCCTTGCCGCGCGGCCGCAACAGCCCGCAGCGAGTGGCATACGGCCTGTACGCGGAACTGCTGTCGGGCAGCGCCTTCACAGCGCCGCGCGCAGAAAACCGCCGTACCTGGCTGTATCGCCGCCGGCCCTCGGTGGCCGCCGGCGCCTACCAGGCGCTGCCGCATGCCTTCCTGAAGACAGGCGCCGCCGCAGGCCGGGTGCCGCCCCCCGAACCGATGCGCTGGCATCCGCTGGCCGTGCCGACGCAGCAGGAGCAGCCGCTGGACTTCATCGACGGCCTGCGCACCATCGTCGTCAACGGCGACGCCGACGCGCAGACCGGCCTGGCCGCCCACCTGGTGCTGGCCAACCGCAGCATGGAGCGGGTCTTCGTCGATTGCGACGGCGAGCTGCTGATCGTGCCGCAGCAGGGATCGATGACGATCACCACCGAGCTCGGCCTGCTGCGCGTGGCGCCCGGCGAGATCGCGCTGCTGCCGCGCGGCATGGCCTTCAGCGTGGCGGTCGACGGCCCGACGCGCGCCTACGTCTGCGAGAACTACGGCGCCCCCTTCCGCCTGCCCGAACTGGGCCCCATCGGCTCCAACGGCCTGGCCAATCCACGCGACTTCCTTGCCCCGGTGGCGGCTTTCGAGGCGCAGCCGCGCAGCGTCACGATGGTGAAGAAGTTCGGCGGCCAGCTCTGGCAGGCGCCGGGCTGTGCGTCGCCCTTCAACGTGGTGGCCTGGCATGGCAACCTCGTGCCCTGCAAGTACGACACCATGCACTTCATGACCATCGGCTCGATCAGCGTCGATCACCCCGACCCGTCGATCTTCACCGTGCTCACCAGCCCCAGCGACACGCCCGGCACGGCCAACTGCGATTTCGTGATCTTCCCGCCGCGCTGGATGGTGGCCGAGGACACGTTCCGCCCGCCCTGGTACCACCGCAATCTGATGGCCGAGTTCATGGGGCTGGTCTACGGGCAGTACGACGCCAAGCCCGAAGGCTTCCGCCCCGGCGGCATGAGTCTGCACAACACCATGGTGCCGCACGGGCCCGATGCCGAGGCTTTCGATCGCGCCAGCAACGCGCCGCTGGCGCCGCACAAGCTGGACAACACGCTGGCCTTCATGTTCGAGAGCCGCTGGACCATGCGGCCGACCGAGTTCGCGCTGTCGTGCGGCGCGCTCGACGGCAGCTACGCGGACTGCTGGCAGGCGCTGGACGATCGGTTCACCGGCTGAGGAGGCGACTTGCCATGAACACTTCCACCTCCTTCGCCACGACTATCACGACGTCGACCGACGGTACGAACGACCCGGCCTTGCGCAGTTGGGTCGCCTCGGCAGCCCGCGAGGCCGGCGACTTTCCCATTCAGAACCTGCCCTACGGCCGCTTTCGCCGCCGCGGCAGCGGCGAGCCCTGGCGCATCGGCGTGGCCATCGGCGACGACGTGCTGGACCTGCGTGCCGCCTTGCCCGCGGTGTCCTGGCCTGCGCCCGTCGCTGCGGCGATGGCGCCATTGGCCGACGGTGATCTCAATGCCTTCATGGCCTTGGGGCGGCCGGTCTGGCGCGCCACACGTGCAGCCCTGTCGGCCGCATTGGCCGTGGGCAGCACGGCGCAGGCGTCTTTGGCTCCCTGCCTGGTGTCGCAGGCCGAGGCCGAGATGACGCTGCCCTGCCGTGTGGGCGACTACACCGACTTCTACATCGGCATCCATCACGCCACCGCGGTCGGCAAGCTGTTCCGACCCGACAACCCGCTGCTGCCCAACTACAAGTGGGTGCCCATCGGCTACCACGGCCGCGCCTCCAGCCTGGGGGTCGGCGGCGACATCCGCCGGCCGGCCGGCCAGCTGAAGGCCGCGGGCGACGAGCCGCCGGTCTTCGGCCCCTGCAAGCGGCTCGACTACGAGCTGGAGCTCGGCGCGCTGATCGGCACCGCCAACGAACAGGGCCGGCCGGTGACGATCCAGGCGGCCGAGGACGCACTGTTCGGCCTGACCGTGCTCAACGACTGGTCGGCGCGCGACATCCAGACCTGGGAGTACCAGCCGCTGGGGCCCTTCCTCAGCAAGAGCTTCGCCACCTCGATTTCTCCCTGGGTGGTGACGATGGAGGCGCTGGCGCCGTTCCGCCGGCCCTTCGTGCGGCCTGATGGTGACCCGGCGCCCCTGCCTTACCTCGACTCGCCGTTCAATCGCGCTGCCGGTGCGCTCGACGTCACGTTGGAGGTCTGGCTGGAAACGGCGGCCATGCGCGCCGCCGGCGCGCCCGCCGTGCGGCTGTCGCAATCGAACGCGCTGGACGCCGCGTACTGGACCTGGGCGCAGCTCGTGGCGCACCACACCAGCAACGGCTGCAACCTGCAGCCTGGCGACCTGCTTGGCAGCGGCACCTTGTCGGGCCCGGGTGCCGGCCAGGCGGCATCGATGCTGGAGCTGTCGGTGGGCGGCAAGCAGCCGCTGCTGCTGCCCGGCGGCGAGCAGCGCACGTTCCTGGCCGATGGAGACAGGGTGACGATGCGAGCCTACTGCCAGGCCGTGGGCACGGCGCGCATCGGCCTGGGGGAGGTCAGCGGCACGGTGCAGGCCGCCGCGGCCGGCTGAGCCCGGCCGATCCGAACCGAGTGCTGGCTTGCGCGCCGATCCCCCGTGTTCGGGGGGGTATCGCATGGGCGTCTGGGGGTGGCGAAACGCGTACGGTCCTGCGACCATGGCGGCTGCATGGGAGAACCCCCAACATGAAGTCCGATCCGCGACGCCATCGACCAACCCACCCGCTCGTCGAGCCGGCGGCGAAGTCCGCTGCGCCGGACGCCGGGCGTGGCTACTTCCTGTCTTCGATCGACCTGCAGACAGGTCTCGAAGTCAGCGAAGAAGAGATGCAGTCGCTGCCACCCGAGTTCGCCGCGGTCTTCGGCGAGAGACACCCCGGTTGAGTCGGCCCACCTGCGCGGCCGCGCGCTATCCGGCGTCCGAGGTTTCGACCTTGCGTTCGCTGTCGTCGACCCAGGCCAGCAGCAGCGTGTAGGTGACGGCCAGCACCACCGGCCCGACGAAGATTCCCACCAGCCCGAAGGCCAGCAGGCCGCCGATCACTCCGGCGAAGATCAGCATCAACGGGAGATCGGCACCCATGCGGATCAGCAGCGGGCGGATGACGTTGTCCAGGGTCACCACCGCGGCGGTGATGACCAGCAGGAAGATCGCCCAGCCGATCTGCCCTGACCAGAACAGCCAGATCACCGCCGGCACCAGCACCGGCGCCGGGCCGATCTGCGCGATGCACAGCATGAACATCAAGGCCGTGAGCAAGCCTGCGAAGGGCACGCCGGTGAGTGCCAGCGCGAGACCGCCGGCCACCGACTGCAGAAGTGCCGTGACGCCCACGCCGAGGGCCACGCCGCGGATCGCGTCCCCGGCGAGTTGCGCGGCGTCGGCGCCGCGCGTGCCGGCCAGGCGGAAGGCCAGGCGGCGTACCAGGGATGCGGCCTCTTCGCCCTGGGCGTACATGACCGCTGCCAGCAGCACCGTCAGCAGGAACTGCAGCAGCAGGAAGCCCAGGTTGCCCACCTCGGCGACGAACCAGCGCGTGACGTTGCCTGCATAGGGCGAGAGCTTGCCGAAGAGCCCCTTCAACCCGGCCGCAGCGAGCTGTTCCCACAGGCCCCCCAGCAACTCGCCCAGCAAGGGAATGGCCAGCACCCAGGGCGGCGCCTCGTCGGGCATGTCCCAGGTGGCGGCCAGCCGCGCCCACTCGATGAGCCGATCTGCATTGCCGACGATGGTGCCGATGGCCACCGTGAGCGGCACCACGAACAGCAGCAGCAGGAACACCGTCATCAGCGCCACCGCCAGCGAGCGCCGGCCCCACAGCCGGGCCTGCACGCGCAGCATCAGCGGCCAGGTGGCCACCACCACCATCGCGGCCCAGATGGCCGGACCGATGAAGGGGCGCAGGATCCACAGCGTGGCGCCGAGCATGGCCGCCAGCGCCACCACCGCCAGCGTGTTGCGGGTCAGGTCGCCGGGCACGCCCTTCATCAACGCTTCTCGACGTAGGGCTCCACGAGCTTCGCATCGATGCGGTAGCTGCTCGCGCCCATGTAGGAGTCGGTTCGCGTCTGCCGCATCACGCCGCTGATCCACACCGCATCCATCGAGCGCACACCCTTGGCCGCCGTCTGCGGCAGCACGTGAACGATCTGGTTGGCCGGCGGCGGCGGTGAATGGATGCAGGCGCCGAAGTAGGGCACCAGCAGGAATTCCTTCAAGCCGTCCTTGGTTTCTTCGAGGGGCACGACGAAGCCCGGGATGCGCACGCTCTGGCCTTCCAGCGCCGCGTTGGAGGGCGCGTTGTCCCAGACTTCCCGCATGCGCTTGAGCATCCGCAGGGCGCGCACGTCGGAGTCGTTCAGGGTGGCGATGTCGAAGTCCTTGAACTCCTTCATCGGGTCCCAGCCCGCCGGCACCAGCTCGTCCCAGTTGATGACGCGGTAGGGACCGACGAAGACCGGCGCGGGCTTGGCTGCCGGCTTGGGCGTGCTCCTGGGCTCGGCGGCCTTGCTCTCGGCCGGCTTGGCCGGTGCACTGCCCAGGGGCGGGCTCAGCAGCGGCACGCCCTGGGGAGCCTGGGCTCCGACCAGCGATGGGCCTCCCAGCGCACAGGCCAGCGCCAGGGCGCGGAAGCAGGCGGATGCATGGTTCATGGCGATCAGCTTCTCGGTGAGAGCCCGTCGGCCAGCGACAGGCGGTAGGCGCGCAGGGCCGGCACCAGTGACGCGAGCATACCGGCCGCCAGCACGGCTGCCATCAGCCCCCATTGCACGGGGGTCGGCGGCTCCAGTGCGAGCACGATGCCGAAGCGCGACTGCATCCAGGGCCCGGCCGCGGCCACCAGCAGCGTGCTGGCCAGGGCGCCCAGCACGGCGCCCAGCAGCGTGACCAGACCCCCTTCCACGGCCAGCAGGCCCATCACGTGGCGCGGCCCGGCACCGACGGCGCGAAGCACGGCCAGTTCGCGCCGGCGCTCGTTCAGTCCGGCCAGCACCACGGCCACCAGACCGGCCAGGCTCACCAGGCCGACCATGGCCGACATGCCCAGCAGCGCGCGTTCGCCGACACCGACGACGTCCCACAGCTCGTCGAGTGCCACGCCCGGCAGCACCGCCAGCAGCGGCTCGCCTTCGTAGGCGGCAACATGGCGCTGCACCACGAACACCGCGGCACGGCTCTTCAGGCCCACCAGCGCGGCGGTGACGCGCTTGGGTTCGAGGTCGAACTTGCGCGCCTGCTCGGGCGCGATGCGCACGCCCGGCAACGGTGCGCCGCCGACCCAGTCGAGGTGGATCGCCTCGATGGCCTGCAGGCTGACATGCACCGTGCGGTCCACCGGCGTGCCGGTGCGCGCCAGCACGCCGACCACCGTGAAGGGCTTGTCGGCGTGCTCGGACGACAGTGCACCACCCGGGGACGGCGTCATGCCGTGACTGAGCGTGATGCGCTGGCCCGGAGCGTAGCCCAGCGCATCGGCGACCTCGGCGCCCAGCACCGCCTCGTACAGGCCGTCGAGCGTGCCGTCGAAGGCGCGGCCTTCGGCCAGCGCCAGCGGCTGCCGGTCGCCGTACAGGAAGCGCGTGAAGTACTCGGGCGTGGTGCCCAGCACCGGGTAGCCGCGATGCGAGTCGCCCAGGGCCAGCGGCACCATCCAGGCCACGGCCCGGTGCTGGGCGATGTCCTTCAGGCTGTCCATGCGCACGTCGTTGGTGGCGCCGCCGATGCGGAACACCGCGTAGAGCATCAGCTGCATCGGCCCGGTGCGCGCGCCGATCACGAGGTCGGTGCCGCTGACCGCCTGCGAGAAGCTGGCGCGGATGTCGGTGCGCATGCGCTCCAGCGTCAGCAGCAGGAAGGTGGCCAGCGCGATCGAAGCCACCACCAGCATCAGCGTGCCGCGCCGGTGCCAGGCGCTTCGTGCCGCCAGCGTCAGCAGGGACTTCATGCGGCCACCGCCCGGTTCAGCGCCGGCAGCGACAGGCGTTCGTCGAAGCGCAGCGCCAGCCGCTCGTCGTGGCTGACGAAGACCAGCGTGCTGCCGCTGGCGCGGCAGGCACCCAGCAGCAGGTCCATGAAGGCATCGCGCAGCGCGGCGTCCAGCGCCGACGTGGGCTCGTCGGCGATGACCAGTTCCGGCGCGCCGATCAGCGCGCGTGCCGCTGCCACGCGTTGCTGCTGGCCGACCGACAGCTCGCCCGCCGGCCTGCGCCAGCACGCGACAGGCAGCTCGACCTTCTGCAGCAGCGCCTGCGCCGCGTCGTCAGCACTGCCGTTCTGCGCGGCACGGGCCGCGCGTGCGCTGGAGAAGCGGCAGGCCAGCAGCACGTTGTCGACGACGCTCAGGTAGGGCAGCAGATTGAACTGCTGGAAGATGACCCCCAGGTGATCGGCGCGCAGTGCGTCGCGTCGCGACGCCCGCAGCGCCGCCCAGTCCTGGCCCATCACCTCGACGCTGCCCTGTCCGGCCACCAGCACGCCTGCCAGCAGGCCCAGCAGGGTGCTCTTGCCGCAGCCGCTGGGGCCGTGAAGGAAGACGGCGCTCCCGGCGGCCACGTGCAGGGACTCGATATCCAGGCAGTCGGCCGCAGCACGCGGCCAGCGGTAGCGCACCTGTCGAAGCGAGATCACCCCAGCCTCCCGGGTACCGGCAAAGGCGCCGTGCCGATCGTCATCTTCGCGTGGCTGGAAGGCATGCTGGGGCGGGCTCCGCAAGGCCCGGAGCGGGCCGAAACGCCCGGATTCTCGCGCCAGGGCGCAAGGGCCTTCTCGACGGCGGGAAGAAGCGGCAGGAAGAAACGGCGGCCGGACGCTTCGGCGCGCGAGGCGGACAGTCGCCTATTGAAGGCCGTAGAGCACGGCCATCCCGGCGCCGAGCATCAACGCCGACAGGGGCAGGCTCAGTCGCAGCAGGGCCTGACGCGCGCGGTTCTCGGCAGCCTCGGGCGTCGCAGCGGACGCGTCGTCCAGGTCCTCGGCGAAGGCTTCGCTGCGGTACATCCATGACTGCGACACGGGGTCGTCGGCGACAGGCACCAAGGGCACGGCTTCTGCAGTGGGCGAGGCGCTCATGGTGTGGTCCCTGAAGGTCGTGTTCGAGTCGGTTCGTGAGATCGTGCGGACAGTGTGCCTGCAGCATGTTTCGGCGGCATGACCGAATGTGTGCAGCTGTTCGCGCTGTGACAAAGTGGCCTCGCTATCATCGGCCGATGGGGACGTCACTGGAGGGTCGGCTGGTCGTCGCGATCTCTTCGCGTGCACTATTCGACTTCGAGGAAGAGAACCGGCTCTTCGAAGCCAGCGACGACCGCGCCTACATGCAGCTGCAGCTGCAGCGGCTGGACGAGCCCGCCCGGCCGGGTGTGGCCTTTTCGCTGGTGCGCAAGCTCCTGGCCTTCAACGCCGATGCGCCGCGTGTGGAGGTGGTGATCCTGTCGCGCAACGATCCCGTTTCCGGCATGCGCGTGTTCCGATCCGCGCAGCACTATGGCCTGCCGATCGAGCGCGGCGTCTTCACGCGCGGCCAGGCGCCCTGGCGCTACCTCCGTCCGCTGGCGGCCAATCTGTTCCTTTCCACCAACGAAGCCGACGTGCGTTCGGCGCTGGAGGCCGGCGTGCCGGCGGCGCGCGTCTTTCCGCACAGCGCGCGGGCGTCCGACGCTCACCCCGACGAGGTGCGCATCGCCTTCGATGGCGACGCGGTGATCTTTTCCGACGAGGCCGAGCGCGTGTTCCAGCGTGAGGGTCTGCACGCCTTCCAGACCCACGAACGCGACCAGGCCGCCACGCCGCTGGCGCCCGGGCCGTTCAAGCCCTTGCTGGTCGCGCTGCAGCGGCTGCAGGCGGCGTCGGGGCCGGGCATGCGCATCCGCACCGCGCTCGTCACCGCGCGCAGCGCGCCAGCGCACGAGCGTGCCATCCGCACGCTGATGGACTGGCGCATCGAGGTCGACGAGGCGCTGTTCCTGGGCGGCCTGCCCAAGGGCGAGTTCCTGCGCGAGTTCGAGCCCGACTTCTTTTTCGACGACCAGACCGGCCACATCGAGAGTGCCGCGCGCCACGTGCCCGCCGGCCACGTCGCCGCCGGCGTTTCCAACCCTCGCCCGTCGGTGGTGTGACGGTGCAGCGGCCCCCGTCCGAGGGCCGGATGTCTCAAGGCTTGAAGTCGCCGCCCCAGGCCAGCGCCCAGCGCGCCGGATCGATGTACTTGCGCAGGGCCGCGTTGACCTGCTCGACGGTGAGCGCGGCAAGCTGCTCGTCGACCCGCTGCGAGACCGCGAAGCTGCGGCCCAGGTAGAGGTTGCGCAACAAGCCGCCGGCGACTGCAGCATCCTGCGCCCGCGTCAGGCGCCGCTGCTGCAGCAGCCCGTCCCGCATGCGCTGGAACTCCTCGGGCGTGAAGCCGTCCCGACGTGCCCTGTTCGTCTCTTCGATCAGAGCGGCTTCCATGCGCGCCAGATTCTGCGGCGCAAAGATGCCGCCGATGACGAAGCGCGAGTTCGGTTCGAAGGCGTTCCAGCCGATGCCCGAGCCGACGCCGTAGCTCAGACCCTCGCGTTCTCGCACTCGCTCCCACAGGCGCGAACCCGGCCCGGCGCTGAGCAGCTCGTTGGCGACCATCAGCGCCGGGTAGTCGGGGTCGTTCTCGCGCAGCGGCAGCGACAGGTGCAGGCGCAGGTTGGCGTTCTGCTTGTCGGGCGTGCGCAGCAGCAGCCGCGCCGGGGTCTGGGCAATGAAGGGCCGAGGCGCGCGCAGGTAGGGCAGCGCACCGGCGGACGGCGTGCGCCAGTCGCCGAAGGCCGGCTCGAGCGCCGCACGCACGGCGGCGGGGTCGAAGTCGCCCACGGCCGCGAACTGGGCGTTTGCGGCGCTGTAGAAGCGACGATGGAAGTCGCGCAGCTGGTCCACCGACAGGGCCCGCGTGTCCTGCACCTGCTCGTCGAAGTTCGCGGCGTGCCGCAGATCGCCCCGCGGATAAGGGTTGTCGTGGCGATCCAGCGCCATCGACACCACGCTGCCGGGCTCGTCCCGGCTGCGTTCGATGGCCGCCAGACGCGCCCGCCGCACCTCTTCGAGGGCCTCGGCAGGCAGTGCCGGCTCGCGCACCAGGCGGCCGATCAGCGTCAGCACCTCGGGCAGCTGTTCGCGCCGCGTGGTGATGCTGACCACCAGCGACTGCTCCTCGGCGCCGAAACCGACTTCGGCACGCAGGCGGTCGAACTGGTCGCTGATCTGCTGGCGCGTCAGGCCGGCACCGCCCTTGTCGAGCAGGGCGGCGAGCATGCTGCCCTGGCCCTGGCGACCGCGCAGGCTGTCCACGTCACCGTAGTTCATCCGCAGCCGGGCATGCACCACGCCGCCGCGAGACCCCTTGGGCAGCAGACCCAGCTTCATGCCCGAGGGCAGCGTGGCGCTGACGGTGCGCGCGTCCAGGTTGGCCGGGGTGGGGTCGAAGGTCTCGACCTGGGCTTTCAGGTCCTCGCCCCGGTAGTCCTTCACCAGCGCCGCCACGTCGACGCGCTGCGGTGGCGGTGCGCGTTCCGGCTGCGCCGTGGGCAGGTAGGTGCCGATGGTGCGGTTGTCGCGCTTCAGCCGCTCGGCCGCCACCCGCCGCACGTCGGCCAGCGTCAGCTTGCGCACGTGGTCGCGGTCGAGAAAGTACAGCCGCCAGTCGCCCAGCCCGATCGCCTCCGACAGCTGGACGCCCACCATCTCGGGGTCGGTGAAACCCTGCTCCCAGGCATTGAGCAGCTGGGTGCGGGCGCGTTCCAGCTCCTCGGCGGTCACCGGCTCGTTGACCAGCGAGTCGATGGTGGAAAGCATCTCGGCACGCGCCTTCTCGACGTCCTGCCCAGGCGCGAGCTGCCCGCCGAGGATCAGCACCGAAGGTTCGGCCAGTGCCCAGGAGAAGCCGAAGGTCGACGCGGCGAGCTGGCGCTCGACCACGCGCTTGTGCAGACGGCCGCCGGGCGTGTCGCCCAGCACCTGGGCCAGCACCTGCACGGCGGCGAAGTCGGGATGCGAACCGGCGGGCACGTGGTAGCCGATGTAGACCACGGGGTTGCCGCCCACGCGGCGCAGCGTCACCGTGCGCTCGCCGTCCTGCGCCGGATCGAGCGTGTAGCTCGGCGTCAGCGTGCGCTGCGGGCGTGGCAGCGGGCCGAAGTACTGCTGCACCCAGCCCAGCACGAGTGCGGTGTCGAACTTGCCGGCCACGATCAGCGTGGCGTTGTCGGGCTGGTAGTGCTTGCGGTAGAAGGACTGCAGGTTCTCGATGGCCACGTTCTCGACGTCGCTGCGTGCGCCGATGATCGACTTGCCGTAGTTGTGCCACTGGTACATCGCCGCCATGGTCTGCTGCAGCAGGATGCGGCTGGGGTTGTTCTCGCCCGACTCCATCTCGTTGCGCACCACCGTCATCTCGGTGTCGAGATCGCCGCGCGCGATGAAGCTGTTGACCATGGCGTCGGCCTGCCAGGACAGATACCAGCGCAGCGTCTCGTCGTTGGCCGACCAGCTCGCGAAGTAGTTGGTGCGGTCATAGGACGTGGTGCCGTTGGCGCGCGCGCCGCGCCGGCTGAGCTCTCCCAGGACGTTGCGCGTGGTCGGCGTGCCTTTGAAGATCAGGTGCTCCAGCAGGTGAGCCATGCCGGTCTCGCCATAACCCTCGTGGCGCGAGCCGACGCGGTAGGTGACGTTGACGGTGGTGGTGGGCTTCGACGCGTCGGGCACCAGCAGCACCTGCAGCCCGTTGGGCAACCGATATTCGCTGATGCCTTCGACGGTGGTCACCGCCGTCAGGGGCGGCGCTTGCTGCGCCTGGCCCGGCGTGGCGGACGACAACACCAGGAACAGCATCAACAGCAGGCTTCGGATCGACATGGGTCTTTGGCGGGGGGCGACGAACGGCGCGACGGGATGCCGCGGTCAGCGGATCAGTGTAGGACGATGGGCCTGGCGCAGTGCGCGCCGGGGTCGTGCCGTCCCGCCCGGCCATGCGGTCAATGACAGGGGTGGCCATCACGGCCGGCTCCCGGCCCGAGGCCGGTCAGCACGTGCGCCTGGCGGCGGCCGGCGGCCTTCTCCCCGCCGTCGATCCGGCAGCATCGGGGACCGCGGATACTTCAGGCTGGTCGATCGCAGGAAGGACATGATCCTGGTCAGCGGATTCAACGAAGTTCCCGACGAGGTCGCGCATGTGCCCGCCCGGATGCCCGAGGGGCCGGAGTGCGCCGCCGTCGGCAGGCCTGGCTGCGAGGTGGGCAGTGTCCTGCGGCGTGCAGGGCGCAGCTGAGGACCGGCCCCGGCATGCCTTTGCGATTGTTCGTCGACGAGATGCTGCAGGCCGGTGCCGAGCTGGCCCTGCCGCCTGGCGCAGCCCGCCATGTCCAGGTGCGGCGCCTGCAGCCCGGAGATGACTTGCTGCTGTTCGACGGCCGGGGCGGCGAGTGGACCGCCGATGTGACCGCCATGGGTCGCAGCAGTGTCGCCGTGCGCGTGGGCGACCGGGTCGAAGCTTCGCGCGAACTGCCGCTGGACATCACGCTGGCCGTGGGCATGCCGGCCAACGAACGCATGGACTGGCTGGTCGAGAAGGCCACCGAACTGGGGGTGGCGCGTATCCGTCCGCTGATTTGCGAGCGCTCGGTGCTTCGCCTGGCGGGTGAGCGCGCCGACAGGAAGCGGGAACACTGGCAGGCTGTGGCGGTGGCGGCCGCCGAACAGAGTGGCCGCACCCGCGTGCCGGTCGTCGAACCCGTCGCCGCGCTGCTGGCTTTCGTTGCTGAACCGGGCGGCAGCGCACGGCGCTGGCTGCTCAGCCCGCGAGCGCAGACGAGTCCCTCGGCGATGGGACTTGCCGGTCCGGTCCGCTCGATGGTGGTGCTCAGCGGCCCCGAGGGCGGCCTGAGCCTGGCGGAGGAGACGGCCGCTTTGGCTGCGGGCTTCGACGCAGTCCGTCTGGGTGACCGGGTGCTGCGAGCCGACACGGCGCCGCTCGCGCTGCTGGCCTGGCTGTCACTGTCGTTCTGAGCCGCTGGCAGCGGGACCCACCGGCCCGGGCGGGCTCAAGGTCTTGGCTTCTCCCCTTGTCGGATGTCGGCGGCGCTCCCAGAATGTTCGGATCCATCCACGCAGTAACGGAGATCTCATGAGCTTGCTCAATTCGGTGATCGGTGCACTGGGCCAGGCACAAGGCGGCGGTGCTGCCGGAGGCGGGCAGGCACAACTGATCAACCTCGTGCTGGGCATGCTGGCCAACCAGGGCGGGGGTCAGGGGGGCAACGCAGCCGCGGGCGGGCTCGGCGGCCTCGGCGGCCTGCTCGAGAAGTTTCAGCAGAACGGCCTCGGTGATGTCGCAGCCTCTTGGGTGTCGACCGGGCAGAACCAGCCGATCTCGCCCGACCAGCTGGGCAACGTGCTGGGCAAGGACGTCCTGGGCGGCCTGGCGCAGCAGTGCGGCATGACCCCCGGCGATACGGCGGGACAGCTCTCGCAGATGCTGCCGCAGCTGATCGACCGCCTCACGCCCAACGGGCAACTGCCCAAGGGTGGCCTGGATGTCGCCGGCCTGGACGTCGGCAGCCTGCTCGGGGCCTTCCTGAAGCGGTAGAACCGCGGTCCTGCGGCGGACGCTGATCCGGCCGGGGTCGGATCAGCGATGCCGTGCTCAGCTGCGAAGCGCCGACCGTGCCGCCTCGACCGTCGCCGCGATGTCGTCGGCCGTGTGGGCGGCGCTGACGAAGCCCGCCTCGTAGAGCGCTGGGGCCAGGTAGACGCCGCGGTCCAGCATGGCGTGGAAGAAGCGGTTGAAGCGCTCCTTGTCGGTGGCCAGTACCGCCGGGTAGTTCTGCGGCAGGTGGTCGGCGAAGAAGAAGCCGAACATGCCGCCTTCGCTGTCGGTGGTCAGCGGCACACCGGCATCGCTCCCGGCGGCAGCCAGGCCTTCGGTCAGGCTGCGTGTGCGCGCCGCCAGGGCGTCGAAGAAGCCGGGGCGCGAGATTTCGCGCAGCGTGGCCAGTCCGCAGGCCGTGGCGACGGGGTTGCCGCTCAGCGTTCCGGCCTGGTAGACCGGGCCCAGCGGGGCGAGCTGACCCATCACGTCGCGCGAGCCGCCGAAGGCCGCCAGCGGCATGCCGCCGCCGATGACCTTGCCGAACACGCTCATGTCCGGCACGAAGCCGGGGATCAGCTTCGCGTAGACGCTTTGCGCACCACCCAGGGCGACGCGGAAGCCCGTCATCACCTCGTCGAACACCAGCATCGCACCATGCTGCGTGCACAGTTCGCGAAGGCGCGTCATGAAGGGCACGCTGGCACGCACGAAGTTCATGTTGCCGGCGATGGGCTCGATCATCGCGCAGGCGATCTGCGGGCCATGCGTGGCGAAGGCCTCTTCGAGCTGGGCCACGTTGTTGTATTCGAGCACCAGCGTGTGCTGCACCACCTCGGGCGGTACGCCGGCGCTGGTCGGGAAGCCGAAGGTGGCCAGGCCGGAGCCGGCCTTCACCAGCAGGGCGTCGGCATGGCCGTGGTAACAGCCCTCGAACTTGATGATCCTGGCGCGGCCCGTGGCGCCGCGCGCCAGCCGCAGCGCGCTCATCGCGGCTTCGGTGCCGCTGCTCACCAGCCGCACCTGCTGCACGCTGGGCACCTGGGCGATGATGGCCTCTGCCAGTTCGACCTCGGCATCGGTGGGCGCGCCGAAGCTGAATCCCTGCGTCGCCGCCTTCTGCACCGCTTCCAGCACGGCCGGGTGGCCATGGCCCAGGATCATCGGCCCCCAGGAGCCGATGTAGTCGATGTAGCGCTGGCCCTCGACGTCCCACATGTACGCGCCCTGCGCACGCGCGATGAAACGCGGCGTGCCGCCGACGGCGCGGAAGGCGCGCACCGGCGAGTTCACGCCGCCGGGGATGACGCGCTGGGCGCGCTCGAACGAGGCAGCATTGCTGCCGGACTTTCCGGTGGACCGGGATTCAATGGACACGACGCGGGGCTCCTTTGGTCGTCGGTTCTTCTTCACTGGTCGCCTCGGTGGGCTCGTCACCTTCGCTGCCTTCTTCAGGAGGCGGCAAGGCCCAGAAGAAGCGGTCGGGCACGATGTTGCCCATGCCGGGGCGGAAACCTGAGTCGAGCGCCTGGTCCAGGAAGGACAGGGCTTCGCCGACGGCGGCCTGCAGTTCGCTGCCGGCCGCCAGCAGCGCGGCCAGCGTGGCCGACAGGGTGTCGCCCGCCCCGACGAAGCCGGCGTCGAAGCGTTCGAACTTCTCGCCCGTGAGCGCACCCTGCGGCGAAGCCAGCACGTTGTCGATGAACTGCTCGGTGCCCTTGGAGGCCAGCATCACACCGGTGACCAGCACGTAGCGCGTGCCGTGCTCGGCAGCGGCCACCGCGAGCTCGCGCGCCGACGGCGGCCGTTCGCTGTCCCACTCGGGCAGCAGGAAGTCGGTGAGCGTCTTGTGGTTGCCCACCAGCACCTCGGTGGCCGGCAGGATCAGTTCACGGTAGGCGTCGAGGTAGGGCTGCTGCTGGTCCTCCTCCAGCCAGGACAGGCTGGGCATGTAGGCCACCAGCGGCACCTCGGCATAGTCGGACAGCACCTCGGCCACGGCGCTGACGTTCTCGGCCGAGCCGAGGAAGCCGACCTTGAAGCCCACCACGGTGACGTCTTCGAGGATGTAGCGCGCCTGCTCGGTCACCGAGTCGGCGTCGAGCGCGTGCTGGTCGAAGATCTCGGCGGTGTCGCGCATCAGGATCGTGGTGGTCACGGGAAGCGCGTGCGCCCCCATGGCCGCCACGGCTGCCACGTCGCAGGGCAGGCCGCCGGCGCCAGTGGGATCGCTTGCGTTGAAGCACATCACACAGGCCGGAGCGGGTGGTTCCATCGCCGGGTCGGTGATGCCCGGGGCTGGCGTGTTGTCGGTGCTCATGAGCGGGTCCTGGGCTGTGCGGTGAGCGTGCAAACGAGAAATAGGGCAGGGATGCCACGTCTTATGTTGCGTTGGCGCTCACATTTCCTTGTAACCCGGCAGGGACGCCTAGCTACAATCCGCAGCCATTGTAGTGACCCCCAAGTCCCCAAGTGAGCGAACCCAAAAGCTGGATGTGCCTGATCTGCGGCTGGTTGTACGACGAAGCCGCGGGCGACCCCGACAGTGGCATTGCGCCGGGAACCGCTTGGGCCGACGTGCCCATGAACTGGACCTGTCCAGAGTGCGGGGCGCGCAAGGAAGACTTCGAGATGGTCGCGATCTGACCCCGGCCCTGTCGCCTGGCCGAGGGCCGGGTCTGTTGGAGGACAACGTGCAAGATGGCAGCGGATCCACCGGCCAGACCGGCGCCAAGGTGCTGGTGATCGACGACAGCAACACCATCCGCAGAAGCGCGGAAATCTTCCTGCGCCAGGGTGGCCACGAGGTGGTGCTGGCCGAGGACGGGTTCGACGCGTTGTCGAAGGTCAACGACCACGGCCCGGAGCTCATCTTCTGCGACATCCTCATGCCGCGGCTGGATGGCTACCAGACCTGCGCGATCATCAAGCGCAATCCCCGCTTCGCCCAGGTGCCCGTGATCATGCTGTCGTCCAAGGACGGGCTGTTCGACAAGGCCCGCGGACGCATGGTCGGCTCGGAGGAGTACCTCACGAAGCCCTTCACCAAGGAACAACTGCTCAAGGCGGTCGAGTCCTTCCGTCGCATTTCGCAAGCTTCGCCATAGTCTCCACGGTGGCGCCAGTCGCGAACCGCTGCAAACCGAGGACCCGTTCGATGCCCATCCAGAAAATCCTGGTCGTTGACGACTCCAAGACCGAACTGCACCACCTGTCCGAGATGCTCGGCAAGCGCGGCTACCGCGTGCGCACCGCGGAAAACGGCGAGGAAGCACTGCGTCGCCTGGCCGAGGACAAGCCCGACCTGATCCTGATGGACGTGGTGATGCCGGGACAGAACGGATTCCAGCTCACCCGCAGCATCACCCGGGATCCGCGGTACGCGGGCGTTCCCGTGATCATGTGCACCAGCAAGAATCAGGAGACCGACAAGGTCTGGGGCATGCGCCAGGGCGCCCGGGATTACATCGTCAAGCCTGTCAGCGGTGAGGAACTGTTCGCCAAGATCAAGGCCTTCGACGTCGCCTGACGGCGCACTCATCCGCGACCCATGGCCAACAGAGAAGCACTCCGCCAGCTCCAGGCACGCCTTGCCGACCGGCTGCAGCAGGTGCGCACCGACGTGCGCAGCACCTCGTGGCTGGCCGTCGAATGTGGCCGGCACGGCTTCCTGTTCCCCTTGGCCACGGCTGGCGAGATCTTTCCGGCCAGCGCGCTGATGCCGGTGCCGCACACGGTGCCGTGGTTCGCGGGTGTGGCCAACCTGCGCGGCGGGCTGCACGGCGTGATCGACCTGGCGGTGTTCCTGGGACTGGAACCCAGCGTGCAGTTGCGCGACGCGTCGTCGCTGATCGCGCTGAACCCGACGCTGGGCAGCCACAGTGCCGTGGTGGTGCAGCGCCTGGCCGGGCTGCGGGCCGCGGACCAGCTCGAGGCAGAGCCTGAGGAAGGCGGGCCGCGGCCGGCCTTTGCCGGTGGACGTTGGCGTGATGCCGGCGGCCGCATCTGGCAGGAAATCGACCTGGCTGCCTTGTCGCGGCACGAGCAGTTTCTTGCGATCGCCCGGTGATCTTGTTGCCCCGGCGGGCGGCGGTCGAGGGTCGGAATGAATCGATGAGGACGACATGAGCTTCCTGGACAAGATCAAGGGCAAACAGCAACAGCCGCAGGACGACCAGGAGTCGTTGATGCCCTTGCCGTTGGGCGACAACCCGTCGACCCAGAGTCCCACCGAGCAGACCCTCAGGCTGCCCGCGGGCAGCGGGGTGCCCGACAGTGCCTTCTCGCAGCGTGACAGCAGCTTCGCGCAGACGCGCGACAGTGCTTTCCCGCGTGGAGGTGACACTTCCATCATTTCCGAGGCCGAGCCTTCCGAACTGGCCCCACTGGGCGACGACGAGCGCGACGCCTCGCCCGTGCTGGCCAGCGGCCTGCCGCTGATCGGCCACTGGCCCATCGAGCGCCAGCAGCGCACGCTGCTCGCGCTGGCCGGCGTCGGCCTGGCGGCGCTGGTGGGCGTGGCGGTCTATGCGCTGACCACTGGCAACCGCAGCAGTCAGCAGGTGGCGGCCACGGCCCAGGCGCAGACGCAGTCGCAGCGCCTGGCCAAGTCGGTTTCGCAGGCCCTGCTGGGCAGCCCGGCGGCCTTCCCCGAGGTGCGAGAGAGCGTCGACATCCTGGCGCGCAACGTGCGTTCGCTGCGCGACGGTGGCGAAGTCGCCGCCGCTCCGGCCGAGTACCAGGGCGACATCGACAAGCTGCTCGTCCTGGTCGACCGCGCCGAGAAGAGTGCCGGGGCAGTGCTGGCGCAGCAGAAGACGCTGACCCAGGTCGGCACGGCGCTGAAGGCCATCAACCGCCAGTCGGGCGACCTGCTGGAAACGGCCGAATCGGTGTCCTCGCTGAAGCTGCAGCAGGGTGCCTCCGCGGCAGAGATCTCTGCCGTGGGCCAGCTCGTCATGCTCACGCAGCGCATCGGCAAGAGTGCCAACGAATTCCAGACCATGGAGGGTGTCAGCCCCGAGGCGGTGTTCCTGCTGGGCAAGGACCTCAACTCCTTCCGCGAGATCAACGACGGCCTGATCAGTGGCAGCGCCGACCTTCGCCTGCCCGCCGCCCGGGACGGCCAGGTGCGCGAGCGGCTGGAGCAGTTGCGCAAGCAGTACGACGACCTGCGCAACGAGGCGAGTGCCATCCTGGGCAACCTGCAGGGGCTGGTGGCCGCGCGCGAGGCGCAGAACGTCATCGTTGCCGACAGCGAGCCACTGCGTCGCGGTCTCGACGGCGTTCAGGTTTCGCTGTCGGGCGATGGCCGCTTCGGCTTCGGTCAGGGCATCGCCGCGTTGCTGTCGGTGCTCCTGCTGGGGGCCGGTGCGCTGGGTCTGCTGCGGCTGTTCGTGCTCGACCAGACCGCGCGCTCGCAGATGGCCGAAGCCCAGCGCCGCGAGGCCGAGCGCCAGGAGCAGGAAGCCAAACGCGTCAACGACGCCAACCAGGCCGCCATTCTCCGGCTCATGAACGAACTGCAGACGGTGGCCGAAGGCGACCTCACGCAGCAGGCCACGGTCACCGAGGACATCACCGGCGCCATTGCCGACTCGGTGAACTACACGGTGGAAGAACTGCGCACGCTGGTGGAGGCGGTGCAGACCACGGTGGCCCGGGTGACCGAGACCACGCAGCAGGTGGAACAGACCTCCACCGAACTGCTGGCCACGTCCACGGAGCAGTTGCGCGAGATCCGCGAGACCGGCGAATCGGTGCTGCAGATGGCAGGCCGCATCAACGACGTGTCGGCGCAGGCGCAGCAGACCGCCCAGGTGGCGAGACAGTCGCTGGTGGCGGCGGAATCGGGCCTCACCGCGGTGCAGAACGCGATCGGCGGCATGAACTCCATCCGCGACCAGATCCAGGACACTTCCAAGCGCATCAAGCGGCTGGGCGAGTCCTCGCAGGAGATCGGCGAGATCACCGAACTGATTTCCGACATTACCGAGCAGACCAACGTGCTGGCCCTCAACGCCGCCATCCAGGCGGCCTCGGCGGGTGATGCGGGTCGCGGCTTCTCGGTGGTGGCCGAGGAAGTGCAACGCCTGGCCGAGCGGTCGGCCGATGCCACCAGGCAGATCGCCGCCATCGTGCGCACCATCCAGACCGACACGCAGGACGCGGTGGCCGCCATGGAACGGTCCACGCAGGGTGTGGTCGAGGGCGCGCGGCTGTCCGATGCCGCGGGTTCCGCGCTGGGCGACATCGACCGCGTGACGCACCAGCTGTCCGCACTCATCGAACAGATCTCGCAGCAGGCGCTGCGAGAGGCCGACTCCGCCAACGGCCTGGCCGCCAACATCCAGCACATCTTCGCCGTCACCGAGCAGACCGGGCAGGGCACGCGCTCGACGGCGCAGATGGTGCGCGAGCTGTCGCGCTCCGCCGAGGAACTGAAGGCGTCGGTGGCGCGATTCAAGGTCAGCTGAACGCGGCTGCGACAGACGGACATCAGATGACGATCCCAGCCGCCGGAGCAGGCTCCGCCACCGAAGACCTCAGTGCCCTGTCGTGGGTGGCAGGCGAACTGCAACGTTCGCTCGATGCCGCGCACAAGGCCTTGCGTCGGTTCCTGAAGGAAGCGCAGGCCATCGGCGTGTCCGACGTCGACTCTGCAGACACCTCGATCCTGCGGGGCGCACGCGTGCACCTGCACCAGGGCGTCGGCGCGCTGGAGCTGGTCGGCCTGGCCGTGCCCGCGCGTGTGATGCGTGCCAGCGAAGCTGCCGTGCAGCGCATGATCGGCAAGCCTGCGCTGGTCAACGA
The DNA here is from genome assembly GCA_022843905.1 of Rubrivivax sp. Lineage (GTDB taxonomy): Bacteria > Pseudomonadota > Gammaproteobacteria > Burkholderiales > Burkholderiaceae_C > Rubrivivax. The sequence goes on from JALHMT010000007.1 coordinate 80,571, forward strand.
GGCCGCAGTGGTGGCGCTCGAAGGCGCCTCGTTCGCCGTCGTCGACTATCTCAACCGCCTGCTCGCGCGCCGTCCGGTCTCGGGCGTGGCGATGTTCCCGCAGTACCGGGCGGTGCAGGAACTGGCCGGTGGCGACCGTGTGCACCCGGCCGACCTCTGGAGCGCCAACTGGCACTGGCAGCAGTTGCCCGCCGAAGCCGGCACCACCCCGCGCCCTGCCGACGATGCCGCTCGCAGCGCCATGGAATCCCTGGTGCTGTCCTTGATGCGCCGGGCCGATGCCGCGTCGATGTCGCGCATGAGCGGCTTCTGCGCCGAACTGGGCGCCGGCGCCCGGGCGCCGATGGCCGCGACCACGTGGCGACTGGCGTCGGCCTTCTTCGATGCACAGTCGGCAGGCCTGCTCGACAGCGATCTTTACGCCAAGCGCATGGCGTCGCGACTGCTGGCCCAGTTGCGCGCCAACGTGCGCAGTGACGACGAGGTCTCCGAACGCCTGGCCAGCGACCTGCTCTTCTTCTGTGCCCGCGCACGCAACCCGCAAGGGGTCGAAAGCCTGGCGCCCCGCCTGGCCGCGGTGCGCCGGGCCTGGCAGCTCGGCGACACCACGGCGCTCACCGACTACGAGACGCCGCGACTGGGACGCTTCGACCCGAGCTGGATCGCCCAGGCGCGAAAGCGCGTGGCAGCGGCCAAGGAAGTCTGGTCGGCGGTGGCCGGTGGCGACGCGCGCCGGCTCAACGGCGTGGCCGATGCCTTCTCGCTGCTGGGTGAGTCACTGGAGCGTCTCTTTCCCAGCGGGCAGCGCCTGTCGACCTCGCTGCAAAGGGCCGGTTCGAGCACCGTGGCCTCGGGGGGGCCGCCTTCGGCGCCGCTGGCCATGGAAGTCGCCACGGCGGTGCTGTACCTCGACGCAGCCCTGGAAGAGGGTGAACTCGACGCTCCCGAGCTCGGCCAGCGCGTCGAGCGCCTGGCGCAGCGCATCGACGAGGTGACGGCTGGCGGTGAGGCGCAAGCGCTGGAACCCTGGATCGAGGAGCTGTACCGCCGCGTCAGCGACCACCAGACCATGGGCAGCGTCGTTCAGGAACTGCGCGCTTCCCTGACCGAGGTCGAGAAGAACATCGACCAGTACTTCCGCGATCCGTCGCAGCGCGAGGTGCTGGTGCCGGTGCCCGCCCAGTTGCAGGCCATGCGGGGCGTGCTGTCCGTGCTGGACCTGGAACATGCGTCGCAGGCCGTGCTGCACATGGGCAAGACGGTCGACGACCTGACCATCACCGAGATCGACCCGGTGCATGCCCGGGAGACCGGCACCTTCGACCGCCTGGCCGACAACCTCGGTGCACTGGGCTTCATGATCGACATGCTCAGCGTGCAGCCGCAGCTGGCCAAGTCCCTGTTCCGTTTCGACCCGGCCGCCGGGCGGTTGAGCGCCGTGATGGGGCTGGCATCGCGACCCTCGGTGTTCGCCGGACTGGGGGTCGATGCGACCCCGGCCGCCGAGCCCTTGACCGACCAGGTGCAGACGCTGGCGCAGGCGGCCGTCACCTCGGACCTCAGCGACGAGGACCTGTCGCGTCAGCTCGAGCAGTTGTCCCAGCGAGCTGTCGCCGCCGATCAGTCGGGGCTGGCGCGTGTCGCGTCGAAGGCCCAGCAGGCTCTGGGCAGCGCGCCCGACGAGGAGTCGAGGCAAGCCGCTCGCGTCGAGATGGCGCAGGCGATGACCGAGTTCGTGCAGCCCGTGGCCGCGCCCGAGGCGCCACCCTCGGCGCCGATTCCCGTCAGCCGCCCGGCACCGCCGGGGGGGACGGGTCTCGAAGACGATCCGGAGATGCGCGGCATCTTCATCGAAGAGGCGCGTGAGGTCATCGACAACGCGCAACAGGCCTTGCGCCGCCTGGCCGGCAACGCCGAGAACGTGTCCGACATGACGGAAGTGCGTCGCGCCTTCCACACGCTCAAGGGCAGTTCGCGCATGGTCGGCCTGAACGACTACGGCGAAGCCGGCTGGGCTTGCGAACAGCTCTACAACTCCCGACTGGCCGACGACCCGCGTGTCGACCTGACGCTGCGGGAGTTCACCGGCGAAGCCCTGGCCTACCTGTCGGACTGGATCGAGGCCATCGACGCCGGCGAGCATCGCGGCCACGCGTCGGCGCCCATCGTGCAGGCGGCCGACGCGCTGCGCCAGGGCGGCCAGCGCTTGCCCGTCTCGTTGCCCGCGGCTGCGGCGACTGCGCCCGCCACCCCGACCGAGCTTGCATCGCCGGCGCCGCCGGCGCAGGTGCCGGACGAAGAACAGACCCTGCCGTTGCTGCCTGTGCTGGATGCTCCTGCTGGTCCACCGGTGGCCGACGGCGAGCCGTCGGAGAGTCCTCTGCCGGCGATTGCTGCCGGCCTGGCGGCCGGTGCCGCCGTCGCGCCTTCGCTGGCCAGCCTGGTGCCAGACCTGCCCAGCGCCAGCGACCTGGACCTGCCTTCACTGCCCGAGATCGACCTTCCCGACCCGGTGCAGGCCGAGGCCTCGACTCCCGCAGAGTCGAGCGACTCGCCGACGCTGGACGGCGCTGACGAACTCTTGCCGCTGGAGCCCTGGCTGCCGGAGACGCCACAGACGCCCGAGCCAGCACCGCTGCCGGCCGAAGCGCTGAGCTTCGAGCTCGATCTGCAGGCGCTGGAAGCCGCCGAGCCGGCGCCGCCCGAGGCGGCCCGCCTGCCGGCAGACATTCCGCAGATCGCCGAAGCCGTCGAGCTCGATTTCGACGCGTACGATCAGTTCGAGACCCAGGCGGCGGCAGCCGAGGCGACGCAGCCCTGGGTTCCCGCGACGGAGTCGACCGAGTCCGCAGAAGCGCAAAGGGAACTCCAGGCGGCCTTCGATGCGCTGCTCGAACCCGAGGCCAGTGCATCGGCGTCGGTGGCGGCGGAGATTCCCACCGAGCCGGGTGCGCAGGTGCCCGATGCCGAGTCGCCGGGCTTGCCCGACCTGTCCGACATCGTCGGCGCGCCCGTCGGCATCGACGGGCCGACGCCGGAGGAGCCGTCGGCGGAGCGCGGCGACATGCCCAGCCTGAGCTGGCCGTCGCTTCCAGCGCTGGCCTCCAGCGATGAGACGACGGTGGGTGAGGAGCCCGCGGCGATTGCTTCGGCTGAAGCTGTTGCAGAAGCCGGCGCCTTCCCTGCCCCTGCTGCCGGCGAGGTCGACCGGCGGATCGACGCCACCGTGGACAGTGAGCGGGTCCTTGCTGAAGCCGACGACGGGCTTGTCGCCGATGCCATGGCGGACAGTCTGGCCGATGCCGATGCGGTGTCGCCATCCGGCGAGCCTGCGGACCTGGAGCCGGCGCGCCTGCTCGACGAGTCCGTGTCCGCTCCCGAGATGGCCGACGCCGCTCGGCCCGAAGCTGCCGCGTCCGAGCCTTCGCTCGAGCCCGAATGGGGCGCAGCCGCCGCGGCAGCGGCCGCTGTCGCCGCGCTCGCGGTCGGGCAGATGCCGGCCGGCGGAGCTGCCGACGACGAGATGCAGGCGGTCGATGAAACCGCTTCGGACCCGGCGCCTGAGATGGCGGTCGACACGGATGCGGAAACCGTCGACGAAGAGCCGGTCAAGATCATCGGTCCTCTGCGCGTCAGCATCCCGCTCTTCAACATCTTCCTCAACGAGGCCGACGAGCAGTCCCGGCGCCTGGTCACCGAACTGGCGGAGTGGTCGCACGAACACCGGCATCGCCCGGTGTCGGAGGCGTCTGTCGCACTGGCGCATTCCCTGGCCGGCAACTCCGCCACGGTGGGCTATGCGGACCTGTCGTCGCTGGCACGGTCGCTGGAGCATGCGCTGATGCGCTCGCAGGCCGGGGGTGTCGGACGCGATGGCGAACCCGAGCTGTTCAGCGACACCGCCGAGGAAATCCGGCGCCTGCTGCACCAGTTCGCTGCAGGTTTCCTCAAGCCCGTGCCTCCGGAATTGCTGGAGCGGCTGGCCGATCACGAGCGCTGGCCGCCGCTCGAGAGTACGGGCGAGATCGAACCGGCGTTCGCGCCCGACGACGAAGAGGACGCCTGGCCGCCGGCGGCACCGCTGCCGCCCGTCGATGCGCAGTCCATCGAGGCGGATGTGGTCGATGCCATCGACCCCGACCTGTTGCCGATCTTCGAGGAAGAGGCCGAGGAACTGTTGCCTCAGCTGCAGCAGCGCATGCGTGAATGGATCGCCCATCCCGGCGACCGTTCGCATGCCGAGGCCTGCCTGCGGACGCTGCATACCTTCAAGGGCGGCGCGCGTCTGGCCGGCGCGATGCGCGCGGGCGAGGCGGCGCACCAGCTCGAAAGTGCCATTGAACACAAGCTCGCGTCCGAGGCGGTCTCGGCCCAGGAACTGGAGCCACTGCAGGCACAGATCGATCACATCGTCGCCAGCCTCGAAGCGTTGCGCAAGCCCTCGTCTCGCAGTGCGCAGACGTCGGCCTCGCCGTGGCCCGTGGCCGACGCCGGCGGCGTGCAGCCGGCCGCCGACGCGGCCGACCTGCCACTGGACTTCGACCTCGGCGTCCAGGCTGCTGAAGCGCTGGCCCCGATGTCTTCCCTCGTCGGTGTGCCGGAGCCTGTGGAGCTGGACGGGCCCGCGGAGGCCGGGGTCGAGCCGATGGAAGACCCGGCTGCCGTCGGCGCCGTCGAAGCGGCTCCTGTCGAGCAGACGCCCGAAGTGCCTGCCGTGGCGCCCGCAGCGCCGGCTCGCATCGACTGGAGCCGGTTCAGCACCACGGCCGGGACGGCACCCGATGCTGCCGCGACCGCGCCGGGCGCCGGCGGCGGTGTCGTGCGCGTTCGCACGAGCCTGATCGACCGCCTGGTCAACGAGGCGGGCGAAGTCAGCATCACGCGCGCGCGCATCGAGTCCGACGTGCGGCAGCTGCAGGGCTCGCTCAACGAGCTGACGGGCAGCCTGGACCGGATGAGACGCGAACTGCGCGACATCGAGGTGCAGGCCGAAACGCAGATCACCTCGCGCATCGAGGCCGCGAAGCAGGCATCGCAGGAGTTCGATCCGCTGGAGATGGACCGCTTCACGCGGCTGCAGGAGCTGACCCGCATGATGGCCGAGTCGGTGAACGACGTGGCCACCCTGCAGCGCAGCCTGCAGCGCACGCTGCAGTCGACCGAGGACCAGCTGGCCGCGCAATCGCGCCTGACGCGCGAACTGCAGGACGACCTGCTTCGCACGCGCATGGTCGACTTCGAGACCTTGTCGGAGCGACTGCACCGGGTGGTGCGTCAGACCGCCAAGGACACCGGCAAGCAGGTGCGGCTGGACATCACGGGCGGCTCGATCGAGGTCGACCGCGGCGTGCTCGACCGCATGATCGGTCCCTTCGAGCACATGCTGCGCAATGCCGTGGTGCACGGTATCGAGTTGCCCGAAGCGCGCACCACGGCGGGCAAGGAGCGCAGCGGCGTGATTGCGATCAACGTCACGCAGACCGGCAACGAAGTCGGCGTCGAATTCGCTGACGATGGCGCCGGCCTGGACCTGCGCCGCATCCGGGATCGTGGTGTCGACCGGGGTTTGCTGTCGGCAGAGTCCCAGCCCAGCGACGCAGAACTGGCGCATCTGATCTTCGTGCCCGGATTCACCACCGCCACCACCGTCACCGAACTGGCGGGGCGAGGCATCGGCATGGACGTGGTGCGCGCCGAGGTCAATGGCATGGGCGGACGCATCGAGACCTCGACCCGCGAAGGCCAGGGCACCGCCTTCAGACTCGTGCTGCCCCTGACCACGGCCGTGACGCAGGTGGTGATGCTCCGGTGCGGCGAACTCACCGTGGCCGTGCCCTCGACGCTGATCGAGGTCGTGCGACGGGTGCCCACCGACGAGGTGCGCCAGGCCTATGAAGCCGGCAGCCTCGCCTTCGGCGACGAGCGTGTGCCCTTCTTCTGGATGGCCTCACTGCTGCAGGGCGGCGAAGGCGGCATCCTGGAGGGCAGAACGCAGTCGGTGGTGGTCATCCGCAGCGCCTCGCAGCGCGTGGCGCTGCACATCGACGAAGTCGCCGGCAACCAGGAAGTGGTCGTCAAGCATCTGGGCCCGCAGCTGTCGCGCATGCCGGGCCTGGCGGGCGTCACCTTGCTGCCCTCGGGCGCAGTGGCGCTGATCTACAACCCGGTGGCCCTGGCGACCTTGTACGGCGACGAGCTGCGCGCCAGGCGTGACTCTGGCGCTGCCGTCGCCGCGCCGGTGCAGGCCGCCGCAGCCGACGTGGTGCATCCGCCGCTCGTGATGGTGGTGGACGATTCCCTGACCGTCCGCCGCGTGACGCAGCGCCTGCTGGAGCGGGAAGGCTACCGTGTGCTGCTTGCCAAGGACGGCGTCGACGCGCTCGAGCGGCTGGTCGACCAGTCGCCGGTGGTGATCCTGTGCGACATCGAAATGCCACGCATGGACGGCTTCGAGTTCGTGAGGCACCTGCGGGCCGACGCGCTGCGCGCCGACGTGCCGGTCATCATGATCACCTCGCGCATCGCGCAGAAGCACCGTGACCATGCCGCGCAGCTCGGCGTGGCGCACTACCTGGGCAAGCCCTTCTCCGAAGACAAGCTGCTGGAGCTGGTGTCGGAGTACGCCCGGATCGCGCCCCATCTTTGACTCCCGGCCCCGTCGCCTTGCGACACAATCGCGCAAGAACGGGGAGGACCACCACAGGAGGTCCGCGCAGGCATGTCTCAGGTAGTCGAACACCTCGCCGAGCTGACCGGTTTCCGCGACCGGGACGTTCTCGACGTCACGCTGGTGGGTGCGCTCCGCGAGGTGCTGCATCCTCAGTGCGTGGCCATTTACCGTCCCGTCGGCGATGCCGACGACGAGCGCTGGCTCACGCGGGCGCGTCAGCGCGCCGGCGACCGTGTGCCCTGCGCCGACCCCTTGTGGATCGACCTCGAGAGCCTGCCGAGGCTGGCCGCGCACCCCGAGAGACTGGCCTGCCTGCGCCTGGCGCAGATTCGCACGGCGATGGGCGCCGGCGTGGTGACGCTGTTCCCCTTGTGCACCGAGCGTGATGTCGTGGCCGTTCTCGAGGTCGAGACGGCGCGGCCCATCACGCGAGAGGACGTCGCCCTGGTGTCCAGCATCCTGAAGGTCTACCGCAACGTGCACAGCCTGCTGGACTACAGCGAACGCGACACGCTGACCGGCCTGCTCAACCGCAAGACCTTCGACGAGAGCTTCCTTCGCACGCTGGCGTCGATGCAGCAGGCCCTCGACGCCGAAGGAGCAGCGCTCGAGATGGAGCGCCGCACCCTCAACGCCACCCGGTACTGGCTGGGCGTGATCGACATCGACCACTTCAAGGCGGTCAACGACAACCACGGACACCTGATCGGCGACGAGGTTCTGCTCTTGCTGTCCCGGCTGATGCGCGGCAACTTCCGTCTGCACGACCAGCTCTACCGTTTCGGCGGCGAGGAGTTCGTCGTGCTGCTGCGGGCGGCCCAGGCGGCCGATGCCGCAGCGGCGTTCGAGCGCCTGCGCGGGGCTGTGCAGGACCACAGCTTTCCCCGTGTGGGCAGCATCACGGTGAGCGTGGGCTTCACCGATGTACGCCCCAGCGACAGTCCCACCGGCGCCTTCGAACGCGCCGACAAGGCGGTCTACCACGCCAAGCAGAACGGCCGCAATCGTGTGGCCGACCACGGCGCCCTGGTGTCGGCCGGCATCTTCGCCGAAGACGGGCCGACGAACGAGGTCGAGCTGTTCTGAAGTTCGAGGGTCGATGCCGGCGGGCGTGTTTCGCCCCGGCACGGCAGCGCCATCCGGGTAAAGACCTTGGTGCAAACCCGTGTTAAACAAACGTTTGATTCCGTGGCTACACTCGCGCCGTGGCCGCCCAATCCGTCTCTCCGATTCCGCCTGGTGCTCCTCTCGAAGGCGATGGTCTCAAGCCTGCATTGAAGGAGGACGCGCGTGAGCGCTTGCTCCAAACGGCTCTGAGGCTGTTCGCCCATCAAGGTTTCACGAAAACCTCGACCCGTGAGCTGGCCGAAGCGGCGCAGGTCAACGTGGCGTCCATCAGCTACTACTTCGGTGACAAGGCCGGCCTGTACCGTGCCGTGTTCTTCGAGCCGATGGGGGGTTGCGAACCCGACATGGCGCTGGTCACCGACCCCGAGGCGGCCTTGCCGCAGGCGCTTCGCGGCTTCTTCGCAGGCTTTCTGGAACCTCTGCGCCTGGGCGACGCGGCGCAGCTCTGCATGAAGCTGCGCTTTCGCGAGATCCTCGAGCCCACCGGACTCTGGCAGGAAGAGATCGCCCTGGGCATCAAGCCCATGCACGACGGCCTGGTCGACGTGCTCTGCCGTCACTTGCACAGTCCGCCCGACGAGCACGTCCAGCGGCTGGCGACCTGCCTGGCCGGCCTTGCCGTGCACCTGCACGTCGGCCGCGACATCACCGAAGCGGTGGCTCCGGGGCTCAACGACGGCCCCGACGCGGTCGACCGCTGGATCGACGTCCTGGTGATGTACGGCCTGGCGATGATCGATGCCGAGGCCGGACGCCGTGCGGCCTCGGACGACGCGCAGCGTCAGGGGGCCGCTCGATGAGCCGCCCTGCGTTGCACGGGCCGGCACTGGCCCTGGCCTGGCTGCTGGGCGGCTGCGCCAGTCTCGGGGGTGCGCCGGCAACAAAGGCTCTGCCGGAGCCGTCCGCGCTGGCCTCGCAGTGGCGCAATGCGCCGCCGCCACTGGCCCAGCCCCTGTCCGCGCTGACGACATCGGCGGCTTGGGCGCAGATCGACGAGCCGCTGCTGCCCGAATTGATCGCCGCGGCCGAGCTGGCCAGTCCGTCGCTGGCCGCCGCCGCCGCCCGCATCGAACGTGCACGCGCGACGCGCGCCGCCGCAGGCGCCGCACTGCAGCCGCGTCTGAATGCAGTCGCCGCTGCGCAGAGCGGGCGCAGCCTTCCTGGCAGCCCTGGCGTCGGCAGTGCCAGCCTGGGCGCGCAGGCGGGATGGGAAATCGATCTGTTCGGCGGCCTGTCGGCGTCGGCAACGGCTGCCCAGGCCCGCATCGACGCGGCCGATGCGCAGTGGCATGCCGCGCGCACTGCAGTGGCCGCCGAGACCGTCACCAGCCTCGTGGGTCTGCGGGCCTGTCGGGCCCTGGCGCGGCAGACGCAAGCCGATGCAGCCTCGCGCGAAGAGACATCGCGCCTGACGGAGCTGCGCGCCCAGGCCGGCTTCTCGGCACCGGCCGAAGCGGCACTGTCGCGGGCCAGCGCGGCGCAGGCGCGCAGCCAGCTTGCCGCCCAGCAGGCGCAATGCGAGGGACTGCTGCAGTCGCTCATCGAACTGACGGCATTGCCCGCCGCCGACCTGCTGCAGCGCCTGGCGCCGGGCGAAGCCCGCGTGCCTTCGGTGGCCCAGGCCGGCATTGCTGCCGTGCCGGCCGACCTGCTCGCGCTGCGTCCGGACGTGCACGCCGCGGGTCGCGAGGTGATTGCCGCCGCGGGCGACCGCAAGGCGGCCGAGGCTGCGCTGCTGCCGCAGATCTCGCTGGCCGGCTCCATCGGCCTGGCATCGGCGCGCAGCATGGGCGTCACGACCAGCGGCAGCACGTGGTCGCTCGGCCCGCTGCAGGTCTCGCTGCCCATCTTCGACGGCGGCCGCAACCGGGCCAACGTCGCCGCCTCGCGCGCCGAGTACGACGCCGCGGTGGTCAGCTACCAGGGCCAGATCCGCCGCGCCGTGCGCGAGGTCGAACAGGCCCTGCTGTCCTTGCAAAGCACGGCCGACCGGTCGGTCGACGCGCGCGCCGCGGCCGAAGGCTTCGAGGCCTCGCTGCGCGCCACCGAAGCCCGCTACCGCGGCGGTCTGGCCAGCCTGTTCGAGCTCGAGGACTCGCGCCGCAGTGCCGTGGCGGCGCAAAGCGCGCTCATCGAGTTGCAGCGCGATCGCGCCATCGCCTGGGTCGACCTCGTGCGTGCCCTGGGCGGCGGCTGGCGCGCTCCCGATGTCCAGGCCGCCGCTGCGCAGACCAGACTTCCGGCCGCCCGCCCCTGAAGAAACCAACGGACATCTCCCAGGCATGAAGACATCCCCGATCACCCCCTGGGCCGTGGCCCTGGCCCTGTTCGTCGGCGTCGGCAGCGCCACGCTGGCGGTGCGTGCCGACGACCCTGCCAAGCCTGCTGCGGCCGCGCCCAAGCCCGCACTGAGCGTCGTCACGGTGCAGCCGCAGCGCAGCACACTGCCGGTGGCCGTTTCCGCCAACGGCAACATCGCCGCCTGGCAGGAGGCCATCGTCGGCGCCGAGAGCAACGGCTGGCGTCTGGCCGAGGTGCGCGTGAACGTCGGCGACGTGGTGCGCAAGGGCCAGGTGCTGGCCACGTTTGCCGCCGACATGGCGCAGGCCGACCTGGCGCAGATCCGCGCCAGCGTGGCCGAAGCCGAAGCCACGTTGGCCGAAGCGGCCGCCAATGCCGAGCGTGCCCGCGGACTGCAGGCCAGCGGAGCGCTGAGCGCGCAGCAGATCAACCAGTACATGACCGCCGAGCGCACGGCCGCCGCGCGACTGGAAGCGCAGCGCGCCGCCGCACGCGTGCAGCAGCTTCGGCTGGCGCAGACGCAGGTGCTGTCGCCCGACAGCGGCGTCATCTCGGCACGCAGTGCCACCGTCGGCGCGGTCGTGCCCGCCGGGCAGGAACTGTTCCGGCTGATCCGCCAGGGCCGGCTGGAGTGGCGAGCCGAGGTCGCCTCCACCGACCTGGCCGCCATCAAGCCTGGCCAGCCGGTGCGACTGTCGCCGGCAGGTGCCGGTTCACTGGTGGGCAAGGTGCGCATGGTGGCCCCCACGGTCGAGGCCAGCACGCGCAACGGCCTGGTCTATGTCGATCTGCCCGCCGCGGGCGCGGCCAAGGCCGGCATGTTCGCGCGCGGCGAGTTCGAGATCGGCCAGACCTCGGCGCTGACCCTGCCGCAGGCCGCCGTGCTGCTGCGCGACGGTTTCGCCTGGGTCTTCGTCGTGGGAGCCGACTCGAAGGTGGCGCAGTCCAAGGTGAAGACCGGGCGCCGCGTCGGCGAGCGCATCGAGGTCCTCGAAGGACTGGACCCGGCGGCGCGCGTGGTCGCGTCGGGGGGTGGCTTCCTGGCCGATGGCGACACCGTGCGCGTCGTCGCCTCGGCTCCTGCCGCGACAACGGCGCCCGTGGCCTCCGCGCCGCTGGCGCGTCGCTGAGCCCTTTGCCGCAGCACGGTCACGAAGGCCCGCCGACATGAACGTCTCCGCCTGGTCAATCCGCAACCCGATTCCTTCGGTGATGCTGTTCATCATGCTCACGCTGGTGGGCCTGCTGGCCTTCGAGCGCATGAAGATCCAGCAGTTTCCCGACATCGATCTGCCCACCGTCAGCATCACGGCATCGCTGCCCGGCGCGTCGCCGGCGCAGCTGGAGACCGAAGTCGTCCGCAAGCTCGAGAACTCGGTGGCCACGCTGCAGGGCGTCAAGCACATCTACTCGAAGGCGATGGACGGCACGGCCACCGTCACCGTCGAGTTCCGGCTCGAGAAGCCCACCCAGGAGGCAGTGGACGACGTTCGCGATGCCGTCTCGCGCGTGCGCTCCGACCTGCCGGGCGACCTGCGCGACCCCGTCGTCAGCAAGCTGAACCTGTCGGGCTCGCCCATCCTGACCTACACCGTGGCCTCCACGCGCATGGACGACGAACAGCTGTCCTGGTTCGTCGACAACGACGTCGCCAAGGCGCTGCTGAGCGTGCCCGGCGTCGGCGCGGTCACGCGCGTGGGCGGCGTCACGCGCGAGGTGCAGGTCGAGCTCGACCCGGGCAGGCTGCTGGCCCTGGGCGCCAGCGCCGCCGACATCTCGCGTCAGCTGCGCAGCGTGCAGCAGGATGCTTCGGGAGGCCGTACCGACCTGGGCGGCGCCGAACAGTCGGTGCGCACCATCGCCACCGTGCAGACCGCCGCGGAACTCGGCCGTCTCGAGATCCCCTTGAGCGATGGTCGCCGTGTCCGGCTGGACCAGGTCGCCACCGTCACCGATACCGTGGCCGAGAAGCGCAGCGCCGCGCTGCTCGACGGCAAGCCGGTGGTCGGCTTCGAGATCGTGCGCTCGCTGGGCTCGGGTGAGGTCGAGGTCAAGGACGGGGTGCTGGCCCAGCTCGATCGCGTGCGGGCCGCGCATCCCGACATCCAGCTCACCGAGGCCTTCAACTTCGTCGATCCGGTCGAGGACAACTACAAGGGCTCGATGTACCTGCTGTACGAGGGCGCGGCACTGGCCGTGCTGGTCGTGTGGCTGTTCCTGCGCGACTGGCGCGCCACCTTCGTGGCCGCCACCGCCCTTCCGCTTTCGGTGATCCCGGCCTTCGCGGTCATGCACTACCTGTTCGGCTTCACCGTCAACACCGTCACCTTGCTGAGCCTGTCGCTGGTGGTCGGCATCCTGGTGGACGATGCGATCGTCGAGATCGAGAACATCATGCGGCACCTGGCCATGGGCAAGAAGCCGCTGGAAGCGGCGATGGAGGCGGCCGACGAGATCGGCATGGCTGTCATCGCCACCACCTTCACGCTGATCGCAGTCTTCCTGCCCACGGCCTTCATGAGCGGCGTGCCGGGCAAGTTCTTCGTGCAGTTCGGCTGGACGGCGGCCATCGCGGTGTTCTTCTCTCTGGTGGTCGCGCGCATGCTCACGCCGATGATGGCGGCCTACATCCTGCGGCCGCCGAAGAAGCAGCACACCGACGCGCGCTGGATGAAGATCTACATGGTGTGGGCTGCGTGGTGCCTGAAGCACCGCATCCTGACGATGCTGGGCGCCGCGGTGTTCTTCGTCGGCAGCTTCGCCCTGGTGCCCTTGCTGCCGACCGGCTTCATTCCGCCCGACGACCTGAGCCAGACCCAGGTCACGGTCACGCTGCCGCCGGGCAGCACCTTCAGGCAGACACTCGCCGCGGCCGAGACCGCGCGCGCACTGGTCGAGAAGAACCCGCACGTCAAGCTCATCTACACCGCGGTGGGTGGCGGCGCGACGGGCAGCGACCCGTTTGCCGGCGGCGGCGGCGGTGCGGACGTCACCAAGGCCACGCTGACCCTGCAGATGACGCCTCGCGGGGAGCGCCGCGGCATCAGCAAGCAGGACATCGAAGCCGAGCTGCGCCGCTCGCTCGAAGCCGTGCCCGGCGCGCGCGTGAAGGTCGGCTTCGGCGGCAGCAGCGAGAAGTACGTGCTGGTGCTGGCCGGCGAAGACGGCCGCACCCTGGGCGAACACGCCCAGCTCGTCGAGCGCGAACTGCGCACCCTCCCCGGCATCGGTGCCGTCACGTCCACGTCCAGCCTGGTGCGGCCCGAGCTGGTGGTGAGGCCTGATGCCGCGCGCGCGGCCGACCTGGGGGTCACTTCGGCTGCCATCGCCGACACCCTGCGCGTGGCGACCGCCGGCGACTACGACCAGGCCTTGGCCAAGCTGAACCTCGCCGAACGCCAGGTGCCGGTGGTGGTGAAGCTGCGCGCCGATGCGCGCACCGACCTCGACCTCATCGCGCGCCTTCCCGTGCCCGGAGCGCGCGGACCGGTGCCCCTGGGCAACGTGGCCACCCTGGCCATCGAGAGCGGGCCGGCGCAGATCGACCGCTACGACCGCCTGCGCAACATCAACATCGAGATCGAGCTGAACCAGCAGCCGCTGGGTGCGGTGGAGAAGGCCGCGCTGGCCCTGCCCAGCCTGCAGAACCTGCCGCCGGGCGTCATCCAGACGACGGTGGGCGACGCCGAAGCGATGAACGAGCTGTTCGACAGCTTCGGCCTGGCCATGCTGACCGGTGTGATGTGCATCTACATCGTGCTGGTGCTGCTGTTCAAGAACTTCGTGCAGCCGGTGACGATCCTGGGCGCGCTGGTGCTGTCGATCCCCGGCGCGTTCCTGGCGCTGTTCGTCACGCAGACGGCGATCTCCATGCCGTCGATGATCGGCCTGATCATGCTGATGGGCATCGCCACGAAGAACTCCATCCTGCTGGTGGACTACGTCATCATCGCGCGGCGCGACCACGGCCTGCCGCGCGCCGAAGCCATCCTCGACGCCTGCCACAAGCGGGCGCGGCCGATCGTGATGACCACCATCGCGATGGCCGCCGGCATGCTGCCCATCGCGCTGGGCATCGGCACCGATCCGAGCTTCCGCGCACCCATGGCCATCGTGGTGATCGGGGGGCTCATCACCTCGACCTTCCTCAGCCTGCTGGTGATTCCGGTGCTCTTCACCTACGTCGACGACGCGGTGCAGCGTCTACGCCGGCTCTTCACGCGGCGCCGCCCGGCCGCCCCTTCCGGTGGCGCGGCCGAAGCCGCCGGGGCGGCCGAATGAAGCGCCGTCCCTTCCTGCGTGTCCTGGGCGGCGCCGCGCTGCTGGCGCTGGCACCGGCGGTGCGTGCCGAGGACGCGCACCCCTTCGGCGTGACCGACCTCGACTGGCACGACGCCGCGCGCCAGCGCGACGTGCCCGTGCGCCTGTACCTGCCGGCATCGGCCAGCAGCCTGCGCCCGGCGCCGCTCGTGGTGTTCTCGCACGGCATCGGCGGCTCGCGCACCGGTTACCGCTATCTGGGCAGCCACTTTGCCAGCCAGGGCGTGGCCAGCCTGCACCTGCAGCATGTCGGCAGCGACCGCAACCTGTGGAGCGGCAGCGTGTTCTCGCTGGTCGCGCGCTTGCAGGGTGCAGCGCAGGAGGGCGAAGCCTTGTCGCGTGCGCGCGACCTTCGGTTTGCGCTCGACCAGGTGCTGGGCGGCGAGTTCGCGGCGCGGCTCGATGCTTCGCGTGTCGTCGCGGCCGGCCATTCCTACGGTGCCAACACCTCGCTGCTCGCGGTCGGGGCGCGCGTCGAGCGGCAGGGCGAGGTGGTGGATCTGCGCGACACGCGCCTGCGTGCCGCCATCGTCATCTCTGCACCGCCCTTCTACGGTGAGAGCGAACCACAAAGGATCCTCGCGCCGATCCGCGTGCCCACGCTTCACATCACCGCCACCGAGGACATCATCCGCATCCCCGGCTACTACAGCGCTGCCGACGACCGCATCGCGGTGTTCGACGCCATCGGCAGTTCCCGCAAGACCCTGGCCGTGTTCGAAGGCGGCTCGCACAGCATGTTCACCGACCGCCGGGGCACCGGTGGAGCGGCCCTCAACCCGCAGGTCAAGATGGCCACCCAGGCCTTGTCGATGGCCTTTCTGCACAGCGTGTTCGACGGCGACGATGGCGCCCTCAGGCGCTGGCCGCAGCGCTACGGCGGCATCGTCGCTCGCTTCGCCAGCGCCGGCATGGGTTGATCAGCCCGCGGCCTTCACGACCGCGTAGCGCTGCAGCGTGCGCGCGCGCGCCTCGTCGTGCTGCACCACAGGCGCCGGATAGTCGCGGCCCAGTTCGACGCCGGCGGCCTGCAGGTCCAGCGGCCGCGCCTGCCAGGGCGCATGGATCAGCTTGTCGGGCAGGGCCGCCAGCTGCGGCAGGTAGCGGCGGATGAAGCGTGCCTCGGGGTCGAACTTCTCGCTCTGCGTGACCGGATTGAAGATGCGGAAGTAGGGCTGGGCGTCGCAGCCGGTCGACGCAGCCCACTGCCAGCCGCCGTTGTTGGCCGCGAGATCGAAGTCGTTGAGCTTCTCGGCGAAATAGCGCTCGCCTCGGCGCCAGTCGATGCCCAGATCCTTCACCAGGAAGCTGGCCACCACCATGCGCAGGCGGTTGTGCATGTAGCCGGTCTGGTTGATCTGCTGCATGGCGGCGTCCACCAGCGGGTAGCCGGTGCGGCCTTCGCACCAGGCGGTGAACAGCGTGTCGGCGTGCTTGCCGTGTTCCCAGCGGATGCGGTCGTACTCGGGCTTGAAGGCCTGGCCGACCACGCGGGGGTGGTGGTGCAGGATCTGGTGGTAGAAGTCGCGCCAGATCAGCTCCGACAGCCAGACCTCGGCGCCGCGGGAGCCTGCAGCCATGCGCTGGTGTGCCAGCCGCGCCAGGTGGCGCACCGACACGGTGCCGAAGCGAAGGTGCGTGCTCAGGTAGCTGGGGCCCTTGACGGCAGGATAGTTGCGTGTTTCCTCGTAGCGGTCGATGCGTTCGAGGAAGTCGTCCAGCAGCTCCGCGGCACCCGCCGGGCCGCTCGGCAGGCGCAGCGTGTGCAGGTTGGTGGGCTGGAAGCCGATGTCTTCAAGTGCTGGTAGCCCGCGCAGGCCCTGGGGCACCGGCGACAGGGCCGATGCGTGGCGTGCCACCGGGTAGGCCCCCAGGAAGTACTCGTCGACCTTGCGCAGCCAGGCGTTCCTGTAGGGAGTGAACACGCTGAACGGGGCCCCGGCCTGCGTCAGCACCTCGCTTCGCTCGAACACCACGTGGTCCTTGGACGTGTGGAACACCACGCCGTGGTCGGCCAGCCGGCCCAGCACGCGGGCGTCTCGCGCCAGGGCGTCGGGTTCGTCGTCGTGGTTGGCGTAGACCGCCTGCACGCCCAGCTGGGCGGCCAGGCGCGGGATCTCGTCGACTGCCAGGCCGTGAACGACGATCAGGCCGGTTCCGGCCGTGCCGTGCGAGGCGCCCAGCGCATGAAGCGCCGCGTCGACCCCCTCCAGGCTGTCGCGCAGGAACTCGACGCGGCGGTCGGCGCGTGGCAGCGGGTCGAGGATGGCGCGGTCGAAGACGAAGGCGCACCACACCTGGCGCGCCGCCCGCAGCGCGTGGTGCAGCGCGGCGTGGTCGTCGGCCCGCAGGTCGCGGCGAAGCCAGACGAGGGCACGGTCAAAAGTTTTGTTCACCCGCCGGAGTGTGCCGCGGGAATAAAATGATCGCATGGCCTCCGCCGATCGCATCGATCTCACCAACCAGTTCCTGATCGCCATGCCCGGCATGGCCGACGAGACCTTTGCCGGTACCGTGGTCTACCTGTGCGAGCACACCGAGAAGGGCGCGCTGGGCCTGGTCATCAACAAGCCCATCGACATCAAGCTGAAGAACCTGTTCGAGAAAGTCGAACTCTCGCTCGACCGCGAGGAACTGGCCGAGCAGCCCGTGTACTTCGGCGGTCCGGTGCAGACCGAACGCGGTTTCGTCCTGCACGAAAAGCTGGGCGAGACCGGCAGCGTCTACAGCTCCACCATGTCCATACCCGGCGGGCTGGAGATGACCACCAGCAAGGACGTGCTGGAAGCCATGGCCAACGGCGCCGGCCCCAGGAAGGTGCTGATCACCCTGGGCTACAGCGGCTGGCAGGCCGGTCAGCTGGAAGAAGAGCTGGCGCGCAACGGCTGGCTGACGGTCGACGCCGACCCCCAGGTGATCTTCGACACGCCCATCGAAAAGCGCTACGACCGCGCGCTGTCGCTGCTGGGCTTCGATCCGCGCATGCTGTCCCAGCAGGTCGGCCACTCATGATCGGCCCCCACCCCGGAGCCCCGGCGTGACGGCCCTCGTGTCGCCGACGTCCGTGGCCCGCGTGCATTCCTTTCTGGCTTTCGATTTCGGCACCCGCCGCGTCGGCGTGGCCACGGGCAACAGCCTGCTTCGCAGCGCGCGGCCCTTGAAAACCCTGCAGCAGCAGGGTGATGCCCGCTTTGCCGCCATCGGCGCACTGCTGAAGGAATGGCAACCCGACGCGCTGGTCATCGGGGTGCCGTTCCACCCCGATGGTGCAGAGCACCGCAACACCTTGCTGGCGCGACGCTTCGGCCGCCAGCTGCACGGCCGCTTCGGCCTGCCGGTGCACGAGGTCGACGAGCGTTACACCACCACCGAGGCGCTGTCCGAAGGCGCGCGCGATGCCGACGCCGCCGCCGCGGCCCTGATCCTCGACCAGTACCTGCGGAGCCTGCCCGACGATGCTGCAGCTTGACGCCGAATCGCTCTATGCCGAACTGCGCCAGGGCGTGCGCAGCCTGCTCGTGCCCGACGCCGCGCTGGTGGGCATCTGGTCGGGCGGTGCCTGGCTGGCCGAACGCCTGCAGGCCGACCTGGGCCTGCCGGGCCGGCACGGCGTCATCTCCAGCACGCTGCACCGCGACGACTTCGGTTCGCGCGGCCTGGCCTCGGGCACCGACGCCACCGACCTGCCCTTCGCCATCGAAGGCCGCCACATCCTGCTGATCGACGACGTGCTCTACACGGGGCGGACGATCCGTGCCGTCGTCAACGAACTGTTCGACTTCGGCCGCCCGGCCAGCGTCACGCTGGCCGTGCTGGTCGACCGCGGCGGCCGCGAGCTGCCCATCGCCGCGGCCTTCGCCGCCGCGCGCATCGTGCTGCCGTCCCGCCAGCGCCTGTCGCTGGCTCGCAGCGACGACGGCGGGCTGCGCTTCGATCTGCGCGAATCCAACTGACGTCCGACGACTCCACCGCATTCCCACCCCAAGCCCAGATGCTGTCACGCCGCAATCCCCAGCTGAACAAGAACGGCGAGCTGATCCACCTGCTGTCCATCGAAGGCCTGCCCAAGGCCGTGCTGACGCAGATGCTCGACACCGCCGGCACCTTCCTCAGCGTCAACGACCGCGAGGTCAAGAAGGTGCCGCTGCTGCGCGGCAAGAGCGTGTTCAACCTGTTCTTCGAGAACAGCACGCGCACCCGCACCACCTTCGAGATCGCCGCCAAGCGGCTGAGCGCCGACGTCATCAACCTCGACATCGCCAAGTCGAGCGCCAGCAAGGGCGAAAGCCTGCTCGACACCATCGCCAACCTGTCGGCCATGCATGCCGACATGTTCGTCGTGCGCCACAGCGAGAGCGGCGCGCCCTACCTCATCGCCCAGCACTGTGCGCCGCACGTGCACGTGGTCAATGCCGGCGACGGCCGCCACGCGCACCCCACCCAGGGCCTGCTGGACATGTACACCATCCGCCACTACAAGCCCGACTTCACGCAGCTGAGCGTGGCCGTGGTGGGCGACATCGTGCACTCGCGCGTGGCGCGTTCCGACATCCACGCGCTCAGTACGCTGGGCGTGCCCGACATCCGCGCCGTCGGCCCCAAGACGCTGGTGCCCGGCGACCTGAAGGAGATGGGCGTGCGCGTGTGCCACGACATGGCCGAAGGCATCCGCGGTGCCGACGTCATCATCATGCTGCGCCTGCAGAACGAGCGCATGAGCGGCGCCATGCTGCCCAGTGCCGGAGAGTTCTTCAAGACCTTCGGTCTGACGCCCGAGAAGCTGGCGCTGGCCAAGCCCGATGCCATCGTGATGCATCCCGGCCCCATCAACCGCGGCGTCGAGATCGACTCGACGGTGGCCGACGGCACGCACAGCGTGATCCTGCCCCAGGTCACCTTCGGCATCGCGGTGCGCATGGCCGTCATGTCGACCATCGCCGGGAACCAGGCATGAAGATCCTCATCCGCCACGGCCGCGTCATCGACCCCGCCTCGGGCCGGGACGAACCGGCCGACATCGCCATCGCCTCCGACCGCATCGTCGGCATCGGCAGCCCCGGCAGCTTCGGCGACTTCCAGGCCGACCGCAGCATCGACGCCAGCGGCCTCGTCGTCGCGCCCGGCCTCGTCGACCTCGCCGCGCGGCTGCGCGAGCCCGGGCAGGAACACGAAGGCATGCTGGAAAGCGAGCTGGCGGCCGCGGCGGCCGGCGGCGTCACCAGTCTCGTGTGCCCGCCCGACACCGATCCCGTGCTCGACGAGCCGGGGCTGGTGGAGATGCTCAAGTTCCGCGCGCGCAAGCTCTCGCGCTGCCGATTGTTCCCGCTGGGCGCACTGACGCGCGGCCTGGCCGGCACCACCTTGACGGAGATGGCCGAGCTCACGGAGGCCGGCTGCGTCGGCTTCTCGCAGGTCGACACCCCCGTGTCCGACACGCTGGTGCTGATGCGCGCGATGCAGTACGCCTCGACCTACGGCTACGCCGTGTGGCTGCGGCCGCTGGACGCCTGGCTGGGCAAGGGCGTGGCGGCCTCGGGCGCAGTGGCCACGCGGCTGGGCCTGTCGGGCGTGCCGGTGGCGGCCGAGACCATCGCGCTGCACACGTTGATCGAACTCGTGCGCGTCACGCGGGCCCGCGTGCACCTGTGCCGCTTGTCCAGCGCCGCCGGCGTGGCGCTGGTGCGCGCCGCCAAGGCCGAAGGTCTGCCGATCACGGCCGACGTCAGCATCAACTCGCTGCACCTGACCGACGTCGACATCGGCTACTTCAACGCCGACATGCGCCTGACACCGCCGCTGCGCCAGGGCGCCGACCGCACGGCGCTGCGAGAGGCGCTGGCCGACGGCACGCTCGATGCCCTGGTGTCCGACCACAACCCAGTGGCCGAGGACATGAAGAACCTGCCCTTCGGCGAGGCCGAGCCCGGCGCCACCGGGCTGGAACTGCTGCTGAGCCTAGCGCTGCGCTGGGGAGCGGACAGCGGTCTGCCGCTGCCTGCCACCCTGGCGCGCGTGACCAGCGAGCCGGTGCGCGTGCTGGGCGATGCCATTGGCTCGCTGTCGTCCAGCGCAGGCCGCCTCGTCGAAGGCGGCGTGGCCGACATCTGCGTCTTCGATCCGCAGGCCGAATGGACGGTGCAGCCCGCCGCCTTGTTGAGCCAGGGCAAGCACACGCCCTTCGCGTTCAGCGGCACCGGCATGGCGCTGCCCGGCCGCGTGCGCGTCACGCTGGTGGCCGGCACCGTGGCCTACGAAGCGCGCGGCTGAATGGGCCCGCTCCCTGCGCGCTCGGCCGGATCGGGCCGACGCGCGCCGGATCACTGAGATCGGACCGGCCTTGCTCACGCTGCGCGCCTGCCTCCGCCTGCTGGGAGCCGTGCTGCACGGCCTGCACGGCGTGGCCATCGTGCTGCTGCGCTTCCCTGCGCTGGACGCGACGCGCCGTCGCGAACGCATCCAGTGGTGGTCGCGCGGCATGCTCGCCCGGCTCGGACTCGAATTGCGGGTGCAGGGCAGTTTCAGGCCGGGTCCCAAGCTGCTGGTGTGCAACCACGTGTCGTGGCTGGACATCATGGCCGTGCACGCCGTGTGCCCCGAGGCCCGTTTCGTCTCCAAGGCCGAGGTCAGGCACTGGCCGCTGGTGCACCGCCTGGTGAGTGCTGCCGACACGCTCTACATCGAACGCGAACGCCGCCGCGACGCCTTGCGCGTGGTGCACCAGATGGCCGAGGCGCTGACAGCGGGTGACACGGTGGCGGTGTTCCCCGAGGGCACGACGGGCCCCGGCCATGAACTGCTGCCTTTCCACGCCAACCTGCTGCAGGCCGCCATCGCCACCAGCACGCCCGTGCAGCCCGTGGCGCTGCGTTACGCGGACCGGCATGCGCGCTTCAGCACCGCGGCCCAGTTCCTCGGTGAGACGACCCTGCCGCAGACGCTGTGGAAGCTGGCCCGGGCCGAGGGCCTGAAGGCGCATGTCACGGTGCTGGCGGCGCAGGGCACGCGCCACGCCGACCGGCGTGCCCTGTCTGAACATTTGCGGGATCAGATCGCCGACGCGCTGGCCGCCGTCGACGAGCCGATGGCCGGCCCTGGCTAGTTCAGGCCTTGCCCTGGGACGCGACGGCAGCCGCCGCGCGCGCTGCCGCTTCGGCGTCGCCCAGATAGCGGCTGCCCAGCGGCTTCAGGTCGGCGTCC
Organism: Rubrivivax sp.; assembly: GCA_022843905.1. GTDB lineage: Bacteria > Pseudomonadota > Gammaproteobacteria > Burkholderiales > Burkholderiaceae_C > Rubrivivax. The sequence continues at coordinate 102,187 of JALHMT010000007.1, forward strand.
AGTTCATAAACGAGCGGGATGCCATTGGGAATGTTCAGGCCGACGATGTCGGCGTCGCTGATGCCGTCGAGGTACTTCACCAGCGCGCGGATGCTGTTGCCATGGGCCGCGATCACCAGCCGCTGGCCAACGCGGATGGCCGGCGCGATGCGCTCGTTCCAGCACGGCATCACCCGTGCCACGGTGTCCTTCAGGCATTCGGTGAGCGGCACCTGGTCGGGTGAAAGCTTGGCGTAGCGCAGGTCCTGGCGCTGCCCGCGGGGATCGTCGGCATCCAGCACCGGCGGCGGCGTGTCGTAGCTGCGGCGCCAGATCAACACCTGTTCGTCGCCATACTGGCGCGCCATGTCGGCCTTGTTGAGCCCCTGCAGCGCGCCATAGTGACGCTCGTTCAGGCGCCAGTCGTGCACGATGGGCAGCCAGGTGCGGTCCATCTCGTCCAGGCAGTGCCACAGTGTCCAGACCGCACGCTTGAGGACCGAGGTGTAGGCCACGTCGAACTCGAATCCTTCTTCCCGCAGCAGGCGTCCGGCCTGCTTGGCCTGCTCGACGCCGGTGGCCGTGAGCGGCACGTCGGTCCAGCCGGTGAAGCGGTTCTCGAGGTTCCAGGTGGACTCCCCGTGGCGGATCAGGACAAGTCTGTACATGAGTCGAATTCTATAATCCGCCCCTTTTGTCCTGGCTTCGCCGCCTTGCTCCCGTGAATTTCTTCGTCGAAAACTGGATCCTCATCCTCGTGGCCTTCGTGTCGGGCGGCCTGCTGGTCTGGCCCATGGTCAACCGCGGCGGCGCCAGCGCCGTCCCCGCCGGCGAAGCCGTGCGGCTGATCAACCGCGAGAAGGGTGTGCTCATCGACGTCAGCGAGCCGGCGGAGTACGCCGCCGGTCATGCCGGCGGTGCGCGCAACATCCCCTTCGGGTCGCTCGAAGGTTCGAAGGATCTGCCCACCAACAAGGGCCTGCCGCTGCTGCTGCTGTGCCCGTCCGGGGCGCGGGCGTCACGCGCGGCCGGGTTGTTGCGCAAGGCCGGCTACGAGAAGGCCGTGGCGGTGGCAGGCGGCACTGCCGCATGGCGCGAAGCCGCCCTGCCGGTCGAGAAGTCGGCCGGCTGACCCGCGCGTCTTGACAGGGTGCGGCGCAGGGTGATGCGCCCTGCACCACAATGCAGGTACGCCGCCGTGGAGGGCGGATCGAGGGACCCATGAACCCCGTCAGGATGTACACCACCCAAGTCTGCCCCTACTGTGTGCGCGCCAAGGCGCTGCTCAAGCAGAGGGGCGTGGCGCAGATCGACGAGATCCGCGTCGACCTCGATCCCGCCCAGCGCGACCAGATGATCGAACTGACCGGTCGCCGCACCGTGCCGCAGATCTTCATCGGCGACACCCACGTCGGTGGGTGCGACGACCTCATCGCGCTCGACCAGCGCGGCGGCCTGATGCCCATGCTCGGCGCCGCAGCAGCCTGATCGCTGTCGCGACTTTTGCAGCGACGCGCCCGTCAGGGTGGCTCGATCGCAGGGCGCGCTCGTTCATAATCCTGCCTGCAGTCGGCTGCCATTCGGCGGCCGATTTTGCTTATCGGAAAAACTCTCACCATGGCCGATCAGACCCCCGTCTTCCAGATCCAGCGCATGTACCTCAAGGACCTGTCGCTGGAGCAGCCGAACTCCCCGAAGATCCTGCTCGAGCAGACACAGCCGCAGGTCGACATCAACCTCGGCGTCAGCGCCGAGCCCGTCACCGACGGCATCTTCGAGGTGTGCGTGACCGCCACCGTCACCACCAAGGTCGGCGACAAGGTGCTCTTCCTCGTCGAGGCCAAGCAGGCGGGCATCTTCGAGATCCGCAATCTGCCGCAGGAACAGATGCAGGGCATCGTCGGCATCGTCTGCCCGCAGATGATCTACCCGTACCTGCGTGCCATCGTCTCCGACGTCTGCACGCGCGCCGGCTTCCCGCCGATCCTGCTGACGGAAGTCAACTTCCAGGCGATGTACGAAGCCCAGCAGGCTCAGGCGGCGGAAGCCAACGGCAGCGGGTCGCGCATCATCACCGGCGCGAACTGACCGACGCCGGGCGCGCTGCGCGCGACACACCCGGCGCATGAAGATCTCCCTGCTCGGCGCGGGTGCATGGGGCACGGCCCTGGCCAGTGCCGCAGCGCGTCGGCACGACGTGCTGCTGTGGGCGCGCGATCCGCAGCAAGCCGGGCGCCTGTCCACGACACGGCGCAACGAGGCTTATCTTCCCGGCGTGGCATTGCCGCAGCAACTGCGCTGCACGGCCGACTTCGATGCAGCCGTGGAGCATGCCGCCGGCGGGCTGCTGGTCATCGCCACGCCCATGGCTGCCTTGCGTGACGGTCTGCAGCGGCTGCCTGCCGGCCGCGCTGCGCTGTGGCTCTGCAAGGGCTTCGAAAGTGGCAGTGGTGCGCTGGGCCACGAGGTGGCCGCCGCCGTGCGCCCGGGAGCGGCCTGCGGTGTGCTTTCCGGCCCCAGCTTCGCCCTGGAGGTGGCTCGCGGCCAGCCTACCGCGCTGTTGGCCGCCAGCCAGGACGCCTCGCTGCTCGATCTGGCCGTCGAGGCCTTCCACGGCGACGCGCTTCGCATCTACAGCAGCGACGACGTGATCGGCGTCGAGGTCGGTGGCGCCGTCAAGAACGTGCTGGCCATCGCCACCGGCATCTGCGACGGCATGGCCGCCGCCCCGACTGCCGACCTGCCGCCGCCGGGCCTGAACGCACGAGCTGCCCTCATCACGCGCGGGCTGGCCGAGATGACGCGACTCGGGCTCGCACTGGGCGCCCGCGCCGAGACCTTCATGGGTCTGTCGGGGCTGGGTGACCTGGTGCTCACGGCCACCGGCGAGCTGTCGCGCAACCGGCGCGTGGGACTGGGCCTGGCTGCCGGCCGGGCCTTGCCGCAGGTGCTGTCGGAACTGGGCCACGTCGCCGAGGGCGTCTACAGCGCCGCCACCGTCGTCCAGCGTGCTCGCTCGCTGGGCGTCGAGATGCCCATCAGCGAAGCGGTGGTCGAGGTGCTCGCCGGCCGCGTGGCGCCGCAGCAGGCGCTGTGGCAGTTGATGTCGCGCCAGCCGCGCGCCGAGAGTCAGCTGGCCGGGCTGCCTCAACTGCCGCCGGCGTAGCCGTTCTGCCGCCAGGCTTCGAACACGGCCACGGCCACCGCGTTGCTGAGGTTCAGGCTTCGCTGACCAGGACGCAAGGGCAGTCGCACGCGCTGTGCAGGCGCAAAGCTCTCGCGCAGCGCGGCCGGCAGGCCGGCGGTCTCGCTGCCGAAGATCAGCCAGTCGCCCTCGCGCCAGGCGACGTCCCCGAGGGGCCGGCTGCCATGCGTGGTGAAGGCGAAGCAGCGGTCGGGATCGGGGCGTTCCGTGTCGACGAAGGCAGTCCAGGAAGCGTGGCGTCGCACCGGCGCGTACTCGTGATAGTCCAGGCCGGCGCGCCGCAACTGCTTGTCGTCCATCGAAAACCCGAGCGGCTCCACCAGATGCAGCGCACAGCCGGTGTTGGCCGCCAGCCGGATCACGTTGCCGGTGTTGGGCGGGATCTCGGGCGCCACGAGCACGATGCGGAACATGGTCTGGACTTCCCGTGGGACTTCAGTGCGCCGGGGTGCGCGTGAGTACCCAGACCTGCACGTCGGCTGCGCCGGCACGCAACAAGGCCTGGGTGCACTGCTCCGCGGTGGCGCCGGTGGTCATCACGTCGTCGACCAGGGCGATCCGCCGGCCGGTGATGGTGGCGCCGCTCAGGCTGCCGACGAGAAAGGCAGCGCGCAGGTTGGCCAGGCGTTGCGAGCGCGGCAACTCCGCCTGGTGGGCCGTCGGCACGGCGCGTTGCAGCAGATCGGCACGTGCCGGCAGGCCGAGCGCAGCGCCGCAGCGGCGTGCCAGCTCCCAGGCCTGGTTGTAGCCGCGCTCGGCCAGGCGCGCGGTGTGCAGGGGCACCGGCAGCACGAGCTGGGGCAGCGCGAGGCCGGCGTCACGCACCGCGTCGCCGACGGCCTGCGTCAGGCGACCCGCCAGGGCGGCGGCCAGCTCCGAACGGCCGTTGAACTTGAAGTCGGCCACCAGCTTGTCCCAGGGGAACGCGTAGTCGGCCACGCACACCGTGCGGCTGAAGGAAGGCCGCTGCACGGCGCAATCACCACAGGTGGCGTGTTCCGAGGGCAGCCGCAGCGCGCAGCGGGCGCAACGCAGCGATCTGCCGGAGTGTCGGGTGGCGCAGGCGTCGCAGATCCGCTGCCCGTCCCAGCGGCGACAGACCTCGCATTGGCTGGGCATCGACCAGGGCATCGCGTCAATATACTGCGCCCATGGCCGACCCCGAGGGATTGCCGACCTCCGCCCGCCCGATCGACCGTATCGCCCTGCAGCGGGTGAGGGCGCGCCTTCGTGCTGCTGCGCAGGCGCCGTGGCTGCACGGCGAGGTCGCCAGACGCATGGCCGAGCGCCTGCCCGTGATCAAGCTGAAGCCGCAGCGCGTGGTGGACTGGTGGGCGCCGCTGGGCGCCAGCCGCGAGGTGCTGGAGCGAGCCTGCCCGCAGGCCGCGCTGATCGAGGTCGTCGAGTCCGACCCGGGCGAGGCGCCCGACCGCCGCTGGTGGCATCGGCTCCTGGGACGCCGGCGCGAAGCGGTGGTCGAAGAAGGCCTGGCGGCGGCCGGCTGTCAGATGCTCTGGTCGAACATGGGCCTGCACCTGTCTGCCGACATCGAGGACTTGATGCAGCGCTGGCGACGTGCCGTGGCCGTCGATGGCTTCCTGATGTTCTCCACCCTCGGGCCGGGCACGCTGGGAGAACTGCGCGCCTTGTATCGCCAGGAGGGCTGGTCGTCGCCGATGGCGCCGCTGGTGGACATGCACGACCTGGGCGACATGCTGGTGCATGCCGGCTTTGCCGATCCCGTGATGGACCAGGAGACGATCACGCTGACCTGGCCCACGGCCGACGCGATGCTGACCGAACTCCGAAGCCTGGGCGCGAACATGGACCCACGGCGTTATGCCGGCCTGCGCACGCCTCGTTGGCGCCGACGTCTGGGCGAAGGACTGGAGGCTCGGCGCGACGCCGCGGGCCGGGTCGCGATGAGCTTCGAGATCGTCTACGGCCACGCGTTCTGCCCCCCTCCGCGGCCACGCGTTGCCGAACAGACCACCGTCAGCGTCGACGAGATGCGCCGCATGGTCCGATCGGGCAGAAAGCCGACTCCGCCGGGCCGGTGATCCTGGCCGCTGGCAGGGATTAGCCTGAGCTAGAATCCTGCTGCTTGACCGGGGTCAGAGACAGGGCGTTTCGAGAGGCCGTTCCGCCATGTCGAAGCTACCCGCCGCTCCTGATCTTGCCCTTGGTCAAACCGCCTGATCCATGTCCTTCACCCTCTCTCCTGCTCCCTGGCCTGCTCCCGCCTCTCAGGCGCAGGGATCCGCTCGGAAGTTCGGCGTGCCGGTGAGCGTGGCCGGCCCCGACGGCCTCGAAGCAGGCTGGCTGTGGCTGATGAAGCGCAACTGTTCCCTGGCTCCCGGCCAGTTGCTGCGGGTCTACCTATCGATGTGCGTCGTCTCGACAGTCATCGCGGTGGGCTTCTACCTGCAAGGCGCGTCTTTCGTGCTTTATTTCGCAGGCTTCGAGCTATTGCTGCTGGGCGTGGCCCTGCTGGTGTACGCACGTCACGCTGCCGATCGCGAATCGATCACGCTGGTCGGTCGTCGTGTGCACGTCCTGCAGTGTCACGGCAGCCGGGAAGTGCACGCCGAGTTCCGCGCCGAATGGCTGGCCGTCGAACCCAGCGCCGGCCAGGGCTCTCTGCTCGAGTTGTCGGCGCAAGGGCAGCGCGTGCGGATCGGCCGCTTCCTGCGGCCCGACCAGCGTGCCGCGTTCGCCCACGAACTTCGCCAGGCGCTGCGCCGTGCCTGCCTCCATCTTTCGCCCGAATCCACCGATTCAGAAACCAAGTACGCAAGATGATCACGATGTCCTCTTTCTGGCAGCGCCTCTCGCAGGCCGCGGCGTTCTTCGGGGCCCTGGCGGTCACCCAGGCCGCGCGCGCCGTCAACGATCTGCCGGGTGGGCCGGCCGTCAACCAGATCGACCTGCATCCGCCGATGTCGAAGATCGCGGAGCAGCAGCAGTGGCTGCACAACTTCGCGCTGATCATCTGCGTCGTGATCTTCGTCGCCGTGTTCGGGGTGATGTTCTATTCCATCCTGAAGCATCGCAAGTCGGTCGGCCACAAGCCTGCCAACTTCCACGAGAGCGTGGCGGTCGAGATCGCCTGGACCATCGTGCCCTTCATCATCGTCATCTTCATGGGTGCCATGGCCACGCGGACCGTGGTGGCGATGAAGGACACCTCCAACGCCGACATCACCATCAAGGCCACCGGCTACCAGTGGAAGTGGGGCTACGACTACCTCAAGGGCGACGGCGAGGGCATCAAGTTCCTCTCGACGCTGGATGTCGCTCACCGCGAGATGTCCGACTCCGGCAAGCCGTCCGGGGACAACTACCTGCTCAAGGTCGACAACCCGCTGGTCGTGCCGGTGGACCGCAAGATCCGCATCGTGACCACGGCCAACGACGTCATCCATGCCTGGATGGTGCCGTCCCTGGGCGTGAAGCAGGACGCGATCCCCGGTTTCGTGCGCGACACCTGGTTCCGTGCCGACAAGACGGGCGACTTCTACGGCCAGTGCGCCGAACTGTGCGGCAAGGAACACGCCTACATGCCCATCCACGTCAAGGTGCTGAGCCAGGCCGACTATGCCAAGTGGGTGGAGGGCAAGATGAAGGAGATGGCGGCGCTGGCCGACGACCCCAACAAGGAGTGGAAGCTCGAGGAGCTGATTGCGCGGGGCGAGAAGGTCTACAACGCCAACTGTTCCGCCTGCCATCGCCCCGACGGCAAGGGCGCCGGCCCGATCAAGGCGCTCGACGGCAGTGCGCTGGTGCTCAACGACCCTGCGGCGCAGATCAACATCTTGCTGAACGGGGCCGCCAACGGTGCGATGCCGGCGTGGAAGACGCTGTCCGACACCGAACTGGCCGCCGTCGCCACCTTCACCAAGAACGCCTGGGGCAACAAGACCGGCAAGGCGATCCAGCCTGCCGAAGTCGTCGCTGCCCGCAAGTGATCGCCATCCTGCCAGACCTCTCGCGCAGCTGTTCGCAGCGGCCAGCCAAGGAAATTTCATGAGCGCAGTTCTCGACCACCACGGCCACCACGCCGATGACCACGGCCATCCGCATGGCTGGCGCCGCTGGCTGTTTGCCACCAACCACAAGGACATCGGCACGATGTACCTGCTGTTCAGCTTCGCGATGCTGATGGTGGGCGGCGTGCTGGCACTGGGCATCCGCGCAGAGTTGTTCCAGCCCGGCCTGCAGTTCGTGAACCCGGAACTGTTCAACCAGTTCACCACGATGCACGGGCTGATCATGGTGTTCGGCGCCATCATGCCGGCCTTCGTCGGCTTCGCGAACTGGATGATCCCGCTGCAGATCGGTGCCGCGGACATGGCGTTCGCGCGCATGAACAACCTCAGCTTCTGGCTGCTCATCCCGGCGGCCCTGATGCTGGTGGGTTCGTTCTTCATGCCCGGCGGCGCCCCCGCAGCCGGCTGGACGCTCTACGCGCCGCTGACGCTGCAGATGGGCCCGAGCATGGACGCCGGCATCTTCGCGATGCACATCATGGGCGCCAGCTCGATCATGGGCTCGATCAACATCATCGTCACGATCCTGAACATGCGCGCCCCCGGCATGACGCTGATGAAGATGCCGCTGTTCTGCTGGACCTGGCTGATCACCGCCTACCTGCTGATCGCCGTGATGCCCGTGCTGGCCGGCGCCATCACGATGACGCTCACCGATCGCCACTTCGGCACCAACTTCTTCAATCCCGCTGGCGGTGGCGATCCCATCATGTACCAGCACATCTTCTGGTTCTTCGGGCACCCCGAGGTCTACATCATGATCCTGCCGGCGTTCGGCATCGTGAGCGCCATCATCCCGGCGTTCGCGCGCAAGCGCCTGTTCGGCTACACCTCGATGGTCTACGCCACCGGTTCGATCGCGATCCTGTCGTTCATCGTGTGGGCGCACCACATGTACACCACGGGCATGCCGGTGACCGGGCAGCTCTTCTTCATGTACGCGACGATGCTGATCGCGGTGCCCACGGGCGTGAAGATCTTCAACTGGATCGCCACCATGTGGCGCGGCTCGATGACCTTCGAGACGCCGATGCTGTTCGCCGTCGGTTTCCTGTTCGTGTTCTCGATGGGTGGCTTCACCGGCCTCATCCTGGCGATGGCGCCGGTCGACATCCAGCTCCAGGACACCTACTACGTCGTGGCGCACTTCCACTACGTGCTGGTGGCCGGCTCCCTGTATGCGCTGTTCGCCGGCGTCTACTACTGGGGCCCGAAGTGGACCGGCGTGATGTACAGCGAGACGCGCGGCAAGATCCACTTCTGGGGCTCGCTGATCTTCTTCAACATCACCTTCTTCCCGATGCACTTCCTCGGCCTGGCCGGCATGCCCCGTCGTTACGCCGACTACCCGATGCAGTTCGCCGACTTCAACATGATCGCGTCCATCGGCGCCTTCGGTTTCGGCTTCATGCAGGTGTATTTCTTCCTCTTCGTCGTCGTGCCGATGATGCGCGGCAAGGGTGAGCCTGCCCCCCAGAAGCCCTGGGAAGCCGCCGAAGGTCTGGAGTGGGAAGTGCCTTCGCCTGCGCCCTGGCATACCTTCGAGACGCCTCCCAAGCTCGATGCCACCGCCACGCGGGTGGTGGGCTGATTCCCGGATCAGTATGGACATCGACAAGAGCGGCCAACGCAAGGCCAATGTCAGGCTCGCCCTGATCCTGGCCTCCGCCGCGGCCATGTTTCTCGCCGGGTTCGTCGCCAAGATCCTCTGGCTCGGCCCCAACTGAGACCATCATGACCCCATCGTCGCTGCTCTCCACCGACAACCGTCGACTGCTCATGAAGCTGATCGTCGTGGTGACGATGATGTTCGGCTTCGGCTATGCCCTGGTGCCGATGTACCGTGCCATCTGCGAAGCGCTCGGCATCAATGTGCTGAGCCTGGCCGAGCAGCGCAGCGCCTCGGGCAGCTGGACCGGGCGCAAGCCGGCCACCAACACCCAGGTCGACACCACGCGCAGCATCACGGTCGAATTCGACGCCAATTCGCGGGGCCCCTGGGATTTCAAGCCGGCACAGAGCTCGATGCAGGTGCATCCCGGGCAGATGATGACGGTGATGTACGAGTTCAGGAACATCCAGAACCGCACCATGGCCGCCCAGGCCATCCCGAGCTACGCGCCCCGTCAGGCCAGCCCGCACTTCAACAAGCTCGAGTGCTTCTGCTTCAACGAGTACACGCTGGCTGCCGGCGAGAGCAGGCAGTGGCCGGTGGTCTTCATCATCGACCCCAAGCTGCCGAAGGACGTCACCACCATCACCTTGTCGTACACCTTCTTCGAAGTCGGCGGCAAGGTGCCTGCAGCACCTGCGGGTGGCCTGGTCCAGGCGCCGGCGCCGTCATCTGAAGGGTCGGGGGCGTGAGCGATCCCGCCAAGGGCGGCATGCTGGCCACGATGCGGGCGGTCGGCTGGTCCTTCCTGGGCATCCGGCGGGCGGCGGATTACGAAAAGGACGTGCAGCGGTTGAACCCGGTGCACGTGATCATTGCCGGCGTGGCCGGTGCGGCGATCTTCATTGCCGTGCTGGTGCTGGTCGTCAAATGGGTCGTCGCAAGCGGAGTGGCTGCCTGAGGCAGCCCCGCGAGACCCGCTGGTTCAGTTCCGAGGAGAAAGATCAAGATGTCGGCCATGACGCCCCAGGGCACCACGCCCTACTACTACATCCCGTCGCCGTCACGTCACCCGGTGCTGTCGGCATTCGGCCTGTTCCTGGTCATCCTGGGCGCAGGTCAATGGGTGAACGGGTCCGGCTGGGGCGCCTACGTGCTGCTGGCCGGCATGGCGGTGTGGCTGACGGTGCTGTTCCAGTGGTTCAGCGAAGCCATCCACGAAAGCGAGAGCGGCCTCTATTCCGACCGCATCGATGTCTCGTACCGCTGGAGCATGAGCTGGTTCATCTTCTCCGAGGTGATGTTCTTCGCCGCATTCTTCGGCGCCCTCTATTGGGCCCGCGTGCACTCGGTGCCGATGCTGGGCAACCTGGACCACCAGATCCTCTGGCCCGACTTCAAGGCCATCTGGCCGAGCGAGGGGGGTGGTGTCACCGCGTCGCCTGCAGGCACCGTCGAGCCCTTCTCGACCATCGGCCCGTGGCCGCTGCCGACCATCAATACCGCACTGCTGCTCACCTCGGGTGTGACGCTGACCATCGCCCACCATGCCCTCCTCGCCGGCAAGCGCAGCAAGACCATCGCCTGGATGTGGATCACCGTGGCTCTGGGCGCCATCTTCGTGGTCGTTCAGGCCTTCGAGTACGTTCACGCCTATCGTGATCTGAACCTCAAGCTCAGCTCGGGCATCTTCGGCTCGACCTTCTTCCTGCTCACCGGCTTCCACGGCTTCCACGTCTTCGTCGGCATGCTGATGCTGATCTTCATCACGCTGCGTCTGATGAAGGGCCACTTCAGCCCGGAGCGCCACTTCGGTTTCGAAGGCGCTGCCTGGTACTGGCATTTCGTGGACGTGGTCTGGCTCGGCTTGTACTTCCTGGTCTACTGGCTCTGACCGGGAAGCTCGCCCCCAGCGACGCCGCCTCGAGCGGCGTCTTTTCTTTGCGCTGGGCTGCGGCCCTGCGCTCCCGGGGGCCGAAGTCTCGGCGCAGGGTGCCGGCGTTCAGATGCCGACCGGGATTCCGGTCGGTCGCACCCAGCCCATCGCCCAGCTCAAGAGAATGAACAGGAACACCGCCACCGACAACGCCACCCGGATGGCGAGGGCACGTGCCATGCGCTGGTCGCGGCTGCCGGGCTCACGGCCCTTGCGCAGCATGAAGACGCCGGCACTGGCCAGCGCGCCGAGCACGGCGACCAGCATCAGGACGATGATGACTTTCATGCCGGCAGTGTATGGCAGCCCCGCCTCTGCGTTGCCCGCAGGGCCGCCTCCATGAAGGCCGAGCGCGTCGTCGTGCTGCTGGCTGCCGCGCTGGCTGCTGCAGGAACGGCGCGACTGGGCGTCTGGCAACTCGACCGCGCTGCGCAGAAGAACGCGATCCAGGCAGCGCTCGACTCCCGGCGCGACCTGCCACCCCTGCCGCTGAGCGAGCTGGCGCTCGATGCCGCAGCGGCTGCCGAACAGCATCACCGTGCCATCGAGCTCAGCGGCCGCTGGATGTCGGACCAGACGATCTTCCTCGAGAACCGTCAGATGGACGGCCGGCCCGGCTTCTACGTCGTCACGCCCATGCTGCTGGCCGACGGCACGGCGGTGGTCGTGCAGAGAGGTTGGTCACCTCGCAACCTGCTGGACCGCACCGAGGTCATCGCGCCACCGCTTCCCGCGGGTGTGGTCGCGTTGCGCGGTCGCATCGCCCCGGCGCCCGGGCGGTTGTACGACTTCGAAGGGGCGGCCAGCGGGCCGATCCGGCAGAATCTCGACTACACCGGGTTTTCCCGCGAGGTCGGCCGCTCGCTGCGGCCCCTGTCGGTGTTGCAGGAAGACGGCAGCGGGCCCCTGGCGACTGCATCCGATGGCCTGCTTCGGAACTGGCCGCGGCCGGCGGCCGATGTTCACAAGCACTACGGATACGCCTTCCAGTGGTTCGCGCTCAGCGCTCTCATCGTGGGTCTGTATGTCTGGTTCCAACTCGTCCGCCCCCGGCGGCAAGGCCGAAACGATGCCTGATCCCGTGAGCTTCACCGTCCACAACGTGGCCGCGCCCGATCTCGGAATGGACGCCAAGCGCACCCGCATCGGTCGCGTGAAGATGCTGCTGGTCCTGCTGTTCTGCGCAGCCCCGGTCATCGCCTCGTACCTGACCTACTTCGTCATCCGCCCGGAAGGCCGGTCCAACTACGGCACCCTGATCCAGCCCACGCGCTCGCTGCCGACCGTGCCCGCCACCGCCCTCGACGGCACGGCACTGGACCTGTCCACCCTGAAGGGTCAGTGGCTGCTCGTCGTGGTCGGACCCTCGAGCTGCGCCGAGGACTGCCAGAAGCGTCTGTACACCCAGCGCCAGTTGCGCGAGATGCTCGGGCGCGAGCGTCACCGCTTGGACAAGATCTGGCTCGTGACCGACAGCGGCCCCGTGGCGCCCGAGCTGCAGCAGGCCATCGCCGCGGTGGCGCCCCCGACCGTCGTGCGCCTGCCCAGGGAGGCGGTCGCGGCCTGGCTGCAGCCCGAGCCCGGTCACGCGCTGGAAGAACACCTGTACGTCGTCGACCCGATGGGCGAGTGGATGATGCGCATGCCGGCGCAGCCCGAACCGGGTCGGGTCAAGCGCGACCTCGACCGCCTGTTGCGCGCGTCCGGCTTCTGGGACCAGGCAGGGCGCTGACGCCGGCGATGGACACGCCGCTCGTCGATCTTGCACCCATCGCGCGCCTGGCGATGATGGCGGCGCTCTTCGCGCTGCTGCCCTTGTCCTGGGTGTGGTTGCGCCGTCGCGGCGCCGACACGCGGGGCCGCCTGGCGGCCATCACGGCGCTGACGCTGTTCCTGACCTTCGATCTGGTGGTCTTCGGTTCCTTCACCCGGCTGTCGGACTCCGGGTTGGGCTGCCCGGACTGGCCCGGCTGTTATGGCAAGGCCAGCCCCCTGGGGGCGCATGCCGACATCCAGGCGGCGCAGACGGCCATGCCGACCGGCCCGGTGACCTTCAGCAAAGCCTGGATCGAGATGATCCATCGCTATCTGGCGATGACCGTCGGTGTGCTGATCATGGTGATGGCGGCGGTGAGCTGGCTGGAGCGCCGGCGCCTGCCGCACTCCCCCTGGTGGGCCACGGCCACGCTGGTCTGGGTCATCGTGCAAGGGCTGTTCGGCAAGTACACCGTGACGCTCAAGCTCTATCCCGCCGTCGTCACTCTGCACTTGCTGGGCGGGTTGTTGCTGTTGGCGATGCTGGCGATGCAGCACGAGGCCTTCCGCGACCGTGCCCTGTCGCTCGGAGCAGGCACCCGTCGCCTGGTGCTGGCGGCTCTGGCAGTCCTGGGCGTCCAGATCGCTCTCGGGGGCTGGGTCAGCACCAACTACGCTGTGCTGGCCTGTACCGACTTTCCGCTGTGCAACGGCCAGTGGCTGCCGCCGATGGACTTCGCCAACGGTTTCACCGTGCTGCGCGAACTCGGCCAGACCGCCAGCGGCAGCTATCTGCCCTTCGAGGCGCTGGTGGCGGTGCACATGGTGCACCGCTGGTTCGCCGTGGTCGCAGCAGCGGTGGTGATCTGGTTGGCGCTGCGTCTGCTGCGCGATACCGACGCTGGCGTGCGGCGTTACGGCTGGGGCCTCGTCGCCTTGTTGGTGGCTCAACTGGCCAGCGGTTTGTCCAACGTCGTGCTCGGATGGCCGCTGGCTGCGGCCCTGGCGCATTCGGCGGGCGCGGCCGCTTTCGTCCTGGTGCTCGCCTCGTTGCTGGCGCGCAGCGCCAGGCGCCGCACCGTGCACAGTACCCGTCCCGGACGCGCGGCCTGGGCTGCCTAGAATCGGCCATGGCCCAGACCCTCACTGCCGCCGCACCCGCGCCCTCCCGCTGGGCGCAGTTCTACGCGCTGACGAAGCCGCGTGTCGTGCAGCTCATCGTCTTCTGCGCCCTCATCGGCATCCTGCTGGCGCAACCGGGCATGCCCGACCTGCTGCGCGCGGGCGCGGCCACCCTGGGCATCTGGCTGGTGGCCAGTGCCGCTGCGGCCTTCAACTGCCTGGTGGAGCAGCACATCGACGCCCGCATGGCGCGCACCGCCTGGCGCCCCACGGCCAAGGGCCAGCTCAGCAACTCGCAGACGCTGCTGTTCTCCGGCGTGCTGTGCGCGCTGGGCAGTCTGGTGCTGTGGGTGTGGGTCAACCCGCTGACCATGTGGCTCACCTTCGCCACCTTCGTTGGCTACGCCATCATCTACACCGTGCTCCTGAAGCCGCGCACGCCCCAGAACATCGTCATCGGAGGGGCCTCGGGTGCGATGCCGCCCGTGCTGGGCTGGGCGGCCATGACCGGCGACGTCGGTCCCGAGGCGATGATGCTGTGCCTGATCATCTTCCTGTGGACGCCGCCGCACTTCTGGGCGCTGGCGCTGTACCGCGCCGAGGACTACCGCAAGTCCGGCCTGCCCATGCTGCCCATCACGCACGGCCCCGAGTTCACGAGGCTGCAGATCCTGCTCTACACGCTGGTGCTGTTCGCCGCCACCTTGCTGCCTTTCCTGTACGGCATGAGCGGCTGGATCTACCTGCTGGCGGCCCTGGTGCTGGGGGTGGGCTTCATCGTCTATGCCGTGCAACTCTGGCGCGAGTACAGCGACGCGCTGGCCCGCAAGACCTTCCGCTTCTCGATCTGGCACCTGTCGCTGCTGTTCGCCGCGCTGCTGGTCGACCACTACCTGACGCCATGGCTCAACATCCTCGTCGCCTGATCCTCGCGCTGGCCGCCGCCGGCCTGCTGGCGGCATGCGACCGCCTGCCGGGGTCGGCTGCGCCCTCGTTCAAGGCGATCGACATCACCGGCGCCGACTATGCGCGTGAATTGAACCTGTCCGACGCCGATGGCAAGCCGCGCTCGCTGGCCGAGTTCAAGGGCAAGGTGGTGCTGGTCTTCTTCGGCTTCACCCAGTGCCCCGATGTCTGCCCGACCACCATGCTCGAGCTGGCGGCGGTGAAGAAGTCGCTGGGCGCCGACGGCGACCGCGTGCAGGGACTGTTCGTGACGATCGACCCCGAACGCGACACCGCCGAGGTGCTCAAGGCGTATGTGGCCAGCTTCGGCCCCGATTTCGTCGGCCTGCGAGGCGACGCACAACAGACCCAGGCGGCGGCCAGGCACTTCAAGGTCTTCTACGCCAAGGTGCCGGGCAAGACCGAGGGCAGCTATTCGATGGACCACACGGCGGGCTCCTACGTCTTCGATGCCAAGGGCCGGGTGCGTCTGTTCACGCGTTATGGCACGGGCGCCGAGGCGCTGACACACGACCTCAAGCTGCTGCTGGCCGAGGCGGCCTGAAAGCAGACGGCCCGCCGGGGGACCGGCGGGCCGTCGGGGCCGAGCGTGCGGACGCGCGGGTCAGGCGGCGACTTCCAGCGTCTTGCGCATCTTCTTCATGGCCGCGACTTCGATCTGACGGATGCGCTCGGCGCTCACGCCGTACTCGGCCGCCAGCTGGTGCAGGGTCATGCCGCCCGAAGAATCGTCGTTCACCTTCAGCCAACGCTCCTCGACGACGCGGCGGCTGCGCTCGTCCAGCACGTTCAGCGCCTGCGCGATGCCGTCGCCCGACAGCCAGTCCCGGTGGCGCGCTTCCAGGGTGCGCGTCGGCTCGCTGGAGTCGTCGGCCAGGTAGGCGATGGGGGCGTAGGCTTCTTCGCCATCATCGTTCTGGGATTCCATCGCGATGTCGCCACCCGACAGCCGGGTTTCCATCTCGATCACTTCCTCGGGCTTGACGTTCAGCTCGCGCGCCACCGTGTTCACCTCGGCTGGCGTCAGCGTGCTGCGGTGCGTGTCGGCATCCAGCGCGTCTTCCTTCAGTCCCTGCTTCATCGAGCGCAGATTGAAGAACAGCTTGCGCTGGGCCTTGGTGGTGGCCACCTTGACCATGCGCCAGTTCTTCAGGATGTACTCGTGGATTTCGGCGCGGATCCAGTGCAGGGCATAGCTGACCAGGCGCACGCCCTGTTCGGGGTCGAAGCGCTTGACCGCCTTCATCAGGCCCACGTTGCCTTCCTGGATCAGGTCGCCCTGCGGCAGACCGTAGCCCAGGTACTGACGCGAGACAGACACCACAAGCCGCAGGTGCGACAGCACCAGGCGTCCGGCAGCTTCCAGGTCGCCCGTGCTCTGCAGCCGGCGCGCCAGCGAAACCTCTTCCGGCTGCGTCAGCATCGGAAGTCGGTTGACGGCGCTGATGTACGCGTCGAGGTTGCCCAGCGACGGCACCATGGCCCAGGGGTCACGGACGGACAGTGCGGTGACAGAAGTTGCGTTCATGGCGTGTGTGATCCGTGCAATTCGCTGAGGTTCCACAAATATTAGCACTCACCGGGCTCGAGTGCTAAAGAGGGTCCGAAGTTGAACGATGTGAGTGCGGGCTCTCGTCCGAAACTGCACGAAACGGAACGGCGGCGTGGCGGATTCCCTCCGTGACACGAGGGTCGCCGCGCCTCGGGCCGGCACCTTGGGCTGCCGGCTCAGCGAGACGGCCGTTGCTGTACCGGCCAGCCGCCCGGCTCAGCCCCGGGCGGGCGTCGTCGCGGGTGTCGGCGCCGTGCTGTTCGGCGCCTTCGTCACACGGACCCGGCTGCCGGTGGTGACGATGATCACCGCATCGCCCGGGGTGAGCGTCTCGCCGGCCTTGGCCTGCACGATGGACCGGCGCTCGCCGTTCTTCAGTTGCACCAGCAGCTCCACGGCTTCTTCCCGTGTGGCCGCCCGTTCGGTCGCGTTGCCGATCACGCCGCCGACCACTGCGCCGAGCACCCCGACCACGGCCGCCTCCCGCCGTCCGCCTACCGAGGACCCGGCGATGCCGCCGACCAGCCCGCCGGTGACGCCCCCGATGCCGCTCTGCGAGCCGTCGACGACCACCGGACGGACCGACAGCACCACGCCGTCGATGACGGTGGACATGCGTTGGGCATCGCTGCGGCTGATGACATCCGGGCTGGTGGTGGTGCAGGCGGCCAAGGTCAAGGCGATCGCCAGTGCGACGACGGTGCGGTTCATATCGGGCTTTCGAAGCTGAGGTCGGTCCAACGCCGGGGCGCGGGCCGGCGTTGACGTCGGCTCGTTGGAGCTTGGAGGCCTTCGAGGCGTCTCGGGTTCCCCCATCGGCCGCTTCAAGGCCAGGGACGGTTGATCGATCTCAACCGTGCAGGCGGCTGCTGCGGGGGACGGAGGCCAGCAGGAAATCCATCTGGTCGGCGAAGATGCGCCGGCCTCGCAGGATCATGTCCTCGTGCAGGTTGGGCACGTAGGGCAGGTACAGCAACGACATGCGCGCTTCTTCGGGAACGCGGTTGCCCTTGCGGCCGTTGCAGGCGCGGCAGGCGGTGATGCAGTTCATCCAGGTGTCGTGTCCGCCACGGGACACCGGCACGATGTGTTCCCGAGTCAATTCCTCGAAGTGGAAATGACCGCCACAGTAGGCACAGACGCTGCGGTCGCGCGCGAACAGCTTCGGATTGGTGAGCGCCGGCGCCTGGCGCCAGGCCCGTGTGGGCACGGCACCGCGCACTGCCACGATGGGATGCACGGCGATGCGCGACTGAATGCCCGTGGTGCGCTGGATGCCGCCGCGCAGCACATGGAAGGCGTCACCCAGCGTCCAGGCCACGGCGTCGCTCGCATACAGGAGCGCCGCCTCCCGCGGCGAAATCCAAGCCTGGGGTCGACCGGACACATCGAGTTGCAGCACGTCCATGCCCGGAGAGTACCGAATCTGCCGTGATCGCTCAATGACAGGGGCCAATGCGTTGCGGATGTGGCGTGTTCGCGGCACGTTCAAAACGACTGACGGCGCGTTCGCGGCGGTGCGCCCATCTGCGCGGAATCTCACGCTTCTAGGACCGATCCCCTAGAAATTCGGCCCGACTGCCGGCATGGAGACCCGGAAGGTCTGCAAAATAGCACGATCGTTCGTTTTGTTGGAGGCGCGCTGACCATGCAGATCCCCCCGGGCCCGACGCGTCCCGTCATTGCCACGCAGCGTCTGCAAGGCAAGGGAGTGCAGACGCGCGCCGCGATCCTGGACGCCGCACTCGGCCTGGCCTCGCACATGGGCCTGGAGGGCCTGTCCATCGGCGCCCTGGCCGAGGTCACGAACATGAGCAAGTCCGGCGTGTTCGCCCATTTCGGCTCGCGTGAAGAGCTGCAGATCTCCGTGATCCGCGAGTATCACGCGCGCTTCGAGGAAGAGGTCTTCTTCCCGGCGATGAAGGAGGCACGCGGCCTGCCGCGGCTGAACGCGCTGTTCGAGCGCTGGATCAGGCGTGTCTCGGTCGAGCTCGACTCCGGCTGCATCTACATCAGCGGCGCCGTCGAGTTCGACGACCGCCCCGGCCCCGTTCGCGACGCACTCGCCGAGATGGTCCGGGCCTGGCACTCGGCGCTGCAGCGTGCCATCACGCTGGCGATCGACCGGGGCCATCTGCGCGAAGACACCGATCCGACGCAGATGCTGTTCGAGATCCACGGCCTGATCCTTGCCCTGCATCACGACGCACGCTTCCTTCGCAACCCCGGCGTGCTGGACCGCGCACGCTCGGCCTTCACCCGCATCGTGCAGCACTACCAGGCGCCGGGCGCCGAGTCGCTGCGTCCGTCTCGCCAGCGCGCCGCGCGCGGCTGACCCTTTCCCCTTCCCCAGGAGCCTTCGATGCCCCAGTACACCCCCCCGTTGCGCGACATGCAGTTCGTGCTGCACGAACTGCTCAAGGTCACGGAGACCCTGCGCACGCTGCCCCGTCACAAGGACATCGACGTCGACACCATCAACGCCGTGATCGAAGAGGGCGGCAAGTTTGCCGCCGAGGTGGCCTTTCCCCTGAACCTCAGCGGCGACCAGGAAGGCTGCACGCTGGACAAGAGCACACACGAAGTTCGCGCGCCGAAGGGTTTCAAGGAGGCCTATGCACGCTACGTCGAGGGCGGCTGGCCCAGCCTGAGCTGCGACCCGGCCTACGGCGGCCAGGGCCTGCCGGTGCTGCTGAACCAGTGCTTCTACGAGATGCTGAACTCGGCCAACCAGGCCTGGACCATGTACCCCGGTCTGTCGCACGGTGCGTACGAATGCCTGAAGGCCCATGGCACCGAGGCGCAAAAGGCCACCTATCTGCCCAAGTTGACCAGCGGCGAGTGGACCGGCACCATGTGCCTGACCGAGCCGCATTGCGGCACCGACCTCGGCCTGCTGCGCACCAAGGCCGAACCGCTGCCCGATGGCCAGTACAGGCTCAGCGGGCAGAAGATCTTCATCTCGGCCGGTGAGCACGATCTGGCGCCCAACATCATCCACCTGGTGCTGGCGAGGCTGCCCGACGCTCCGGCCGGCAGCAAGGGCATCTCGCTGTTCGTGGTGCCCAAGTACCTGGTGAATGCCGACGGATCGGTGGGCGAGCGCAATCCCATCTTCTGCGGCGCTCTGGAGCACAAGATGGGCATCCACGGCAATGCCACCTGCCAGATCAACCTCGACGGCGCCGTCGGCTCGCTGGTGGGCGAACCACACCGGGGACTGGCGGCGATGTTCGTGATGATGAACGCCGCTCGACTGGGCGTGGGCAACCAGTCGCTCGGGTTGACCGAGGTGGCCTACCAGAACGCCGTGGCCTACGCCAAGGACCGCCTGCAGATGCGCAGCCTGACGGGCCCCAAGGCCGCAGACAAGCCGGCCGACCCTATCATCGTGCACCCCGATGTGCGCAAGATGCTGCTCACGGCGCGTGCCTATGCCGAAGGCGGCCGCGCGCTGGCCATCTACATCTCGCTGCTGCTCGACCAGGAGATCGCCACCGAGGACGAGGACGAGCGCAAGGAGTGCGCCGACCTCGTGGCGCTGCTGACGCCGATCGTGAAGGCCTTCCTGACCGACAACGGCTGGATCGCCACCTCGCACTGCCAGCAGGTGTACGGCGGCCACGGCTACATCAAGGAATGGGGCATGGAGCAATACGTGCGCGATGCCCGCATCAACATGATCTACGAGGGCACCAACACCATCCAGTCGCTCGACCTGCTGGGCCGCAAGGTGCTGGGCGACAACGGCGCCAAGCTGAAGAAGTTCGGCCGCCTGATCGCCGAGTTCGTCGAGGAAGTGGGCGTGCGCGAGGACATGCAGGAGTTCGTCAACCCGCTGGCCGACCTGGGCGACAAGGTGACCAAGCTCACCACCGAACTGGGCATGAAGGCCATGCAGAACGCCGACGAGGTGGGCGGCGCCGCGGTGGACTACCTGCGCGTGCTGGGGCACCTGAGCTTCGCCTACCTGTTCGCCCGCATGGCGAAGATCGCGCTGGACAAGAAGGACTCCGGCGACCCCTTCTACACCGCCAAGCTGCATACGGCGCGCTTCTACTTCGCCAAGCTGCTGCCCGAGACGGCCGGCCTCATCCGCAGCGCGCGCAGCGGCGTGGCGCCGCTGATGGCGATGGACGAAGCGCTGTTCTGACCCGCGTTCCCACCCTCAACAAAGACGGAGACAAGCCATGACGATGAAGACCGTGTTCGCTGCCTTCTGCCTGATCGCCAGCAGTGCCGCATTCGCTCAGGCCACGCCGACCGGGGTGTGGAAGACCATCGACGACGAGACCAAGCAGGAGCGCTCGATCGTGCGCATCACCGAGGCCGGCGGCGCCCTCAGCGGCAAGATCGAGAAGCTGCTCGATCCGACCAAGCAGGACGCCAAGTGCGACAAGTGCACCGACTCGCGCAAGGACAAGCCGGTGATCGGCATGACCATCATCGAAGGCGTGAAGAAGAACGCCGCAGATGATCACTGGGACGGCGGCACCATCCTCGACCCGAACAATGGCAAGACCTACAAGGTGCGCCTGACGCCCAAGGACGGCGGCAAGGTGCTGGAAGTGCGCGGCTTCATCGGCCCCTTCTACCGCAACCAGATCTGGCAACGCGTCGAATGACGCCTGGAGAGACCATGAACCGATTCAATGTCCGCAAGGTCGCCGTGCTGGGCGCCGGCGTGATGGGCGCGCAGATCGCCGCGCACCTCGTCAACGTGCGAGTGCCCGTCATCCTGTTCGACCTGCCGGCCAAGGAAGGCCCGAAGAACGGCATCGTGAGCAAGGCCGTCGAAGGCCTGAAGAAGCTCAAGCCGGCGCCGCTGGGCGTGCCGGAGGAGGCCGCGCTGATCGAGCAGGCCAACTACGAGGAGCACCTGGACAGGCTGGGCGAGTGCGACCTGATCATCGAGGCCATCGCCGAGCGCATGGACTGGAAGCTCGACCTCTACCGCCGCATCGCGCCGGCGCTGGCGCCGCATGCCATCGTCGCCAGCAACACCTCGGGCCTGTCGATCACCACGCTGAGCGAAGCGCTGCCCGAGTCGATCAAGCCGCGCTTCTGCGGCATCCACTTCTTCAACCCGCCGCGCTACATGGCGCTGGTGGAGCTGATCGACACGCCGGCCACCACGCCCGAGGTGCTGGACCAGCTCGAGGCTTTCGTCACCACGGCGCTGGGCAAGGGCGTCGTGCGGGCCAAGGACACACCGAACTTCATCGCCAACCGCGTCGGCATCGCCGGCATGCTGGCGACGATCAAGGAAGCCGAGACCTTCGGGCTGGGCTACGACGTCGTCGATGACCTCACGGGCAAGAAGCTGGGGCGTGCCTCGTCAGGCACCTTCCGCACCGCCGACGTGGTGGGGCTGGACACCATGTCGCACGTCATCCGGACGCTGCAGGACAACCTGGGCGAAGGCAAGCGCATTGCCGACCCGTTCGCGCCGATGTACGCCACGCCGCCGGTGCTGGGGCGCCTGATCGAGCAGGGCGCGCTGGGGCAGAAGAGTGGCGCCGGCTTCTACAAGAAGGTCGGCAAGGACATCCTGCGGCTCGACCCCGCCAAGGGCGACTACGTGCCGGCCGGCGGCAAGGCCGAGCCCTTGATCGATCGCATGCTGAAGAAGGCACCGGCCGAGCGGCTGAAGCTGCTGCGCGAGTCGAGCAACCCGCAGGCCCAGTTCCTGTGGGCCATTCTGCGCGACGGCTTCCACTACGCCGCCGTGCACCTGGCCGACATCGCCGAGAGCGCGCGCGACATCGACTTCGCGATGCGCTGGGGCTTCGGGGTGAAGCAGGGCCCCTTCGAGCTGTGGCAGGCGGCCGGCTGGCAGCAGGTGGCCGAGTGGGTGAAGGCCGACATCGACGCCGGCAAGGCCTTGAGCAGCGCACCCCTGCCGGCCTGGGTCTTCGATGGCCGCAGTGGCGTGCACACGCCCGAAGGTTCGTGGAGCCCGGCGAAGAACGCCTACATCCCCAGGCGCACGCTGCCGGTCTACCAGCGCCAGCACTTCCCCGAGGACGTGATCGGTGCGGGCGGTGTCGAGCCGCTGAAGAGCGGAACCGAGGTCTTCTCCAATGAGGAAGTGCGCGTCTGGACGCTGGACGGCGAGGTGCTCATCGCCAGCATCACCGCCAAGCTGCACCTCATCAGCCCGACCGTGGCCGAGGGCCTGCAGGTGGCGCTGGACCGCGCCGAGGCCGGCTACAAGGGCCTGGTGATCTGGTCGCCCGACGACGTGTTCTCGGCCGGTGCGAACCTCGAGGCACTGATGCCGGTGTTCATGAAGAGCGGCGCCAAGGGCATCGCGCCCGAGCTGAAGAAGTTCCAGGACTTCATGCTGCGCCTGCGCTACGCGCAGGTCCCGGTGATCAGCGCCGTCCGCGGCATCGCCCTGGGCGGCGGCTGCGAACTGGCGGTGTACTCCAGCCGGCGCGTGGCAGCGATGGAGTCGTACATGGGCCTGGTCGAGGTCGGCGTGGGCCTGGTGCCCGGCGCGGGCGGGCTGACCTACATCGCGCGCCGTGCCGCCGAAATGGCGTCGGCTGCCAATGCGGGCGCCGACATCCTGAAGTTCGTCACCGACGGCTTCACGAACGCAGCCATGGCCAAGGTGGGCACCAGCGCCATCGAATCGCGCAAGCTCGGCTACCTGCTGTGGAGCGACGTCATCGTGCCGCACAAGGACGAACTGCTCTTCGTCGCCACGCAGCAGGCCAGGGCGATGTTCGACAGCGGCTACCGCCCGCCGGCCAGGACACCCTTCCCGGTGGCCGGCCGCAGCGCCATCGCCACCATCAAGGGGCAGCTGGCCAACATGCGGGATGGCGGCTTCATCAGCGCGCACGACTTTCACATCAGCGCCCTGATCGCCGATGTGGTGTGCGGGGGCGAAGTGGATGCCGGCTCGCTGGTGACGGAGGAGTACCTGATGGCGCTGGAGCGCAAGCACTTCTGTTCGCTGCTGGAGAACCCCAAGAGCCAGGAACGCATCATGGGCATGCTGCAGACGGGCAAGCCTGTGAGGAACTGACACATGGCGCTGTCGCTGCCCCCGCGTTCCTCCCTCTCCCGCTTGCGGGAGAGGGCTGGGGTGAGGGCTGGTGAACTTCGCCGCAACTCGACCGACGCAGAGAGCGTCCTTTGGCGTCATCTGCGCAATCGCCAGCTCGAAGGATTCAAGTTCCGCCGACAACACCCGATCGGGCCGTTCTTTGCCGACTTTGCCTGCATCGAAGCAGGGCTGGTGATCGAACTCGACGGCGGGCAGCACTTCGAGCCGCAGGCTCAGGTGGCCGATCAGGAGCGTTCCAGGCGCATCAGCGCAGAAGGGTTCGCGGTCATGCGCTTCGACAATCGTCAGTTGCTGCAAGAGACAGAAGCGGTCCTGCACGCCATCAGAGCCCGGCTGCTGAGTCGACACCCTCACCCCAACCCTCTCCCGCAGGCGGGAGAGGGGGTTACATCCACAAGGAGCTCGACATGAGCAAGCAAGTTCAAGACGCCTACATCGTCGCCGCCACGCGCACGCCCATCGGCAAGTCCGGGCGCGGCTACTTCCGCAACACGCGGCCCGACGACCTGCTGGTGGCGGCCGTGAAGAGCGCGCTGGCGCAGGTGCCCTCGCTCGACCCGAAGGCCATCGAGGACGCCATCATCGGATGCAGCTTTCCCGAAGGCGAGCAGGGCATGAACATGGCGCGTGTCGCCATGGTGCTGGCCGGGCTGCCGCACTCGGTGGGCGGCGTCACCGTCAACCGCTTCTGTGCCAGCGGACTGACAGCGCTGCAGATGGCCGCCGACCGCATCCGCATCGGCGAGGCCGACGTGATGATCGCCGGCGGGGCCGAGAGCATGAGCATGGTGCCCATGGGCGGCAACAAGCCCAGCTTCAACCCCGACGTGTTCGCGAAGGACGAAAACGTCGGCATCGCCTACGGCATGGGACTGACGGCCGAGAAGGTGGCCGCGCAGTGGAAGGTCTCTCGCGAGGACCAGGACGCGTTTGCCCTGGCCTCGCACCAGAAGGCGCTGAAGGCCATGGCCGCCGGCGAGTTCAAGGACGAGATGACGCCGGTGACGGTGGTCGACCGCTTCCCCGACCTGGCCAGCGGCGAGGTGAAGACGCGCACCCGCACGGTCGAGCTCGACGAAGGTGCGCGACCCGACACCAGCCTGGAAGGCCTGGCCCGGCTGCGCCCGGTGTTCTCGGCCAAGGGCAGCGTGACGGCGGGCAACAGTTCGCAGACCAGCGACGGCGCCGGCGCGCTCATCCTGGCCAGCGAGAAGGCCGTCAGGCAGTTCAACCTGCAGCCGCTGGCGCGATTCGTCAGCTTTGCCGCGCGCGGCGTGGCGCCCGAGATCATGGGCATCGGACCCATCGAGGCCATCCCGGCAGCACTGCGCTACGCCGGCCTGAACCTGTCCGACCTCGGCTGGATCGAGCTGAACGAGGCCTTTGCGGCGCAGGCGCTGGCGGTCATCAACACGGTCGGGCTCGATGCCGCCAAGGTCAACCCGATGGGCGGCGCCATCGCGCTGGGCCACCCGCTGGGCGCCACCGGCGCCATCCGTGCCGCCACCGTGGTGCACGCACTGCGCCGCCACAAGCTGAGGTACGGCATGGTGACCATGTGCGTGGGCATGGGGCAGGGCGCAGCCGGCATCATCGAAGCGGTCTGAACATCATCCGCACGGAGACAAGCACCATGACCATCAAGACCGCCACGCTCAACGGCGTGGCCACCATCGAGATCGCCCGGCCCGAGAAGAAGAACGCGCTGACGGTGGCGATGTACCAGGCCATGAGCGACGCACTGGTGGCCGCCAAGGCCGACCCGGCCGTGCGCGCCGTGCTGATCACCGGACAGCCGGGCATCTTCACCTCGGGCAACGACATCGAGGACTTCATGTCGCGGCCGCCCGGCCAGGGCAGCGACTCGATGGAGTCGCCGGTGTTCAGGTTCATGCGCGCGCTGCTCGACTGCGACAAGCCGGTGGTGGCTGCCGTCACGGGCGGGGCCATCGGCATCGGCACCACGATGCTGCTGCATTGCGACTTCGTCTACGTCTCCGACGAAGCCCGCCTGGCCATGCCCTTCGTGGCCCTGGGCCTGGTGCCGGAGTTTGCGTCCAGCCTGGTGGTGCCGCAGCTGATGGGCCACCGCCGTGCCGCCGAGAAGCTGCTGCTGGGTGACCCCTTCACGCCTGAGCAGGCCGTGGAGTGCGGCATCGCCAACGCCGTGCTGCCCGCTGGCGAGGTGGTCAACCATGCACGCCGCGTGGCCGAGCGATTCAACAGCCTGCCGCCGGGGGCGGTGCGTGAGGCCAAGCAGCTGATGCGCGGCCCGCAGCACGAGCTGACCGTGAACGTGATCCGCAACGAGGGCGAGATCTTCGGCCGCCGCCTGCGCAGCCCCGAGGCGATGGAGGCTTTCCAGGCCTTCTTCCAGAAGCGCAAGCCCGACTTCAGCAAGTTCTGATGTCGCTGACCGTCAAGCTCGCCTTGAGTCCGCTGCTGGTGGCCCAGGGGCTGCTGGCGCGCACGCGCATCCCGCGCTTGCCCGAGGCCGATGGTGCGCGTGCCGGCGAGGTCGGCGAAGGACCGCTGTGGCGCCTGCTGGTGGCCGGCGACTCGTCGGCCGCCGGGGTCGGCGTGGCGACGCAGGACGACGCCCTGGCAGCGCCCTTGAGCCGCACCCTGGCGCAGCGCTGCGGCGCACGCGTCCGCTGGCAGCTGGTGGCGGCCTCGGGCCTGACCACCGCGCAGACGCATGCCCGCCTGCAGGAGGCGTTGCAGGGCACGGTGCAGGTGGCGGTGATCGTCACCGGCGTCAACGACGTCGTCGACCAGATTCCTTCGGCGCGCGCCGTGGCGGCGCGCGAGGCGCTCGTGAACTGGCTGCGCAACGCGCGCGGCGTGCAGCACGTGGCCTTCGCGCCGCTGCCGCCGGTGCACCACTTTCCCGGCCTGCCGCAGCCGCTGCGCTGGGTGGCCGGCACCGACGCCCGGCGCCACAACGAGGCGCTGACGCGCTGGGCGGCCACGCGCAGCGATGTCTCGGTGGTGCCGCTGCGGCTGCCGCTGGACGCCGGCGTGATGGCGTCCGACGGCTTCCACCCCGGTGCGCCGGTCTACCGCGCCTGCGCCTCGGGCATCGCCACCCACCTGGCCACCCACGTGTGGCCCTCCCTGCGACTGGACGAAGCATGAAGACCCTGGCCGGCAAGACCTTGTTCATCACCGGCGCCAGCCGCGGCATCGGCCTGGCCATCGCCACGCGTGCCGCTGCCGACGGCGCCAACATCGTGCTGGTGGCCAAGACCACCGAGCCCAACCCCAAGCTGCCCGGCACGCTGTACAGCGCCGCGGCCGAGGTCGAAGCCGCCGGTGGCCAGGCGCTGGCCGTGCCGACCGACATCCGCGACGAAGCGGCCGTGCTGGCGGCGGTGCAGGCCGGCGTGGCACGTTTCGGCGGCATCGACATCCTCGTCAACAATGCCAGCGCCATCAGCCTGACGCCCACGCCGGCCACGCCGATGAAGCGCTTCGACCTGATGTTCGGCGTCAACGTGCGCGGCACCTACCTGTGCACGCAGGCCTGCCTGCCCGAACTGGTCAAGAGCGCGCAGGCCGGCCGAAACCCGCATGTGCTGAACATGAGCCCGCCGCTGAACATGCGCGAACACTGGTTCGCGCCGCACGTGGCCTACACCATGGCCAAGTACGGCATGAGCGAGTGCACGCTGGGCCATGCCGGCGAGTTCCGCCCGCTGGGCATCGCCGTCAACAGCCTGTGGCCGCGCACGCCCATCGCCACGGCGGCGCTGCAGATGATCCCCGGCGTCGATCTCGACCGCTGCCGCACGCCGCAGATCCTGGCCGACGCGGCGATGTTCATCCTGACCAGCGATGCGCGCAGCACGACGGGCCAGTTCTTCATCGACGACGATGTGCTCCGGCACCACGGCGTGACCGACCTCGACCGCTACGCCGTCAAGCCCGGCACGACCGACTTCCTTCCAGACTTCTTCATCGACTGAAGAACACGGCCGTTGGTGCACCCCGGAGTGCGGGGTCGCGCCGCAGGTGCCGCGACCTCGATGCCAGAATGCCGTCATGCGATGCGATGAAGCGGTGGCGGCCCAACACGCGCGGCGAGATTCGAAGACGTGCCAGACCGGCCTCGTGGCGGGGCTGTGCATCTTCCCGCTCGCCGCCTCGGCCCTGGTGTTGTTCGACCCGGCCGTCGGCATGCCCGCGGCCCAGGGCTGGGTGCCGCTGATCGACGCCACACCGGGTGCCGCCGGCCTGCTGGCCGACCGCTACACCCTCGACACGCGTGGGGCCGGGGTCTCGCTGCACGGCCACGCTCGCATCGCCCCGGTCCCGCTCGACCCGGCCGGCGGCTACATCGTGGACTTCAGAGCGCGCATCGTCGCCGAGACACATGCCAGCGACAACCGCGCCGGCTTCTCGATGCTCTTCGTCGGCAGCAACACCGCACAGTCGATCGAGATCGGGTTCTGGAACGGCGAAGTCTGGGCCTACGACTACGTGGTCGGCAGCAGCGACCGTTTCGTCAAGGGTCCGTCGACGGCCTGGAACACCGGCATCGCGCTGAGCGACTACCGGTTGCGCGTGCAGGACGGGGCCTTTTCGCTCTGGTCCGGGGGCAGCCTGCTGATCGGCGGACCACTGCAGGACTACACCGCCCAGGGGGCGCCGTACACGGTGTCGAACTTCGTCTTCTTCGGCGACAACACCTCTCGCGGGGCGGCCAGCGTCGAGGTGGGCACGATCTCGCTGCTGCCCATTCCCGAGCCGGGGCCGGCGGCGCTGCTGGCCCTGGGCCTGGCGGCGGTCGGCTGGCGCTGCCGGCAGCGCAGGACCGCGCTCACTCCCGGCTGATGCTGCGCGGCTGGCCCTTGCCGTCGATGGCGACGTAGGTCACGTTCGCTTCGGTCACCTTCACCACCTGCAGGTTGGCCGGGTTGCGCTCGGCGTAGACCTCCACGTGCACGGTCACCGATGTGTTGCCGATGCGCGTGACGCGGGCATAGAAGCTCAGCAGGTCGCCGATCGACACCGGCTGCTTGAAGATGAACTGATTGACCGCCACCGTCGCGATGCGGCCCTTGGCGATGCGCGCCGGCAGCACGGCGCCGGCCAGGTCGACCTGCGCCATGATCCAGCCGCCGAAGATGTCGCCGTTGGCGTTGCTGTCGGCAGGCAGGGGCATCACGCGCATCACCAGTTCGGCGCCATCGGGCAAACTCGTGGGGCCGGTGAGTGCGCCGACCAGCGCTGCCCGGGGGCTTGTATCGGGGGCCATCGGCATCATCTCCACCTATTCGAGTCGAATCATTCTTTCATGAGACACCAAAGCGCCGCGTTGCCCGCCCCTGCCGACCAGGCGGGCCCGGCCCAGCCGCGCTCCGACTGGGGCACGCTGGCGCGACTGCTGCCCTACCTGTGGCGCTATCGCTGGCGCGTGGGCATCGCGCTGCTGTTCCTGGTGGCGGCCAAGGCCGCCAACGTCGGCGTGCCGGTGCTGCTCAAGACCCTGGTCGACAGCATGAACTTCAAGCCCGGCGATGCCGCCAGCCTGCTGGTGGTGCCGGTGGGGCTGCTCATCGCCTACGGCGGCCTGCGCCTGTCGACCTCGCTGTTCACCGAACTGCGTGAACTCATCTTCGCCAAGGCCACCGAAGGCACGGCGCGCAGCATCTCGCTGCAGGTCTTCCGCCACCTGCACGCCCTGAGCCTGCGTTTTCACCTCGAACGCCAGACCGGCGGCATGACGCGCGACATCGAGCGCGGCACACGCGCCGTGCACTCGCTCATCTCGTACTCGCTCTACAGCATCGTGCCGACGCTGATCGAGGTGGCGATGGTGCTGACCATCCTGGCCGTCAAGTTCGACGTCTGGTTCGCCGGCATCACCGTCATCGCGCTGGTCTTCTACATCGCCTTCACGGTGACGGTGACCGAATGGCGCACCAAGTTCCGCAAGGAAATGAACGAGATCGACTCGGTGGCGCACTCGCGCGCCATCGACTCGCTGCTGAACTACGAGACGGTCAAGTACTTCAACAACGAGGACTTCGAGTCGCGCCGCTACGACGAGAACCTCGAGAAGCTGCGCCGCGCCTCGCTGAAGAGCCAGAGCACGCTGTCGCTGCTGAACACCGGCCAGCAGCTCATCATCGCCACGGCGCTGGTGGCCATGCTGTGGCGGGCCACCGAGGGCGTGGTGGCCGGCCGCATGACGCTGGGCGACCTGGTGATGGTCAACGCCTTCATGATCCAGCTCTACATCCCGCTGAACTTCCTGGGCGTCATCTACCGCGAGATCAAGCAGAGCCTGACCGACCTGGACAAGATGTTCACGCTGCTCGAGCGCAACCGCGAGGTCGACGACCTGCCGGGCGCGCGAGACCTGAAGGTGAGTGACGGCGCGGTGCGCTTCGACCGGGTGTCCTTCGCCTACGACCCGACGCGGCCCATCCTGCACGACGTGAGCTTCGAGATCCCGGCCGGCAAGACGGTGGCCGTGGTGGGGCCGTCGGGCGCCGGCAAGTCGACGCTGGCGCGGCTGCTCTACCGCTTCTACGACGTCTCAGGCGGTGCGGTGAGCATCGACGGCCAGGACATCCGACAGGTGACGCAGACCAGCCTGCGCCAGTCCATCGGCATCGTGCCGCAGGACACCGTGCTGTTCAACGACACCGTCGAATACAACATCGCCTACGGACGCCCGGGCGCCAGCCGCCAGGACGTCGAAGAAGCCGCGCGCGCGGCCCATATCCACGACTTCATCTCGGCCACGCCCAAGGGCTACGACACCATGGTGGGCGAGCGCGGGCTGAAGCTCTCGGGCGGCGAGAAGCAGCGCGTGGCCATCGCGCGCACGCTGCTGAAGAACCCGCCGGTGCTGATCTTCGACGAGGCCACCTCGGCGCTCGATTCGGCCAACGAACGCGCCATCCAGGCCGAACTGCGCAGCGCGGCGCAGGGCAAGACGGCGCTGGTCATCGCACACCGGCTGTCCACCGTGGTCGACGCGCACGAGATCGTGGTGCTCGAGGCCGGGCGCGTCGTCGAGCGCGGTCCGCATGCGGCGCTGCTGGCCCGTGGCGGCCGTTACGCCGAGATGTGGCGCCTGCAGCAGAGCGGCGAGGCCGCGGCGGACGGCTGATGCAGCCGCACTGGCTGGGCCGTCGGCCCTACGCGGGCATCGAGGACGCGATGCGTGACTTCACGGCCGCACGCACGCCCGACACGCCTGACCAGTTGTGGGTCGTCGAGCACGAGCCCGTCTTCACGCAGGGTGTGGCCGGGCGCGATGCGCACGTGCTGGCCGCCGACGACATCCCGGTCGTGCGCACCCACCGCGGCGGGCAGGTCACCTTCCATGGTCCGGGCCAGGTGGTGGCCTATCCGCTGCTGGACCTGCGTCGCCAAGGCATCTACGTCAAGGAATACGTCTTCCGGCTCGAGCAGGCGGTGCTCGACACGCTGGCGCACTGGGGCGTCACGGGGCACCGCGTACGCTCCGCCCCCGGCATCTACGTGCGCCTGGACGACCCCTTCGGTCATGCGGTGCTGGCCGCGCCCGCGCCGGGCGAAGACCCGTTCCGTGGCCTGGGCAAGATCGCAGCGCTGGGCGTGAAGGTCAGCAACCACTGCACCTACCACGGGCTGGCGCTGAACGTCGCGATGGACCTGGAACCCTTCGCGCGCATCGACCCCTGCGGCTACGCCGGGCTGCGCACGGTGGATCTGCGCAGCCTGGGGGTCGACGCGGAATGGGGAGATGTCGCCGCCGTGCTCGTGCAACGCCTGCAGTTGCGGCTGGTCGCCTGATCGGCGACAAGGCAGCCGGGCTCTGCGGGCGGTGCGAGCCAGCGCCCGGTCATCGGCCTAGAATTCGGGTTCCCCCTGACCGACCGCCCACCGGCGGGACGCTGATGAGCACCGCCACGCCCCCGGCCTACGATCCCACGGCCAAGCAGAAGTCGCAGGCCAAGACCGCCCGCATCCCCATCAAGGTGGTGCCGGCGGAGGTGCTGAAGAAGCCCGACTGGATCCGCGTGAAGGCCGGCAGCCCCAGCACGCGCTTCTACGAGATCAAGCAGATCCTGCGCGAGCACAAGCTGCACACCGTGTGCGAAGAGGCTTCGTGCCCGAACATCGGCGAGTGTTTCGGCAAGGGCACGGCCACCTTCATGATCATGGGCGACAAGTGCACGCGGCGCTGCCCGTTCTGCGACGTCGGCCACGGCCGGCCCGACCCGCTGGATGCCGACGAGCCGATGAACCTGGCGCGCACCATCGCCGCGCTGAAGCTGCGCTACGTGGTCATCACCAGCGTCGACCGCGACGACCTGCGCGACGGCGGTGCCGGCCACTTCGTCGA
The DNA here is from genome assembly GCA_022843905.1 of Rubrivivax sp. Lineage (GTDB taxonomy): Bacteria > Pseudomonadota > Gammaproteobacteria > Burkholderiales > Burkholderiaceae_C > Rubrivivax. The sequence continues at coordinate 133,791 of JALHMT010000007.1, forward strand.
GTGCATCCGCAAGACACGCGAGCTGTCGCCGGGCACGCAGATCGAGATCCTCACGCCCGACTTCCGGGGCCGCGCCGACCGCGCGCTCGACATCCTGAAGAGTGCGCCGCCCGACGTGATGAACCACAACCTCGAGACCATCCCGCGTCTGTACAAGGAAGCGCGGCCGGGCTCCGACTACGCCTTCAGCCTGAACCTGCTCAAGCGCTTCAAGGAGGAAGTGCCGGGCGTGCCCACCAAGAGCGGCGTCATGGTCGGCCTGGGCGAGACCGACGACGAGATCCTGCAGGTCATGCGCGACCTTCGCGAGCACGGCGTGGACATGCTCACCCTGGGCCAGTACCTGGCGCCCAGCGGCCACCACCTGCCGGTGCGCCGCTACGTGCACCCCGACACCTTCAGGATGTTCGAGCAGCAGGCGGCAGCGATGGGCTTTGCCCATGCCGCCGTGGGTGCGATGGTGCGTTCGAGCTACCACGCCGACCAGCAGGCACACGCTGCCGGACTGGCGACCTGAGGCCCGCTGCGCCGGGCTGCGCGGGCTACAGCGCAGCGATGGTGGCGCGATGGTCCTTGTGCGGCCGTGCCTGGTGAGGGACCGGCCTGAGCACCGACGCGGTCAGCTGCAGGCGGAACTCCGAGGCGCGCCGGTTCGCGTCCATCCCCGACACGGGCCTGGCATGAGACGCCCGGCGATGCAGTTCCCGGCGGGCCACGCGCTGCCAACCGAGCTGGTGCACGGCGTCGTTCAGCTCCAGCACCTTCTGGGCTGCACTCAGCGGCTCTCCGGCGCGGGTGAGGCGCACGTTGGTCAGGATGGACATCGGATCGTCCTGGCCCACTACGCCGGCCTGCATTTCACGCCAGTCCCAGGCCATGCCCACAGCCTCAGCCTTGTCGGCGCGGTTGGCTTTCCAGAGGGTGTAGCCATAATGGCAACCAAATTCATCGGGTTCGTCGTGGATCGATGTCACGGAATGACGGAAGTTTCGGTGCAGCGACCTCCACTCCAGCACGTCCATTTCGACACTGACCCAGCTGATCACGCCCCAAGCAGTATTTGCCATATGCAGCACCTCGCACAGTTGAAAACCGATGCATGCTGGCCGTTGGACGCTGGTGTGACAACCCATCAACCTTTGTAGCCCGGCCCGATGCAGCTGAAGCGTTTCTACGATCTCAGTCAGTCGACAGATGTCGACCAGTTCGAGGCGCGTCTCGTCGAGTTCGCGAATGAACTGGGCTTCGGGCTGGTAGGTGCGGCGCTCGTCATCGATGAGCCGGGCAGCGACGCCGTTTTCATGGCGCTGGGCAATCCGCCTTCGGAGTATTCGGAGGCCTTGATCAGCCGGGAAGATTCGCTGCGCGATCCCGTGCTCGCCCGACTGAAGCGCACCAGTGTGCCCTTCGTCTACGACCAGGACACCTACGTCAGCGCGGGTGCGGCAGACCTCTGGGAGGTGCAGGCGGCGTTCGGCTACAAGACCGGTGTCGCGGTGGCTTTGCACCTGCCCGACAACCGGCACTTCATCCTGGGGCTCGATCGAGACGAACTCCTGCCGACCAGCGATGCCCGCTTGGCGCGCTTGATGGCCGATCTGCAACTGATGGCGGTGCACGCGCAGGATGCTGCAGTCAGGCTGCTGACCCAGGCAGCTGCCAAGCCCCCATTGCCCAGGTTGAGCGCGCGCGAGATCGAGATCCTGCGCTGGACCATGGAAGGCAAGAGCGCCTGGGCCGTCGGTGAACTGCTGTCCATCAGCGAACACACCGTCAACTACTACCTGCGGCGGGTCTTCCAGAAGCTAGACGTGTCCTCGAAGCACCAAGCCGTGTTGCGGGCGCTGGCCCTCGGGTTGCTTTGACCCGATGTGAGCGCGCGTGCGTATCGAAATGTCCCGCTACAAGGCTTTGTAGGTTCCAAGAGCGCCAACTTTTGCTCAAATTCCTCCTGACTGCCATTCCGGCTCATCAAGGGGAAAATCATGGGTGATTTCGCAACGTCGATGTGGGACCTGATCGCCGAAGTTCTGGGCCTGCCCAGGGTCGGTGGCTGGTAAAGGTCAAGGCCGGCCGTCTGCCGGCATCGAAATTCATTGCAGTGAGCCGGGACGCGCGGGCGCCAGATCCGCATTGAACGTGCCTTGGACAAATGCCAGGATGGCCAGGCGCAGTTGCTGGGCCAGGCGCTCGTCCGCAAGGCCATCGAAGCGCATGGTGAGACGGAGTTGTCCTTCGAATTGCGTCATGTCGGTGGTGACGCGAAGTTCGGTGGGTAGCAATGGCGTGGGTGGCAGACCGCTCATGAATTAGCCCGTTTGATCTGTCGCAATGGTGAACATTTATACCTCACGACCGCCTGAGCTTCGCTGACCGGGGCGCGGTGAATGCCAATTCGTGTCTCGGGTGAGCGGGTTGGGCGATGCTCAGGCCGTCAGGCCGTCAAGCCGCGACGATGTCGTGAACGGACCAGTCCTCCGCCGCGGTGACGGCAACGGTGCTGCACCCACTTGCGCCGACGGGCGCGTCAGCCGCCTCCAGTTCGGCGATGCCGGCTCGCCAGGCCGTACCGGGCAGGTCGATGCGGAAGCCGTGAAAGGTGCCTGCCGCGGTACACACCCGTCTGACCGCCACGGCTTCCACGGTGGTCGATCGGCCGGATCCCAGCTCGACCTGCGCTTCCCCATGCGAGCCGTCCGGCAAGGCTTGTTCCACGCGCGCCAGGAAGCCATGCCGCGACACATCGATGACCTCGATGTCCAGAGCCGCCCCCTGGCCTGAAGCGGCCTTCCAGCGGGCAGGGCACTTCAGCGAGTAGCGGCGATGGCGCCGCAGCGAGGGGTCTTCGTCGGACCCGCCGGTGACTGCCGGCAGCACCACGCGCCAGGCGGGTTCGGGGTAGATGGCATGCAGCAGCCGACGCCGCCGCTCGTCGAGTTCGGCGAACCCCTGCGTGCGTCGATTGAAGAACTCGTCGAGCAGGGCGGGCGACATCACGGGATCGTTCGTCGTGTGGAACGGCCGCCGCGGATACTCGATGTTGGGCAGTTCCAGGTCCGTGAAGTAGCGGTGCATGTCCTTGCGCTGCGACCGCCCGGCGTAAGCGGCGCGGAACAGCTCGGGCGCGAGCTGCAGGTCGAGGGTGGCACCGATGGCCGGTGCACCGTTGGCGAATCCGTAGTTGTCGATCACCTGCGGCTGCAGGCGTTGGAAGAACAGCAGCGCTTCATAGAGTTCGACCCGGTTCGGATTCACCGCGATCACGAGATGCCGCGTGTCGAAGAACGCGGTGCAGTACTCGTACATGAACTTCATCAAGGGGAACAGGATCGTGCCCCCGGTGTTGCGGAAGCGCGGGTGCACGGCCAGTGCCGAGATCTCGGCAATGCGCCCCGTGCGGGCGCGCACCGCATGCAGGTCGAAGATGCTCTGCAGGGGGAAACCGAAAACCCCCTCGCGAATGATGGTCAGCGTGCCCACCACGGCCCCGTCGTAGCGCGCCATCAGCGTCGTCGTGGTCGGCAGCGCGTGGTAGGGCGTGACGCGCAAGCCCGACGGGTGAGGCTTCATGAAGCCGCTCGACACATAGGCCTCGTGCAGCAGCGAGAAGCAAGCCTGCAGGTCCTCCGAGGTGCGCGCGATGCTCAGCTGCAGCCGGGGGTCCGGCGCGGGGTCGCAGTCGATCATGCGGCGGAACAGCGCGAAGCGCATCTGTCTCGGCAGTCGGGACAGGGCGGCGCGCGCCAGTTGGTGCAGCGGCCTGCGAGGGCGGGAAGAGGGCGGGCGCGTCATGGCAGCAAGGGCATCGATGACGAGTCGCCCGCCGCGGCGCGGCCAGTCGGCATCGTCACCCATTTCTTCGGCCCTGCGGGCGGCGACTTGAGCGCAGCGCGCCCCGGTCGCGGCGCTGAATGCAGCCCGCGAGCACGGCGAGCACGGTGGGCCGCGCCGGCCCGCCCGCGCCGCGTGGTCAGCCCACCGACTTCAGCATTTCGAGCACGGTGCCGTGCTCGGGAAACTTCGGCCCGAGCTTTTCCAGCACCTGCAGTTCGGTGCGTGCGGCCGATTTCTCGCCGGCCTGCACCAGCAGCTTGGCCAGGTTCAGGCGCAGCGAAGGATCGCCCTGCGACAACTCGACCGCCTTCTTCTGCACCTCCAGCGCCTGCGGCAGCCGCTTCTCTGCGGCCAGGGCCAGGGACAGCGTGTCCATCAGTGCCGGCTGGTTGGGCATCAGCTGGATCGCCTTCTCGGCGAAGGGCAGTGCGCCCGGCTTGGACTGCTTGACCATCAGCCAGGCGACGTTGTTGTACGCCAGCGCGTTCTGCGGCTGGATCTGGCTCACCATCCGGTAGCGTGATTCGGCCTGGGCGAAGTCCTTCTGCTGCAGCGCCAAGTCGCCGCGGTAGAAGGCGAAGGCGGCGTCCCGGGGGTGGTCCTTCTCCCAGCCGGCGGCGAAACGCTCGGCCTCGGGCAGTCGTGCAGCCTTTATGAGCAAGGTGTGCAGGCGCACGGCGACCTCGGTGGATGGTTTCTTCTGCAGGCTGGCACGGTAGGCGGCCGCCGCCGCGTCCCAGTTCTTCCGGGCCGCTTCGAGGTCGCCTTCCATCATCTGACCGATGCCGTCGTCGGCACGCTGCTTCTGCACCTGGCGGGTGATGTCCAGCGCGTCGGTGAAGCGCTTTTCGGCCACGGCGATGTTGACCAGGCCGCGCTGCGCGGGCAGCAGGTCGGGGCGCACGCTCAGCGCCTTCTTCAGGCTCCTGACCGCCTGGTCGGGCTGCTTGTTCTGCCAATAGGCCTCGCCGAGGCCGATCATCCCGGTGGTCGAGTCGGGCCTCACGGCCAACAGCTTGTTGTATTGGGTGATGGCCTGCTCCGCGTTGCCGTTGAGCATGTAGATGCCCCCCAGTGCCTGCAGCAGGTCGGGGTGGTCCGGCACGACGGCCAGGCTCTCCAGCGCGGTGTCGAGCGCCGCCTTGTTGTTGCGGGAGCCGATGTGGTGCTCGATCAGCCGCAGGCGCGGGCCGGTCTGCGACGGGTCGACCTGGATCGCCTTGGTGAGCGTCTGCGCGACCTCGTCCGGTGTGCCGCCGGCGCGCGGCAGCAGGCTCGCCAGGGCCAGCAGGGCATTGGTGTTCTTCGGGTCCTCCTTGAGGAAGGCATCGAAGCGCTTGCGCGCCTGATCCGGCTTCTGCTCGACCAGGTCCAGCGCGGCCAGGCTCGACAGGGCGGGAAGGTAGGTCTTGTCGATGCTCAGGGCACGTTCGAAGCTGGCGCGGGCGCCGGCGTTGTCCTTCTTGATCGCCAGCACGCGGCCGCGCAGGTTGGCGGCCATGGCCTTGTCGGGCTGCTTCTTCTCGAGCGCATCGACGGCCTTCAGGGCCTGGTCGTGCTGCCCGCGCCGCAGGTAGGCGCTGATCAGCGCCATGTCGGCGATGGTGCCTGCGCTGTCTGCGGCCGCCAGTGCTTCCAGCTCGCCCAGGGCGTTGTCGCCCTTGCCCTGGCGCACCTGGCTCACCGCGCGGGCGGTGCGTATGCGGGCGTCGTCGGGTCGCTGCTTCAGCGCCTGCGCGTAGAGCTCCTCGGACTTCTTCGGGTCGCCGTTCTGCAGATGCGCTTCCGCAGCCACCGCCAGCACTTCGGGGCCGGGCGTGGCTTGCTCCACCAAGGGCGCCAGGGTGGCCAGCGCCCTGGCAGGCTGGCCGGTGCGCAGCTGCGTCTGCGCCAGCGTCATGCGCGCCAGGCGCAGGCCGGGCGCCTGTCCCAGCGCGGCCTGCAGATAGGTCTCGGCCTGCTGCAGGTTGCGCAGCTGGAACTCGGTGATGCCGGCCAGCTGCAGGGTCAGCGGGCTGTTCGGTGTCACCTGCAGCAGGCGCTGCGAGAGCTGCTTGGACGTCTTGAAGTCCTTGGCCATGTAGGCCAGGATGCCTTCGAAGTACAGCGTCTGCGGGTGGTTCGGCAGCACCTTCTTCATCTCGGCGACCTGGGCGGTCACCGCGTCGTTGTCCTTGGCACCGATCAGGATCTCGACGATGCCCTTGTGGGCGTTGACCAGGTTGGGCTTGGCCTGCAGCGCCTTGCGGTAGGCCTCCACGGCAGCCTTCTTGTCGTCGCCCGCGGCCAGCGCGATGTCGCCCTTCAGGACCCAGGCTTCGTGGTTGGTGGCTTCGCGGGCGACCACGCCGTCCAGCGTGGTGGTCGCCGCGGCGAAGTCGCGCCGGTCGGCGGCCAGACGGGCCACCATCAGCAGGGCCGGGGCGTACTGGGGAGACAGTTTCAGCGCTTCGTCGACGGTACGTTGCGCGTTGGCGCGGTCGCCCGTCACGGCGTAGGCGGTCGACAAGGTGGTCTTCAGGTCGGCCAGGGCGCCGGGATCGGGCAACTCGTGCCGGGCGTAGAGCTCGATGACCTTCTTGTACTCACCCTGCTCCAGCTGCGCCCTGGCCAGGGCCGGCAGCACGAGGCCGATGTTGTACTTGAGGTCGGCCGCCTTCTGCAGTTCGACACCGCCGGCGACGGGGTCGCCGCCATCGAGCAGCGTCTTGCCCAGCAGGTAGCGCGCCTCGCCCGACTGAGGGCTCTTCTGCAGAACACTCTTCAGTTCGATGACCGCCGACTTGCTGTCCTTCGATGCGATGGACGCCTTGGCGGCGGCGATCAGGTCTTCCTCGGACTTGCCGCAGGCGGTCAGCAGCAGAGCGGTGGCGATCAGGCCGCCGATGTGCCAGGTGTTGCGCAGCTTCATTGCACGCCCTTGAGAAGTTGAACGACCTCGGCTTGAGCGGGAAACTTGTCCCCCAGCCACGAAAGCTTCTCCAGCTCGGCCTTGGCAAGCTTGGTGTCGCCGGCCTGGATGGCGATGCGCGCCAGGTTCAGGCGGCCGTTGTTGTAGTCGGGCGCCATCGCCACGACCTTCTTCTGCAGGTCCAGCGCCTTGGCGAACTGCTTGTCTGACGCCAGCACCGACGCCAGCGTGTCCATGAACTGGGGCTTGTCGGGCGTCATCGCATTGGCCTTCTGCGCGTACTCCAGCGCCCCGGGCTTGTTCTGCCGCATCAGCAGCCAGGCCAGGTTGTTCATGGCCACGTCGTTCTTGGGCTGCAGCGCCAGCACTTCGGTATAGAGCGCTTCCGCCGCGGCCAGTTCCCCGCTGACCAGCGCGACGTCGCCCAGGTGCATGGTGAAACGCGCATCACGCGGGTGGTTCGTCCGCCAGGATTTCGCAAAACCTTCGGCCTCGGCCCGCTGTTTCGCCTCGAGCAGCGCCGTGTGCAGCTTGACGGCGGCGTCGGTCGAAGGCGTCTTCTGCACGGCCAGGCGGTAGGCGGAAACGGCGGCGGGCCACTTCTTCTGCGCACCCAGCACATCGCCTTCCAGGCTGTGCCCGATGCCGTCCCTGGGTTGCTGGCGCTGCACGTTCGTGGCCAGCGCCATGGCTTCATCGTAGGACTTGGTCTTGATCGCGAGATCGACCACGCCTTGCTGGGCGACGGCGTGGCCGGGGGCCAGCTCCAGCACGCGCCGGTAGTTCTGCATCGCCGCCGTGGCGTTGTCGCTGGCCTGGTGCAGTGCCGCCAGTCGCAAGTAGGGAAGCGACAGCTTGGGGTCGATCACCGAAGCCTTGCGGAAGGAGGTGGTGGCCTGCTGCATCTCGCCGGCCTTCCACTGTGCGCGCCCGAGCACGTCCAGCACGCGAGGGTCGTCGGGAATCGTGGTGTTGGCGTCCTGGGCCACGCTCATCGCAGCCTTGACCTCGTCGTGGGCGAGGTGGAGCTCGGCCAGCATCAACCGTGGTTGGGCCTCGGTAGGGTGGCTCTGGATGGCTTCAGTCAGCAGTTTGGCGACGTCTGCCTTGGGCGTTCCGAGTCGCGTGTTCAGTTCTGCCAGCGCTAGCGTGGCCCGCAGGTACTTCGGGTCGACCTTGAGCATGGCCTCGAAGCGCGCCTTGGCCTGATCCAGCTTGTTCTCGCCCAGGTCCAGCACCGCCAGGCTTTCGGCTGCAGGGAAATAGTCGGCCCGCATCGCCACGGCCTTCTCGAAACTCGCGCGGGCACCCGCCACGTCCTTGCGCATCAGCAGCACGCGGCCGCGCATGTCGTGCGCGATGGGTTGACTGGGTGACTTGGCTTCGAGTCGGTCGATGGCCTTCAGGGCGCCGTCGACGTCGCCCTTGCGGATGTGGGCGGTGATGATGGTCAGGGCTCCCTGGGGCGTGGGGTCCTGGGCTGCCAGCGCTTCCAGTTCGGCAAAGCCCCCAGCGGCGTCGCCGCGGGTGATGCGGGTCATCGCCAGTGCCGTGCGCACCTGCGGATCCTTCGGGTCGATCCGGGCCGCCTGCTGGTAGAGTGACTCCGCTCGCGCTGCGTTGCCGGCCTGCAGATGGGCCTCCGCAGCCATGGCCAGCACGGCGGGCTTCGGAGACTTGGCGTCCAGCAGGGGTTGCAGCGTGGTCAGCGCCTTGGCCGGCTGGCCGCCGCGCACGTAGGTCAGGGCCAGCATGCGCCGCGCATTGACCGAGTCGGGCGCCAGTTGCAGCACGCGGCTGAAGTAGGTCTCGGCCTGGTTGAAGGAACCCGACGCCAGCTCGACCACGCCGACCATCTGCAGCGCCCTGATGTTGTCCCGCGATGACCGCAGCACGCCCTGCAGCAGTTCGCGCGTGCGTCGCAGGTCGCCTTCGGAGAACACCACCTGGGCCTCGGCAAGCGCCACGGCAAGCCGGCCGGGCATGGCCTTCTTGGCGTCGGCCAGCACCGCCTTCATGCCGGCCGTGTCCTTGCGGCCCTGCAGCACCGACATCAGGTCGAGGTAGGCCGGCAGGTATTGGGCGTCGGAGGCAATGGCTTTGCGATAAGCCTCGATGGCGGCGTTGTCGTCGTCTTTGCCCTGGCGCAGCAGATCGCCCTTGAAGTGCCAGGCCTCCGCGAGCTTGGGGTCGCTCTTCAGCGCCGCTTCGACGCCGCGAATCGCCTCGTCGATCTCGCCCCTGCCCGCCTTGAAGCGGGCGTCCATGACCAGCGCCGGGCCGAAGGTCGGGTCGGCGGCGAGCGCGGCCTTGACCTGTTCGATCATGCGGCCCTGTTGCCCCTGTGCGCCGTGGGCCCAGGCCAGCTGTGTTCGCAGCTCGGCGTCGGCCCTGGGGTTGTTCAGCACCGTGCTGGAGAACCGGTCGGTCACCTCCTTGAACCGTCCCGAGCCCACCAGCGCCTTGCTCAGCGAGGGCACGGTGTCCAGTTCGGGGTGGCCGAGCTCCAGCGCCTTGTTGAGTTCGACGGATGCAGCCACGGCGTCGCCGCCGTTCAGCAGCGCCTTGCCCAGCAGGGCGCGAAGCTCGGGCGATTCGGGGTGCTTCTGCAGCGCTGCCTTCAGGGTGACCACCGCCGAGCGGGTGTCGTTGGCCGCCAGCTGCGCCTTGGCGGACGCCGAGGACTTGGCCTCGGAGCCGCCGTCGCAACCCGCGACTGCGAACAACAGCGGCAGCGCCAGGGCGGCCAGCGAAAGACGAAGGTTGTGGTTCACGTCGCGCAGCCCGGTGGGGCCCTCACTTGATGGCAAGACGGTGCATGAGGTCGTAGAGCGTGGGCCGGCTCACGCCCAGCATCTCCGAAGCCTTCACGATGTTGCCGTTGGAACGGCTGAGCGCCGCCACGATGGCCTGCCGCTCGGCATGTTCACGGATGGTGCGCAGGTCCAGGTCCCGGATGTCGTTGCCGGGTTCCGCAGTGCCAGCCGCGGGCAGTCCGAGGTCTTCACGGGTCACGCGGGCACCGTCGGCCATGATGGTGGCCCGCTTGATGCAGTTCAGCAGCTCGCGCACGTTGCCGGGCCAGGCATGGGCCTCGATGGCCTTCACCGCGTCTTCCGTGAAGCTCAGCGACGTGCGCCGCTGGTCCTGCGCAAAACGCCGCAGAAAGGCATGCGCCAGCAGGATGGCGTCGCCGTTGCGGGCGCGCAGTGCCGGGATGTTGATGGTGATCTCGGCCAGACGGTAGAACAGGTCCTCGCGGAAACGGTTCTCGCTGATCAGTGCCTTCAGGTCCTGGTGCGTGGCGCAGACCACGCGCACGTCGACGGGGATCTCCTGGCGGCCCCCGATGCGTTCGACCTTTCGTTCCTGCAGGAAGCGCAGCAGCTTGGCCTGCAGCGAGTGCGGCAGATCGCCGATCTCGTCGAGCATCAGCGTGCCGCCGTGGGCCGTCTCGATCTTGCCGGGCGTGGTCTTGCCGGCACCGGTGAAGGCGCCCTTCTCGTAGCCGAACAGTTCGCTCTCGAGCAGGTTCTCGGGGATGGCCGCGCAGTTGATGGCCACGAAGCGCCCGCTGCGCTTGGACGCCTGATGCAGGCTCTGCGCCAGCACTTCCTTGCCGGTGCCGCTCTCGCCCAGCAGCAGCACCGTGGCGTCGCTGCTGGCGATGCGCTCGATGGTGCGCGCCACACGCAGCATCTCCGGGTCCCGGGTGATCAGGCCCGACAGGGCGTCGGGGTGCTGCAGCGTCTGCAGCCGGCGGTTCTCGGCCTGCAACTCGGCCAGGCGGTAGGCACGATCGATCGTCAGCGTGAGCACATCGGGGTCGAAGGGCTTGGCCAGGAAGTCGTAGGCTCCCATGGCCACCGCGCGCAGCGCGTTGGCCTGGTCGTTCTGCCCGGTCAGCACGATGACCTTGACGTTGGGGTCGATGTCGAGCATCTGCTCGAGCAGCTTGAAGCCCTCGGAGACCGAGTCGGGATCGGGCGGCAGGCCCAGGTCCATGGTCACGACCGCGGGCTGCTGGCGACGGAACTGCAGCAGCGCGCTGGGGCGATCGCTGGCCGTCACCGACTCGAAGCGGTCCAGCGTCCACTTGATCTGCTTCTGCAGGGCGAGATCGTCTTCGACGATGAGCAGCGGGGTGGCGTTGGCAGCGGTCATGGGGGCCTTATCGGGCACTGGGCATCAACAGGTCGGAGCCCTGCTGCGACTCGAACAAGGGCACGACGACGGACATGATGGTGCCGGCGCCGGGTTCGCTCTCGACCGAGATCGCACCCCCGAGCTCCCGGATGTACTGCGCGCTCTCGTAGGTGCCTATGCCCATGCCGTTCTGCTTGGTCGAGTTGAAGGGGCGAAACAGCTTCGTGCTGACGAATTCTTCCGACATGCCCCCTCCGGTGTCGCCGATCTCTACTTGTACCTGTCCGCTGTAGCGGCCCACCTTCAACCACACGCGGCCGCCGGGCGGGGTGGCGTCGAACGCGTTCTGCACCAGATGCCCGAGCACGCGCTCCAGCCGATCGTCATGGCCCCGCGTCGACAGCGTGTCCTGGATCTCGACCTCGAGTCGACGCCCGCGCGCGGTCGCCGCCGCTTCGAGACGCCGGATGATGGGGGTGAGCTCCACGCCCCGGGTTCCGCCCGGCGGCGCAGCGCCTTCCCGCAGCTGGAGCATCAAGCGCTTCATCTTCTCCAGGGAACTCTCGACCGTCAACAGCATGTCCTGCTGGAATTCGCGGTTGTCGTGCAGCCTTTCCGCATTCTTGAGCATCAACGACAGTTGGGTGACGATGTTCTTGAGATCGTGCACCACGAAAGCCGACATGCGGTTGAAGGCGTCGAACTTGCGCGCCTCCAGCAGGGCCTCGGTGGCCTGCATCTGCGCCATGAAACCGGCGGCCTGGCGGCTGGCCGTCTTCAGCAGGTCACGCACTTCCCAGTTCAGCTCCATCGGGGTGCGCGGACGGGCCAGCACCACGAAGCCCAGAAGCTCCTCGCCCACCAGCATCGGCACCACCATCCACACGTTCGGGTTGGACAGCAGCCAGGTCGGCAGCGCCAGCTGCCCATAGCGCCGCGGCGACGCACGGTATTCGTCGAGGTCGATCACCCAGCCCTTTTCGCGCAGGAAGAGGCAGAAGGGCGAATCCGACGGCTCGCGCGCCTGCACCTCGGGGCTGTTCCAGCGTGAGGTCTGCAGGAAGTCGCCGTCGCCCGTGGGCCGCGTCCACAGGGTGCCGCCGGGACATTCGACCATGTTGGCCAGGCCGCGGATGACCAGTCCGCCCACTTCCCGCAGATCGCTCTTTGTCGACAGCATGGCGGTGAATCGAAGCCATTCCTGCCGGTAGTCGTAGCGATAGCTGAAGAAGTGCTTCCCGACGAAGACCTTCAGCCAGGCGCGCAGCGAGCCGGAGAAGACGAGCAGGCTCAGCGAGATCAGCCCGGCGAAGAGCAGGCCCAGCTGCAGCGCGCGGCCCCAGTCGCCGCCGAAGAAGCGAACGTAGTAGCCGATCGCCGCCATGAACAGCATGTAGGCGCCCGCCAGCAACAGCGTGGCCGAGTAGAACGCCGCTGTTCGCGAGACCTGCAGGCTGCGCACCCAGTTGCCCTTGCGCTTGGTCGACACCCACAGCAGGGGAATCGCCAGGGCATGCACGGCGCCGCGGATGCTCTGCGCGTCACGGTCGAAGCGGCCGAACAGCAGGGCCTCCGAGAACAGGTAGACGTCGAAGGCGAACACGCAGGCCAGGCCCAGGCACACCGGCTTGGCATTCCAGCGCGAGTCCTCCGGCAGGTTGCGGAAGAGTTGTTCGGTGAGCAGCAGCCCCATGATCGCCAGGGCCAGCGACAGGCCCAGCGCGAGCGTCGAGTCGTCGGCCGAGTGGCTTCCCAGGCTGAATCTCACCGCGAGCAACAGCGCTGCGGCCGACACGGTGGCGAGTGCGATCGGCGGCAGCAGGCCCATGCTGCGGTCGTAGCCCTGGGCCAGCCTGGGCTTGACCAGCAGCAGCAGGCAGGCGAACCACAGGCCGTAGCGCAGCACGTCGAAGGCTGCGGCGATGAAGGTCGGTGCGGTGGAGTGCGTGTGGCCGTCGATCAGCGTCGTGCCGGCCCACAGGGCGCTGGCCGCCACGGCGCCGAAGAAGCACCAGAAGACCAGTGTCCCAGAGGTGCGCAGCGTCCTCGCGCGGATCAGGATGTAGGTGGCGAAAGCCGCATGGGCGGCGAAGCCGAGCACATATCCATAGACGAGGAGATCTGCCGCACCGGCACCCATTGGAGGCCCACCAAAGCTTGTGCCCAACCCGCGGGCAGCGCGCGGATTCTAGACGTGCGTGCCTGGCGCTTCTTCGGGGTCGGGTGTCGTCACCGCGCGCCTTTGCCGGTCAGCACGACGCTCACGGTTTCCAGCAGGACCAGGATGTCCAGGAACAGCGAGTGGTTCTTGACGTAGTACAGGTCGTACTGCAGCTTTTCCTGCGAGTCTTCCACCGTTGCGCCGTACTGGTAGCGCACCTGGGCCCAGCCCGTCACGCCCGGCTTGACGCTCTGGCGAACCGCGAAGTACGGAATCTGCTCGGTGAGCTGCTCGACGAAGAAGGGCCTCTCCGGACGCGGACCGACGAGGCTCATCTCGCCCTTCATCACGTTCAGGAACTGCGGCAGCTCGTCGATGCGCAGGCGGCGGATGATGCGGCCCACGCGGGTGACGCGGTCGTCGTTGGCGGTCGCCCAGCGCGGCTTGCCGTCCTTCTCGGCGTCGGTGCGCATGCTGCGGAACTTGATCACGTTGAAGACCGAGCCGTTCACGCCCACGCGCTCCTGTCGGTAGAAGACAGGGCCCTTGCTCTCCAGCTTGATCAGCACCGCGGTGATCAGCATGATGGGCAGGGACAGCACCAGCAGGAAGGCTGTGCACACGATGTCGAAGATGCGCTTGACGGCGGTGCGGTATCCGCCCTGGTTGAAGCCGTCGCCGAAGATCAGCCAGCCGGCGTTCAGGTAGTCGACGCGGATCTGCCCGAGCGTCTTCTCGAAGTGCGTGCTGATGTCGTAGACCTTGATGCCGAACAGCTTGCAGTCGAGCAGCTGGCGCAGGGGCATGCTGCCGGCGCGGCGTTCGGTCAGGGCGACGACGATCTCGTCGACGTCCAGGCTGCGGGCCGTCTCGGTGAGCGTGCCCTTCAGCGTCAGCAACTCGGCCGCAGGGACGGCGGGCTCGCGTTCGTTGGGGCCCGGCACGTAACCGACGATGTGCACGTTGGGGTCGGCCGTCTTCAGCGTGTGGCCGACCACCTGCGCAGCCGTGCCGCTGCCGAAGATCAGGACGCGAAGACGGGCGCGCGGCTCGGCGGCCCAGTGCGTCACGTACACGCGCCGCAGGATGACGGCCGCCACACCCACCATCGCAGACCACTGGACGACCTGGCGGTTGCCGAGTTGCTCCGGCAGCAGGCTGAAGATCGCGTAGGTCAGCGGCAAGGCCAGCAGCAGCGCGAACGCAGCGCGTGCGCAGGACTGGCTCACGGATCGCTTGTAGCTCTTTTCGTAGAAGCCCGAGGCCGTGTTGATCACGAACAGGCCGGCGGCGAGGGAGACGGCGTGCGTGCCGACCAGCGGCATCGCGCTGCTCAGGCTGTCGGTCTGCACCATCACGCCCACCAGGATCACCGCCAGCATCAGCGCCAGATCGAAGGCGATGCGCTGCAGGGTGAGGCGGGGGATGTAGTGGTTCAGGATTCGAATCATCTGTGTTTCCGATTCGTCCACCCGGCCCGCAGTAGCGGTGGCCGGGGGGATCAGCGGCCTGTCAGGGCCGCTGGGGCGCTTGCATCGCAGGGCAAGGCGTGAACTGTCAAGATCGAAGAGCCGGACAACGTATCGAGGTGTTGCTTTGCCCGGCCCGAAGCCTGCGGTTCGGGTATCGGCATCTTCCGCCGCGACTTGAGCCCTCTCAGGTGCATCGCCCGACTGCCGGTCGAAGTGGTTGTACCCGGACGTCCTGTCTTGGTGAAAGCACTGTAATGAGCCGCGTTGCGCATGAGCAATCCCCGCGATGAGGGGGGGCACGGTGTCGACATCGTCAAGCCGTCGAAAGCCTTGCTGCCGTGCCCTGGGAAAACGGGCCGTTTCATGCCTTGGAGCATGCCGCGAATGCAGGCGCACGCCGCGGCGCAAAACGGTACTTCCTCACAGGGGATCGCCGGAGCAGTGCCGCCGTTTGCGCCCTGTTCGGCGCCCTGGCCGCCCAGGGGGCAGGTATACACTTTGGCGTGATCGAATCCAGCCCGCCAGGAATGTCCGTCCCCGTTGCGGTTCTGACCGGCATTCACAAGTCCTACCAGATGGATTCGGTGAGCGTCCCGGTCCTGCATGGCATCGATCTCCTCATCCGTCCGGGACACTTCACGGTGGTGCTCGGCCCGTCGGGCAGCGGCAAGACCACGATGCTCAACATGATCGGCTGCATCGACCGCCCCGACCAGGGCGAAGTGATCATCGCGGGCACCGATGTCAACCGGATGACGGACGATGAGCTGGCGGATTTCCGCTCGGCCAACGTCGGCTTCATCTTCCAGAGCTTCAACCTGATTCCGGTCCTGTCGACCTTCGAGAACGTCGAGTACCCGCTGGTGCTGGCCGGCATGGAGCCGGCGCGGCGCGCCCGACGCGTCACCAAGCTGCTGCAGCTGGTGGGTCTGGCAGACCGCGCGAAGAACCTTCCCGGCCAGCTGTCGGGCGGTCAGCGGCAACGCGTGGCCATCGCACGCGCCCTGGCACGCAAGCCCAAGCTCGTCATCGCCGACGAGCCGACCGCCAACCTCGACAGCAAGACCGGCGAAGTGATCCTGGCCTTGATGCGGGAAATGCAGCGTCGCTACCAGATCTCTTTCATCTTCTCGTCGCATGATCGCAGCGTGATCAAGGCCGCCGACGATCTGATCATGCTGCGCGACGGCGTCATCGAAAGAGTGCAGCGCAAGTCCGCGCCGGTGGTGGCCGATGCGCCCGACAGCGTTCCGGACGATTGAGGGTCCACCATGAGCTTCCTGCTCCTGGCCATACGCAACCTCTTCCGCAACCGGCGCCGATCCCTGGCCACGTTGCTGGCCCTGGCCATCGGCGCGTCGTCCATCCTGATCTTCGGCGGCTTCACCGCCAACGTGCGCTACAGCCTGCAGACCGCCTACGTACGGGCCGGCGGGCACCTGCAGATCCAGCACCGCGACTTCTTCCATTACGGCAGCGGAGACCCGGCTTCCTACGGCATCGTGCAGTATGGGCGCATCATCGACGCCCTTCGGGCCGATCCCGAGCTGGCCCGCATGATGGTCGTCGTCTCGCCGATGCTGCAGTTCGGCGGCGTGGCCGGCAACTACGATGCGGGGGTGTCGCGCACCGTGCTGGGCACCGGCTACGTGCCCGAGGACGTCAATCGCATGCGCCTGTGGAACGAGTTCGGGCTGCGCGACCGCCGCCCGCACTTCGCGCTCGAGGGTGCGCCCATTGACTCGGCGGTCATCGGCCAGGGCGTGGCCCGCGTGCTGCTGCTGTGCGACCAGCTCGGCGTCGATGCGGCCGTCTGCCCGCGGCCCGCGGCCCAGGAGCGCGAAGCAGGCGGTGCCAGCCTGCCGGCCGACATCGCTTCGCTGGCCCAGGCCGAGCACGACAGCGCCAAGACGGCCGTGCCTGCCGGCCGTGCGCGCATCGAACTGCTGGTCAGCCAGAGCCGCGGAGCGCCGAACGTGGCTGCGCTCAGCGTGATCGCAGCCGAGAGCCAGGGCTTCAAGGAGCTCGACGAGCTGGCGCTGATGCTGCCCCTGGTGCGCGCGCAGCAGCTCGTCTATGGCCGCGCGCCGCCGCGCGCCACATCCATCCTCGTGCAGTTGCAGCGCAGCGCGCAGATTCCGGCGGCATCGCAGCGCATCCAGGCCGTGCTGGCCGCCACGGGCGCCGACAAGACGCTGTCGGTGGTGAGCTTCGAGTCGCTCAACCCCTTCTACGTGCAGTCGCAGAAGATGTTCGACACGATCTTCGGCTTCATCTTCGCGCTCATCGGTGGCATCGTCCTGTTCACGGTGAGCAACACGATGAACGCCGCGGTGGTCGAACGCACCGTCGAGGTCGGCACCCTTCGGGCGCTGGGGCTGCGCCGTGCCGGCATCCGGCGCCTGTTCATTGCCGAAGGTGTGCTGCTCGGGTGCGTCGGCGCCGTGGCCGGCATGCTGTTCGCCTACGCCTTCGCCTGGGTCTTCAACGCCGCCGAACTGTTCTGGATTCCGCCCGGCGCTTCCGACCTGCTGCCCCTGAGCATCGTGCTGCAGGGCCAGCACGCGCTGGTGGTGGGCACCACGCTCGGCCTGATCGTCATCGCCGTGCTGTCCGCGTGGCTGCCGGCACGGCGCGCGGCCCAACTGAAGATCGTCGAGGCACTGCGACATGCATGACCGGCTCCACCACCTGATGGCTGCGATGCCCCTCAACCGCCGTCTGGCCGCGGCCTCGGTGCTCGCGGCCCTGATGTCCTTTCAGCCCCTCGGCGCGGCGGCGGATCCGCAGGCCCTGCTGGCCGCCAGCGACGCCATCCGCAACCCGCAGCAGCCCTTCCGCGTCACCGTCACCATCACCGAGTTCGACAGGGGCCAGCAGGTCGACACCAGCACCCTGCAGAGCTTCGCCCGCACGCTGGAGACCAACGGCCAGTTCCTGACCCTGTTGCGCTTCGTGCAGCCCGCCCGCGATGCCGGCAAGCTGATGCTCAAGAGCGGCGCCGACCTCTGGTTCTACGACCCCTCCACCAAGGCCAGCGTGCGCATCTCTCCGCAGCAGCGCCTGATGGGCCAGGCCTCCAACGGCGACGTGGTGACGGTGAACTTCGCGCGCGACTACAAGGCCGAACTGATCGCCGAGGAAAGCACGACCGACGGCGAACGCAAGCCGCGCAAGGCCATCAAGCTGCTGCTGACGGCGGCCACCGACGGTGCCGCCTACGGCTCGGTCGAGCTCTGGGTGGACGCCGACAGCAGCGCCCCCATCAAGGCGCGCTTCCTGTCGGAATCGGGCCGGCTGCTCAAGACCGCGTTCTACCGGCGATTCCAGCGGCAACTGGGTGCCGAGCGGCCCACCGAGACGGTCATCATTGACGGACTGACGCCCAGTGCGGTAACAATTGTGCGTTTTTCTGACTATGTCTCGCGCAATCTGCCAGCCAACTGGTTCCAGCGCGACCACCTGCCACGATTCCAGCCGGACTGAACGCTTGAAGCCAATCACCATCGCAGCGGCCTGTCTCCTGGCCTGCACCTGGGCCTTGCAGGCCCGTGCTGCAACGCCGGCCGAACCCGACCCGCTGGCCTTGCAGAGCGCACCGGTGGCCGACAGTGCGGCGTCAGGCAGCGGCATGAAGCTGTTCGCCGAGGCGGCGCTGGGGCCCCAGCAGCGCCGCTACGGGCTGTCGACGCAGACCTATTCGCGCCTGTCGCTCGACTACGCCCAGACCTTCAGGCTCGGCAGTGGCTGGCGTGCCACCTTGTCCAACCGGCTCGACGCCTTCGATCCGCCGGCGCCCGGGACCGACGAGCGCGTGGTGAACAGCCTGCGCGAAGCCTATGCCGCGTGGGGCAGCGAGGGCGGCGACACGTCCGTCGAGTTCGGACGCATCAACGTGCGCACCGGCCCGGCCTACGGCTACAACCCGACCGACTTCTTCCGGGCCGGCAGCCTGCGCACCGCCACCAGCGTCGACCCCATCAAGCTGCGCCAGAACCGCCTGGGCACGGTGATGCTGCGCGGCCAGCGGCAGTGGGGCCCGCACGCCGTGTCGCTGGCCCTGGCGCCCAAGCTGGAAAGCACGCCCAGCAGCGGCAGTTTCGACCTCGACCTGGGGTCGACCAACCACCGCCACCGCGCGCTGGCCAGCCTCAGCAGCCGCTGGTCGGAGCGTTTCAGCACCCAGCTGCTGGCTTTCGGCGAAAAGGACGGTTCGTCGCAGATCGGCGCCAATGCCACCGCCTTGCTGTCCGATGCCGCCGTCGGCTACGCCGAGTGGGCGCGCGGCCGCGAGCGCTCCAGCGCGTCGCTGCTCGGGCTCGGCACGCCGCAGCGCAGCAGCGGCGACCGCCTGGCGGCCGGCGTCACGCTGGCGCTGCCGGCCAAGCTGTCGCTGACTGTCGAGTATTCATACAACGGATTCGGCCTGTCCAAGGCCGAGTGGCAGGCATCGCGGGCCCTGGGCCCGGCGGCGCTGGCAGGCCTGCTGCGGTCCACGCTCGTGCGCCAGGAACAGTTCGGCCGCGACGCCTGGACGGTCTACGCCACCCAGCAGGGCGGCTTGATGCGCAACCTCGACCTGACGGCGCTGGTGCGCCACAACATGGCCGACAAGAGCCAGCTCGTCTGGCTCGAAGCCCGTCACCGCTGGGACGGTTTCGACGGCGCCCTGCAGGCCTTGTGGTCGCGCGGCGACGCACTCACCGAATACGGCCTGCCGACGGTGAAGTCCTCGCTGCAGGCCGTGATCGTCTGGTACTTCTGACTCTTCGCCCGGCTTGACCCGGCTCCGGCGCTTTCACAAAGGGCAGTAGCGCCCCGGCGCGATGATCGAGTCGGGGTCGAAGCTGCGCTTGAGCGTCCTGATCCAGGCCCAGTACTCCGGGTTGCGCCCTGTCACCTCGTCCATGATGTCGGGGCGGGCGCGGTAGACCTCCAGGCCCCGGCGGTGCAGGTAGGCCAGCAAGGCCTGCGCGCAGCGCCGGGCCGACGTCGCGGCTGCCGCGTCGCGCCTGTCGAACAGCAGGTTCATCACCGACACCAGCGAGGTCGAAGTCTCGAAGTTGATCGTGATGTACAGCTCGTGCCCGTGCTGCCGCGCCAGTTCGCGCATCTCGGCGGCCGTCTCGGCGACGAACTCGCCGTCCAGCGGCAGGGCCGGGCTGACGTAGATCAGCCCGCAGTTCGACGCGTCCAGGTCGCGGGCCGCCAGGCCCGACGAGTCATAACGCGCCAGCAGGCCTTCCACCGGCGCGTCGGTCGGCTCCCCCAGGGCCAGCGCGTGCAGCGGCTGCACGGCCGCCAGCGCGGCAGCGCGCACGCGCAGGAAGCGCACGAAGGACAGCTGGTCGCACAGCCGGTAGGCCCAGGCCAGCCGATCGCTGGTGACCACCGTCAAGCGCGCCAGCGATCCCACGCGCTGCCGGATCTCGCGCACGGCGCTCTTCACCTGGCCGGCGTTGCCCGTGACCGAGCCCAGGCTGGTCCAGTCCTTGGGCACGGCGGCGGCCAGGGCCTGCGCCACCTCGGCCTCCAGCGCGCCGGGCGCCGTGCGAGGGTGCGCCGCCAGGTAGTTCCGGATGCCGTGTCGCAGTGTCGAGGCCGACCGCAGCGAGTTCGCCACGTGGGTGATCGAATTCAGCAGCTCCTCGCGCTTGAAGGCGGCCACCAGGTTCAGCAACCGGCCCAGGTCCTCGCTGCGGTGCAGTGACAGCGACACCGCCACTTCCACCGGGCGGCGCGGAATCAGCTTGAAGCAGGCGCTGGTCACGATGCCGAAGGACGACTGCGAGAACAGGCCGTCGAGCATGGGGCCCAGGCCGTACGGGTGCGACTCCGCCAGCGGCGACGTCTCGCCCAGCCGCCGTGAACCCGTCAGCAGCACCTCGCCGGTGCCTGTCACCACCTCGAGCCCGAAGATGTCCGCCACGCGTGGCCCCACGTAGCCGGATCCGCGGTCGAGCGCGTTGCCCAGCAGGCTGGTGTCGCGGCCCGAGCCCGTCACGTTGAACGTCAGTCCGGGGCAGCGTTGCTTCAGTGCCGCATGCAGCTGCCCTTGGGTCACGCCCGGCTCGATGACGGCCACCGCGTGGTCCAGGCCGATGCGGTCCAGGTTGCGGATGCGGTTCATGCGGCTCAGATCCACCAGCTCGCAGCCAGGAGCAGCGGGACTGCGCGAGCCGTAGCCCCAGTTCATGCCGGTGGAGAAGGGGTAGAGCGCGACCTTCCGGGCGCGCGCGCTGGCCACCAGTTGAACGACCTCGGCCACCGAGCCGGGCCGGTGCAGCGCGGCGGCGGGCAGGCCGGGGCCGGTGACGTTGTCGGTCGACAGATCGGGCAAGCAGGCTCCTGCGGGGGACTCGGCAGCCAAGCATAGCCGCCCGGGCCGGTAGCATTCATGGGTGTCTCGCGGGTGGAAAGCCGGCTCCATTTCTGGCGGCCTGCAGCACTCGGCGCGATGACGACCGAATTTTCACCCGCCGAACTCGTCGAAAAACTTTACAGCCGTCGGCGGCGCTCCCCGAGCCGCGCCGCCGAAGCCGCCCCGAAGTGACTCTAAGTGTTTGATCCGAAAGGATCTTCGACCGAAATCTCTCAACCTGGCACGGTCGCTGCTTATGTCTTCGCATCCGGCGGCCGGTTGCCACCGTTCCACTCTCTCTAGGAGATCACTGTGAAGAGCACTTCCAAGTTTGTTAAGACGCTGATCGGCGCTGCTGTGGCCCTCGGCGCGGTGGCGGCGGTCCAGGCTGCCCCCATCATCGGTACCGCCAACCTGACCTTCGGTCAAGTTTCGGTGACGCTCGGCGAAGTCGACTGGAACCCCCCGCTGAACCCGGGTGTGGACGCGGTCTACACCTATGGGCAGTTCCAGACCTTCGGCCCCGCTAACACGGGCTCGTTTGCCGCAGGTCCCATGGCTGGCCTGACCAACGGCTTGGTGCAAGATCTGAGCGCCAATCCGGCGGACGCGAACTTCGCTCCCGTGGGTCTGCAGCCGGTGGTGAACCCCAACTTCCTGTCGTTCGCCGCGCAGCCGGGCTGGCAGTTCAGCATGACCAACCTGTCGGGCGGCACTTTCCCGTCGACGCCTTACTCGCTGACTGAAGTCAGCGTGGCCGGTGTCCCGGCTGTGTCGGCGACCATTGCGGTGACTGGCCTGGCTTGCGACACCGGTGGTGACAACGTTTGCGACGCCACGGACAGCGTCACGAACTGGTCCGGCGTCTTCAGCGCCCAGTACACCAGGACCACGATTGCCGAACTGCAGGCGATCCTGCTGGGTGGTGGCGCTCTGCCGAACAACACCTGGTCGGGCACGATCGAAGCGTCTGCCATCCCCGAGCCGACCACCCTGGCCCTGGTGGGTCTGGCCCTGGCTGGCATCGGTGGCCTGAGCCGCCGCAAGGCCAAGTAAGCAGCGGGCTTCCGCAGCACAGGCCGGCTCGACCGGCCGACAAGAGCAGGCAAGGTTTTCCTTGCCTGTTTTTTTTCGTGCTGCCGACGTTTGTTGGAGCGCGCGGCCGACCGGGTTCGGGCCCCCGGCTGTCGTGCCCGCAAGGGATGGTGGTGGAAGGAGTGCCAATTCCTGTGGAGCGACGGCGGCGCTGCTGACAGAATCTCCTGATCCAGCGCGGCCGTCCGCCTGGCGCAGGAGGAAAACAATGAACCTGACCGATCGAATTCGACTGTGGATCACCATCGCCGGCGAAACCCTGTTGCGCCGCCGCATCGACCGTTTCCGCCTGGTGCTCGGCGGCCACATCTACTTCCAGACCCTGAGTGCCGCGGTCCAGCTCGACCTCTTCAGCCTGCTCGACGAGAACGGGCCCATGAACGAGCAGCAGCTTTGCAGCAAGCTCGGCATCGCCGAACAGCCCTGCCGCATCCTGCTGCTGGGCCTGGCGTCCATCGAGCTCATCAAGCGTGACGCCTCCGGCGTCTACCGCAACACCTTTGTCGCCACCAAGTACTTCGCGCGCAGCAGCAACCGCAACCTGATCAACATCGTGAAGTGGCAGCACTTCATCAATTACAAGGCGATGTACCACTTTCACGACGCCTTGCTGTCGGGCCAGAACGTCGGGCTGAAGGAATTCCCGGGCGAAGAGCCCTATCTGTATGGGCGGCTGGCGCACCAGCCTCCGCTGGAGAAGATCTTCCAGGACGCCATGGAAGAGATCTCGCGCCAGGCTTCAGAGAACTTCTCGCGCTACGTCGATCTCGGCAGCGTCAAGTTCCTGGTGGACGTGGGCGGCGGCAACGCCAGCAACATCATGACCATCGCCAGGGTCAATCCGCATCTGAAAGCCGCTGTCTTCGATTCACCCACGGTCTGCGGCATCGCCACGGCCAACATCGCCCGCAACGGCCTGTCTGACCGGCTCTCGGCCCTGCAGGGCGACTGCTTCAAGGATCCTTTCCCCTCGCAGGCCGACGCCATCCTCTTCTGCCACTTCTTCACCATCTGGTCGCTGGAAGAGAACCTCACGCTGCTGAAGCGGGCGTTCGCCTCGCTGCCGCCGGGCGGCCGGGCCATGATCTTCAACATGATGCAGGACGACGACCGCTCCGGCCCGCTCAGCGCCGCGCTCGGCTCGCCCTACTTCCTGACGCTGGCCACCGGCAAGGGCATGCTGTATTCGTGGGCCGAATACCAGGAGCTGTTCCATCAGGCCGGTTTCGTCAACATCACCACCCAGAAACTGCCGGTCGACCACGGCGTGATCGTCGGCTACAAGCCGGCTTGATCAGGCGCAGATCGCGCCCGGATCGCGGCTCGTCGCCTCCGGCTCGCCGCTCCTCCGAACCCGCCAGAAGGTCGTCTGCCATCGCCCAGGCCTCCGGCACCCCCCCAGTTGCCGGCGCCAGGGGCCCTTGGCGGCGTGGCGTGCTGACGGCAGAATCACCCTCGCCCCGAGACCGCCACGCGCGGTGCTAGCGTGAAAAATGTGGGCCGGCGTTGACGGCGCTCCGCTGCCGCACCCCGGCCTGCCGATGAGGCTGTGCCATGATCCAAGTCCCCATTCGAAGGCGGGTGGCGCGGAGTTTCCATCGGCGCGCGTGGATGCCGGCATCCACAGATCTCGACAAAACCTAACTGGGAAGGATCCTTCCGTGATGACGACTCCTGATGCTGCCGTTCGTGCATGCTTCGTGGCCTTGACCAGCCTGCTGCTGGTGCTGCTTGCCGGCTGCAGCACCGCCCCCAAGTTCCCGCCCGCTCCGGCCGAAGCCGGCGGCAAGGACTACTCCTACGTCATCGGCCCCGGCGACAACCTCAACATCATCGTCTGGCGCAACCCCGAACTGTCGATGTCGGTGCCGGTGCGGCCCGACGGCAAGATCACCGCGCCGCTGGTCGACGAGCTCGTGGCGCAGGGCAAGGATTCGGTGACCCTGGCGCGCGACGTCGAGAAGGTGCTCGGCAAGTACGTGCGCGATCCCATCGTGACCGTGCTGGTCACCAGCTTCGTCGGCCCCTACAGCGAGCAGATCCGCGTCGTCGGCGAAGCGGCCCGGCCGCAGGCCCTGAACTACCGCAACAAGATGACCGTGCTGGACGTCATGATCGCCGTCGGCGGCCTGACCGACTTCGCCTCGGGCAACAGCGCCACCATCCTGCGCAGCGCCGACGGCAACAAGCAGTACACGGTGCGCCTGAAGGATCTGCTCAAGCGCGGCGACGTCTCGGCCAACGTCGAGATGCGCCCGGGCGACATCCTCATCATTCCGCAGAGCTTGTTCTAGGTCGGAGCTCGGCCCGGCCGAGCCCCGCCAGTCACATCGAGACGACGGCACCATGGAAGAAATCATCCACCAGCTGAAGACCTTTGCCCGCGGCATGTGGAAGTACCGCTGGCCCGGCGTTGCCGTGGCCTGGCTGGTCGCCCTCATCGGCGTGGCCGTCATCTACAAGATCCCCGACCAGTACGAGGCCTCGGCGCGCATCTACGTCGATACGCAGTCGATCCTCAAGCCGCTGATGGCCGGCCTGACGGTGCAGCCCAACGTCGAGCAGCAGATCGGCATGCTGAGCCGCACGCTGATCAGCCGCCCGAACATCGAGAAGCTGATCCGCATGGCCGACGTCGACCTGAAGACCGACTCCAAGCTCGAGCAGGAAGCGCTGGTCGAGCGCCTCACCAAGGACATCCAGATCCGCAACACCGGCCGCGACAATCTCTATTCGCTGGTGTTCCGCGATGCCGACCAGGACAAGGCCAAGCGCGTGATCCAGTCGCTGGTCTCCATCTTCGTCGAGTCCAGCCTGGGCGCCTCGCGCAAGGACTCCGACCAGGCCAAGACCTTCCTGAACGAACAGATCAAGCAGTACGAGACCAAGCTCGAGGAGTCCGAAGCGCGCCTGAAGGAGTTCCGCCTGCGCAACCTCGAGATGCAGTCGCCGGACGGCAAGGATTCCACCGCACGCCTGGCCGAGATCGCCGCACAGCTGCAGTCTGCCCAGCTGCAGCTGCGCGAGGCGGAGAACGCCCGCGACGCTGCCAAGCAGCAGCTGGCGCTGGAACGCTCGCAGGGCACGAGCAACGTCACCCAGAGCCTGCTGCAGGAGTCGACCATCAACGTCGCGACGCCCGAGATCGACTCGCGCATCGAAGCGCAGAAGCGCAATCTCGACGGCCTGCTGCAGCGCTACACCGAGGCGCACCCCGACATCGTCACCACGCGCCGTCTGCTCAAGGACCTGGAAGACCAGAAGAAGAAGGAAGTCGCAGAGCTGCGCAAGGCCGCCATGGCATCGCCCGCCGCAACGGGTGTCGCCACGCCCACCTCGAGCCTCGCCTCCCAGGAACTGGGCCGCATGCTGGCCGGCGCCGAGGTGCAGGTGGCCGCCTTGAGGGCGCGTGTGGGTGAATACAGCAACCGCCTGGCCACGGCCCGCGCCGCCATGAAGACGGCGCCCCAGGTCGAGGCCGAAGCCGCCCAGCTGAACCGCGACTACGCCATCACCAAGAAGAACTACGAAGACCTGGTGGCGCGACGCCAGTCCGCCGTGATGTCGGGCGAGCTCGAGGTGGCCTCGGGTGTGGCCGACTTCCGCCTGATCGACCCGCCGCGCGTCACGCCCAAGCCCGTGTCGCCCAACCGCCTGCTGCTGATGCCCCTGCCGCTGGTGGCGGGTCTGCTGGCGGGCCTGGCGCTGGCCTTCGTTGCCAGCCAGCTGCGCCCCGTCTTCATGGACGGCGGCGACCTGCGCGCCAAGACCGGCTTGCCGGTGCTCGGCATGGTGTCCCTGGTTCTGAACGACAACGACCAGCGCCGCGAGCGCATGAGCCTGTACAGGTTCGTCGGCGCCTCGGGCGGCCTGGTCGGCGTGTTTGCCCTGGGATTGATAGCGATGGCCATCTTGGCAAGGACGGGTTGATTCCATGAGCAGCCTGATCGAACAAGCCGCCAAGCGGCTCGAACAACTGAGGCAAGCGGGCATCGAGATCCCCGAACTGCCCGAAGCCGCTGCCCCGCAGGCCAGGGCCTCCACCGCAGCGCCTTTCCTGCCCTCGGCAGCGCCGCCCGTTGCGCCCGACCGCGTCGAGTCCGAGCCGGTGTACATCTCGCGCAAGGTCGATCTCGACCTCGAAGCGGTGGCTGCTGCCGGCATCATCGTGCCGACGGCGCCGCGCACGCGCATGGCCGACCAGTACCGCGTCATCAAGCGTCCGCTGATCAGCAACGCCATCGGCAAGGGCCCCACGCCGGTCAAGAACGGCAACCTGATCATGGTCACCAGTGCCATGGCCGGCGAAGGCAAGAGCTTCACGTCGATCAACCTGGCGATGAGCATCGCCTCGGAGCTCGACCACACCGTGATGCTGGTCGACGCCGACGTGGCGCGACCCTCGGTGCTGCGGGTGCTGGGCCTGCCGCCCGGCCCGGGCCTGCTCGACGTGCTCGAGAACAAGGCCGAGATGGCCGACGTGCTGCTGCGCACCAACGTCGACAAGCTCACCATCCTGCCCAGCGGCACGCCGCACCTGAAGGCCACCGAGCTGCTGGCCAGCGACGCCATGACGCGCCTGCTGGAGAACATGGCCACGCGCTACGCCGACCGCATCATCATCTTCGACTCGCCGCCGCTGTTGCTGACTACGGAAAGCCGTGTGCTGGCCAGCCACGTCGGCCAGATCGTCATGGTGGTGCACGCCGGCCGCACGCTTCAGAGCGAAGTGCAGGAGGCGCTGGCGACCATCGAGAACTGCCCCGTCAAGATGATGGTGCTGAACAAGTCGCGCAGCGACACGTCCAGCTACGGCTATGGCTATGGTTATGGCTACGGCTATGGCTACGGGTACGGCAACGGCGCTTACGGCCCAGACAATCGGCCGGCCGACTCCCGCCAGGAATGAGCTGGGCCCCGCCGCACGATGACTTCCCGCCGAGCGATTCCCCGGTGCCCCCTCGACCGCCCTGCGACGCTGGCCGCTGTCCTGGCGCTGCTGTTCTCGGGCGCGGCGCTGGCACAGCAGTCCACGGGTGAGCGCAGGTTGTCCGTCGTGCCGGTGTTCAGCGCGACCCAGACCTTCAGCAACAACGTCAACGCGTCGTCCACCGACAAGCAGTCGGAGTTCATCACCGAGCTGAGCCCCGGCGTGCGCATCAACAGCCGCAGCGGCCGCTTGCGCGGCTCGCTCGACTACAGCCTCAACGGGCTGGTCTACGCACGCGATCAGGACCGCAATCAGATCCAGCATACCCTGGCGACGGCCTTCGTGGCCGATGTCATCGAGAACAACCTGCTGGTCGATGCCCGTGCCAGCATCTCGCAGCAGAGCATCTCGGCCTTCGGCGTGCAGTCGGTCGGTCCTGCCATCGTCAATTCGAACCGCACCGAGGTGCGCAGCTACAGCCTGTCGCCCATCCTGCGAGGGCGCATCGCCGGTGTCGCCGACGTGCAGGCTCGCCTGACCTACGCCGGCACCAGCAGCCAGGGCTCTGGCGTGGGCGACAGCTCCACGGTGGCTGCCGTCGTCGGCGTGTCCGGCGGACGTGGGCCGCTGGGCTGGAGCGTCAACGCCTCCGAACAAAGTTCGGACTACGAATCCGGCAGCAAGTCCAGCCAGGGCTCACTGGTCGGCGGCCTGTCGTACGTGCCCGATGTCGACTGGCGGCTGAGCGCACGCCTGGGCCGCGAGTCGACCGACGTGCAGTCGGTCCAGCGCCAGGTCAGCACGACCTGGGGTGTCGGCGCCGAATGGTCGCCCTCGCCGCGCACGCAGGTCTCGTTCCAGAAGGACCGCCGCTACTTCGGCGACGGACACAGCATCCTGCTGCAGCACCGCATGGCGCGCTCGCTGTGGCGCTACAGCGACTCGCGTGACGCCTCGTCGGACATCACCGCCAACGGGGGCCAAAGCGTCGTGGCCCTGTACGAAGCGATTTCGGCGCAACTGGCCCTGATCGAGCCCGATCCGGTGCGCCGCGACCTGCTCGTCCGCGCCTTCCTTTCCAGTTCGGGCGGCTTCCTCAATTCCGGCGTGTCGGTGTCGCGCCGCCAGGATCTCTCCGGCACCTGGCAGGGTCTGCGCTCCAACGTCACCTTGTCCTTCTTCCGGTCCGACACCCGGCGCCTGGGAGTGGTCCTGCCGAACGGGGGCGACCTCTCCCGTACCGAACGTGTGCTGCAGAACGGCTTCGGCCTGACCATGGGCCATCGCCTGACGCCCACCACCAATGCCATCTTCGGCGCCAACCTGCTGCGCACCCCCGACAGCGGGCCGCTGCCTGGCAATGATCAGAAATCCGTCAATTTCTCGCTGTCCAACCAGTTTGGACCGCGTACTTTCATCTCCTTGAGCTTGCGCCACGTCGTGTTCGACAGCATCGTTCAGCCTTACACCGAAACCGGCGCTTCCGCCTCACTCAGCTTGCAGTTCTGACCATGTACGAAGCCTTCTACGGGTTGACCAGCAAGCCCTTCCAGCTCAACCCCGACCCCAACTTCTTCTTCGGAAGCAAGCAGCACCGCCGCGCCAAGGCCTACCTCGAGTACGGTGTCTCGCGCAACGAGGGCTTCATCGTCATCACCGGCGAGATCGGTGCCGGCAAGACCACGGTGCTGCGTTCGCTCATCGAGGGCCTGAACGGCAGCAACGTCATCGCCGGTCACCTGGTCACCACCCAGCTCGGCGCCGAAGACACCTTGCGCATGGTCGGCGCGGCCTTCGGCTTCCGCGTCAAGGACGTGCCCAAGTCCGAGCTGCTGATCACGCTCGAAGCCTTCCTCATCAGCCAGACCAGCAAGGGCAAGCGCTGCCTGCTGGTGGTCGACGAAGCGCAGAACCTCACGCCGCGCGCCGTCGAAGAGCTGCGCATGCTGTCGAACTTCCAGTTCGGCAACCAGGCCCTGCTGCAGAGCTTCCTGATCGGCCAGCCCGAGTTCCGCGAGATCCTGCAGCGGCCCGAGATGGAGCAGTTCCGCCAGCGTGTGGCGGCCACCTGCCACATCGGCCCGCTCGATCAGGAAGAGACCCAGCACTACATCCAGCACCGCCTGAAGTGCGCTGGTGCGAACGGCAAGCCGGTCTTCGGGCCCGGCGCCTTCGATGCCATCTTCAAGGCCAGTGGCGGCATTCCCCGCCGCATCAATTCGGTGTGCGACCGCCTGCTGCTGCTGGGCTTCCTGGCCAATCGCATCGACCTCACGGTCGACGACGTCAATGAAGTCACGCGCGAGATGGCGCAGGAATCCGAAGTGCCCAACCGCCCGGTGATCGCGGCGGCTGCGCGTCCCTCGGGCGACGCCGTGGCCACGCTGACCGAAGTCGACGTCGACCTCAGCCGCATCAAGCTCGACCCTGCCGATGCCGAGGCCGCCTCCAAGCAACTGGCGGCCCTGGCGGCCGACCAGCGCGGCGACCAGCTCCAGCGGCTCGAACGCAGCCTGCTGCGCCTGGAGCGCATCAACCTGCAGACGCTGTCGACCCTGCAGAAGCTGGTCAACGCCGTCGGCCGCGTCCCCGACGAACCCCAGAAATGAACGCTCCCACGAACGATTCACTGGCCGGGCCGGTGATGTGCGTCGTGGGCGCGCGGCCCAACTTCATGAAGATGGCGCCCATCCTGCGGGCGCTGGCGGCCCACCAGCCGCCGCTGCCGGCCTTGCTGGTGCACACCGGCCAGCACTACGACCAGGCCATGAGCGACCGCCTGTTCACCGACCTGCGCCTGCCGCGGCCCGACATCAATCTCGAGGTGGGCTCGGGCTCGCACGCCGTGCAGACCGCCGAGGTCATGAAACGATTCGAGCCCGCGCTCGACGAACACAAGCCCAGCTGCGTGGTGGTGGTCGGCGACGTCAACTCCACGCTGGCCTGCACCCTGGTGGCCGTGAAGAAGAACGTGCCCGTGGTGCATGTCGAAGCCGGCCTGCGCAGCTACGACCGCAAGATGCCCGAAGAGATCAACCGCGTGCTCACCGACCAGGTGGCCGACCGTCTCTACACCACCGAACGCAGCGCGGCCGACAACCTGCTGCGCGAAGGCGTGCACGCCTCGCGCGTGTGCTTCACCGGCAACGTGATGATCGACTCGCTGCTGGCCGCCCGCGAAGTGGCGCGTCCTGCTGCCGACACCCTGGTGCTGCACGGCGCCGATCCGGCCTTGCTCACGGGCCTGCGCGGCTACGGCGTGGTCACCATGCACCGGCCCTCCAACGTCGATGATCCCGCCACGCTGGGCAAGCTGCTCCAGGTGCTGGCCGAGGTCGCCGTCGACCTGCCGCTGGTCTTCGCCCTGCACCCGCGCACGCGCGCCAACATCGACCGCTTCGGCCTGGCCGGCCTGCTCGACCCTTCGCGCATGGCCATCCTGCCGCCGCAGGGCTACCTGGAAATGGTGGGCCTGATGTCGGGCGCCACGCTGGTGCTCACCGACTCCGGCGGCCTGCAGGAAGAGACCACCGCCCTGGGCGTGCCCTGCCTGACGATGCGCGAGAACACCGAGCGCCCCATCACCGTGGAGCAAGGCACCAACACCATGGTCGGGCGCGACCGCAACGCCATCCTGCAAGGCGTGGCCGACATCCTGGCCGGCCGCGGCAAGCGCGGCCGCGTGCCCGAGTACTGGGACGGCCATGCCGCCGAGCGCATCGCCGCAGACCTCTGGACCTGGCTGCGTGCCGACCCCCGACCCGAGTGACATGACATGCTGGCCCCGCCCATCACCAACGCGTTGACCATCGACGTCGAGGACTACTTCCAGGTCTCGGCCTTCGCCCCCTACATCAAGCGCAGCGACTGGGACTCGCGCGAGTGCCGTGTCGAGCGCAACATCGAGCGCATCCTGGCGATGCTGGCCGAACGCGACGTCAAGGCCACCTTCTTCACGCTGGGCTGGATCGCCGAGCGCTACCCGCAGATGGTGCGCCAGATCGTCGACCAGGGCCATGAACTGGCCAGCCACGGCTACGGCCACGAGCGCGCCAGCGACCTCAGCCGCGAGGCCTTCCGCAGCGACGTCGATCGCGCCAAGAAGATCCTCGAAGACCTCGCCGGCAAGCCCGTTCAAGGCTACCGCGCACCCAGTTTTTCCATCGGCACCGGCAACCTCTGGGCCTTCGACTCGCTGGCCCAGGCCGGCTACCGCTACAGCTCGAGCATCTACCCCATCGCGCACGACCACTACGGCATGCCCGACTCGCCGCGCTTCGCCTACCGCGTAGGCACCGGCCTGCTCGAGATCCCCGTCACCACGCTGCGCCTGATGAACCGCAACATGCCTTCCAGCGGCGGCGGCTACTTCAGGCTGCTGCCGTACTCGGTCACACGCTGGATGCTGCGCCGCGTGAACCAGCACGATCGCGAGGCTGCCATCTTCTACTTCCATCCCTGGGAGATCGACGCCGGCCAGCCGCGCATCGACGGCATCGACGCGCGCACCCGCTTCCGGCACTACGTGAACATTCACCGCATGGAGTCCAAGCTGCGCCAGCTGCTGGCCGACTTCCGCTGGGGCCGGATGGATGACATTTTTCTCGACAGGTCCGCAGCCGCCTCTGCGCCTGTGGCCCGAAGTGCGGTCTGATTGCGCCCCGTGCACCAGATCAAGCGTCTGTCCCCCGAAGACGCCCGCGACAACGCGTCGTGGGATGCCTTCGTCATGGCCTGCCCGCAGGCCACCTTCTTCCACCGCGCCGGCTGGCAGCGCGTGCTGCGCCGTGTCTTCAGGCACGACACCTACTTCCTCTATGCCGAGATCGACGGCCGCATCGAAGGCGTGCTGCCGCTGGCCCACGTCAGCAGCCTGCTCTTCGGCAATTCGCTGAGCAGCCTGCCCTTTGCCGTCTACGGCGGCGTGGCAGCACTCAACGACGAGGCCGCCGCAGCGCTCGAACAGGAAGCGCAGCAGCTGGCCCGCCGCCTGGGCGTCGACCACCTCGAGCTGCGTCACGTCACCGCGCGCCATGACGACTGGCCGGTGCAGGACCTCTACGTCACCTTCCGCAAGGAAATCCTGCCCGACGAAGAGGCCAACATGCTGGCCATTCCGCGCAAGCAGCGCGCCATGGTGCGCAAGGGCATCAAGAACGGGCTGAAGGCCGAGTTCGACACCGGCGTCGACCGCTTCTTCGCGCTGTATTCCGACAACGTGCACCGTCACGGCACGCCGGCCATGCCCAGGCGCTGGTTCCAGGCGCTGCGCGACGAGTTCGGCCGTGACTGCGACGTGCTCACCGTCACCGACGCCGACGGCCGCATCCTGTCCACCGTGCTGAGCTTCTACTTCCGGGACGAGGTCATGCCCTATTACGCCGGCGACGACGAAGCCGCGCGCGACCTCGCCGCCAACGACTTCAAGTACTGGGAGCTGATGCGCCGCTCCTGCGCGCGCGGCCTGAAGGTCTTCGACTACGGGCGCAGCAAGCAGGGCACGGGTCCGTATGCCTTCAAGAAGAACTGGGGCTTCGAGCCCACGCCGCTGCGCTACGAGTACCGCCTGTACAAGCGCGAGAGCGTGCCGCAGAACAACCCCAACAACGCCAAGTACAAGCTGCTGATCGAGACCTGGCGCCGCATGCCGCTGTCGATGGCCAACTGGCTGGGGCCCTTCGTGGTCCGCAGCCTGGGTTGAAAGAGCGCAGACGCATGGCCAACCTGCTGTACCTCGTGCACCGGCTGCCCTACCCGCCCAACAAGGGAGACAAGGTGCGCTCGTACCACCTGCTGCGGCACCTGGTGTCGCAGCACCGCGTATTCCTGGGCACCTTCATCGACGATCCCGAAGACGAGGTGCACG
Source organism: Rubrivivax sp. (assembly GCA_022843905.1). Lineage (GTDB taxonomy): Bacteria > Pseudomonadota > Gammaproteobacteria > Burkholderiales > Burkholderiaceae_C > Rubrivivax. The sequence continues at coordinate 166,567 of JALHMT010000007.1, forward strand.
TCGACACCCTGCGCGCCATGTGTGCCGGCCTGCACGTGGCGCAACTGCACCCGCGGCGCGCGCGCATCGCCAGCCTGGCGGGCCTGCTCGACGGGCAGGCGCTCACCTTGCACTACTACCGCGATGCCGGCCTGCGCCGCTGGGTCGACCAGGTGCTGGCCACCGAACAGATCGACGCCGCCGTCGTCTTCTCGTCGTCGATGGCGCAATACGCCGAAGGCCGCGAAGGCCTGCCCATGCTGGTCGACTTCGTCGACGTCGACTCGGCCAAGTGGACCGAATACGCCCACAAGCACGCCTGGCCCATGTCCTGGCTCTATCGGCGCGAAGGCGAGCAGCTGCTGGCCTATGAACGTTCCGTGGCGCTGCAGTCGCGCCGGTCCTTCTTCGTCACCGAGAAGGAAACCGCACTCTTCCGCCGCCTGGCGCCCGACTGCGCGCCGCTGATCGAGCCCATGAGCAACGGCGTCGACGCCGACTACTTCGCCCCCCGGCCCGACCGGGCCTCGCCCTTCGCCGAAGGGGAGCTGCCCATTGTCTTCACCGGCGCCATGGACTACTGGCCCAACGTCGACGCCGTGACCTGGTTCGTGCAGGACATGCTGCCGGCGCTGCGCCGGCAGTGGCCGGCGGCGCGCTTCCACATCGTCGGCCGCAGCCCGACGGCCGCCGTGCGCGCGCTGGCCGGCGAACACGTTGCCGTCACCGGCACCGTGCCCGACGTGCGGCCCTACCTGCAGCACGCCGCCGTGGTGGTGGCGCCGCTGCGCCTGGCGCGCGGCATCCAGAACAAGATCCTCGAAGCGATGGCCAGCGCGCGCCCGGTGGTGGCCTCGCGCACCTGCGCCGAACCGCTGGACGCCGAACTCGGCCGCGACCTGCTGCCCGCCGACGACGCCGCCGACTTCGTCGCGCGCATCGCCGAGCTGCTGCAGGCGCCCGAGCGCGCCGCCGAGATCGGCCGCGCCGGCAGGCGCCGCGTGGTCAAGACCTACAGCTGGGAGGCCCATCTGTCGGCCTTCGAGCAGCACCTGGCGCCGACGCGCGCCGCGGAGGCACTGGCATGAACGGTACGGCGAGTGAAGGCGCGAGCGGTGCCGCAGGCACGGGTGCCGTCCCGGGCGGCGGCAGCGGCGCCGTGAGCGTGGCCGTCAAGCCGCTGGAGCGCTGGCGCAACGCGCTGCTGGCGCTGGGCTTGCTGGTCATCGGCATCCTGCTGCTGTACCGCGAGACGGCCGTCGTGATGGTGGGCATCTGGTCCAACTCCGAGACCTTCGCGCACGCCTTCCTGGTGCCGCCCATCTCGCTGTGGCTGATGTGGCGCCGCCGCGAGCTGCTGGCGCAGATGACGCCGCGGCCCGCGCCCTGGCTGCTGCTGGCCCTGGCGGCGGTCAGCGCCGCATGGATGGCCGGCGACCTGGTCGTGGTCAATGCGGTGACGCACCTCGCCCTGGTGCTCATGATCATCCTGGCCGTGCCGGCCGTGCTGGGCCTGGCCGTCGCCCGCGAGATCGCCTTTCCGCTTGGCTTCCTGCTGTTCTCGGTGCCCATCGGCGAATTCCTGCTGCCTGCGCTGATGGAAGCCACGGCCGACTTCACGGTGGCCGCGCTGTCGCTGTCCGGCATCCCCGTCTACCGCGAAGGCCTGCAGTTCATCATTCCCTCGGGCGCGTGGTCGGTGGTCGAGGCCTGCAGCGGCGTGCGCTACCTGATCGCCTCGCTGATGGTGGGCACGCTGTTCGCGTACCTCAACTACCGCTCGATGACGCGGCGCTGGATCTTCGTCGGCATCTCCATCCTGGTGCCCATCCTGGCCAACTGGCTGCGTGCCTACATGATCGTCATGCTGGGCCACCTGTCCAACAACACCATCGCCGTCGGCGTCGACCACCTGATCTACGGCTGGGTCTTCTTCGGCGTGGTGATCATGCTGATGTTCATGATCGGCTCGCGCTGGAGCGAGCCCGACGAAGATCTGGGTGCCGACTCGGCACCTGTCCGCCGCGTGGCCAGCCAGGCCGCCGCCGCCCGTCCGGTGGCCGCCGCGTCGTTGTGGGGCGTGGCCCTGCTGGGCCTGGCCGTGGCCGCCCTGGCGCCGGCCGGCGTGTGGGCCATGGCGCGTGACGCCGCCAACGCAGCGGCCCCGCGCCTGGCGCTGCCCGGCTCGCTGGAAGGCGGCTGGACGATCTCCGACCAGCGCCTCACCTCCTGGAAGCCCATCTTTGCCAACCCGAGCGCGATGGTGCAGCACAGCTACAGCGGCGCAGCCGGCGCGGTCGGCGTGCAGGTGGCCTACTACCGCGCGCAGACCCACGACAGCAAGCTGGTCACCTCCGAGAACTCGCTCATCGACGGCGAGGGCAAGGGCCTGAACCAGCTCGGCACCGAAGTGCGCCAGGTCCCGCTGGGTGGCCAGCCGGTCAGCGTGCGCATCAGCCAGCTCCAGTCGCCGCCGTCGATCGCACAGATCGCGCGGCCGCGCATCGCCGTGTGGCAGTTCTTCTGGGTCGACGGCCGGCTCACCGCCAGCAACATCGAAGCCAAGCTCATCACCGCGCAGTCGCGCCTGGCGGGCCGCGGCGACGACGGTGCATCGCTGGTCTTCTTCGCCGTCGACGAAGACCCCGAGAAGGCCAACCGTCGCGTCGCCGACTTCGTGCAGGCCCATGGCCGGCAGATCGCCGACAGCCTGCGCAGCACGCGCGACAGCCGCTGAAGCACGCGGCACAGATCCAAAGCATCGTTGAAGGAATGGCAGAGATGAATACCGTCGCAGTGATCGGCCTGGGCTACGTGGGCCTGCCCCTGGTGGTGGAGTTCGGCAAGCACATGCGCACCATCGGCTTCGACATCAGCAAGCCCAAGGTGGCCTCGTGCCAGCGTGGCGTCGACCCCTCGCGGGAGCTCGAAGACGAGCAGCTGAAGGCCGCGAAGCACGCCATCTACACCGACGACCCCGCGCTGCTGGCCGAAGCCGACATGATCATCGTGGCCGTGCCCACGCCGGTGGACGAGGCGCACATCCCCGACTTCAGGCCGCTCATCGGCTCCAGCACCAGTGTCGGCCGCCACATGAAGAAGGGCGTGACGGTGATCTACGAGAGCACCGTCTACCCCGGCGCTACCGAAGAGGTCTGCATCCCCGTGCTGGAGAAGGAATCGGGCCTGAAGTGGAAGCAGGACTTCTTCGTCGGCTACAGCCCCGAGCGCATCAACCCGGGCGACAAGGAGCACACGCTCACCAAGATCCTGAAGATCGTCTCGGGCGACACCCCCGAGACGCTGGACAAGGTGGCGCGCCTGTACGAGAAGATCATCATCCCCGGCGTCCACCGGGCGTCGTCGATCAAGGCCGCCGAAGCCGCCAAGGTCATCGAGAACACGCAGCGCGACCTGAACATCGCGCTGATGAACGAGCTGGCCATCATCTTCGACAAGATCGGCATCGACACCACCGAAGTGCTCGAAGCCGCCGGCACCAAGTGGAACTTCCTGAAGTTCAAGCCCGGTCTGGTGGGCGGCCACTGCATCGGCGTCGACCCCTACTACCTGACGCACAAGGCCGACATGCTGGGCTACCACCCGCAGGTCATCCTGGCGGGCAGGCGCATCAACGACAGCATGGGCAAGTTCATCGCCGAGCAGACCATCAAGCACATGATCGCCGCCGGCAGCTACATCAAGGGCGCCAAGGTCAACGTGCTGGGCCTGACCTTCAAGGAAAACTGCGGCGACCTGCGCAACAGCAAGGTCATCGACATCATCAACGAGCTCAAGACCTACGGCGTGGAGGTCTTCGTCACCGACCCCCAGGCCGAAAGCGACGAGGCCATGCACGAGTACGGCGTGCCGCTGCATCCCTGGGACGAGCTGCCGCGCGCCGACGCCATCGTGGCCGCCGTGGCGCATCGCGAGTTCGCGGCGCTGTCGGTGGAAGACCTGGGCAAGAAGATGGTCAAGAACGGCGCCTTCATCGACGTGAAGGCCGCCTTTGACCAGCGCGCCCTGGTCGACGCCGGCTACAAGGTGTGGAGACTCTGAGGCCGGCGCGCCCCGCCGTTTCGGCCCCCTGCCGCGGGGCCGCTCCATGATCGTCCACTCGCCGCCGCTGGTGCTGCACGTCGTCTACCGCTTCGACACGGGCGGTCTGGAAAACGGCATCGTCAACCTCATCAACCGCATGCCGCCGCAGGCCTACCGGCACGCGGTGGTGGCGCTGACCGAGGTGAACCCGGCCTTCGCGAAACGCATCACCCGAAGTGACGTCGAGTACTTCTCGATGCACAAGCCGCCCGGCCACGGCGCCAGGCTCTGGCGGCCGATGGCGGCACTGATCCGCCGGACCCAGCCCGCCGTGCTGCACACGCGCAACCTCGCCGCACTGGAAATGCAGGTGCCCGCCGCCTGGTGCCGCGTGCCCGCCCGCGTGCATGGCGAGCATGGGCGCGACGTCGAAGACCTGGACGGCAGCAGCCGCCGCCTGCAGTGGGTGCGGCGCGTTTACAGCCCGCTGGTGCACCACTATGTGGCGCTGTCGCGCGACCTGGCGGGCTACCTGGAGCACCGCGTGGGCATCGCGCCGCAGCGAGTGACCCAGGTCTACAACGGCGTCGACTCGCAGCGCTTCGCGCCATCGCCCACCGGTCGCGTGCCCTTGTCCGGCAGTCCCTTCGGCGACCCCTCGTTCTGGGTGGTGGGAACGGTCGGCCGCATGGCCACGGTGAAGGACCAGACCCACCTGGCGCGCTCTTTCGTGCGCGCGCTGGAACTGGCCCCGGCGCTGAAGCCCCGCCTGCGCCTGGCGATGATCGGCGACGGCCCGCTGCGCGCTGAATCGCAGGCCATCCTCGAGGCCGCCGGCCTGTCGGATCTGGCCTGGCTGCCCGGCGAGCGCAGCGATGTGCCGGATGTCATGCGTTCGCTGGATTGTTTCGCCCTGCCATCTTTGGCCGAAGGCATCTCGAATACCATTCTCGAAGCCATGTCCACGGGGCTTCCGGTGGTGGCCACCGACGTCGGTGGCAACGCCGACCTGGTGGTCAACGGCAGCACCGGGCAGATCGTGCCGGCGGCCGATGTCGAAGCACTGGCCACCGCGCTGGTGCGCATGGCCGGCGACCCGGCGCGCGCGGTGTTGATGGGCCGGGCGGGCAGGGCAGAAGCAGAACGCCGTTTCAGCATGCAGGCCATGGTCGACACCTACCAGGGTGTGTACGACCGCCTGCTGGGTCGGTCGACGGTCGGGCAGCGATAGAACCAAGGAACCACTGACACCATGTGCGGAATCACCGGCCTGTTCGACACCCGCGGCGAAAGAGCGGTCTCGCATCCGGTGCTGCACCGGATGAACAACGCGCAGTCGCATCGCGGCCCCGACGAAGGCAGCCTGCACATCGAGCCCGGCCTGGGCCTGGGCCACCGCCGCCTGTCCATCATCGATATCGCCACCGGTCAGCAGCCGCTGTTCAACGAAGACCATTCCGTGGTCGTCGTGTTCAACGGCGAGATCTATAACTACCAGGAACTGATCCCCGAGCTGCAGGCGCTGGGCCATGTGTTCCACACCAAGAGCGACACCGAGTGCATCGTGCATGCCTGGGAGTCCTGGGGTGAAGCCTGCGTGCAGCGCTTCCGCGGCATGTTCGCCTTCGCGCTGTGGGACCGCAACAAGCAGACGCTGTTCATGGCGCGCGACCGCCTGGGCGTCAAGCCGCTGCACTACGCGCTGCTGGACGACGGCACGCTGCTCTTCGGCTCGGAACTGAAGTCGGTGCTGGCGCACGGCGGCCTGCGCCGCGACATGGACCCGCTGGCCGTCGAAGAGTACTTCGCGCTGGGCTACATCGCCGAGCCGCGCACCATCTTCACCCAGGCCAAGAAGCTGCCGCCGGCCCACACGCTCACCATCCGCCGCGGCCAGCCGTTGCCGCAGCCCAAGGAATACTGGGACGTGCGCTTCACCGGCGGCAACCCCACCAGCGAAGCCGACGCCTGCGAAGAGCTGATCACACGCCTGAAGGAGTCGGTGCGCCTGCGCATGATCGCCGAGGTGCCGCTGGGCGCCTTCCTGTCGGGCGGTGTCGACAGCAGCGCCGTGGTGGCCATGATGGCCGGCCAGTCCGACGGCCCGGTCAACACCTGCAGCATCGGCTTCGACGACCCGGCCTTCAACGAGTCCGCCTTCGCGCAGACCGTGGCCGACCGCTACCAGACGCGCCACCGCCTGGAGATCGTCAAGAGTGACGACTTCGACCTCATCGACACCCTGGCCCGCCTGTACGACGAGCCCTACGCCGACAGCTCGGCCATCCCCACCTACCGCGTGTGCCAGCTGGCGCGCAAGCACGTCACGGTGGCGCTGTCGGGCGACGGCGGCGACGAGAACTTCGGCGGCTACCGCCGCTACCGCATGCACCTGATGGAAGAGCGCATGCGCGGTGCGCTGCCCGAAGGCGTGCGCCGCCCGCTGTTCGGCATGCTCGGGCGCCTGTACCCCAAGGCCGACTGGGCGCCGCGCATGTTCCGCGCCAAGACCACCTTCGAAGGCATGGCGCGCACCTCGGTCGAGGCCTATTTCCATTCCGTCTCCATCCTGCGCGGCCCCATGCGTGCGCAGCTCTTCAGCGACAAGCTCAAGAGCGAACTGGGCGGCTACAACGCCCGCGAGGTGTTCGACTTCCACGCCGCGCGCGCCGAGACCGACGACCCGCTGGCCCTGGTGCAGTACCTCGACCTGAAGACCTACCTGGTGGGCGACATCAACACCAAGGTCGACCGCGCCAGCATGGCGCATTCGCTGGAAGTGCGCGAGCCGCTGATGGACCACCCGCTGGTCGAGTGGCTGGCCACGCTGCCGCCCAACCTGAAGGTGCGCGGCAACGAAGGCAAGGTGCTGCTGAAGAAGGCGATGGAGCCGCACCTGTCCAACGACATCCTGTACCGCCCCAAGATGGGCTTTTCGGTGCCGCTGGCGCGCTGGTTCCGCGGCCCGCTGAAGCAGCGCGTGCGCGACGCCGTGCTGGGCCCGCGCCTGGCGGAGACCGGCTGGTTCAACCGCAGCTACCTCGAGCACCTGGTCGACGCCCACCAGGCCGGCACCAGCGACTACAGCGCGCCGCTGTGGACGCTGATGATGTTCGAAGCCTTCCTGCGCAAGGTGGTCGACGAATCGCCCAGTGCCACGGCGCACGCGGTGCACGCGCAGGCCGTGCCGGCCTGATCGGCAGGGGTTCGACGCCATGAGCCTGAAGATCCTGCACGTCCTGGATCATTCGATCCCGCTGCACAGCGGCTACACCTTCCGCACGCTGTCCATCCTGCGCGAGCAGCGCAAGCTGGGCTGGGACACGGTGCACCTCACCAGCCCCAAGCACGCCGCGCCCTACGTGCCCGAAGAGACCGTCGACGGCTGGACCTTCCACCGCACGCCGCCCGCCGCACCGGGCGTGAAGCTGCCGGGCCTGGGCGAAGTGGCGCTGATCAAGCAGACCGAGAAGCGCCTGCTCGAAGTGGCGCAGAAGACGAAACCCGACCTGCTGCACGCCCACTCGCCCGTGCTCAACGCCATCCCGGCGCTGCGCGTGGGCAGGCAGCTCGGCATTCCCGTGGTGTACGAAGTGCGCGCCTTCTGGGAAGACGCCGCCGTCGACCACGGCACCACCACCGAAGGCAGCCTGCGCTACCGCCTCACACGCCGCCTGGAAACCCATGCGCTTCGCAACGCCGACCACGTCTTCACCATCTGCGAGGGCCTGCGCAGCGACATCGTGGCGCGCGGCATCGCGGCGGCCAAGGTCACGGTCATCCCCAACGCGGTCGACATCGAGGCTTTCGACGTCGGTGGCGAACCCGACCTGGCGCTGAAGAGCCGGCTGGGCCTGGACGGCAAGACCGTCGTCGGCTTCATCGGCAGCTTCTACGCCTACGAAGGCCTGGACCTGCTGCTGCAGGCCGTGCCGCCGCTGCTGAAGCTGCGCCCCGACGTGCGCGTGCTGCTGGTGGGGGGCGGCCCGCAGGACGAAGCCCTCAAGGCGCAGGCCCGGGCGCTGGGCATCGCCGACCAGGTGATCTTCACCGGCCGCGTGCCGCACCAGGAAGTGCAGCGCTACTACGACCTCATCGACGTGCTGGCCTACCCGCGCCACAGCATGCGGCTGACCGAACTGGTCACGCCGCTGAAGCCGCTGGAAGCCATGGCGCAGGGGCGGGTGCTCATCGCGTCCGACGTGGGCGGCCACAAGGAACTCATCCTCGACGGCGACACCGGCGTGCTGTTCAAGGCCGGCAGCGTCGACAGCCTGGTCGCCGCGCTCGACGGCCTCATCGCGCAGAGCGCGCGCTGGCCGCAGATCCGCCGGGCCGGCCGGGCCTTCGTCGAAGGCGAGCGCAACTGGCGCAACAGCGTGTCGCGTTACCAGGCCGTGTACCAGCGCCTGGTGGACCAGAAGCAGCATGCAAGCGCCTGAGCGCACGCCCGGCGCCCCCCACATCGTCGTGCTGAGCAGCCTGTTCCCTCATCAGATGCAGCCGGGCGCCGGCCTGTTCGTGCGCGAACGCGCCTTCCGCCTGGGGGCGCGCTTCCCGCTGAGCGTGGTCTCGCCCGTGCCCTGGTTTCCCTTCCAGGGCCTGCTGCGCAAGCTGCGCCCCGGCTCGCGCCCGAGTGCACCCACGCGCGAAACGCAGCGCGGCTTCGAAGTGAGCTTTCCGCGCTTCTTCTCGGTGCCCGTGGTGCTGCGGCGGCTGGACGGCCTGGCCATGGCGCTGGGCGCCTGGCCGCAGCTGCGCCGCTTGAAGCGCCAGGGGCGGCTGGACGTCATCGACGCCCACTTCGGCTACCCCGACGGCTACGCCGCCGGCCTGCTGGGCCGCTGGCTGGGCGTGCCGGTCACCATCACCTTGCGCGGTACCGAAAGCCGCCATGCGCTGGACCCCACCCTGCGCCCCTTGCTGACGGCCGGCCTGAAGCGCGCCGACCGCGTGTTCTCGGTCTCCGAGAGCCTGCGCCAGGTGGCCCTGCAACTGGGCGTGGACCCCGCACGCACGCGCGTGGTGGGCAACGGCGTGGACATCGCGCGCTTCTACCCGCTGCCGCAGGCCGAATGCCGTGCCGCGCTGAAGCTGCCGGCCGAGGGCCCGGTGCTCATCACCGTGGGCGGGCTGGTCGAACGCAAGGGCTTCCACCGCGTGATGGCCGTGCTGCCCGAACTGCTGCGCGACTTTCCCACCCTGAAGTACCTGGTGGTGGGCGGCCCCAGCCCCGAAGGCGACTGGACGGAACAGCTCAAGCAGATGGCGCAAGAGCTGCAGCTTCAGGACTGCGTGAAGTTCCTGGGCCCGCTGCCGCCCGACGACCTGCGCCGGGTGCTGTCGGCCGCCGACGTCTTCGTGCTGTCCACGCGCAACGAAGGCTGGGCCAACGTCTTCCTCGAAGCCATGGCCTGCGGGCTGCCCGTCATCACCACCAACGTGGGCGGCAACGCCGAAGTGGTGTGCCAGCCCGAGCTGGGTGCGGTGCTGCCCTTCGGCGATGCGCCGGCGCTGGCCGAGGGCCTGACGCGGGCCTTGCTGCAGGAATGGGACCGGGCGGCGATTCGCCGCCACGCCGAAGCCAACGTGTGGGATCGGCGCATCGACGATCTGGAGCAGGAGTTCAGGGCGCTGGCGGCGCCCGGCGCGCCGCAGCCGCAGGTGATGCAGGGAGCGGCACGTTGAGCAGCCTGTACACCAGCGTGGCGTCGGGCCTGATCTTCCCGCTGCACGAACGGCTAAAGCGCCATTCCTCGGTGTCCGTGCGCCGCAAGATGGAGCAGACGCAGTGGTGGCCGCGCGAACGCCTGGCCGCGCTGCAGCTCGAACGCCTGCAGGCGCTGCTGCTGGACGTGGGCGCGCGCGTGCCCTACTACCGCGAGCTGTTCCGCAAGATCGGCTTCGACCCGCGCAGCGTGGCCAGCCTGGAAGACCTGCAGCGCCTGCCGCTGCTGGGCAAGCCCGAGATCCGCGCCCACCTCGAAGCCATGAAGCACGAACAGGCGCGTGACCTGTCGCGCTTCAACACCGGCGGCTCGTCGGGTGAGCCCTTGATCTTCTTCATCGGCAAGGAACGCGTGAGCCACGACGTGGCCGCCAAGTGGCGCGCCACGCGCTGGTGGGACGTCGACATCGGCGACCCCGAGATGGTGGTCTGGGGCTCGCCCATCGAACTGGGTGCGCAGGACCGCATCCGCCGCTGGCGCGACAAGCTGCTGCGCACCGAGCTGCTGCCGGCCTTCGAGATGAACGAAGCCAAGCTCGACGGCTTCGTGGCCACCATCCGCCGCCGCCGGCCGCGCATGCTGTTCGGCTACCCCTCGGCCCTGAGCCACATCGCGCGCCACGCGCTGGCGCGCGGCGTCGCCATGGACGACCTGGGCATACGCACCGCCTTCGTTACGTCGGAAAGGCTTTACGACGAACAGCGCGCCTTGATCTCGCGCGTGTTCGGCTGCAAGGTGGCCAACGGCTACGGCGGCCGCGACGCCGGCTTCATCGCCCACGAATGCCCCAGCGGCGGCATGCACATCACCGCCGAAGACATCATCGTCGAGCTGCTCGACCCGGCCGGCCGGCCCGTGCCCGACGGCAGCGCCGGCGAGATCGTGGTCACCCACCTGGCCACGCGCCACTTTCCCTTCATCCGCTACCGCACCGGCGACGTTGCGGTGATGGACACGGCCAGCTGCGCCTGCGGTCGCGGCCTGCCGCTGCTGAAGGAGATCCAGGGCCGCACCACCGACTTCGTGGTGGCCACCGACGGCACCGTCATGCATGGCCTGGCGCTGGTCTACATCCTGCGTGACCTGCCCGGCGTGGAGTCGTTCAAGGTCGAGCAGATGGACCTGCAGCACACCAGCGTGAAGATCGTCACCGGCGCGGCCTTCGACGAAGCCTCGGTCGACGTCATCGTGCGCGGCTTCAAGCGCCGGCTGGGCGACAGCGTGCGCGTGACGGTGGAGCGCGTGGGCGCCATCGCACCCGAGAAGTCGGGCAAGTTCCGCTACATCGTGAGCCACGTGCAGGCCGGCCCGGCCGGTGGCGCGGCCGTGCAGCAGGAGGAGGGCCAGCATGCGTGACATCATCGTCATGAGCATCGTCGTCATCCTCGCAGTGATAGCGCTGCGCAGGCCCTGGGTCGGCGTGATGTTGTGGGCGTGGATCAGCCTGATGAACCCCCACCGCTACACCTGGGGCTTTGCCTACGACGCGCCGGTTGCCGCGCTGGCGGCGGCTACGACACTGGTGGGTCTGCTGCTCACCCGCGACAGAGAGTCTCCCTTCAAGGGCCCCGGTCCCGTCCTGCTCGCCGTCTTCATGGCCTGGGTAACTCTGTCATGGCAGCTGGGCCTGGACCGACAAGGCGACTACGAGCAGTGGGACAAGGTCATGAAGATCGACCTGATGATCCTCGTCACGCTCGCGCTGCTGCGCACCAAGCAGCACATCATGCTGCTGGCGGCGGTCTGCACCGCGTCGATCGCATTGCTGGGCGCGAAGGGCGGCGTCTTCACCATCATCAACGGGGGCAGTTACAAGGTCTGGGGGCCTGCCGGTTCGTTCATCTCCGACAACAACCACTTCGCCCTAGCGCTAGTGATGGTGATTCCCTTGGTTCGATTCCTGCAGATGCAACTGACAAGTCGGGGCGGGCGTTGGGCGCTCACCATTGTCATGATCCTGGTCGCGGCGGCGGCCATGGGCAGCCACTCCCGAGGCGGACTTCTTGCGCTCACTGCCATGTCGCTGGTGCTGTGGTGGCGCGGCCGGAACAAGTTCGCTGGCGGTGTAATGCTGTTCTTCGTGGCTTTCAGCCTGCTGGCCTTCATGCCCGAGGAGTGGACTTCTCGAATGGAGTCCATTGATGACTTCAGAGAGGACAACTCGGCGCTGGGCCGGTTCAGCGCGTGGTGGGTGTCGTGGCGGCTGGCCTTCGAGTACCCGTTCGGGGTGGGTTTCAACATCTCGCGGCCTGAGCTCTTCGCGCTTTATTCACCCTACCCGGAACTAGGCACGCCGGCTGCACACAGCATTTACTTCCAGGTGCTGGGGCACCACGGCTTCGTCGGGCTGGCTATCTTCCTGGCTATCGGTCTGTCCACCTGGATCAGCGCCGGGCGACTGCGCAAGGAAACGAAGCAGATTCCGCAGGCGCAGTGGGCGCACGATTTGGCAAGCATGTGCCAGACCTCGCTGGTCGGCTACGCAGCAGGGGGAGCCTTCCTGAGTCTGGCCTACTTCGACCTGCCTCTGTACCTGATGGTGCTGGTGGTTTTGACCCGTCAATGGGTGCGGCGGCGCGCGTGGGAAACCGAGACCAGCGCCCTTCGTGGCTGGCGTTGGTTGGCGGGTTGGCCGGAGCCCAAGGTGGCCCCTGGCCGGGCTTTTTCTCCTGGTGCGGCCGGTCCGCAGGTGCCGTCGAGAACGCCGTGAGACCCTTGTTCGATCTGCTTTCGCCCGGGGGCTCCAACGGCAGGCTGTCCACCCTGATCTTCCACCGCGTGCTCGACGAGGTCGACCCATTGTTCCCCGACGAAGTGGACGCACGCCGCTTCGATGAGATGTGCGGCTGGGTAAATGACTGGTTCAACGTGCTGCCGCTGGACGAGGCCATCAGCCGCCTGCGGGCCGGCACGCTGCCGCGCCGTGCCCTGGCCATCACTTTCGACGACGGTTACGAAGACAACCATCGCCTGGCCCTGCCCATCCTGCAGCGGCACGGGCTTTCGGCCACCTTCTTCGTGGCCACGCGCTTCCTGGACGGCGGCTGCATGTGGAACGACCGCATCATCGAGGCCGTGCGCTCGGCACCCGGGCCGGTGCTGGCCGTGCCCGCCGTGTCGGGGCTGGACGCCGTCCAGCTGCCCATCGGCGACACCGCACAACGGCGTGCCGCCATCGACACCCTGATCAAGCGCATCAAGTACCTGACGCTGGGCCCGCGCGACGAGGCCGTGGCGGCCGTGGCCCATGCCGCGCGCGTGGCCCCGCCCACGCGCCTGATGATGCGTTCAGATCAGGTGCACGACCTGGCCCGGCAAGGCATGGGGGTGGGCGGGCATACCGAAAGCCACCCCATCCTGGCCAGCCTGGACGACGACGCGGCCCGGCAGGAGATCGAGCGCGGCAAGCAGCGCCTGGAATCCATCGTGCAGCAGCCGGTGGCCCTGTTCGCCTATCCCAATGGCAAGCCGCAGACCGACTACACCCGCACCACGGTGGACCTCGCCCGGCGTGCCGGTTTCGATGCCGCCGTGTCCACCGCCTGGGGCGCGGCGCGGCTGCAAAGCGACAGCTTCCAACTGCCCCGATTCACGCCCTGGGACCGCACGCGAAGCCGCTTCGCACTGCGGCTGCTGGCCAACCTTCGCCGCGAGCCTGTGTTCGCCTGATGCCCATGACGACGCTCCCCCATCGACCCTGGCTGACCGGTTCCGACCGCGAGAAGATGAGCGCCGGCATCGGCAACTGGGAAGGTTTCAATGCCTCCCCGTACTCCTTCCACGACATCCTGGCCGCTGCGCAGCGCTGGGAGTCCAGGTTGAAGGGCGTCACCAAGCCCTGGCTGTGCTGGAACGTCGATGCGCATTGGAGCGTGCTTCAGCAACTGATGATCAGGGAAGTGGGATGGACGCCCGTGGTCGGCTTTGACCCTCGAGTGGGTCCGCCGCCACTGGTGCCCGGCGCCGTGCTGATCGACTTCAATGAAGACTTCGGCTTCGGGACCATGTACCCGCACTTTCCGCTCGACTATGCCTTTGCCTACAGCGAGCGCCTGGCCTTCTGGCATGCCGACCTGTTGATGCCCATCAAACAGCTTCAAGGCTACGCGGACCGCTTCGCAGGGCTGGCCGATGGCGAGATGATGGCGGTCGAGCCCCGGCCTTCCGTGCGGCAGCGACTGAAGGAGCCGCACACGCTGCGCTACTGGGAACTCATCGGATGTACCACGCGTGGCGCCAGTCGAAGCAACTTCGACAACGGCTGCGGCTGGTGGCTGTGCTTCTATCTGCACCCGAACTGTCCCGGCGATGCGGAGCGCAAGAAGCGCACACGCATGTACTGGGACTGTGGCGTGGGCATCCGGTACTGGCACAAGGTGCTGGGCGGCAAGCTGCTGACCATTCCGGAGAAGGACGTCGACGCAGGGCATTTCACGCGCATGCGTCGCAAGAACTACATCGCTGCCAGCGTCGATGACTGGCGCCGCGACCTGTCGAAGGAATTGTCGGCCAACTTCCCCTTGGGCCAGGTTTGCGAGCAGTTTGGATTGGGTCGCCTGTACGCCCAGGCGATGGAGTTGGTGACAGTGCAGTGTCCGGCGACTCGAAGCGGTTGAGCAAACCGGCTGATCGCGAGCTAAGTTTCACCGCCGATTGAGCCCCCTCAATCGACCGTGCTTCAGACCTAACTACGATCGCATCACCGCAAAAGGTGTGAGGGTGTCGTATGTGGTTGCCGCGATTTCTGATATTGGCCAGCGCTTCGATATTTGGTCAGTCTGCGATGGCCTCGCACTATCTCCTCGAAATGACCGACTATGCCAATGTCGGATCCGTCTCAGGGCTGCGGATTGGGGGATTGTGCGGGAATGAGGTTGTGTTCCCGGCCGATGCCTGTGTCCCTGCTCCATACGACGTGGCCGGTCTGAGTCTTCAGGTTGTTTCGTCCTCGGACGAAAAGCTGTCCATTCAGTCGTTTGGCATCGATGTTCCCTCGGCGACGCAGTCGTTTGACCGGTACGTGACTTTCCGCAATACAGGCAATGCCGGGCCAATTCCCGATGACGTGCTGCGCGTCCGTTGGCTGCCGGCTACTTTCTCGTTGTCGATCGACTTGATATCTGGCTCCATGGTGGCTGACTACATCTCTACTGAACTGGGTCAGGCGACGGAAGTGGATCAGCTTGTGGCCTCGCCATCAGAAGTGGTGTTCGGACAGACTGCTTGGTTCGGCGACTGGCGGAAGCTGGGTCCGGCATTCAACCCGGTTCTCTTTGCCATCGTTCCGAACGCAACGGTTCCGGAGCCCTCTGTCCTTGCGCTGGCACTGACCGCACTCGGCCTGGGAGGTGCGGCGGCAAGGAAGCGCCGGCGCACGTCTGAGAAAGACGTGCCGTTGGACGATCGCCGGATCCTCGGCTCCGTGCGCCACCCGAGTCTCCGCTGACTGCAGGCAGGGCAACACCAAGTTTGGGAGTGCTATGCGGATAGCGCGAATTCTTGCCTTTGCCGGCGCCCTGTTCATCAGCCACCTGGCCGTCGCCTCGCACTATCGACTGGAACTCACAGACCATGCCGCGCCGGGCGTGCCATCGCAGTTCCGCGTAGGCGGGCTCTGCGGCACTGTCGAGATATTCGAGTTCCCCGCGGAGGGCTGCAATTACGACGGTTCCCTTCTTGAGCTGTCCGTCTTGAGCGCCTTGGACGAGAAGCTGTCGCTCCAGGCCACCGGCATCGAGGTACGCGAACAGGCAGAGCCGTTTGACCGCTACGTCACCTTCCGTGACGCTGGCAGCAGCGGTCCCTTGCCAGACGACGTGCTTCGGATTCGCTGGAGCCCTGTGACCCACACGCTGTTCGTCGATCTGGTGTCGGGATCCTTGGTCGCCGGCTATTTGGCCAACGACTTGATCCAGTCGATGGAGGTCGGAAGATTCGTCGCTTCGCCGGCTGAGACTATCTACCTGGATGAGGCGACCTGGTTCGGTAGTTGGGACGGTTCGCTACACCCGGTTCGCCTGTCTGTCATTCCGAACTCTGTCGTCGCTGAACCATCTGTCATCGCACTCGTCGGGATCGCTCTCGGACTGTGGGGTGCCTTGCGCAGGCATCGGCGGGTTCGCGGTGGCCCCCTGTCGTCCCGGGCTCCGGTTTCGCTGTCACCTGTACTGGCCTGACCCGGGAGCGTAGTTGGGCGCATGCCGCTGCAGCCACTGCTCCAGCATCATCAGAATCCAGACCATCTCGCCGTAGTAGCCAGGGTGACTGGGCAGGTGGGTCTTCAGTAGCGCGTCCAGAAAGTCAGCACGCACGATGCCGCGCGTCGACAAGCTGCCCAGTGAATCCGAGGCCAACTTGGAAAGCCCTTGGTGCCGCGTGGCCCACACCCCGAACGGCAGCCCGAAGCCTTGTTTTTTCTTGGTCAGGATCTCGTCTGGCAGAAAGCCTCGCAGCGCTTCCTTGAAGAACCAGCGCAGCTTCAGGCCCTTGAGCTTGTAGGACGTAGGCAGCCGCATCGAAAACGCCAGGAGATCGTCGTCCAGCATCGGGAAGGCGACGCCGATGTTTGCCAGGCGGGTGGTGCCGCAAACCTTGGGCAGGTCGCTTTCGGCCAGGGTGTAGCGCCAGTCGTAGGCCAGCGTGCGATTCAGTTCGCTGGCAGCAAGGCTTTGCCGCCAGACATCGCGCTGATGTTGCTGTGGATGGCCTTCGTCGACGGACTGCAGGAAGTCTGCGGTCAATACATTGGCGCCTCCCAGTCGCAACAGCAGGTTGTACATCTGCATCCGGTCGGGCATCGGCACCCTGGCCTGCTGGGCGTAGCTGGCTGCCTTCTTCAGCACGGGCAATCGACCTGCGACGGTTCTGAGCAGCGCCGGTTCGACCAACGAGTCGCGCAACGAAGACGGGATGTGGCCATAAAGGCCGAACAGGCGCTGCTTGGCGTAGCGGGCATTGCCGCCGAACAGTTCGTCGCCGCCGTCGCCGGCGAGAATGCGGGTGACGCCGTCTTCCTTGGCCATCCTGGCGCAATAGAAGGCGGGCAGGGCCGAGGAGTTTCCGAAGGGCTGGTCGTAGTGCCCTGCGACGAGTGGCACGCTGGCCACGAGGTCGTCTGGCGTCACGTAGTACTCGTGGTGCTCGGTGCCGAAGTGACGTGCGGCAAGTCGGGCAAATGCCATCTCGTCGTAGCCCTCGGCTTCGAATCCGATCGAGTAGGTCGCTGCTGTCGAGCCGGCCGCCTGGCCCAGCATGCCCGCGACGGTGGAGCTGTCCGTTCCGCCGCTCAGAAAGCAGCCGGGCTTTCCGCCGTCGAGCGTTCTGCGAACGGAGTCCAGCAGCAGACGCCGGAACGCCTGCTTGCTTTGACCGAAGTCCGCTGTCGCCGGCTCGTCGAACTGTGGCGTCCAATACCGAGCCACGGTGGCCTGGCCGTTTTCGAACGACAGGAAGTGTCCCGGCGGGAGACGGTGAACCCCTTTAAAGATCGTGCGGGGAGACGGGATGCAATGGAAGTACAGGTAGTCGTAGATGGCCTGGGGGTCGATCTGCCCCGCGCCTGCCGGAATCAGCTCATCGGCACGCTCGGCAAAGCGAATGCGACCGTCCTCGATGCACCAGCACAGGGTGTGAACGGCAAATCGATCCACCGCCAGGAAGGCGCGCCCGTCCGGCGAGGTGATGCCCACGGCAAACGACCCGTTGGCCAGGCTGGCGGCCTTGGCCGGGCCCGCGGCCCACGCGGCGTGCCAGGCCGCTGACAGTCCGACCTCGGTGAGCGCGCGTGCCAGGCCAGGGTCAGTGAACTCTGGGTGGCCCAGGAACAACTCAGGGGACGGGGAGCGTGTCATGGATCTCTTCAACACCGGGTTGGCAAGGTTCGCAGGCGCGTGAGGTGGGAGGTGGGGCAATCAAGTCAAGGCTGCGTTGAAGCGTTGCGCGCAGGAGCTGCCAGCAACACCTTGGCCAGGGCCGCGAGATTGGACGTCCGCCGGCCCATGCGCAGCGAGCGCCAATGCAGCTTCCAGGCTTCGGCCCGGCGGCCGCGAAGGCGACAGCGGTAGCCCCAGTCGAAGAGCAGGCCGGCGATCTGGTCTTTGAGTATCGCGTCCTGCTCTGTGCTGAGCCCCTGGTAGCCCCGCATGATCTCGAAAGCCCGAAGCAGTTGAGGCGAGTGCCCCTCCACGGCGGCATCTGCCTCGAAGGAGATGTTGTCATCACCCAGGCTGTACCGGATCTGCGGTGCAAGCAGGCAGCCAAAGCCATGCTGGCGCGCCAGCCGTGCCCAGAATTCGAAGTCTTCTGCCACCCGCAGCGACTCTTCCATCAAGGCCTGCCTGGCCCCATGGCGCATCACCACGCTGGACAGGTTGAACCAGCAGCCCTGCTTGAGAAGATGGGTGAAGAAGTTGCTGTCGAAGACGCAGACGGCATCGTCACGGTGGGTCGTGCCTGCAAGGGCCAACTTGCGCTCGAAGTTCGGGCCCATATAGTCGACGGGCTCACCCTGCCGCTCGTAGCGTGCCCGACCGAACAGGACGTCAACGCCAGGATGCGCATCGAACGCCCTCGACGCATCGGCCAGATGGTTGGGAAGGAAGGCGTCATCGGAGTCTAGAAAGGCCACCATGTCGGCCTCTGAGGCCAGAAGGCCAGTGTTCCGGCCGCCGGCAGGGCCCTTGCTCCTAGTATTGGTCAACACCCTGACCGCTTGCGTCTGGTACGTGCTCTGGAGCCATTGCACTGTGTCGTCAGTGGAGTGGTCATCGACCACGAGCACTTCGAGCGAACCGGGGTGCACGTCTTGCTGCGCCAGGGCCGAGTCGATGGCCGCCGCGATGGTGTGTCTTCGGTTGTAGGTCGGAATGACAATACTGAACTTCATCGATTCGAATCCGCATGGTGTGACGCTTCATCAAGGTAGCCGCGCAGGAACGAAATCTCCCACTCCGCAGAAAGCCGGGCTTCAAAGTCTCTTCGCAATCTCGCTCTCATTGCCCGGATGTGCTGATCTGCAAGCAGGCGCCATTTCCACCGCGGCGCGCCACGCCACATGGCGGTACCAGGGGCGAAGCCTTCGACCTCTTGGTGAAACATGTGGCGACCCAGGCGATATCCCCGCTGAATGATCCATTGTGGATCCAATTGACTGGACTTGATAATGTGACCGACTCGAGCCGATTCCATGAAAAATGCTTGGTGGCCTTCGCGTTCAATCCGGCAGGTAAATTCAACTTCACTGCCCATCATGTATTGACCCGCCGCCGGGCCCACAGACTCCAGGAATCGATGACCCTTCAAAAACACCGAAGAGCGCACTGCCATGTTCGCGCCCCATACTTGCGTGCTGCGGACTGGACCGCTCCTTAGATCCGACGGTGTTATCCCAAAAGTGGCGCCTAGATTAACCACTCGCTCGACCCAATCCGGGAGATCCCTTGGCCATACCGCCTCAATCGCACCAGCAAACACGTCGTAGGACGGGTTTGCGTCAGCGGCTCGTCTGAATTCCGCGAGCCAATCGCTATGGGCAATGGCATCGTCGTCTGTGAAGACAACCAAGTCACCTTCGACATAAGCCAAACCTTCGTTCAATGCAACGTTCTTGCCTCTTCGTTCGGTGCGGTGGACCGAGAGTGGCAACCCGGACTGGCCGGCAAGCAGCGCCCCAGTACCGTCCGAGCTGGCATTGTCTATGACCACCAGTTTCCAAGCGTCGCGAGGGTAGGCGAGGTGGCGGTAGGAATCGAGGACGCGCGGCAATGTCGCCGCGCCGTTATGTGTAGCAAGTAATATTGTTAACATAACTCATCTCCCATTCCTTCACTCCGCTTGCCCCCGCAATAGTCGTATGGCGGACCGCCATGAGCCCTGCAAATTCTGGCGCATGCGCCGGCTAAGTGTCCATTTGGGTAGTGGCTGGGCTCGACCAGAGATCTCTATGTACTTTGCAATATACTGCTTCTTCAAGCTTTGAATGTCGTATTGATTCCTTGCGATTTCCAACCCTTGGCGCCCTATACTCGGCCAGTCTGATCGCCTGTCCGCCGTCAGCACCGCGGTCAGATCGCCGACTTTTGCCATATCGATAAAAATGCCCTTCTGCACGATGCTGCGCTGATTGGCGTGGTGGGTACAAATGACTGGAAGGCCTGAGGCCATTGCTTCGATATAGACAATGCCAAAGGTCTCGAACAAGCTCGCGAGAACGAACGCATCGGCAGCAGCATAGGCTGCAGGCAACGTGTCATGCGGCAAAGAATCGAAATGCACGCGATTGCCCAGCAATTGTCGGCCTAGTTCCTTGATCGCGGTCGAGTCCTCGCTCTCCTGTCCCACGATGGCCAAATGGACGTTCGCGTCGGCAAGCGCGGCCACCTCTTTGATGACGTGATCCATCCGCTTATGCCAGTAACAGATCGTGCCTACGCTGAGGAGCAGGGTCGCATGCGATGGAATGTTGTGCCGATCCCTGAAATCGGTCGGTGCACCGGGCCGAAAGTGATCCGTATCGACCCCGTGAGGGATGAGAAAACTTCGGCCTTTCAAGCTGTGCTTGAGATTCAGACCCGTGTGTTCCTGAACGAAGTCGCATGGGGGAAGGTCTACCGACGGCATCGCTCCTCCGTTCGAGAAGAGGATTGTCGGTGTCTTCGAAAAAAGGTGCCGGTTTGCATGAATGACTCGGCAAACGTCGCGGTCAAGGCAGTGGACTATGTCGAAGTGGCCTTCAAGCAACGCACCGAGGACCGACCATGCGAACGACTCGCATTCGATTCGAATCCGTTCTTGCCCCAGGGCGGACTGCTGCCATTTGGCAGAAACAGGAAGCTGAATGCTGTCTAACGCCTGCGAATCGCGGGGAATATGGGCGACAACCTGCTCCTGAGCGTTCGCTTCACCGCCGCCTTTGAACAAGACCATGTCCACGCTTGAAGACATCAGGTCGAACAGGCTTCGAGCGAAGCTTTCATGACCGCGGAAAACGCGGCCCAAACCCGGGCAAAGCAAGGCAACGCGTGGCATATCAGACAAACCGTTCTGGACAGCGGAGATCGTTAACGCGTTAACGTAACGACGGTAAGGCCCTTTTCTGTCGGCAACTGCTCAATCTTAAGGCTCGGATCGGTCTTCTTCCACTCTTCGACCATTGCTGTTTCTGCAGATCGTGCGGCATCGTCAATGAATATCTGCGCGCCTGGCGCCAGTCTTGCTCGCAACCTTGAAAATGCAGGAGCCCTTGCCATCGGACCGATGGACTCCGGTGGGCCGTCGACGACAAGCGCTCCAGCCAAAGGCAAATTGGGGGGGAGAGCCTCGTCGCTATACCAAATTGTTCCATCCTCATGCTTCCGCAGTGGCGCTACCACGACCGTTGCCCAATCTGCCAATTGGTACTGGCTGAGCAACTCGCGTGTCTGCTCTGCGAAAGCTTCGTCATGCTCCAAGCTCCACACGTGTCCCGTGCCGTTTAGTTGCAGACATCTGGCTGATACTAGGGTCGAAACTCCAGAACTACATTCCAGGACAGATTCTGGTTTATCTCGAAGCAGTGCATGAGCCACGTGTAGCAAAAAATCTGGGGAACCAGCCCAGCCTCTCATGGGTGGCAAAGGTTTCTCGAACTGGAGGGCGAATTGCAGTGATGCGGTAGCCTGAAGTTGGGAATAGAGGGATTCCACCTCTTGGCGTGTTTTTGCGGCGTCGTCAATTAGCCGATAGGTAGCCAAATGAATTAGGCGAACCTTGTAGATCAGGATCGCACACATGGCTGCGACAAGGGCGATAAGTACCAACAAAACAGTGTTCATATTATTTGACCTAGACAGGGGCGATGAACAGGATATCCATTCTTCCGAAGAGGAGCCTTTAGACAACCTCGCCAATTGTTCTCAAACTGACGCCAGAGATGGCGCATGTGCGCGCGCTTCGGCGCGTAAGGCGACCTGTAGATTGGCGACTGGCGTTGCATAAGAAAAAACGGACGCCAGGAGGCCGCAATCTCGCTACTCAAGGTACTGGTCTCTCGGGCAATCGATGCCCCAGTTGTCGCATCATCTTTAAGAAGAGGGCCTCCTTAGTGATGGGGTGGCGGCATATGATGGCGGCCATCAAGCCTGCAATGACACCAACGACTACGGTGCCCGCGACCAGTGGCAAGAAAATGGGTTCACTTCGATCAAAATCCAGTTTCCATCGAAGCATCATGGCGGGTAGAATCACTGCAAGTGTTACCAAAGCTGACGGTACTACTGTTCGGATCATTTGAATTGCAGTTCCCGGGACGCCCTTCTGTCCCATCCAAACAAAGAACGGGGCTACGAAAGCGCTGGCCGCAAAGAATGCCCATGCGACAGCTTCCATACTCTGAAAAACTAGTGCGGCACCTATGACGAGTGCCAGGCGAAGCGGTTGAACCACCAACTCCATCTTCGTGACAATATCTATTCGACCGACGGCCACGAGCATGGTGGGTATCAAACTGTTCACTGTGCCCAGAGCAGCGGCTGCGCAAAAAACTGGAACTAGTAAAGCCGCCTCGTCCCATTGCGATCCGTAAAGCAACCTAGTGGCTTCAAGCGAATAGACTGCCAATAAGCCATAGAAAGACCAAGCAATGGCAGTCAATACTGCCATGCTGTGTCCAAATCGCTCCGGTATTGGTTCGCCCTCGCGATGCGACCGCGCGAAAGCCGGCATCGCTACATTCCGAACAGCACCCATCAGGTCGCGGTGGAAGAGATTGATTAGCCCCTGTGCCCGGCTGATCATTGCCACGGGGCCGAAACCAAGAACCTTTCCGACGACGAGGTCATTGGCGTCCATCGAGACGCTTGTTAACGCGTTTGTCAACGCGCTTTGGCCGCCAAATCGCACCAGCGGGCGCCACAAACGAAGAGAGGGAAGCCGTACCCGACGGTCCTCGCTGGCCACCCAGGTTCCAATCGCCATGCCCAAGTTCATGACAACAGAACCGATGGCCATGCTATTTGCACCAAAGTCCATCCACGCCAGACCGACAGTCGCCGCTTGACTGGTGGCCGTCGCTGCGAGTGAAACATATAAAAGTGCCTTGAACTTCATCGCCCGTCTGAGCATTGCCAGGCGAACAGTGCAGAAGGGCAGCACTAGAAAATTGAGCGCTGCGATCCACATCGTGACCGTCATCGCTGGTTCCTCGTAGAAGTCCGCTGCGAATGGAGCCAATGCAAGGACTACCAAGAAGAGACCGCTTCCCAGCACAAGGGAAACCCCGAACGCTGTGCGCAGGTGGTCTTCATTGATATTGGGTTCTTGTATTAGGTAATTACCTATTCCGAACTCGCGCAGTACTTGTGCAATACCGATGACGGCGAGCGATACGGAGTACAAACCGATTTCATGAGGCGTAAGCAGCCGTGCCAAGATGATGTTGCTGGCAAGGGCAAGCGCCACTGTCAAGTACCGCTCCAGAAAGGAGATTCCCAAAGCCCGCCG
Organism: Rubrivivax sp.; assembly: GCA_022843905.1. Classification (GTDB taxonomy): domain Bacteria; phylum Pseudomonadota; class Gammaproteobacteria; order Burkholderiales; family Burkholderiaceae_C; genus Rubrivivax. The sequence continues at coordinate 189,795 of JALHMT010000007.1, forward strand.
AACGCTCGTCATGCCGATCTCGAATGGCGGAGGTCGCAGGCGTTGATATGGCGCCGCGAAGGCGCGTTCATGCAACCGCGCTGACCGGTCGCTGGCTGCGAGCCTTCAAGGCTGCGCGCATCGTATTGAGCCAGAGGCGCGGCTGCGTGGGATGGCGGCCCAGAAGTTGCCGGTAGGTTCTGTAGGCCAGTGCAGCATCGCCGCGCAGCAGGTGCCCATAAGCATGAGCGCTTTGCAGTTCATCCAGTCGCCGCGATACGGCTTGCGGGTTCGCGGGTGTGCCGTCAGGCCCTGCCAAGCCCCATCGGTCGATGGCGCTCTTGACCACCTCAAACTCGTAGTTGGTCTCGCGCGGCCGCCTGGATACCGAATTGGGCAGGATGCGATAGAGCGCCCCGATCGACGCCAGCTTGGTGATCTTCCCCTCGCGTGAACACCGCAACCAGTAGTCGTAGTCGTCGCCGTTCCACAGCCGCAGGTCGAAATCGCCGACCTTGCGAATGACGGAAGCGCGGATCATCACCGTCGTGGTCAGGAGCTCGCTGGTGAACAACAGTTTCGTGTACAGCCAGCCAGACAGGGCCGGGTCGACACGATCGTCCACGTGACGCGACTCGATCTCTGGCCTGCGCCTGAACGTGCCATCGGCTTCCGAGTTCCAGACATACCAGTCGGTGAACACCGTGCCCACGTCTGCGTTGCCGTCCAGGTGACGCGCCTGGGCGGTCAGCTTGCCCTGAACCCACACGTCGTCGGCGTCCAGGAAGGCGATGTACTCGCCTGTCGCGGCCCGGATGCCGGCGTTCCGGGCTGCGGGCGGGCCGGCGTTCGGCTGATCGATGATGCGGACCCGGTCGGCATAGCCCCGCAGCACTTCCAGGGTGTTGTCGGTGCTGCCGTCATTGACGACGATCACCTCGGTCTTTCGGTGATCCTGTTCCAACACGCTGTCCAGCGTCTCTGCCACCGTGCTGGCGCAGTTGTAAGCCGGGATGATCACGGAAACCGGTGTGCTCATGGTCGCGCCTGTCGTTCAGCGGGTCGGAGCAGCTCAGGTCTTCCCGAGCAGGGTCGAGAAGTAGCCGATGGTCTTCTGCAGCCCCGGCGTCAGCGCGGTGGTGGGCTCCCACGCCAGGTGCCTGCGCGCCAACGTCAGGTCGGGCTGTCGCTGCAAGGGGTCGTCCGACGGCAACGGCTTGCGAACGATCTCGCTCCTTGACCCGGTCAGTTCGATCACCTGCTGCGCCAGCTGCAGGATGGTGAACTCCCCGGGGTTGCCGATATTGACGGGCCCCGTGAAATCGTCGGGTGTGCCCATCAACCGCATCAGCCCTTCGACCAGGTCGTCGACGTAGCAGAACGACCGCGTCTGCGACCCGTCCCCGTAGATCGTGATCGGCTCGCCCTTCAAGGCCTGCACGATGAAGTTGGACACGACGCGCCCGTCATTCGGGTGCATGCGCGGGCCGTAGGTATTGAAGATGCGCGCGACCTTGATGCGCAGCTTGTGCTGGCGGTGGTAGTCGAAGAACAGCGTTTCCGCGCACCGTTTGCCTTCGTCGTAGCAAGACCGCAGGCCGATGGGGTTGACGTGTCCCCAGTAGTCCTCGGTCTGCGGGTGGATCTGCGGGTCGCCGTAGACCTCACTGGTGCTGGCCTGCAGGATCTTGGCCTTCAGGCGCTTGGCCAGGCCAAGCATGTTGATCGCCCCGTGCACGCTGGTCTTCGTGGTCTGCACCGGGTCGAACTGGTAGTGCACCGGCGACGCCGGGCAGGCCAGGTTGTAGATCTCGTCGACTTCCACATAGAGCGGGAAAGTGACGTCGTGGCGCATCAACTCGAAGCGTGGGTTGGGCAGCAGGTGCGCCACGTTGTCCTTCGTGCCGGTGTAGAAGTTATCTACGCACAGCACGTCGGCGCCGCTGTCCAAAAGGCGTTCGCAAAGATGGGAACCCAGGAAGCCGGCCCCCCCCGTCACCATCACACGCTTGGTCGTTCCGTAACTGCGCATCGCACCTCCTACAGCAGGGCGTCCGCGACGCCTCTTCAACTGGCCGCAGGATGTTACTGCTCAGGGTCCGCCCTTCGTGGCTGCAATCGTGTTGAACTTGGCACGAACACGCAGCCCGCCCGGCGGGTCTGCGCTCAGTCTGACGGTGCCGCCGAACGATGCGGCCGATCAAACGCGCCGGTGGCCCTGGAGGCTCAGGTAGTAGTCGATGTCGGCATGGGTTCCCCAAGGGAGCGGCAGTCCGTAGTAGCCCCAACCGGCCGGGCCATACAGCAGCTGCAGGCCCCGTTTGATGTACTCCTTGTAGCCATTGAGGTACTTCGCGCGGTCCGGCAAGGTGTCCGACGGCAGGGCACGCGACATCATGAAGACGCCTTCGTAGGCGCTGCCGAAGATCATTCGGCCGTTCCCGGAACACACCGCCGTGGGGTAGCTGCTGTGTGCGTAGGGGGTTCCTCGCTCTGCGGTGCCTGCTATCTGATCCCAGGCGCCTCCGTTGGGAAGGTACGCGTGAGGGAACCCATAGTTGATGACACTCCAATGGGCCACGAAGACGGTTCCCCTTGGGCCGAACGTGCCGTCGCTGACGGCAATCTTGGCGAAGCTGGAGTTGTTGTCCATCAAGATGTTGCAGACGGTTTCGACCACGCCGGTCGACACATTGACACGCTTGACCTGTTCCATGGCGCGTGAGCCGAAGTACAACCAACCGTCTTGGAAGTAGAGACCCTCCGGGCCTACGATGGGCTGGTTTCGCACTTCCGCGAGGGTCCCGCGGCGAAACACCATTCGATTGCTGTTCACACCAGACAGATTCGCGCCTTGCAGCACCGTACGCAGACGCGCGCCCGTGCTTGCGTCGAATGCCGTGATGCGATGCGTCAGGCGTTCGCTCACGTACACGACCCCCGCCTCGCAGATCACATCCCACGGATCCGCCAGGCCGGTGATGAATTCGGTCACCCGGCCCGGTACGCTCCTGTCGCTGGGGTGGAACTGCACTTTGCAGATCCGGTTGTTCTGCGTATCGGCCAAGAACATGACGGGGCCTACCAGATGGGGCTTGTCGTTGTGCTCGGCGGCTATGGGGGCGGCGCTTTCATTGACGGCCAGCGTGCGCTGATCCCAGGCCATTCCCCAGAGTTCATGAAAGCCACGCCGGTCGGCCGGGATGGCGGACCAATCGCCCACCAGTTCCAGGTCTTGCGGGCCTGCATACAGGGAAGGGATCTGCCGGTGGCGGTAACCCACCAGCGTGGTCACGGTCCCATCGGCGCTGATCTTGCCTACCCGCCACGGGTCGCAGAAGTAGGTGGCATTGCGACCGACCTGAAGGTGAGTCGGCATCTTGACGCATCCCCGCCCACGCGGACCGTCCAGCAGCGACACCCGCGGAAGCTTGGCGACGAAGTCGCTCCAGAAGTAGGCCTGCGTGTTGGCCGTGCTCAGGAGGCCCTTCTCGTTGACGCTGGGCCGGAAGATGTCGTCTGGCCGCGAAGGCACGAGCTGGGTCTGCACCAGATCGGGCCTCTTGAGCGCGGTCGCGAAGGCCGGGGTGCTCCGCTCGCTCAGCGGGATGATCGTGGGGAAGTATCGGGCGGGCACCGTGCCTATGAAATGCACGCCGACGGTGTCGAAGATCAGGCCGTAAGTGCCCAGCGATACCGGCATGGCGGCGCCGTTGATGGGTGTGCCGCCGTGCTGCACGTAGACCGGCATCTGGGGGCATGTTTCATCAGCCGCGCCAACTATGTCGAGTTCATGCCAGCCTTCTGGAATCGAAGCGAGGTCCAGGGAGAAGCTGGCCGTCTTCGCCCCGGCGCTCACGTTGACCGAAGCACGCTGCACTCCGTCTACCAACAGTTTGTAGGTCGATTGCCCAAAGGCCCGCATTGATCCGGAATTTGTCCAGTCATACCCGTAGAAGGGCAGGTCGACCGAAGGGCCCTTCAGGATCACCAAGCGCTGGTACCGCTCGTACCGTCCACCCTCGAAGTAGTTGCGCAGCATCACCATGCGGGTGAAGTTCATGCGGCGGGCCTTCAGGGTGGTGAGGCCTTGGGCTACGGGCGGCGGTGCGGGTTCAGGTGGGGGGGCAGGAGCCGGGGCGGGAGCCGGAGCCGGAGCCGGAGCCGGAGCCGGAGCCGGAGCCGGAGCCGGAGCCGGAGCCGGAGCCGGAGCCGGAGCCGGAGCCGGAGCCGGAGCCGGAGCGTTCGGGGTGCCGAAGCCAGGCCCCGCCAGCGCGCTCTCGCCCGGTGCTGCAATGGCGTCACCGCCACCTCCACCGCAGGCGGCCAGGCTGCCTGCACTCAGCGCGCCCAAGGCGCCTCGAAGCAAGGTTCGACGTTGGTGGTCAACGTCCGTCAAGAGGGAAGTTGAGCGGCTGGATTCGCTCGGCGCGGGGGGAGGAGTGGTCGGTTTGGGCATGACGCATTGTTGGTCGCCCTCCCATCCGTGGGCCCACGCAAGATGCAACCGCTGCCCGCCTATTTCCAGTCGATAAGCGCCTGGAAGTTAACCTCGCTTACAGGCGCTTGCGCCTGGCCGTGTCGAGCTTTCTGCGCCGCGCGAACACAAGTGCCAAGCCCGACGCCATCATGAGCAGCGTCGTTGTTTCTGGCACCACTCCCACTGGCTTGTACAGCCAGATGGCAGCATCCTTGGTGGCGACCTGGTACTCGTCAAGCGCCATGAAGGCATCGAGTTCCTCGATGTACAGCCATTTGCCGAGAACGCCGTTCGCAAAATTGCCCTGCGGTTGGGCTGCAGTGGTGCTCAGTACCTTGTCGACAGACCAGGTGCGCCTCATCACGCCATTGGCATCGAACGAGGGTGTCGCGTAATAGACGGCCCCACGTTCCTTGCCGTCCCACAGCACAAAGCGCTGATTGACGTCGTCATAGGCAATGCCCATGTCCTTGTTCGTCTCGAACCTGGCGCCGTTCGCGAATGCCAACTCGACGAAGGAATCACGGGTAGCCTCTGGGTTGTTCGGGTTGATGGTGTTCAGGTTCCAGACCGAAAGCCCCATGTCAAACGCATTGGCGCGGTTTCCGATCCGAACGTACAGGCCGTTCGCCGAGTCGATTGCTGCAGAAGACTGGGCGCTGCTAGCGTTCCAGCCAATGGCAACCATGTCCCAGCGATCCAGCTCGCCGGTTTGGGGATTGCCCGGTTCATACCTGTACAAGTCGGGAAAGCCAGAGGCATTCGAGTCGCGAGAGGTATAGACGACGTCCTTACCGTTCTCCCGCCTGTACGCAGAAGTGCCCTCCAGCGGGCTCTGCCCACGCGTTCCCGTGAAAGTGGTCGCTCGGTTGCTCCACATCTCGCCGCCTTGCAGCGTCGGGAGGTAGCCTGAGCCCGTAGTGCCGCCCACCTTGTTTGCGTCAGCTCTTGCGGGGTTCCACAACCATGGCCCTGCAAATACGGGGTTGCCGTTGCCATCTCGTGTCAGCCAGCCACCACCTGTATTGAACGTTCCGCCCCCAAACGACACGAAGCGGTCAATGACGGGCAAGAACACGTTGTTGTCATAGGGGTGGGCCGACTGGGGTGCTGCATCGTCCACGACGTAGAAAATGGCGTTGCCACCGTTGACCAACTGACTCGGCAACGAGCCGCGGGTCCACGTGCCGTTACTGCCTTGCCAAACGTAGATCTCGTTGCCCATGTACGAAGCATGGCCGCCACCCCACAGGAGCGCGTTCCCACGGTTCGAATCCCAAGCGATCGCACTCCAGGCGCGGACCAAGGAACCCGGGTCGGAATAGGTGCCGTTCGGCAAGCCTCCGATGGCAGGTGGTGCCACCGCATCCTGCAGCACGTTGGTGCTGGCCTTGACCCAACCACCTTCCGGTGTCGTGGTCAGCAAGCTCTGCAAATAGGACAGGTCTGCCGAGACCGACGGTAATGGCAGGAGCACGCCCGCCGTGATGACCGTCGCGACCAGCGATCGGACGCAAGAGACGGGGTTTCGGGTGTTTGGCGTTCGAAGCATGGCTCACCTGGAGATCGAAGATACGGCGCGTCGCCAAACTTTACACGGCAACGGCGGCGCCGTGCAGCAAAGGTGTTCCAAGGCGTGAGTCACACTTTCACACCGGAGACGAACCCCATGGTGACTTCACTCTGGCTAGCACGGAACCCCCGTTTCGGGGGGCAAGCACGCCAGCTCCGGACCGCGGCCTTCACCCACGCAAACATGCAGGTAGGGTGCCTGACTCAGGGCAGCGATCTGAACCGACCCCAGGACCATGAAGGTCGCCCAGCCGACGGGGGTCGCCCCCAGGCGGGCATGAGACTGCAGGGAGCCGGGGTTGAATTGAGAGATGCGGCTGAAGGACCAGGCCACTCCCTGCTCAGCCAAGGATCGATCGACGGCCTGCCACATGCGTGCCATCGTCCTCCCCAGCCTGAACCGTGGGACCACATAGACATCGAAGTCCCACGCGCTGATCTCAGGCTTCAGCAGTACATACGTGCAGCGGACTTCATCTTCTTCGTACTGCTCCCGTCGTATCCAGATGGTTCCTGCGAAGACTCCTTTGTGCGTGGCGGCATAACAGCTTGCACCCCGCTGCCAGCGACTCAGGTTGATGGCCTCCGGCCGCGGGAACTCGCCGCAGAGTGCGTCAGGGGGCTCGACCTTGCGCACTACCGTGGCCGTATCGGCGCGCACGCCCTCGAACGCATTCGCCCCGATGGGCTGCGCCACCAGAACGTATGGAACGATGCGGGCGTGACCCTTCGTTGCTGAACTCAGCAGACGATGCGCCGCGTAGAGCAGGGTCAAGGCCCAGCCGCGTTCAGCCACCATGCCCATGATTGTCTTGGCGACGCTCATGCTGGCGAGGGTACGTCAGGGTGTCTTGGCTTTTGTGTCGGTGCCCTGCGGCGTTGACGCGGGGGATGGAGCGACAGGAGCCGCCTTGGCTGTCTCGACAGGCCCCGGGTCCTTCCAGTGGCCGGACTTCTTCAGTGCTTCAGCAAGATCCCGTCTCGGGAACCCGAGTTCTGCGGCCCGATGCGCCTGCGCAAGGGCAGATTCAGGTTTGCCGACTTCCAGGAACATCAAGCCCAGGTTGTAGTGGGTGAAGGGGTTGTCAGCTGCCTGCTGCCTGACGGCTTCGAGTTGCGCCAAGGCCTCGGGGGCGCGCTTGCCTCTGTGCAGAAACTGCGCATAGAGCATCCTGACCGTGGTGTCGTCGGGAGCGAAACGCAAAGCCCGGTCGTAGTAGCACTCCATCGGCCACTCCATGCCTGGCAGGATGTCGGCTTTGGCCCTGGTAATGACCGTGGCCAGAGTGACGAGAGCACGGTGATGGTTGGGCGATGCCTTGAGTGTGTAATTGATGTCGCCGCCGATGGGACCATTTCGACCTCGGAGGCCCGCCTCGATCTCAGGGGTGAAGTGGAAGTCCTCGACAACCTTGAGAGTGGCCCTGTGCGACCGGTAGTCATAGGGGCCAAAATGCTCAGTGAAGATCGGTCCACAAGCACTAGGCTGCTCGGCACCCCGCACGGCTTTCATCTGTGCGGCTGCGATGGCAGGAGCGACGCTGGCCAGCACCAGGCAGAGGCGAAGGTAGTCAAGAAGGCTGCGGCGCATGTGCGTTCCTCTCATCGGCAGATTCATCAGCATAGGACAGCCAACCACCGCAGCGTAGCCGCTTCCGCCGCCCGCCGCGCCTCGCCACCCGAAAAGGTGTGATCGGCATCCGCGATATCGACCCTGGAACAGCCCGATCGTTCCAGCAGCTTCTGCCAGGCCGGCCGTGCCGCCACGTATTCCCCGAATTCCTTGGCGGTGTAGTCGTTGCCGCTCAGCACCAGCAGCACCGGGTGGCGAAAGGCCTCCCAGCCGGCGGCCATGCGGTCCTGGAAGGTCTTGGCGGCTTCCTTGCCGCCGCCACCGGCCCCGCTGGCTTCGCGGATGTTGCTGGCCAGTCCGCCCACCGCCTTGACGCCCACGCCGCCGCGCAGCAGCTTGGCCCAGAAGTCGCGCTGGGTCAGGCGCTGCAGATAGTAGTGCTTGAGGTGGGTGCGCGCCAAGGTGTCGGCCGAGCGCACCCAGGGGTTCAGCAGCACCAGGCCGCACACGCGGGCGTCGGCCTTCTGCTGCACGTGCATCAGCGCGGCCGACGCGCCGTCGCACAGCCCCCACAGCACCACCCGGCGCACGGCGGGGTGGCGGGCGGTGAAGGCGTCGATGGCCGCGGCCACGTCGTCCGACAAGGCCTCGAAACTGCGCTGCGCGCCGGCGCTGTCGCCCATGCCGCGCACGTCGAAGCGCAGCACCGGGTAACCCGCCGCGGCCAGGTGGCGCGCCAGGTGCACGAACTGCCGGTGCGCGCCCACGCGGTACTGCGGGCCGCCGACGACGATCACCACGCCGGTGTCCTGCGGCACCGCGGGCAGCGACACCACGCCCACCAGGGCCTCGCCCTGGCAGTCGAAGACCAACGCCTGCTCGGTGACGGCCTTCGGCGGGGTCGAGGTCGGCATCACGCCACGGCCTCCTGCAGCAGCGCGCGCCGCGTGGCCTGCAGCAGCTCGGGCGCGGTTTCGATCTCGGTGGTCTGCCAGAACGCCGGGCCGCTCAGCACCTCGGCCTGCGTGGCGTGTCCTGCAGCCTGCCATTTTTCGATGGCGGCCGCCGACGTGGGCAGCATCTCGGGTGGCTGGCGCGAACTGAGTTCGAGCCACACCAGGCGTGCGCCTTCGGCGGCCGCGGGCGGCTGCAGCACGGCCGCTTCCAGGCCCTGCGCCACGGCAGCGGGCAGCTGGTAGCCGGCCACTTCGACCGTGCGCCCGGCGGCCAGATCCTGGCGCAGCGCCTCGGTCACGCCCTTGGCGCCGCCGCCCTGCAGTTCGCCGGCGGCCTTGAGCCGCAGGAACTGCTGCAGCAGCGGCTTGCCGGCCAGCGCCGGCTGCCAGAAGAGATGGTTCGCGCCGGCCAGGCCGCTGCCGGCGGCCGCGGCCACCAGGGCGCCGGCGCGCTGCCCCCACAACCACAGCGGCGCATCGAATTCGGTGTTCAGCCAGCGGGCGGCCTGCTGCACGTCGGCCACCCAGTCGTCCCAGCTGGCGTCGGCCAGGTCGCCGCTGCTGTCGCCGCAGCCCAGCAGGTCGATCTGCAGCACGGCCGTGCCGTCGGCGGCCAGCCCGCGCGCGGCTTCGGCCACCATGCGGCGCGACTTGTTCATCTCTTCGGCGAAGGCATGCACGTGCACCATGGCCGCGCGCACGCGGCCCGCCGGGCGGTGCAGCAGGCAGAAGCGCTGTCCCGAACGACCGCCGTCAGCGTCCAGGAAGAACGCGCTGGGCTGCGTGGGCACTGCCTCAGGCGGCGATCTTGCCGCTGACGAAGTCGATCAGCGAGCCGACACTCTCGAAGGTGCCGCCGTCGATGTCGTCGTCGTCGATGGTGATGCCCAGGCGCTCTTCCAGCGCCGTGATCAGCGAGACGACGGCCATCGAGTCCAGCTCGGGGATGGCCCCCAGCAGGTGCGTGGCACGCGTGAACGACGATGACCTGCCGCCCAGGCTCAGCACCTCGTCGAGAATGGCCTTGACTTCGCGCTCGATGTCCATCGATGCCGCTCCCGTGAATTTTGGATGGGCGCGATTCTAGGGGCGGGGGTGCTGCAGGCCGGCCCCCTCGGCCATGGTGTGCCCGCCGATTTCGCGCACTGGCTCACGACATGCCGCCACAGGGCCCTTGCCGCTGCAGGGTGCTGTGCCATACTTTTTTCGTCACCTTCGTCTTCGGGCCTGCGCCCGGCCCCGGCATGCCCGAATCGACCCTGTTGCATGAGCTGATACGCGAGTCTGCGCGAAGGAACGGGCAGGCCGCAGCCTTGACCTACGGCGCGCAGACGCTGGCCTACGAGGCGCTGGACACGGCCGTCACCGCCTTCTCCAACGGCCTGCTCGCCCTGGGCCTGTCCCGCGCCGACCGCGTCGGCATCTACCTGGAGAAACGTTTCGAAACGGTGATCGCCAGCTTCGGCGCGCCCGCCGCCGGCGGCGTGTTCGTGCCGATGAACCCGCTGCTCAAGCCCGAGCAGGTGGTGTTCATCGCCAAGGACTGCGACGTGCGCGTGCTGGTCACCTCGCCCGAGCGCCTGGCCCTGCTGGCGCCGGTGCTGGCCGAATGCCCTTCGGTGCGCCACGTGGTCACCACCGAACGCCTGCGCGAACCCGTGGCCCTGCCGCCGGGCGTGGAACTGCTGGCCTGGGCCGACCTGCTGGACGCACCGCCGCGCACCGGGCACCGCGTGATCGACACCGACATGCTGGCCATCCTGTACACCAGCGGCAGCACCGGCCGGCCCAAGGGCGTGGTGCTGTCCCACCGCAACATGGTGGCCGGCGCGAAGAGCGTGGCGTCGTACCTGGAAAACCGCCCCGGCGACACCCTGCTGGCCGCGCTGCCGCTGAGCTTCGACGCCGGCTTCAGCCAGCTCACCACGGCCTTCCACAGCGGCGCCCGCGTGGTGCTGCTGAACTACCTGATGCCCAAGGACGTGCTGAAGGCGATGGAACGCGAGAAGGTGACGGGCCTGACGGCCGTGCCGCCGCTGTACATCCAGCTGTCGGCACTGGAATGGCCGGCCGCGATCAATGAAAACCTGCGTTACTTCGCCAACACGGGCGGCCGCATGCCGCGCGAGACGCTGAACCTGCTGCGCCAGCGCGCGCCTTCGGCCAAGCCCTTCCTGATGTACGGCCTGACCGAGGCCTTCCGCTCCACCTACCTGCCGCCCGAAGAGGTCGACCGCCGGCCCGACTCCATCGGCAAGGCCATTCCCAACGCCGAGATCCTGGTGCTGCGCGAAGACGGCAGCGAATGTGCGCCCGACGAGCCGGGCGAGCTGGTGCACCGCGGCGCACTGGTGGGGCAGGGCTACTGGAACGACGCCGAGAAGACGGCCGAACGCTACAAGCTGCTGCCGGGCCGCCAGGCCGGGCTGATGCTGCCCGAGTACGCCGTGTTCTCGGGCGACAACGTGCGCAAGGACGCCGAAGGTTTCCTGTACTTCATCGGGCGTCGCGACGAGATGATGAAGACCTCGGGCTACCGCGTGAGCCCGACCGAGGTCGAAGAGATCCTGTACGCCACCAGGCTGGTGGGCGAGTGCGTGGCCTTCGGCGTCGAACACGCCACGTTGGGCCAGGCCATCCAGGTGATTGCCACCGCGCCCGACGGCAGCACGGCGGTGGACCTGCCCGCGCTGCTGGCGCAGTGCCGCATCCACATGCCGGCCTACATGGTGCCGCAGGGCATCGAACCCATGGCCGGCCCGCTGCCGCGCAACCCCAACGGCAAGATCGACCGCAAACTGCTTTCCACCGCCTGGCTCGAACGCCAGGCCGGCTGACCCGGACCCCACCCCATGTCTTCCCCCGACACCCCGCCCGTGCGGCGCGCCCCGGCGCACGAGGCGATGAACCAGTTCGCCGTGCGCGAGCACGACCTGCTGGTCAACGGCCAGCCGCTCAGCCACCTGGCCGCGCGCGTCGGCCAGACGCCCTTCTTCGCCTACGACCGCAGCCTGCTGCGCGGCCGCGTGGCCGAACTGCGCAGTGCGCTGCCCAAGGGCATCAAGCTGCACTACGCGATGAAGGCCAACCCGATGCCCGCCGTGGTGGGGCTGATGGCCGGGCTGGTGGACGGCATCGACGTGGCCTCGGCTGGTGAACTGCAGGTGGCGCTGGACGCCGGCGCGCACCCGGCCGAGATCAGCTTCGCCGGCCCCGGCAAGCGCGACGCCGAACTGCGCCAGGCGGTGGCCGGGCACGTGCTGGTGAACGTGGAATCGGCTCGCGAGCTGCCGGTGCTGGCGCGCGCCTCGCAGGAGCTCGGCCTGCCGGCGCGTGTGGCCGTGCGCGTGAACCCCGACTTCGAGCTCAAGGGCTCGGGCATGAAGATGGGCGGCGGCCCCAAGCAGTTCGGCGTGGACACCGAAGTGGTGCCCGCGCTGCTGAAGCAGGTGGCCGAACTGGGCCTGGCCTTCGAAGGTTTCCACCTCTTCGCCGGTTCGCAGAACCTGCGTGCCGAATCCATCTGCGAAGCGCAGCTGAAGAGCTACGAGCTGGCCGTGCGGCTGGCCGAGCATGCGCGCTCGCCGGTGCGCTTCCTCAACCTGGGCGGGGGCTTCGGCATCCCGTACTTCCCGGGCGAGCAGCGGCTGGACCTGTCGCCCATCGGCGCCAACCTGGCCGCGCTGCAGGAACGCGCGTTGCGCGAGTTGCCCGAAGCCGCCTTCGTCATCGAACTGGGCCGCTACTTCGTGGGCGAGGCCGGCATCTACGTCACGCGCATCGTCGACCGCAAGGTCTCGCGCGGGCAGGTCTACCTGGTGACCGACGGCGGCCTGAACCACCACCTGGCAGCCTCGGGCAACTTCGGCCAGGTGGTGCGCAAGAACTACCCCGTCACCATCGGCAACCGCGCCGGGCCGGGTGAACGGGAGCAGGCCTCGGTGGTGGGCCCGCTGTGCACGCCGCTGGACCTGCTGGCCGACCGCATGGACCTGCCGCAGGCCGACATCGGCGACCTGGTGGTGGTGTTCCAGTCGGGCGCCTACGGCCGAAGCGCCAGCCCGCAGGACTTCCTGGGGCACCCGCATTGCGTGGAAGTGCTGGTCTGAGGAGGCCAGGGCTCCTGTTCACGTGCGATGGCTGAGGGCGACCAGGGTCTGCCGGCGCTGACGGATGGCGCGCAGCACCCAGCGTTCCACCAGCCAGTACGACAGCGTGGCCACCGCCAGCGTCACGGCCAGGCTGGCGGCGCCGAAGATGGCCCAGTGCGCCTGCACGTCCAGACCCGCCCGACCCATCGCTCGCGCGGTGGCGTTCTGCACCGGAAGGTGATAGATGTACACGCCGTAGGAAATCACCCCGATACCGCGCAGCGGTGCCCATTCCAGAACATGCCGTCCGATCCACGTCACCGGTGCCAGCAGGATGATCAGGCACAGCAGGGCCGGCACGAAGGGCAGGTTGTAGCGGCCGAAGGGCAGCTGCAGCAGTGCGTCCAGCGGCGTGGCCAGCGTGAGCACGACGCCCAGCACGGCCAGCAGCAGCACCACGTCCAGCGACACCGGACCGCGGCCCTGGAACCGGTTGGCGGTGAAGAAGGCCGCGGTGATGCAGCCGAACAGGAAGTGCGGCAGGTGGGCCAGCAGCGAGTAGGTCAGCACCGGCGAGGGGTCGGGCGCCGCGCCCTGGGCGCCTGCCGCGCCTGCGCTCGACCACATCACCGCCACATGCACGCCGTAGGCCAGCAGGCTCAGGCCCGCCAGGCGCAGCATCGACTGGTCCAGGCGCGGGCTGCGCACGGCCCACATCAACAGCGGCAGCAGCAGATAGAACTGCGCTTCCACGGCCAGCGTCCAGAACGGCGGGTTGATGGCGAAGATGGTGCGCGCGTCGAAGTTGAAGAGCAGCAGGTAGTGCAGCAGCACTTCCATGGCCTTGTCGTCCTTGGTCCAGGCCTGGTGGATCACCAGCAGCGCGGTCAGGCACACGTAGTAGGCCGGCAGCACGCGAGCGGCTCGTCTCAGCAGGTAGGGGCCCAGCGCCGGCGGCGCTTCGCCGGCCTGCACGGCGCGCCAGTGCGGCAGGCTCAGCACAAAGCCGCTGAGCGAGAAGAACAAGGCCACCCCGGCGTTGCCGTTGGCCATCCACTGCCCCAGGTCGAACACCCACCACTGCCCGTCGAGGCGGGTGGTCTGGCCGAAGTGCACGGCGAACACCATCAGGCAGGCGATCGCGCGCAAGCCCGTCAGGCCGGGCAGGTAGGGGTCGGCGGCTGCGCCTGCGGGCAGGGCAGGCGGTGGGACGGTGTTGGACATGGCGTTGGGCAGGCCTCTATCTTCGTTCAAAGCGTCGACCTCCCGCCACCCCGCAGCCGGCGTCCGTCGGATGCTCGCCATGCGGAGGCGATTCGGTGACGGCCGCGGCGCAGCGCCTGCCGGAGCGCTGGATCGCGGCGCACACCGCGGCCACCCTGGCCGTGGCCCTGTACATCGGGTATGCCGCCTGGCAGCGCGGGTTCGGCGCGCTGGGCCTGGCGCTGTGCGTGGGCGCCGTCCTGATGCTGACCCTGGCACCCCGCTTTCCGCTGCTCGGTCTGGTGGTCTTCCTGGCCGCCGCCTATGTGCTGCCGCGATACGGCGCCGACCACGTGGCCCTGCTCGAGCTCGGCCTGCTGAACGCGCTGGCCGCGCTGGCACTCAGCGGCCTGCTGGCGTGGCGGGCGCAGCCGGGCGTGGCGGCTGCTCCGCTTCGTGAATGGCACTGGGCGCTGCCCTGCATGACGCTGTTCCTGGGCTGGGCGGCGCTTTCGCTGGCCTTCGCCCTGGTGCGAGACCCCGACACCGAGTTCTTCGCACGACACCACCCGGCGCAGATCCTGCAGGGAGCTGTGCTGCTTGCGTTGGCGGCCTTCCTGCTGAGCCGCCGCACCGCGGCCATGACGATCGGACTCGTACTGTGTCTGTTGCCCGTGCTCAGGGGGTTCATCCAGGGAAGCGAGAGCATCTACCTCGATGCAGACATCGCGGCCCTGGCCGTCATTGCGCTCCCGTTTGCCTTGTTGCATGCATTCGAACGCCAGGCCTTGTGGAGCCGGGGCTTGGCCGTGGTCCTGGTGCTGGCGCTGGTCGCGCTCATCGGCATGGCGCAAAACCGCGGTGCCGTACTCGGACTACTGCTCATGCTGCTGGCGCTGTGGATCAACAGCAGGTACCGGCTTCGCTGGCTGCTGGTCGGTCTGGCCCTCGGCGGCGCCCTGCTCGCGGCGGGTCCCACGTCGTATGTCAAGCGCTTCAGCGTGTTGTGGGACCCCGCCGCCAGCCATGCCACCGCCTCGCTCGACCGTTCGACGGTCGAGCAGCGCCTGCGGCTGTGGCAGTCGGCCTGGGACACGGTGCTGACGCGCCCGATCCTCGGTTCAGGGCCCGGACGTGAGGTCCATGCCGCCGCCAACCGCTTGGAAAGCGACAGGAAACTGGTGACGCACAACAGCTTCCTGAGTGCCGCCGTCGAGACCGGCATCGTCGGCATGATGCTGTATGCGGCGCTGTTCCTGGGCAGCCTCGTCCACCTGCAGATCTTGATCCGGCGGGAGGACGACGGCTGGCGGCGTCGACAGGCCCGCATGGTGCAGGCGGCCCTGTGCGCCTACATCGGCGTGGGACTGGTGATCAGCCGCTACAACATGCAGATGGCGTATCTGCTCGTGGGGTGGGGGGCAGCGCTGCACATGGCAGCTGCTGCCGAGGCGCGGCTTGGAAGCGCGCCGAAGCGCGTAGGCACGGCTTCGGCGCCGCTGGCGCATTGAACATGGCCCGGCAGTCCTCCGCTCTTTCGGCTTTACCTCGCCGGCCCGCGCCCGCGCATTTCTGGCTGCGCGCGGCGCTGGCCTTCCTGATGCTGTTCGTGACCCTGGGCAGCCTCGTGCCCTTGAACCTGGTGCCGCGCGACCCCCTGGCAGCGTGGCAGGATTTCCTGGCGCTGCCGCAGCCGCGCCTGGGCACCGGCTACCGCATCGACTGGGCCGTCAACTTCCTGCTGCTGGTGCCCATCGCCTTCGCCTGGCGTCACCTGCTCGCGTTCGGGCGCGGGGCCGCCGTGGCCAGCGCCTGGACGCTGGTGATCGCCGCGGGGCTGCTGGTGTTCTCCGTGGGTGTCGAATTCGCGCAGTCGTTCTTTCCCCCGCGCAACCCCTCGTTCAACGACGTGGCTGCGCAGGCCGCGGGGACGCTGGTGGGACTGGCGCTGCACTGGCTCTACGGCACCCGCTTCGACGCCTGGCTGCAGCGCTTCGATCCTCACGAGCTGCAGCCTTCGCGGCTGTCGACACTGCTGGGGGCCTACCTGGCGCTGATGCTGGCCTTCAGCGTGATGCCGCTGGACCTGTCTATCAACCCGGTGGAGCTGTACCGCAAGTGGCGCGACGGCCGCGTGCTGCTGATCCCGTTCTGGGCCCCGGCGCCCGACATCGGCCTGTGGCTGTACGGTCTGGTCATCGACATCCTGCTGTGGGTGCCGGTAGGGCTGCTGTGGACGATAGACGGCCGCCGACGCAGCCCCCGGGCGGTGCTGCTGCGCGTGCTGCTGGCCGCTGCTGCCATCGAAGCCGTGCAGCTGCTGGTGCTGTCGCGCGTCACCGACGTGACCGACATCCTGCTGGCGGTGGCGGGGGGCGGCCTGGGCGTGCTGGCAGCGGGCGGACTGCGTCAGCTGTCATCGTTCGACCCCGTCGGCCTGCGGCGCGTGGCCCGGCTGTTCTGGTGGTTCTGGCTGGGGGCGATCGTGCTGGTGTTCTGGCTGCCCTTCGACTTCACGCCCTCGCGCCTGGCCGACGGCGCCTGGGTCGACACCCTGACCCGCATGCCGTTCCACAACTATCTGTTCCGCGGCGAGTTCGGCGCCCTCAACGAGATCGTCAGGAAGTTGAGCTTCTTCCTGCCTGGCGGGCTGCTGCTGGGGCTGGCGTCCGGCCTCGCCCGGCGCGGCTGGACGCCAGGCGCAGTGGCCGTGACGGTGGGCGTGGCCTGCCTGATCGAAGCCGGGCAGATGTTGCTGCCGGGCCGCGTGGCCGACGTCACCGACGCCCTCCTGGGTGCTGCCGGAGGCCTGCTCGGCATTCGCCTGGGTCTGTGGCTTGCCGGCGGCGCCTTGCGCGTGTCACCCCGCTGAGCGTCGGCCCTCGGCGCCCCGCGCAGCCGGCCGTTCATCGCACCCTCGTACAATCGCCGGTTGCCCCGGGCTTTCCAGGGCAACAACAAGGACTGCTGACGTGTTCATTTCCCAAGCCTTCGCCCAAGCCGCGCCGGCTGCTGCCACCGGTGGCGCCGAGTCCACGCTGTTCAGCCTGCTGCCGCTGGTGCTGATGTTCGTGGTGCTCTACTTCATCATGATCCGGCCCCAGATGAAGAAGCAGAAGGAGCACAAGGCCATGATCGAGGCCCTGGCCAAGGGCGACGAGGTCGTCATCGCCGGCGGCGTGCTGGGCCGGGTGGCCAAGCTCGGCGATTCCTATGTGCACGTCGAAGTCGCCAACAACGTTGAACTGCAGGTGCAGCGCGTGTCGGTCGTTCAGGTGCTGCCCAAGGGCACCTTCAAGTAAAGGCCGGCGGCTGCGCGGCGCGGCCGCCGGCTGCGCCCGTCGCCCCCTGGTCCCGGACGTCGCGGCCGCCATGGGGCGGCCCAGGCGTTAGGAGCTCTCATGAATCGATACCCTTGGTGGAAGTACGCGATCCTCGGCCTGGCGCTGGTGATCGGGCTGCTCTACACCTTGCCCAACTTCTACGGCGAAGCGCCTGCCGTGCAGGTGTCCAGCGGCAAGGTCACGCTGAAGCTGGATGCTTCCATCACCGGCCGCATCGAACAGGCGCTCAAGCAGGCGAACATCCAGCCCGACTTCGTGCAGTTCGAGGGCAACTCGGTCAAGGCCCGCTTCCAGGACACCGACACCCAGATCAAGGCCAAGGACGTGCTGAGCAAGGAGCTCAACCCCGATCCGGCCAATCCTTCCTACATCGTCGCGCTGAACCTGCTGTCGCGTTCGCCGGCCTGGCTGACCAGCCTGCGCGCCCTGCCCATGTTCCTGGGCCTGGACCTGCGCGGCGGCGTGCACTTCCTGATGCAGGTCGACATGAAGTCGGCGCTGACCAAGAAGGCCGAGGCGCTGACCGGCGACATGCGCAGCATCCTGCGCGAGAAGAACATCCGCCACGCCGGCATCGCACGTGACGGCAACACCGTGGAAGTGCGCTTTCGCGATGCCGCCACCGCGCAGCAGGGGCGCGAACTGCTGGGCGACCGCCTGCCCGAGGTGGAGTGGACGCAGGTGGCCGACGGCACCGACGTCAAGCTCAGGGGCAGCCTGACCCCCGAGGCGGCGCGCTTGGTGCAGGAACAGGCCCTCAAGCAGAACATCACCACGCTGCACAACCGCGTCAACGAGCTGGGCGTGAGCGAACCCGTGGTGCAGCAGCAGGGCCTGGACCGCGTGGTGGTCCAGCTGCCCGGCGTGCAGGACACGGCCAAGGCCAAGGACATCATCGGGCGCACCGCCACGCTCGAGATCCGCCTGGTCAACGAGACCACCGAAGCGCGCGATGCCGAGCGCGGCTCGGGGCCCGTGCCCTTCGGCAGCGAACGCTTCGTCGACCGCAACGGCCAGGCGCTGATCGTCTTCCGGCAGGTCGTCCTGACCGGCGACAACCTCACCGACGCCCAGCCCGGCTTCGACGGCCAGACGCAGGAGCCCACCGTCAACCTGACGCTCGACGCCAAGGGCGCGCGCATCTTCAAGGACGTCACGCGCGACAACATCGGCAAGCGCATGGCCATCATCCTGTTCGAGAAGGGCAAGGGCGAGGTGGTCACGGCGCCGGTGATCCGCAGCGAGATCGGCGGCGGGCGCGTGCAGATCAGCGGCCGCATGACCACCACCGAGGCCACCGACCAGGCGCTGCTGCTGCGTGCCGGCAGCCTGGCCGCGCCGATGGAGATCATCGAAGAGCGCACCATCGGCCCCAGCCTGGGCGCCGAGAACATCCAGATGGGCTTCAACAGCGTGATCTACGGCTTCATCGCCATCGCTGTGTTCATGTGCGCCTACTACCTGCTGTTCGGGGTGTTCAGCACGGTGGCGCTGGCCTTCAACCTGCTGCTGCTGGTGGCCGTGCTGTCGATGCTGCAGGCCACGCTGACGCTGCCTGGCATGGCGGCCATCGCGCTGACGCTGGGCATGGCCATCGACGCCAACGTGCTGATCAACGAACGCGTGCGCGAGGAGTTGCGCAACGGCGCCGCGCCGCAGACGGCCATACAGACCGGTTACGAGAAGGCCTGGGCGACCATCCTCGACTCGAACGTCACCACGCTGATCGCCGGCCTCGCGCTGCTGGCCTTCGGCTCGGGCCCGGTGCGCGGCTTCGCCATCGTGCACTGCCTGGGCATCCTGACCTCGATGTTCTCGGCGGTGGTCTTCTCGCGTGGCCTCGTCAACCTCTGGTACGGCCGCCAGAAGAAGCTGAAGTCGGTGTCCATCGGCCAGGTCTGGCGGCCTGACGGCGGCAAGTCGCGGGCGCTGGCGCCTTCGGCGTCCGACCAGCCCGCCGCCGACCCGACGGCGATCGACAAGACAGCCGGCAGCGCCCGCAAGGCCTGACAGGGAGCACCCACATGGAATTCTTCAGGATCCGGCGCGACATACCGTTCATGCGGTATACCCCCGCGCTGAACCTCATCTCCTTCCTGACCTTCGCCGCGGCGGTGTTCTTCCTGGTCACGCGCGGGCTGCACCTGTCGATCGAATTCACCGGCGGCACGGTGGTCGAGGTCGAGTACACGCAGACGGCCGACATCAACCGCACGCGCGGTGTCGTCGAAGGCATGGGCTTCGGCGAGGTGCAGGTGCAGAACTTCGGCACCTCGCGCGACGTGCTGATCCGCCTGCCGGTGCGCGAAGACATGAAGCAGACCGAGGTCGCCGGCCTGGTCTTCGCCGAACTGTGCAAGGCCGAGAACGGCACGGTGGCCAACAAGGAGTACGTTACGCCGCAGGGCGAGGCCGTCAGCCGGCCGTCCTGCACGGCGGCCGGCGGCAGCGAACCGCTGCGCCTGATGCGCACCGAGTTCGTCGGCCCCTCGGTGGGCAGCGAGCTGGCGCGCGACGGCGCACTGGCGCTGGCCGCCACGGTGGTGGGCATCATGATGTACCTCGCCTTCCGCTTCGAATGGAAGTTCGCGGTGGCCGGCATCGTCGCCAACCTGCACGACGTGATCATCATCCTGGGCTTCTTCGCCTTCTTCCAGTGGGAGTTCTCGCTGGCGGTGCTGGCGGCCATCCTGGCGGTGCTGGGGTATTCGGTGAACGAGTCGGTGGTCATCTTCGACCGCATCCGCGAGACCTTCCGCAAGATGCGCAAGATGAGCACGCAGGACTCCATCGACCACGCCATCACCAGCACCATCAGCCGCACCGTCATCACCCACGGCAGCACGCAGTTGATGGTGCTGTCGATGCTGATCTTCGGCGGCCCGACGCTGCACTACTTTGCCCTGGCGCTGACCATCGGCATCCTGTTCGGTATCTATTCGTCGATCTTCGTTGCCGCCGGCATCGCGATGTGGCTGGGTGTCAAGCGCGAAGATCTCGTCAAGAGCACATCCGTCAAGGAGCAGGATCCCGACGACCCGAATGCAGGGGCAGTGGTGTAGAGTGCGACGCACCAGCCTGATCCACACCCCTCCACTGTCTCCATGGCGACCGGCGCAGATACATTCCAACTCGCCAGCCAGGCGAGGCGCCGCTACACCGACGACATCGTCAAGGGGCTCGTGCCCCTGGTCCAGGCCACCCTGGATCACGCCCGCAGCGCGCTGGACAAGCCGGCCGAGCACGTGCTGTCGCTGCGTCGACGCGAGCTTTTCCACGACCTGAACAAGAACGCCCAGGCCTGGCACCGGGGCATCGTCAACGGCCTGCGCACGGCCCTGCTATACGGGGCTTCGGCCTCGCGCCGCGGCGAACTGCCCAAGCCCGGCGGCGGCGTGGCCGGGCTGTCGCTGGTGGACGACGACACGATCGAGCTGGAAATCGTCACCTCGCGCCTGGCGCTGGCCATCATGGACCGCGCGTCCTGGGAGTTCTCGGACCTGCGCGCGCGCGTGGCCTACCTGGAAAAGCGCGGCGAACTCGAGGCGCACGACCTGCTGCGCGCCCACGTGCTGGCGCGCATCGTCTTCGACGCCTGGCGCGAGGCCGGGCTCAGCATCGCCAACTGGCGCGACCTGCAACCGGTGCTGCACGAGGAATTCTCGCTGCTCGTCGAAGAGAGTTACCACGAGACCAACCACTGGCTGGTCGAGCAGAAGGTGTTGCCCGAGATCGACCTGCGACCCTCGATCCGCCGCACCCGCAACGTCATGATGCCGGCCACGTCCTGGCAGCCTTCGGGCTTCGGGGCGCAGGGTTTCGCCAACACCGGCAGCGGCGGCAACCTCAGCGACGTCAGCCAGGGCGCAGGCGTCAACAGCGGCCCCGACAGCGGCGGCTTCGTGCGCAATCTGCCGGGCGGCGTGAATGAAGAGACGCGCATGATGACGCGCGCCGCGCCGCTGACGCGCAGCCGTGACCAGGCCGAGGCCGTGCTGGGGCGCCTGAACCGCCTGGTGGCGCGCCATCTGCCGGGCTTCAACGCGCCCACGCAGCCGCAGCACCTGTCGGCCGGCCTGGCGCGGGCCATCGAGACCGCCGAGGCTGGCCTGCGCGAGCGCCTGTCGCCCAGCACGCGCGCCGGCGACTCCATGCTCACCACGCCGGTGCTGCTGGACGAGCTGCACCAGCGCAAGCAGGCCCTGAAGAAGGCCGCGGCCTCGCCCGAGGAACGCGCCACGATCGAGGTCGTGGCCCTGCTGTTCCAGAG
The DNA here is from genome assembly GCA_022843905.1 of Rubrivivax sp. Taxonomy (GTDB): domain Bacteria; phylum Pseudomonadota; class Gammaproteobacteria; order Burkholderiales; family Burkholderiaceae_C; genus Rubrivivax. The sequence goes on from JALHMT010000007.1 coordinate 211,263, forward strand.
CATCCTCACCGAAGAACGCATCCCCGCCAGTGTGCGCGTGTGGTTCGCGCGGCTGCAGATGCCGGTGCTGCGCGTGGCGGTCACCGAGCCCGACTTCTTCGCCACCGTCGACCACCCGGCGCGGCGGCTGATCGACCGCATGGGTGCCTGCGTGATGGGTTTCGACAGCTCGCCCAAGGCCATCGGCGACGCGCTGGAAAAGGAAGTCAAGCGCATCGTGCAGGTGGTCGAGGCCTATCCCGACACCGGCCGGCGCGTGTTCCAGACCGTGCTCACCGAGTTCGAGAAGTTCCTGGAGCACTACTTCAAGAACGAGAACGAGGCCACGCGCAAGGGCGTGTCGCTGGCGCAGCAGGTCGAGCAGCGCGAGACGCTGGCCATCCAGTACACCATCGAGCTGCGCCGCATGCTCAACGAGGTGCCGGTGCAGGAAGGCGTGCGCCAGTTCCTGTTCCACGTCTGGGCCGACGTGCTGGCCACCACCGCCGTGCGCTACGGCGCCACCCACGACAACACGCGGCGCATGAAGCGTGCAGCGGCCGACCTCATCTGGTCGGCCAGCGCCAAGGTCACGCGCGAGGAGCGCGGCGAGGTCATCCGCCGCCTGCCGCCGCTGCTGAAGGCGCTGCGCGAAGGCATGCTGGCCGCGGGTATGGACGCCGCCAGGCAGGACGAACACATCCAGCAGCTCAACAACTCGCTGGCGGCGGCCTTCACCGCCAAGGCCGCCGTCATCCCCGACGACCGCCTGACCGAGCTGATGCAGCGCCTGGAAACGCTGGAAGAACTGCTGCCCGAGGCGGCCGACGTGCAGATCGACGAGAGCATGGTGCTCGACCTGTCGGGCCACGAGACGGCCGATCTCGAGGTCGTGCTGGAGGGCGGCTCGATGCCCACGCCGGCGATGATCGCCTGGGCGCGCGAACTGCAGGTCGGCAGCTGGTTCATGCTCGACTACCGCGGCCGCAACGAGGCCGTTCAGCTCGCCTGGCAGGGCCTGCGGCGCCAGTTGTCGCTGTTCGTCAGCGTGCAGGGCCGCTGCGTGCTGTTCCAGCAGCAGCGCCTGGGGGCCTTCCTGCAGGCCGGCCTGCTGCTGCCGGCGCAGGACGAGGCGCTCACCGTGCGCGCCACGCGCAGCGCGCTGGCCAAGCTGGACGTCGACGCCTCCAGACTTCTGAACTGAAGAAAGTCCGCCCCCGGCCGCTGGGGCGGCCACCCCCCGAGGGGGTTCCGAACCCGACCGGGGGACCCGGATCGGGTTCGGCCCGCTCGGGGAGCGCCGCGCCCCCTGGTCGTCTTCGACGACCTGTCCCCTCGGGGAAGTCACGGCAGACCCTGGCGTGAACTTTGCCTGGGCCGGGGGCGACTGCTGCTTACAGCCGTGTCGCCGTAGCGCCTAGACTGCCCGGCTTGCGCTCGGCGAACCGTTTGCCGCGCGCGCTGATCCTGGAGGTTCCGCTTTGAAAGTCACCGTTGTCGGTACAGGTTACGTCGGTCTGGTCACGGGCGCCTGCCTGTCGGAGATGGGCAACCACGTGGTCTGCCTGGACGTGGACGAGCGCAAGATCCGCGTGCTCAACGATGGCGGCATCCCCATCCACGAGCCCGGGCTGAAGGAGATCGTGCGGCGCAACGTCGCCGCCGGCCGCCTGCAGTTCACCACCGACATCCCGCTGGCCGTGGCGCACGGCACGCTGCAGTTCATCGGCGTGGGCACGCCGCCCGACGAGGACGGCTCGGCCGACCTGCAGTACGTGGTGGCCGCCGCCACCAACATCGGCCGCCACATGACCGATTACAAGGTCATCGTCGACAAGAGCACGGTGCCCGTGGGCACCGCCGACCGCGTGCGCGACGCCGTGCGCCAGGCGCTGAAGGACCGCGGCCTGCAGATGGACTTCGCCGTCGTCTCCAACCCGGAATTCCTGAAGGAAGGCGCGGCGGTCGAAGACTGCATGCGGCCCGACCGCATCATCGTCGGCGCCGACGACGAGCGCGCGGTGCTGCTGATGCGCGCGCTCTACACGCCCTTCATGCGCAACCACGACCGCCTGCAGCTGATGGACGTGCGCAGCGCCGAGTTCACCAAGTACGCGGCCAACGCCATGCTGGCCACCCGCATCAGCTTCATGAACGAGCTCGCGCAGCTGGCCGATCGCGTGGGCGCCGACATCGAGATGGTGCGCAAGGGCATCGGCAGCGATCCGCGCATCGGCACGCACTTCCTGTACCCGGGCACGGGCTACGGCGGCAGCTGCTTCCCCAAGGACGTGAAGGCGCTGATCCACACCGCCGCCGAGAACGGCGTCAAGCTGGGCGTGCTGCAGGCCGTGGAGGACGCCAACGACCGCCAGAAGCACGTGCTGATCGACAAGATCGTGGCGCGCTTCGGTGAAGACCTCACGGGCCGCACCTTCGCCGTCTGGGGCCTGGCCTTCAAGCCCAACACCGACGACATGCGCGACGCGCCCAGCCGCGTGATCATCACCGAGCTCACGCGCCGCGGCGCCAGCGTGCGCGCCTACGACCCGGTGGCGATGGAAGAGGCGCAGCGCGTGCTGGAAGGCACGCCGCGCGTGAGCTATGTCGACAGCCAGGCCGATGCGCTGCAGGGCGCCGACGCCCTGCTGGTGGTCACCGAGTGGAAGGAGTTCCGCACGCCTGACTTCGACGCCATCAAGGCCACGCTCAAGCAGCCGCTCGTGTTCGACGGCCGCAACATCTACGAGCCGGCCTTCATGCGCAGCTTCGGCATCGAATACCACGGCATCGGGCGCGGCGCGAAGTGACGGCCCGGCGAGGCCGGCGGCGCGCCCGAACGGCGCCCGGCCTCGCGATTCCACCGATGTTCGGCGCTCTACAATTTACGTTAACGTAAACGTAAATCGCGCCGTCGTGACCGGCGCAGGAGACGCCGGTGGCGGTGCTGACATCGAAGATCAATCCGCGGTCCGAGGAGTTCAAGGCCGCCAGCACCGCCATGCGGCTGCTGGTGGGTGACCTCAACGCGCAGCTCGACAAGATCGCCGGCGGCGGCGGCGAGGCGGCACGCGCCAAGCACACCGCGCGCGGCAAGCTGCTGCCGCGCGAACGCGTCGAGATGCTGCTCGACCCCGACACGCCCTTCCTGGAAGTCGGCGGTCTGGCCGGCCTGAACATGTACGACGGAGCCGCGCCGGGCGGCGGCCTCATCGCCGGCGTCGGCCGGGTGTCGGGCGTCGAATGCATGGTGGTCTGCAACGACGCCACCGTGAAGGGCGGCACCTACTATCCCGTCACGGTGAAGAAGCACCTGCGCGCGCAGGAGATCGCGATGCAGAACCGCCTGCCCTGCATCTACCTGGTGGACAGCGGCGGCGCCAACCTGCCCAACCAGGACGACGTCTTTCCCGACCGCGAACACTTCGGCCGCATCTTCTTCAACCAGGCCAACATGTCGGCGCAGGGCATCCCGCAGATCGCGGTGGTGATGGGCTCGTGCACGGCCGGGGGCGCCTACATGCCGGCGATGAGCGACGAGACCATCATCGTGAAGAACCAGGGCACCATCTTCCTGGCCGGCCCGCCGCTGGTGAAGGCGGCCATCGGCGAGATCGTCAGCGCCGAGGAACTGGGCGGCGGCGACGTGCACACGCGCCTGTCGGGCGTGGCCGACCACCTGGCCGAGAACGACCTGCACGCGCTGGCCCTGGCGCGCGCCGCGGTGGCCAACCTGAACTGGCGCAAGCCGCAGCAGATGCTGCTGGTCGAGCCGCGTCCGCCGCTGTTCGACGCGGCCGAGCTGCACGGCATCATTCCCACCGACGCGCGCAAGCCCTTCGACGTGCGCGAGATCATCGCGCGCATCGTCGACGGCAGCGAGTTCGACGAGTTCAAGGCCCGCTACGGCCAGACGCTGGTGACCGGCTTCGCGCACATCGAAGGGCTGCCGGTGGGCATCGTGGCCAACAACGGCGTGCTGTTCTCCGAGAGCGCCATGAAGGGCGCGCACTTCATCGAGCTGTGCTGCCAGCGCCGCGTGCCGCTGATCTTCCTGCAGAACATCACCGGCTTCATGGTCGGCCGCAAGTACGAGGCCGAAGGCATCGCCAAGCACGGCGCCAAGATGGTCACCGCCGTGGCCACGGCCACGGTGCCCAAGTTCACGCTGATCATCGGCGGCAGCTTCGGCGCCGGCAACTACGGCATGTGCGGCCGCGCCTACAGCCCGCGCTTTCTGTGGATGTGGCCCAACGCCCGCATCGGCGTGATGGGCGGCGAGCAGGCCGCCAGCGTGCTGGCCACCGTGCGGCGCGACGGCATCGAGGCCAAGGGCGGCCAGTGGAGCGCGGAAGAAGAAGCGGCGTTCAAGAAGCCCATCCTCGACCAGTTCGAGCACCAGGCCCACCCCTACTACGCCAGCGCGCGGTTGTGGGACGACGGCGTGATCGACCCCGCCGACACGCGCCGCGTGCTGGCCTTGGCCATCAGCGCCAGCCTCAACGCCCCCATCCCCGAGCGCCCGCAGTTCGGTGTGTTCCGGATGTAGGACCCGAGATGAACAACGCCTACCTGAACCCCGACCACGAGCTGCTGCGCGACCAGGTGGCCCGCTTCCTGGCGCGCGAGGTCGAGCCGCACGCTCTGAAGTGGGAGGCCGACGGCATGGTGCCGCGCGCCGTGCTGCGCGAGATGGGCCGCGCCGGCTTCTTCGGCCTGATGTACGAGCCTGAGTACGGAGGTGCCGGCGCCGACGCGCTGACCAACCTGGTGTTCGCCGAGGCGCTGAGCCAGAGCACCTTCGGCGGCTTCATCATCACCGTGCTCGTGCACACCGACATGGCCAGCCCGCACCTGCACCACGCCGGCAGCGCGGCGCAGAAGGCACGCTGGATGCCCGGCGTGGTCAGCGGCGAGACCATCACCGCGGTGGGCATCACCGAGCCCGGCGCGGGCTCCGACGTGGCCGGCCTGAAGACCACGGCGCGGCGCGACGGCGAGCACTGGGTGATCAACGGCAGCAAGCTGTTCATCACCAACGGCGTGCACGCCGACCTGTACTTCATCGCCGCACGCACCGGGCCGGGCAAGCGCGACATCTCCATCATCGCGGTGGAGAAGGGCACGCCCGGCTTCAGCGTCGGCCGCCAGCTCGAGAAGACCGGCTGGCGCAGCAGCGACACGGCCGAGCTGCACTTCAGCGACTGCCGCGTGCCGCTGGGCCACCTGATGGGCGAGGAAGGCAAGGGCTTCTACGCGGTGATGAAGAACTTCCAGACCGAGCGCATAGCGCTGGCGGCGATGGCCGTGGGCCACTGCACGCAGGCGCTTCGGCTCACGCTGGAACACGTCAAGACCCGCGAGGCCTTCGGCCGCACGCTGTGGGACCAGCAGACCGTGCGCCAGCGCATCGCCATGTGCGACGCCAAGACACGCGCGGCACGCGAATACACCTACCACTGCGCCTGGCGCGTCACGCAGGGCCACGACATCGTGCAGGACGTGTCGCTGCTGAAGGCACTGACCGGCGAGCTGGTCAACGAGGTGACGCAGACCTGCCAGCAGTTCCACGGCGGCATGGGCTACATGCACGGCACGCCGGTCGAGCGGCTGTGGCGCGACGCGCGGGTGCTGGGCATCGGTGGTGGCGCGACCGAAGTGATGCTCGACGAGGCCGCCAAGCGGTACTGAGAGGGGGTTGTGATGACCACGCTGGACATCCAGATTCAGGGCCCGGTGGCCCGCGTCTACCTGAACCGGCCCGAGGTGCGCAACGCCTTCAACGACGGCGTCATCGACGAACTCACCGCCGCCTTCCAGCGCCTGGGTGCGGACCCGTCGCTGCGTGTCATCGTGCTGGGCGGCCACGGCAAGGCCTTCTGCGCCGGGGCCGACCTGTCGTGGATGAAGGCCATGGCCGGCTACAGCTGGGAAGAGAACCGCGCCGATGCCTCGCGCCTGGCGCAGATGCTGTGGACGCTTTACAGCTGCCCGCTGCCGGTGGTCGGCCGCCTCCACGGCGACTGCTACGCCGGCGGCATGGGCCTGGCGGCGGTGTGCGACGTGCTGGTGGCCGTCGAAGGCATGAACTTCTGCCTCAGCGAAGCGCGCCTGGGCCTGCTGCCGGCCACCATCGGCCCCTACGTGGTGAAGGCGCTGGGCGAGCAGGCCTCGCGCCGCTACTTCGTCACCGCGGAACGCTTCGACGCTGCCCGCGCCCATGCGCTGGGCTTCGTGCACGAGGTGGTGGCGCCCGACGCGCTGGACGCCAAGGTCGATGAGATCGTCGCCCTGCTGGTGGCCAACGGCCCGGCGGCGGTGAAGGCCTGCAAGCAACTCGTGAAGGACGTGTCGGCGCGCACGCCCGATGCCGCGTTGCGCGAAGATACGGCCCGCCGCATCGCCGACATCCGCGCCAGCGACGAAGGGCGCGAAGGGGTGCTGGCCTTCCTGGGCAAGCGCGACCCGACCTGGAGGAGTTGACATGGAACTCGGCACCACCGAACTGATGGCGATCGCCGCGGCGATGGGCTGGGCCAGCGGCATGCGGCTGTACGCGGTGGTGTTCCTCACGGGGCTGGCCGGCTACATGGGCTGGGTGCCCCTGCCCAGCGGGCTGCAGCTGCTGCAGAACCCCGTGGTGATGGCGGCCAGCGGCACCATGCTGGCGGTGGAGTTCCTGGCCGACAAGGTGCCGGGGCTGGACACGCTGTGGGACGCCGTGCACACCTTCATCCGCATCCCTGCCGGCGCCGGGCTGGCCGCCGCCACGCTGGGCGGTGACTCGGCCACCTGGATGACCGTGGCGGCGCTGATGGGCGGCACGCTGGCCGCCACTTCGCACACCGCCAAGGCCACCACGCGCGCGGCGGCGAACACCTCGCCCGAACCGTTTTCCAACCTGGGGCTGTCGCTGGTGGGCGACGCCGCGGTGCCTGCCATGCTGTGGCTGGCCTGGACCGACCCGACCTGGTTCTTCGTGGCGCTGGCTGCCGCCGTGGTGGTGGCCGGGGTGGTCACCTGGGTGCTGTTCCGCTTTCTGCGCGCGCTGTGGAGTCGCTTCACGGGGCGTGCGCCGGTCCCCTCGACGTGAAGGCGGCTTCATGAGTGCCGGCGTGGCGGGGCGGCTGGGTGCGCTGGCGCTCTGGCTGGCGGCGGGCTGGGCGGCGCCCTGGTCGACGCCGGCGCGTGCCCAGGCGCCGGCCCTGTCTTCGGTTGCCCAGGACGCTGCCACCGCACCCACGGCCGCAGCCCCGGCCACGACGCCGGCGCGCAGCTTCGCGCTCGATCTGCGCGAGGAACTGCACCGCGTGGCCGTCAGCGCGCGCAACCTGTCCGGTGTCGAGACGCGCGGCAGCATCCCGGTCGTGACCTACAGGCCGCCGGGCAACGGGCCGTTTCCGCTGGCCGTCATCAACCACGGCCGGGCGCTGGCCGAACGGCGTGCGCAAGTGGGCCAGCAGCGCTACGAGGTGCTGGCGCGCTATCTCGTCACCAAGGGCTTCGCGGTCTTCGTGCCGACGCGCCTGGGGTATGGCGAGACCTTCGGCCAGGGTGACCCCGAAGAGTCGGGGCCCTGCAACGACCTGCGCTTCGAGCCGATGTCGCTGGCGGCCTCCGACCAGATCCTGGCGACCGTCGACTATGCGCGCAGCCTGCCCTGGGTGGACGCCTCGCGCTGGGTGGCGCTGGGACAGTCGGTAGGCGGCATGGCCACCGTCGCGCTGGCCTGGCGCAACCCGCCCGGGCTGGTGGCGGCGATCAACTTTTCGGGCGGGGCCGGCGGCAATCCCGACCTGCGCCCGGGCCAGCCCTGCTCGCCGCAGCGGCTGGAATACCTGCTCAGCGCCAAGGCCGAATCCTCGCGCGTGCCCATGCTGTGGGTCTATTGGGCCAACGACCGCTACTGGGGCGCCGAGTGGCCCGAACGCTGGGCCAAGGCCTGGAACGAAGGCGGGGGCAAGGCCGCCTTCCACCAGTTGCCACCCGTCGGCACGGATGGTCATGCCGGCCTGTCGCGGGCGATGGACGGCTGGCTGCCGCTGGTGGAGGACTACCTGGCCGGTTTCGGCTTCAATCGCCCCGGCCGCCCCGAGCGGCCGCCGCCGAGCGGCTTCGCGTCGCTGGACGATCTCTCGCGGCTGCCGCTGGGCCCCGTGGGCCGCAGCTACTACGAGCGCCGCTTCCTCACCGCCAGGCCGCCGCGCGCCTTCGCCATCGGCCCCGGCGGCGCTGTCGGCTGGGCCAGCGGCGACTTCGCCATCGGCCGCGCGCTGGGCTTCTGCCAGGCGCCGCGCGGCGTCACCTGCAGTCTGTACGCGGTCGACGACGACGTCGTGTGGCCGCAACCTTGAAAGCGCTTCGATGTTCAACAAGATCCTGATTGCCAACCGTGGGGAGATCGCCTGCCGCGTGGCCGCCACCGCGCGCCGACTGGGCGTGCGCACCGTGGCGGTGTACTCCGATGCCGACGCCCAGGCCCGGCACGTGCGCGTCTGCGACGAGGCCGTGCATGTCGGCGCCGCCGCGCCGCGCGAGAGCTACCTGCGCTGGCAGCGCATCATCGAAGCGGCGCTGGCCACCGGCGCGCAGGCCGTGCACCCGGGTTACGGCTTCCTCAGCGAAAACGAGGAGTTCGCGCGGGCCTGTGCCGATGCCGGGCTGGTCTTCATCGGCCCGCCCGCGTCGGCCATCGCCGCGATGGGCAGCAAGTCGGCCGCCAAGACCCTGATGGAACAGGCCGGCGTGCCGCTGGTGCCCGGCTACCACGGGCGTGACAACGACCCCGCGCTGCTGCAGCGCGAGGCCGAGCGCATCGGCTTCCCGGTGCTCATCAAGGCCAGCGCCGGCGGCGGCGGCAAGGGCATGCGCCGCGTCGAGCAGGCCGCCGACTTCGCCGCGGCGCTCGCATCCTGCCAGCGCGAGGCGCTGTCCAGCTTCGGCGACGACCACGTGCTGGTCGAGCGCTACGTCACGCGGCCGCGGCACATCGAGATCCAGGTCTTCGGCGACACCCAGGGCCAGTGCGTCTACCTCTTCGAGCGCGACTGCTCGGTGCAGCGCCGCCACCAGAAGGTGCTGGAAGAGGCCCCGGCGCCGGGCATGAGCGCCACGCGGCGCGCCGAGATGGGAGCAGCGGCCGTGGCGGCGGCGCGTGCCGTGGGCTACGTGGGCGCCGGCACGGTGGAATTCATCGCCGAGGAGCTCGACGACGGCGACCTGCGCTTCTACTTCATGGAGATGAACACGCGGCTGCAGGTCGAGCACCCGGTCACCGAGGCCATCACCGGGCTCGACCTGGTGGAATGGCAGCTGCGCGTGGCCTCGGGCGAGCCCCTGCCGCTGCAGCAGCAGCAACTGCAGATGCACGGCCACGCCATCGAGGCGCGCATCTGCGCCGAGAACCCCGACGCCAACTTCCTGCCCGCCACCGGCACGCTGCGCGTGGCGCGCTGGCCGACGCACGTGGCCTTCGAGCGTTCTGCCGAACTGCCGCGCGTGGACAGCGGGGTGGGCGAGGGCGACGCCATCTCGCCGTACTACGACTCGATGATCGCCAAGCTCATCGTCTGGGGCGCAGACCGCGCCCAGGCACTGGCGCGGCTGGACGCCGCGCTGCGCGACACGCACATCATGGGCCTGCACACCAACGTCGCCTTCCTGCGACGGGTGGTGGGCAGCCGGGCCTTTTCGACGGCCGACCTCGACACGGCGCTGATCGAACGCGAGAGGCCGGCGCTGTTCGAGGCGCCGCCACTGGCGCCGGCCTGGGCCGCCGCGGGGGTGGTGGCGCACCGGCTGCGGGCCGAGGCCGCGCTGGAAGACGCCGACCCGTGGTCGCGCCGCGATGGCTGGCGCATGCACGGCGGCGCGCGCCGGCGGTTCGACCTGGAACTGCGCGGCCAGGCGCATGCGCTGGTCATCGAACGCCTGCACGACGGTGCCACGGTGATGCTGCTGGACGGCCAGCGCTGGACCTTCGAAGCGCGCGCGCTGGGTGCCGACCGCCACGACGTGACGCTGGGTGCCGAGCGCGCCACGCTGGCCGTCTATCGCGACGGCGAACGCTTCGCCGTCTTCGCGCCGGGCGGCAGCGCCTTGCTGACCGAGATCGACCCGCTGGCCCATGCCGGCGACCATGCCGCCGAAGGAGGGCGCCTGACGGCGCCGATGCCGGGCAAGGTCATCGCCTTCCTGGCCGCCGCCGGGCAGGCGGTCCGCCAGGGCGAGCCGGTGGCGGTGATGGAGGCGATGAAGATGGAGCACACCCTGCACGCCCCGCGCGACGGCGTGGTGGAGGAACTGCTGTACGCGGTGGGTGACCAGGTCGCCGAGGGCGGTGAACTGCTGCGGCTGGCCGCGCAGGCCTGATCGAGCTGGCGGCAGGATTTGCCGATGGTCGGGCCGCCGACGCTGACCTACTTGCGCAGCAGGCGGGCGGCGCGCCGCCAGCTGTCGGGCCAGAGGGACGGCGGCTTGTCCTTGTCCTTGCCCTTCTGCTGGCTGTCGGACCACAGCGACGGCCGCGTGGTCGGTTCTTCGTCGACGACCGAAGCCGAGCGGAATTGTTCGGCCAGCAGGGCGAGGTCGGTGTCGCGCATGGCGTCGCACACCAGCAGCACGTCACGCGCATACAGCGGCTGGGCCAGCATGCGCTTGACGTCGATGCCCTGGTCGAGTTCCTGCAGCAGCACGGTGTGAATGCGCTGGGCGATGCGTTGGCGTTGGGCGGCCGACATGGTTTTCAGAGTCTCCTACCATCGGTGTCGTTCGCATATCCCCCAAAAGTCAGTGACCAGGGGTGCATCGGTCACACTGGCAAACGGCATTCCTGCCATTTCCCAGGTTTGCGGCGCTGCTCGGCCCGGTCGCTGAGTCCGCTCAATTCCACAGGTTCAACATGACACCATCGTCAGTCACCCTCGTCGAAGTAGGCCCGCGCGACGGCCTGCAGAACGAAGCCGTGCCCGTCAGTGCGGCGCAGAAGATCGAACTGGTGCACCGCCTGCAGGCCGCCGGGTGCCGCGAGATCGAAGTCACCAGCTTCGTCAGCCCCAAATGGGTGCCTCAGATGGCCGACAACGCCGAGGTCATGGCCGGCATCGTGCGCCAGCCCGGCGTGCGCTACTCGGTGCTCACGCCCAACATGAAGGGCCTCGAGGCCGCGCTGGCCAGCCGGCCCGACGAGATCGTGGTCTTCGGCGCCGCCAGCGAAGCCTTCAGCCAGCGCAACATCAACTGCTCGATCGCCGAGAGCATCGAGCGTTTCCGGCCGGTGGTGGCCGCCGCCCATGCGGCTGGCGTCAAGGTGCGCAGCGCGCTGTCCTGTGCCGTCGGCTGCCCCTACCAGGGCGAGGTCTCGGCCGACGAAGTCGAACGCGTGGTGCTGTTGTTCCAGGACATCGGGGTCGACCACTGCGGCATCGCCGACACCATCGGCGTCGGCACGCCGGGGCGCGTGGTGGCCGCCATGGAGCGCGCGCTGAAGCACTTCCCTGCCGCCGAGGTCAGTGGTCACTTTCATGATACCTATGGACAGGCGCTGGCCAACATCCACGCCTGCCTGGCCCTGGGCGTCCATGTGTTCGACACCAGCATCGCCGGGCTGGGCGGCTGCCCCTACGCCAAGGGCGCCACCGGCAACGTGGCGACCGAAGACGTGGTGTTCATGCTGCACGGCATGGGCATCACGACCGGCATCGACCTCGACGCGCTGGTCGATGCCGGCGCCTACATCTCGGGCGTGCTGGGCCGCGCGCCGGTCTCGCGTGCCGGCAAGGCCCTGCTGGCCAGGCGGCGGCAGGCCGTCGAAGTGGCGGCCTGATGCACGTGGCCAGCGAACTGCAGCGTCCCGAGGGCTTCGTGCGTGTCGCCCGGCTGCTGGCCGAGCGCAGCCACCCGCATGCACCGCGCTGGCTGGACGTCGCCGCCCGCACCTCGCAGGAAGCGGCCGATGCGCTGGGCGTTGCCGTGGGGCAGATCGCCAAGAGCGTCATCTTCCGCCGCAAGGTGGACGACGTGGCAGTGCTGGTGGTGACCTCCGGCGACAAGCGTGTGGACGAGAAGCGCGTGGCCGCCATATCGGGCCCGCTGGGCCGCGCCGACGCCGAGTTCGTCAAGCGCCGAACCGGCTTTTCGATCGGCGGCGTGGCGCCGCTGGGGCATGTCGAACCGGCCCTCACGCTGATCGACCGGGAGCTTTTCCGCTTCGACACCCTGTGGGCCGCGGCGGGTCACCCCAACGGCGTCTTCGAGCTGTCGCCGCAGCAGCTGGTGCTGCTCACCGCGGCAGCGGTGCACGACGTGGTGCAGGAATGAGCGCGCCGGGCCGCTCCCGAGCGCTCATCCCGGAGTGCGAAGCACGGAGGGTAGTCCAATGAGCGCGCCGGGCCGCTCCCGAGCGCTCATCCCGGAGTGCGAAGCACGGAGGGCAGTCCGGTGAGCGCCACGGGTGTGGCCAGCCCCTGCGTGAGCATCTGCCGCATGGACGAGGCCCATGGCCTGTGCGAAGGCTGCCTCCGCACGATCGACGAGATCGCCGTCTGGTCGCTGCTGGACGACGCCGAGAAGCGCGCCGTCATCGCACTGCTGCCGCGCCGGCGCCTCGAATGGCGCCGCAGCCGACCTGCAACACCCGACGCCGAAGGCCGGCCATGAAACGCCTGGTGTTCTGGTTCGACCCGATCTCGCCCTTCGCCTACCTGGCGTTCCACCGCCTGCCCCAAGTGCTGGAAGGCTGCAGCCACGCGGTGGAGTACCGCCCGGTGCTGTTCGCCGGGCTGCTGCAGCACTGGGGCCACAAGGGCCCGGCCGAGATCGAGCCCAAGCGCGCCTGGACCTTCCGTCAGGTGCAGTGGCTGGCGCAGCACCACGGCATACCGATGCAGACGCCGGCGATGCACCCGTTCAACCCGCTGCCGCTGCTGCGCCTTGCCCTGGCCTGCGCGCCCAGGGGCGGCACGCCGAACCGGCAGGTCGTCGAGGCGGTCTTCGCGCACGTCTGGCTGGGTGGCGGCGATGCCGCCGACGCCGGCCGCATCGCCGAACTGGGCCGCAGCCTGGCGCCGCTGCGCGACCCGGCTGGCGAGGAAGTGAAGCAGGAGCTGCGCGCCCACACCGACGCGGCCATCGTGCACGGGCTGTTCGGCGTGCCGTCGTTCGAACTCGACGGGCGCGTCTTCTGGGGGCTCGACAGCCTGGACATGCTGCGCAGCGCGATGCGCGGTGACCCCTGGTTCGACGGCCCGGCCTGGGGCCTGGAAGGCGCACCGCGCGAAGGCGTGAAGCGGCGCTGAGAGGTCCGCCGACCGTCGTTGAACACGGCCGGCGCGGGCCGGCGAGGTCCGCAGTTCCCCCGGCCCGCGCCGAGGTCCGTTCTGCCGACTGCTCCCGACGCTGCCAGGCCGCGCCTGGTCTTCAACCCAAGGGATTACCCGCGCCTACCGGTCTGGTGGGCGCCGAAACCTGCATGGTGAAAGCGGAGCCTCGGGTTAACGCGTAGACCGTAAGGGTGGACACAGTTTGGTGTCAGCCTTCGTTGGCGCCCCGTCAGAGCGTGGTCAGAGCACCCACCCATAGTCGGGGCATGCGTGAGGGATTCACGCTGGTACGCGCACATCGCTCGTTCATCCGAGAGGAGACACCTTTATGAATCACGACTCGCAAGGCTACTGGAAAGCCACGCTGAGCCTGCTGACCAGGATATTGATCATCTGGTTCGTATGCTCGTTCGGCGCCGGCATCCTGTTCGTCGACGTGCTGAACAACATCAAGCTCGGCGGCTACCCGCTCGGCTTCTGGTTCGCACATCAGGGCTCGATCTACATCTTCATCGTGCTGATCTTCTATTACGCCAAGAAGATGGGCGACATCGACCGTCAGTTCGACGTCGAAGAGAAGTGAGCTGACCATGGATCTCCAAACCACCATCTACATCGGTGTCGGCCTGAGCTTCGCGCTCTACATCGGCATCGCAATCTGGGCCCGTGCCGGCTCGACGAGCGAGTTCTACGCCGCCGGCGGCAGCGTGCACCCGATCACCAACGGCATGGCCACCGCGGCCGACTGGATGAGCGCCGCGTCGTTCATCTCGATGGCCGGCCTGATCGCCAACATGGGCTACGGCGGCGGCCTGTTCCTGATGGGCTGGACCGGCGGCTACGTGCTGCTGGCCATGCTGCTGGCCCCGTACCTGCGCAAGTTCGGCAAGTTCACGGTGCCGCAGTTCATCGGTGACCGCTTCTACAGCAAGGGCGCGTCCACCGTGGCCGTGATCTGCCTGCTGACCGCCTCCATCACCTACATCATCGGACAGATGACGGGTGTGGGCGTGGCCTTCTCGCGCTTCCTGGGCGTGAGCAGCGAGGTCGGCATCTACGTCGGCATGGGCATCGTGTTCCTGTACGCGGTGTTCGGCGGCATGAAGGGCATCACCTACACGCAGGTGGCGCAGTACGTGGTGCTGATCCTGGCCTACACGGTGCCGGCGGTCTTCATCTCGCTGCAGCTCACCGGCATCCCGCTGCCGCAGCTGGGCCTGGGTGCGGACATGGCCGGCACCGACGTGTCGCTGCTGAGCAAGCTCGACCAGGTCGTCACCGACCTCGGCTTCGGCCAGTACACGACGACCACGGCCGGCAGCACGCTGAACATGTTCGTCTACACGCTGAGCCTGATGATCGGCACCGCCGGTCTGCCGCACGTCATCATGCGATTCTTCACCGTGCCTTCGGTGAAGGACGCACGCTCGTCGGCCGGCTGGGCGCTGGTGTTCATCGCCATCCTCTACACCACGGCCCCGGCTGTCGGTGCGATGGCCAAGCTGAACCTGCATGGCACGGTGAACACCGCCGTCATGAAGGGCGGCGACCTGTACGCCCCCGAGGCCAGCATCAAGGCCGAAGAGCGTCCCGACTGGATGAAGCGCTGGGAAAAGACCGGCCTGCTGAAGTTCGAGGACAAGAACGGCGACGGCCGCATCCAGTACTACAACTCGGCCACGAAGAACCCCGAAGCCAAGGCCAAGGCCGACGCCGCGGGCTGGAAGGGCAACGAGCTGACCGTCAACGCCGACATCATCGTGCTGGCCAACCCCGAGATCGCGCTGCTGCCCAACTGGGTGATCGCGCTGGTCGCCGCGGGTGGTCTGGCGGCGGCGCTGTCGACCGCGGCGGGCCTGCTGATGGCGATCTCGGCGGCGGTCTCGCACGACCTGATCAAGAACACCTTCATGCCCGACATCAGCGAGAAGAACGAGCTGCTCGCCGGCAAGATCGCCATGGCCGTGGCCATCGTGATCTCCGGTTGGCTGGGCCTGAACCCGCCGGGGTTCGCGGCCGGTACCGTGGCTCTGGCCTTCGGCATCGCGGCCAGCTCGCTGTTCCCGGCCATCATGATGGGCATCTTCAGCAAGACGATGAACAAGGAAGGCGCCATCGCCGGCATGCTGGCGGGTCTGGCCGTCACGCTGTTCTACGTGTTCGCGCACAAGGGCATCTTCTTCGTGAAGGACACCGACTTCCTGCACCTGATCGGCGGCGCCAACAGCTTCTTCGGCATCACGCCAGAAGCCTTCGGTGCAGTCGGCGCGCTGGTCAACTTCATCGTCGCCTACGCGGTGTTCAAGATGACGCGTGCTGCTCCTGCCCACATCCAGGCGATGGTCGAAGCCGTGCGCATCCCGCGCGGTTCCAAGGCCGTCGACGGCGCTCACTGAGGCCGGACGTGCACCGCCGGAAGGCGGTGTACGCCTGCCGAAGGCGCGAGCGTGATTTCACACGCGAGTGCTGAGGCCGGACGTGCACCGCCGGAAGGCGGTGCACGCCTGCCAGGGGTTCCGCGCCTGGCAGCAGAATCGGGGTCCCGTCGGTCTGCCGGCGGGACCCCTTTGTCTTGAAACCGTTGATTCACTCCCGGAGTCGCCCATGGCCTTCGACGTCAGCGTTGCCCTGACCTGGATCCTGTTCCTGGCCTTGTTCCCGATGGCGTTCTTCTGGCTGCGCCGGGCCTGGCGCATCGTCGTGCGGCGCGACTTCTCGGAAGTCGCGCTCAAGCGGGGCGAACACCCGCCCGAGCCCGAGCGCTGGGCGCACTACACCATGCTCATCAACGGCCTGGCCGGCACCATCATGGTGGTGGTGATCGGGCTGGTGCTGTTCAGCGGCATCGCCTACGAGAACTGGACGGCCATCGCCGGCAGCACGATCTGGAGCAAGTTCATGCTCGACTTCGCGCTGAGCCGGCACGCCCACGGTTTCGGCAGCCGCAAGAAGGCCTGAGGACACCGCCATGCGCAGCGGCCTGCTGCACCAGCGCCTTCTGCATCAGCGCCTGGTGGGCCTGTTCGCCCTGGCGCTGCTGCTGTTCAACTTCCCGCTGCTGGCGCTGTGGGACCGCGACGCGACGCTGGCCGGGGTGCCGCTGTTCCCGGCGGCGCTGTTCATCGTGTGGGCACTGCTCATCGCGGCCCTGGCCTGGTTGATGGAGCGCGCACCCGACTGAGGGTCGGCGGCGACAGGCTTCCGCTCTCGCATGCTGACCCCCACCCTCGTCCTCGGCGCCTCGTTCGCCTACCTGATGCTGCTCTTCGTGGTGGCCTGGTGGGGCGACCAGCGTGCGCAGCAGGGCCGCTCGGTGATCGGCAACGCCTGGGTCTATGCGCTGTCGATGGCGGTGTACTGCACCGCCTGGACCTACTTCGGCAGCGTCGGCCGCGCCGCTTCGGGTGGCGTCTGGTTCCTGCCGATCTACCTGGGGCCGATGCTGGCCATGGTGCTGGCCTGGATGGTGCTGCGCAAGATGATCCGCATCTCGCGCACCTACCGCATCACCTCCATCGCCGACTTCGTGGCCAGCCGCTACGGCAAGAGCCCGCTGCTCGCCGGTCTGGTGACGCTGATCACGGTGGTGGGCATCGTGCCCTACATCGCCCTTCAGCTGAAGGCCATCGCCAGCGGCTACGCCGTGCTCACCTCGCCGGTGGGCGTGCTGGCCACCGCGGCGAACGCCCCCTGGTGGCAGGACGGCACGTTGTACGTCGCACTGGCGCTGGCCGGCTTCACGATGGTCTTCGGCACGCGCCACCTCGACGGCACCGAACGCCACGAGGGCATGGTGGCGGCCATCGCCTTCGAGTCGGTGGTCAAGCTGGTGGCCTTCATCGCCGTGGGCGTGTTCGTCACCTGGGGCCTGTTCGGCGGGGCCGGCGACCTCTTCGAGCGCGCGATGGCCGTGCCCGAGCTGAAGGCGTTGCTGGCGCTGGCGCCACCGGGCAAGCCCTTCGAATACGAACAATGGTTCGCGCTGACGCTGCTGAGCATGCTGTCGGTGCTCTTCCTGCCGCGGCAGTTCCAGGTGATGGTGGTCGAGAACGTCGACGAACGCCACCTCAAACGGGCCGCCTGGGTCTTCCCGGCCTACCTGCTGGCCATCAACGTCTTCGTGTTGCCGATCGCGCTGGGCGGCCTGCTGTACTTCGGCCCCGGCACCGTCAACGCCGACACGTTCGTGCTGTCGCTGCCGCTGGCCGCCGGGTACGAGTGGCTGGCGCTGGCGGCTTTCGTCGGCGGGCTGTCGGCGGCCACCGGCATGGTCATCGTCGAGGCGATCGCCGTGTCGGCCATGGTCTGCAACGACCTCGTCATGCCGCTGCTGCTGCGCCTGCGCCGCTTCTCGCAGCGCGGCGACCTCACCGGCCTGCTGCTGGGGATCCGGCGCGCCGCCATCGTCGGCGTGCTGGTGCTGGGCTACCTGTACTTCCACCTGGCGGGCGAGGCCTATGCCCTGGTCAGCATCGGCCTCATCAGCTTCGCCGCGGTGGCGCAGTTCGCGCCGGCGGTGCTGGGCGGCATGTACTGGCGCGGCGGCACGCGCGAAGGTGCGCTGGCCGGCCTGCTGGGTGGCTTCGGCCTGTGGAGCTACACGCTGATGCTGCCGTCCATCGCCAAGTCGGGCTGGTGGCAGACCGACTTCGTGGCACTCGGCCCCTGGGGACTGGACCTGCTGCGCCCGGAGCAGCTGCTGGGCATCACCGGACTGGACAACCTGACGCACTCGATGTTCTGGAGCCTGACCGTCAACGTCGGCCTCTACGTGGGCGTCTCGCTGGTGCGCACGCCTTCGGCCCGCGAGGCCAGCCAGGCGCTGCTCTTCGTCGACGTGTTCGACCGCACGCAGCGCGAGCGGCCGGTGTTCTGGCGTGGCCGCGCCAAGGTGGCCGACCTGCTGGCGCTGGCGCGCCGCTTCCTTGGCGCCGAGCGTGCCACGCGTCTCTTCGAAGGCTATGCGCGCCAGCAGGGCGTGGCGCGCGTGGACGCCATCGAGCCCGACGCGCAGCTGGTGCAGTTCGTCGAGACACAGCTGGCCGGGGCCATCGGCAGCGCGTCGGCGCGTGTCATGGTGGCCTCGGTGGTGGAAGAAGAGACGCTGGGCATGGACGACGTGCTGCGCATCCTGGACGAGGCCTCGCAATTGCG